>DATKKF010000052.1:0-9401 GCA_035543115.1 Myxococcaceae bacterium
CACCGAGCGCACGGCGTCGACGAGCGCTCGGTCGTTCAACCGGAGCCCTCGAGCCCGAGCGGCCCCCGAAAGGAGGCCAGCATCGTCGTCAGCCGGCCGTCCACCCGGCCACCGCTCGAGACGGCGACGCAGCCGGCCTCCTCGACCGTGGGGTCCTCCACCACCTCGACCGTCCCCGCGGCAATCTCGCCGGCGAGCTGGTCCCGGACCGCCGGCGCGCTCGCCGGCGCCACCCGCAAGGAGATCGCCGCCGATCGGCGGAGCGGGGCCGCGGCCTCCAGGACTGCACGCGCCCAGCGGCGAGGGTCCGCCTCCCAGGCGTCGCCGAGCACACGGCGGGTCATGGTCAGGGCCAGCTCGGAGACGCTGCGGCGCAGCGCCTCGCCCTCGAGCGTCCGCAGCCGCGCCTGCTGAATCTCCACCAGGAGCCGCTGCGCGTACGCCAGCCCCTCGTCGCGGCCGGCCTCGCGCGCGGCGCTCCGGATCAACTCGGCCTCCTGCTCCGCTTCGTCGACGAGCTCGGCGGCTCGCGCCTCGGCGGCGCGCAGGAGGTCCCGGGCGTCGTCGCGCGACTTCACGAGAGGCGCCGGGACGATGCGCGCACGCGGTCGGGCCGAGGTCCAGGGGGTCTCCACCGTTCACCTCCGGACCCGGGGGAGGCGCCGCCACGGACCCCGGGTCCCTATGTCGTGCGGCGAGTGCAGAGGCCGTGCCCGACAGCGGGAGCTCGATGTCCGCCCGCATCCTGCTGCTGACCGCCTGTTGGTCTCGAACCTGCCGACCGCACAGCCGGACCGGGGTCCACGCCGGGCGACGCCGGACGCGGGACGGAAGGCCGAGCGCGCGGGCCCAGCCGGCGCTCCCCCCCGGGCGGGCGATCACGATCCGCCGGGCCCCGCCCCTCTCAGGGCAGAGCTCCGCCTTCACCGAACTTCACCCGACTGCAACGTGACTTCTGCTCCGAGCGGCCGTCCGCACGGCTCTCGTTGACGCGGAAGGTCCCGCCCGATAGCACCCCCTGGCGCGAGGAGCATCGGTGAGCGAGCCAATCGTCAGCATCGTCGACGTGGTCAAGGAGTACCAGCTCGGGACCACCGTGGTCCCCGCCCTCCGGGGTGTGTCGCTGGACGTGCACCCGGGCGAGTTCATCTCCGTCGCCGGTCCATCCGGCAGCGGGAAGACCACGCTGCTCAACCTCATCGGATGCGTGGACGTGGCGACCCGGGGCACGGTGCGGGTGGCGGGCCACGATACCGCGGCACTGAGCGAGCGGGAGCTGACGCGGCTCCGGCTCGACACCATCGGGTTCATCTTCCAGAGCTTCAACCTGGTGGGCGTGCTCAGCGTCTTCCAGAACGTGGAGTTCCCCCTCCTGCTCCAGGGACGCCTCCGGGGCCACGAGCGGCGCGCACGGGTGATGACGCTCCTCGAGCAGGTAGGCCTGGCCGACCACGCCCGCCACCGGCCGAACGAGCTCTCGGGTGGGCAGCGGCAGCGGGTCGCGGTGGCGCGCGCGCTGGTGGGAGGCCCGCAGATCGTGCTGGCCGACGAGCCCACGGCGAACCTCGACTCCGAGACCGGTGAGCGGATCATCGACCTGATGAAGGAGATGAACCAGCGCGACGGGACCACCTTCATCTTCTCCACCCACGACGCCAAGGTCATGGCCCACGCCGACGCGGTGGTGAGGCTCGCCGACGGCCGGATCGTCGGGCGCGAGCTGGCGGGCACCGCCATCGCCGTCTCCGGAGGGCACTGAGGTGCTCGACTGGCTGGGAATCCTGCTGCGCATCGCGGCGCGGAACCTGTTCCGCTCGCCGATCAACCTCCTCATCGGGGGGGTGATCCTCTGGGGAACGTGGCTGGTCGTGGTCGGGGGCGCGCTGCTGGACAGCGTGGTGAGCTCGATGAGCCGGAGCATCATCGGCAGCGTCGCCGGTCACGTCCAGGTCTACAGCGACCGGAGCAAGGACGAGTTCGCCATCTGGCCCACCGGCGGCTCGGATCCGGACCTCAGCCCGATGACCGACTGGGAGCGGACCCAGCAGCTGCTCGAGACCGTGCCCAACGTGAAGGCCGTCATCCCCATGGGGATCAACGCCGCGCTGGTGACCAGCGGGAACACGGTGGATCTCACCCTGGAGGAGCTCCGCGACGTCGTCCGGGAGGAGAGGGAGAAGGGCGTGACGCCCGATCGCCAGGTCCGCCGGGAGTCGCTGAAGGAGCACGTACGGCAGATCGTCCGGGTGCTCCTGGCGGACCTCGGCCGGGTGAACGAGATCAACACCGCCGGCGCCCTCGAGCCCGAGGCAAAGGCCGCCATCGAGCGGGCCTCCTCCGACGCCTTCTGGGCAGGGTTCGACAAGGACCCGTACGGCGCGCTGGAGTTCCTGGAGAACCGGGTGGCACCCCAGCTCTCCGACGCCGACCTGATCCAGCTGCGCTACGTGGGGACGGACCTCGACAAGTTCCAGAAGAACTTCGACCGGATGCAGATCGTCGACGGGCAGGCGGTGCCGTCTGGACACCGAGGCTTCCTGATGTCGAAGTTCGTCTACGAGGAGCAGCTGAAGCTCAAGTCCGCGCGCCGGCTGGACAAGATCAAGGACGCGCTGGACGCGGGCGGGAAGATCGCCGGGGACGAGACACTGAAGCGGTACGTCCGCGAGAACCGCGCGCAGACCCACGAGATGATCTTGCAATTGGACCGGCTCCGCACGGAGAAGGCGGTGGCGATCCTCCAGCGGACGCTCGCCTCCTCGAGCAAGGACCTGGACGCGCTCCTCAACCAGTTCTTCGACACCGACGACCAGAACTTCCGCGAGCGCTACGCGGTCTTCTACCGGGACCTGGCCCCGTTGCTCGAGCTGTACCGGCTGCGGATCGGCGACATCCTCACCATCACCGCCTTCACCAGAAGCGGCTACGTGCAGAGCCTGAATCTCAAGGTCTGGGGCACCTTCCAGTTCAAGGGGCTGGAGAAGTCGGCGTTGTCCGGAAACATCAACCTGATGGACATCGTCAGCTTCCGCGAGCTGTACGGCTACCTGAGCTCGGACCGGAAGGCGGAGATCGACGCGATCAAAAAGGAGGCCGGGACCCGGGACATCGACCGGAGCCGGGCCGAGCAGGAGCTGTTCGGATCCACCAGCCGCCGCCTGGTGGCAGAGGCAACGCCCGGGCTCATCGACGAGAAGGAGAACTTCAAGGGCTCGGCCAAGGCGCTCCGCAACGAAGATCTGGTGGCGCGGGTCTACGATCCGAAGGAGATCGGCCGGGGAGTGGTGCTCGACGCCGCGATCATCCTGAGGAACCCGAAGAAGCTCCAGGAGACGATGGCGGAGATCCGTGCGCTGTCCGATCGGGAGAAGCTCGGCCTGCGGGTGGTGTCGTGGCGCGAGGCGGCCGGGCTGCTCGGGCAATTCATCCTGCTGGCGCGGGTGGTCCTCTACTTCTCTGTGGGAATCATCTTCGTGGTGGCGATGGTGATCATCAACAACGCGGTGATGATGGCCACGCTCCAGCGCACTGCCGAGGTCGGCACCATGCGGGCCATCGGCGCGCAGCGCGGCTTCATCCTGGCGATGGTGGTCATCGAGACCCTGACCCTCGGGCTGGTCTTCGGTGGAGCGGGTGCGGTGCTCGGCTCGGCCACCGTCGCCGCGCTCCACGCGAAGGGGATCCCCGCGGCGAACGAGACGCTCTACTTCTTCTTCTCCGGTCCGCGGCTCTTCCCCACGCTCAGCGGCACCAACATCGTCGCCGCACTGGCGATCGTCATCGTGGTCACCACCCTCTCCACCTTGTACCCGGCCGTCCTGGCCACCCGCGTGCCACCGGTGCGCGCGATGCAGACCGATGAGTGACCCATGGCCCAGCTCTTCCTCATCGCCCTGCGGAACCTCCTCCACCACAGCCGCCGCACCTTGCTGCTCGGCGGGGCCATCGTCGGGGTCACCGCGCTCCTGGTGCTGCTGCTGGGACTGCTGAACGGGATCCGCTCCACCATCCTCGAGTCGGCCACCACGCTCACCACCGGGCACGTCAACGTCGGCGGCTTCTTCAAGGTGACCGCGGGCCAGGCCGCCCCGGTGGTGACCCGGTACCGGGAGGTGCTCCAGGTGGTGCGCAGGGAGGTCCCCGAGTTGGACTACGTGACCCAGCGTGGCCGGGGCTGGGCCAAGCTGGTCAGCGAGACCGGCTCGCTCCAGTCCGGGGTGGGCGGCATCGACATCCACAACGAGCCGGGCTTCCGGCGGGTGATCCAGGTCCAGGACGGATCGCTGGACGGCCTGGCCGAGCCGAACACCATCCTGATCTTCGACGAGCAGGCGAAGAAGCTGGGGGTCCGGGTGGGCGACCAGCTGACACTCAGCGCCTACACCCTGCGAGGCGCGGCGAACACCGTCGACGTGCGCATCGTGGCGGTCGCCAGGAACGTCGGGCTGCTCAGCTCGTGGAACAGCTTCGTGCCCGACTCGACGCTCCGGGCGCTCTACCAGATGAACGAGGACGCGACCGGGGCCCTGCTCCTGTACCTCAAGCGGGTGCGCGACGTGCCGCGGGTCGAGGAGCGGCTCCGGACCGCGCTCGCCGCCGCGGGGTTCCAGCTGATGGATCCGGACCCGCGCGCGTTCTTCTTCAAGTTCCAGTCCGTGAACCGGGAGGGGTGGACGGGCCAGAAGCTCGACGTGACCTCGTGGGAGGACGAGATCTCCTTCATCCAGTGGACCATCACCGCCATCACCTGGCTGTCGTACACCCTGATCGGCATCCTCCTGGTGATCATCACCGTGGGGCTGATGAACACACTGTGGATCGCCATCCGGGAGCGGACGCGGGAGATCGGCACCCTGCGCGCCATCGGGATGCAGAGGACGCGGGTGCTGGCGATGTTCATGACCGAGGCCTTCACCCTCTCCATCCTCTCCACCCTGCTCGGCGCGGTGCTGGGCCTGGCGATCTGCGCGGGGCTGAACGCGGCCCACATCCGCGCCCCGGTGGCGATGCAGCTCTTCCTGATGCGGGAGGAGCTGCGGCTCCTGGTCCGACCGGGGGCGGTGGCGGGGGCCATCGCGCTCATCGCCGGGTGCACCACCTTCATCGCGATCTTCCCCTCCTTCCTCGCGGCGCGCCTGCAGCCGGTGACCGCGATGCACCGGGTGGGATGAGACGAAACGACATGAGGACCCCGGCCCTCCACCTCGCGCTGGTGCTGGTGAGCTGCCTCTCCTGGGCTGCCCGGGCGACGACGCTCGACGCGGCCGGGGTGATGGAGGTGGTGAAGACCATCGACGACCGGCAGCGGAACTCGGGGGACTACCGGTCGCTCGCCTATCTCGAGCAGAAGGAGAAGGACAAGACCGACACCGCGCGCGAGGCCATCGTCTACCGCCGCAGCGCCGACCAGAAGCTGATGATCCTCTTCACCAAGCCCAAGAGCGAGGCGGGCAAGGGGTATCTCCGGCTGGACAAGAACCTCTGGAGCTACGACCCCACCACCGGAAAGTGGGACCGCCGCACCGAGCGCGAGCGCATCGCCGGCACCGACAGCCGCCGCGCCGACTTCGACGAGTCGCGCCTAGCCGAGGAATACGACTCGGCGTCCAGCGGCGAGGCGAAGCTCGGCGCGTTCGACACCTGGATCATCGAGTCGAAGGTGAAGCCCGGGGTCGACGTGGCGTTCCCGGTGCTCAAGCTCTGGGTGGACCAGGCCACGGGCAACGTGCTCAAGCGACAGGAATTCGCGCTCTCCGGGCGGCTGATGCGGACGCTGTACTACCCGAGCTGGAAGAAGCTCTACAGCGAGTCGAAGGGCGCCGACGTCTGGTACCCGGGGGAGATCCGCATCTACGACGAGGTGGAGAAGGCCAACAGCACCATCGTGGTGCTCAAGTCGGTCGATCTCAGACCGCTGGAGGCCAACATCTTCACCAAGGCCTGGCTGGAGTCGAAGAGCCGATGAGCCGCTGGGCGGTGGTGGCCGCGCTCGCGCTGTCGCTCTCCGCCCGGGCCCAGCGGCCGGACGAGGACGCGCTCTTCGGCGGGGCGCCCGATGCGGGCGCCGCCGGGGCGAGACCGAGCGAGGAGTCGATGTTCGGCGGATCGCCGGACGGAGGCTCGTCGGCCGGCGCAGCCAGGGCGGCGGGCGGCGGTCAGGAGTCTGGCGGGCTGGACGTGACGCCGTCGTCGGACGCCTTCGCCGCGGGGCGGGTGCAGGAGGATCCGCTGAAGATCGGCGGGCTCTTCTACACCCGGGCGTTCCTCCAGGTCTCCCAGGACCAGCCGTTCGGGGAGTCCCGGGTCTCGCTGCCCACCCTGGTGGACGGGTACCTCGACGCCCGGCCGACGGAACGGCTCCGGGCGTTCGTGCTCGGCCGGCTGACCTACGATCCATTCCTCTCCACGACGGTGGGCGGCACGGCGCTGCCCGGCATCCCCGCCTCCACCAGCGCGAGCAACCCCGCGGTGCTGCTCGACCAGGCGTGGCTCGCCTTCGACATCGCCCGGTCGGTCTTCGTCACTGCCGGGCGGCAGCACGTGAAGTGGGGCGTGGCGCGCTTCTTCTCCCCCACCGACTTCCTGGCCAGTCAGCCCAGGGATCCGCTGGCGCTCTTCGACGCGCGTCTCGGGGTGACCATGGTCCGGGCGCAGATCCCCTGGGAGCGCGCGGGCTGGAACTTCACCGCAGCGGCCCTGTTCGAGCCGACCCAGAACGTCGGCGGCGGATACTCGGGGAGCTCCTCGGTGGAGAACCCGGGCGGCTCGGGCATCAACCCCACCGGGACCACCGGCACCACGCTCCAGGACGTCGGCGGCGCGGCCCGGGCCGAGTTCTCGTTCAAGAACGGGGCGTTCGGCCTCGACGGGCTCGTCCAGCGGAACCGGGCGGCGCGGGCGGGCGCCGACGTGACGATGTCGCTCGGCGACTTCGACGTCTACGGAGAGGTGGCGTGGAAGGAGTACTCGGACGCGGCGTTCCAGAGGAGCTTCACCGTCACCACCCAGGTCGACCCATCGGAGATCCCCGGCATCCCCCCCGGGACGTTGCCCCCGGGCACCATCCCGGTCACCAGCCAGGCGCAGGTGACGATCGCCGAACGGGGAAGGCCGGTGGTTCAGGCCGCCGGCGGCGCCACGTACTCGATCAACTTCGAGGGCAACAAGAGCATCACCCTCGGCGCCGAGTACTTCTTCAACTCGGCCAGCTATTCGCGCGACGAGTACCTCGGGCTGCTGATCATCGGTGGGTTCCAGCCGTTCTACGTCGGCAAGCACTACCTGGCGCTCAGCGCCACGCTGCTCGACACCACCGCCAAGACGACCTGGATCCTCTCCGGCATCGGCAACCTCAGCGACAGCAGCTACATCGCCCGGCTGGACTTCGTGGTGACGGTGCTCAGCTACCTGTCGGTGGAGAGCTACATCGCCGGTCACTTCGGACGCACGGGGGGCGAGCTCCGGCTCGGGTTCCCGCGCACGGACCTCTCGACGGTGCCCGGCGTCTCGGGAGTTCCGCCCGGGACGTTCTTCGGGCCGCTGAACGCCCCCATCCTCGACCTGGGCGTGGGGCTGCGGCTGAGCATGTGACCTCTCCACTCCGTCGTCTCTCGAGCCGATTGCATTCGTCCCTGGAGGCGAGCACTTGTTGTGCTGCACCCGCGGAGGGTTTCCCGATGGACGAGCGGACCAGGGCCGAGCGGAGCGAGCAGCGGCGCAACCAGACGTTCGCCGCGTTCATGACCTACCTGCGGCGCGTGGGAGCGATCTCCGAGGAGCTGGCGGAGCAATCGGCGGTCGCCGTGCTCTGCGCGCTCGAGCGGCGTATCCAGCCGGCGGAGGCGAGGGACCTCGAGGCCCAGCTGCCGGCGAAGCTCCGAGACCTGGTCGCTCGCTGTGACCGCCACGCCGGCCTCCGCCCGCGCGCGATCGACCGGACCGAGTTCGTGGGGATGGTGGCCGATGAGCTCGCGGTGCCGCCGCATCGGGCCGAGCATCTGATCCTGGCGGTGTTCCACGCGCTGCGCGCGCAGGTGAGCGAGGGCGAGGCCAGACAGGTCGAGGCGCAGCTGCCAGCCGACCTGAAGGTGCTCTGGAGCCGCTCGCTCACCACCCACGCCTGACGCGCCTCGCCACTCCGCGCCGAGGGGGCTCGGCGGGCGCCGCTCTCGCCCTCTGCGCTCCCCCCCCGGACAAGTACTCAAGTCACTGAAATTGCTTCGATTTTTTAGGTGTCAGACACCTCTGCAAGCTCGGCTCATCCCGCTCAGTGGCCGGGGAGATGCGCCCACATTTGAGCCGGGTCAGCGACTTCCCGTACGCTGTGCGTTTGCCGCTCTGCGGCAGACCGGTCGGTCGGGAGGTCTTGGATGCCCCTGCCCTCGAGGCATGGACTGTACGAGCCCACGATGGAGCACGACGCCTGCGGGCTGGGGTTCGTGGCCCATCTGCGCGGGGAGAAGTCTCGGTCCATCGTCGAGCAGGGCCTGGACATCCTGGTGCGCTTGTCGCACCGCGCCGCGACCGGTGCGGACCCGCAGACCGGCGACGGCGCCGGCATCCTGCTCCAGCTCCCCGACGCCTTCTTCCGCAAGGAGGGCACGCGGCTCGGCTTCGAGATGCCCGAGCCCCGCTGCTACGCGGTGGGCCAGGTCTTCCTCCCCGCCGATCCGGCCGCCCGCGCCGCCTGCGAGCGCGTCTTCACCGAGATCACCGAGCGCGAGGGGCAGCGCATCCTCGGCTGGCGTGACGTCCCGGTCGACGCCTCCCGGCTGGGCTGGCTGGCCCGGCGGTCCATGCCGGTACTCCGGCAGGTCTACATCGCGCGCCGCCGCGTGGTGCCCTCAGCGTTCGACCGGAAGCTGTTCGTCATCCGGAAGCTGGTGGAGAACCACATCCGCGCCGAGGGGCTGGACCCCGAGCGCCGGTTCCACGTCCCGAGCCTCAGCTCCGAGACCATCGTTTACAAGGGTCTGATGCTCCCGGCGCAGCTGGCGAGCTTCTACCAGGACCTCCAGGCCCCGGAGATGGAGAGCGGGCTGGCGCTGGTCCACTCCCGCTTCAGCACCAACACCTTCCCCACCTGGGAGCTGGCGCAGCCCTTCCGGTTCATCGGGCACAACGGGGAGATCAACACCCTCCGCGGCAACCGGAACCACCTGAACGCCCGGCGCAGCCAGCTCTCCTCCGCCAAGTTCGGCGGCAGCCTCGACCGGCTCTTCCCCATCGTCCAGCCCGAGCAGAGCGACTCGGCGCAGTTCGACAACATGCTCGAGCTGCTCTACCTCGGCGGCCGCAGCCTTCCCCACGCGATGATGCTGATGATCCCCGAGGCCTGGGAAAAGCACGCCGCGATGGACGAGAACCGGCGCGCCTTCTACGAGTACTCCAGCGCCCTGCTC
>DATKKF010000053.1:0-59176 GCA_035543115.1 Myxococcaceae bacterium
CGAGCTGATGGCCGGCTGCGAGATCACCACCGTCTACACCGGCATCGCCGGCGGCCACATCAAGGGCTTCAACAGCCAGGGCATCGTGGCGGTGAAGGACAAGGAGGTCCGCGAGGCGGACATCACCCGGGTCATCGACGCGGCCAAGGCCGTGGCGATCCCCATGGACCGCGAGGTCATCCACGTCCTGCCCCAGGAGTTCATCATCGACGACCAAGGCGGCATCAAGGAGCCGCTGGGGATGGCCGGGGTACGGCTCGAGGCCAAGGTCCACATCGTGACCGGCGCGGTCTCCAGCGCCCAGAACATCGTCAAGTGTGCCAACCGCACCGGGCTCAACGTGGCGGACATCGTGCTCCAGCCGCTGGCCTCGAGCGAGGCGGTGCTGGGCGACGACGAGAAGGAGCTGGGCGTCTGCCTGGTGGACATCGGCGGCGGCACGACCGACATCGCCATCTTCTCCGGCGGGAGCATCGCCCACACTGCGGTCATCGCCCTGGGCGGCAACAACCTCACCTCGGACATCGCCATCGGGCTCCGCACGCCGGCGCACGAGGCCGAGCGCATCAAGCAGCGCTACGGCTGTGCCATGGCCTCGATGGTGGACAAGGAGGAGACCATCGAGGTGCCCTCGGTCGGCGGCCGGCAGCCCCGGGTCATCGGGCGGCAGATCCTCTGCGAGATCCTCGAGCCGCGCGTCGAGGAGATCTTCCAGCTCGTCCACCGCGAGGTCCAGAAGTGCGGCTTCGAGGACCTGCTGGCCAGCGGGGTGGTCATCACCGGCGGCTCCACCCTGCTCGCCGGGATGCCCGAGCTGGCCGAGGAGGTGCTGGGCCTCCCGGTCCGGCGGGGCATGCCCCGGGGCATCGGCGGCCTGGTCGACGTGGTGAAGAGCCCGATGTACGCCACCGGCGTGGGCCTGGTGGTCTACGGAGCCCGCCACACCGATCGGCGCCTGTTCCGGATCCGCGAGGACAACGTCTACCGGAAGGTGCGGGGCCGGATGCGGGAGTGGCTGGAGGAGATCTTCTAGGAGACGCCGCCCCGCTCCAGGGGTGTGTCGAAAACTTGCGGGGGAAGTCTCCGGGCCGATGATGGCTCGGATTGGCCGGAAAGGCCGTGGGACGAGGGCGAATGGAACACTTCGAGCAGGGCAAGCAGGCCGCGAGGATCCGGGTGGTGGGCGTGGGTGGGGCGGGCTGCAACGCGATCAACACCATGATCGCCGCTGCGCTCGACCGGGTGCACTTCGTCGCCGCGAACACCGATATCCAGGCCCTGGCGGCGAGCAACGCCGGCGTCAAGATCCAGATCGGCGAGACGCTCACCAAGGGCCTCGGCGCCGGCGCCAACCCGGAGGTCGGGCGGCAGGCGGCGCTGGAGAGCAAGGACGAGATCGCCCAGGCGCTCGAGGGAGCGGACATGGTGTTCGTCACCGCCGGCATGGGCGGTGGGACGGGCACCGGCGCTGCCCCGGTCATCGCCGACATCGCCCGCTCCCTCGGCGCGCTCACCGTGGCGGTGGTCACCAAGCCCTTTCACTTCGAGGGCAACAAGCGGCGGAAGCAGGCCGAGGCAGGGCTCATCGAACTCAAGGCCGCGGTGGACACGCTGATCACCATCCCCAACCAGCGGTTGCTCGGGCTGAGCGGTCAGTCGATGCCGCTGCTGGAGACGTTCAAGCGGGCCGACGAGGTGCTGCTCAACGCGGTGCAGGGGATCAGCGACCTGATCCAGTACCACGGCTACATCAACGTGGACTTCGCCGACGTGAAGACCATCATGAGCGACCGCGGCCTGGCGCTGATGGGCACCGGCCGCGCCTCGGGCGAGAAACGGGCGGTCACCGCCATGCAGCAGGCGATCAGCTCGCCGCTGCTGGAGGACGTGCAGATCGAGGGCGCCACCGGTCTGCTGATCAACATCACTGGCGGCCGGGACATGACCCTCCAGGAGGTCAACGAGGCGTTGACCCTGGTGCACGACGCCGCCGACGAGGAGGCGGAGATCATCTTCGGCAGCCTGATCGACGAGAACGTCTCGGACGAGGTGAAGATCACCATCATCGCCACCGGCTTCCAGCACCGCGACGCTGCCCGCCGGGCGGCCACTGCTCCGGCGCAGGCGGTGACCCGTCCCGCCGCCGCACCCGAGCCCGCCGCGCTCGGCCCGGTGCGTTCCCGCGCCACCGCTCCGGAGCCGAGAGCGCTCGCCCCGACCCGCCCGCTGAAGGAGCCGTCGCTCCCGGTGGACGAGGATCAGTTCGACATCCCCACCTTCCTCCGCCGGCAGGGACAGGGCGAGCTGTAGCCCTGGGGCGGCCTCAGACCGTCCCGGCCGAGCGGTAGCGGTACATCCGCTGCCGGTGGCTCGAGCCATCGAGCGCCGCGAAGAGGTATCCCCGGAACACCATCACCAGGTGGAGGAGCGCGCCCTCCAGCACGGAGGTCAGCACCGCGCCAACGGTGCCGAACATCCCGAGCAGGTCGCCCGGGGTGAACCACCAGGCAGCCAGGAGGAGAAGGTTGGGAATGCCCCACTCGATCCAGTTCGCCTGGAGGAACTGGATGCACCGCCGCGCGGTCTCCAGGCCACCGTAGCTGCCGCGCTGGTAGATGACCTCGGGGGCGGCGTTGAGGAGAATCACCGCCGCGAGGACGAGCAGCTGGGAGAAGAGCATCCGCTGTCCAGGCGGGACCGCGACGGAGATGATCAGGCTCGCGATCCAGAAGACGAAGAAGAGGTTGGCCACCGACCAGAAGTACGCTCCGATACTCCGCCCGAATTCGTCGAGCTTCACCCGTGACCTCGCGACCACCTCGCCGAGGAAGTAGAGGTAGCAGCTCGCCGCGGCTGCCCAGACGGCCCAGACCAGGAACTGGCCCAGGTAAGGGATGGCGAGCACCAGCCCGCTGGCGAGGTTGTTCGCGGTGAGGACGACGATGGGCAGGAGCAGGGTCCAGGCGTTCTTCCGGATGCCCTTCAGGGCCTGACGGAAGGCGTCGGCGTAGATTCGGAGGTAGACGGTCACGACGTTCATGGGGCGGCCCGGGACCATGTCATCGGCCGCGTCATCGTGCCACCCTGATGCTTGCCCCGCCGCAGGCGAGCGTGGCAGCGTGCGCCGCCCGACGAGAGACATGTTCCGCTCGCTGCTCATCGCCAACCGGGGAGAGATCGCCCGCCGCATCGGCACCGTGGCGAGGTCGATGGGCCTCCGCACCATCGCCGTGTACTCGGACGCCGACGCCCAGGCGCCCTTCGTCCAGGAGGCCGACCAGGCGGTGCGCCTGGGGCCGCCGCCGCCGAAGGACAGCTACCTGAACGTGGAGGCGCTGATCCGGGCAGCCAGGGAGACCGGAGCGGAGGCGGTCCACCCGGGCTACGGCTTCGTCTCCGAGAACGCCGAGTTCGCCCGCGCCTGCACCGAGGCCGGCATCGTCTTCGTCGGCCCCCCGCCCGAGTCGATGGCGCGGATGAAGGACAAGGCCCAGGCCCGGGCGCTCGCCGCGGGAGCCGGCGTGCCGGTCGTGCCCGGGAGCGACGGCGTGGTGGCCGACCTGCGGAGCGCCAGCGAGGCCGCCGAGCGCATCGGATTCCCGATCCTGGTGAAGGCAGCGGGAGGCGGGGGCGGCATCGGGATGGCCGTCGCTGGCTCCCAGGCCGAGCTGGAGAAGGCGTTCCGCGCCTGCGCCGACCGGGCCCGCGCCGCCTTCGGGCGCGATGCGGTCTACCTCGAGCGGTACTTCCCGGCGCCCCGGCACATCGAGGTGCAGATCCTCGGGGACACCCACGGCACGCTCCTCCACGTCCTGGAGCGGGAGTGCAGCATCCAGCGCCGCCACCAGAAGGTGGTCGAGGAGGCGGGGAGCCCGCTGTTTCTCGACGGTCGCGCCCCCGAGCTGCGCGAGCGGATGTTCCGGGCCGCGCTCGCCGCGGCGCGAGCCTTCGGCTACGCCAACGCCGGCACGGTGGAGTTCCTGGTCTCCGACGGCGAGCTCTTCTTCATCGAGATGAACGCCCGGCTCCAGGTGGAGCACCCGGTGACCGAGCTGACGACGGGTGTGGACCTCATCGGCTGGCAGCTACGCATCGCCGCCGGCGAGCGCCTGCCCTTGAAGCAAACGGACATCCACCGGAGCGGCCACGCGCTGGAGTTTCGCATCTACGCCGAGGACCCGGTGCGCTTCCTGCCCAGCCCGGGCCCGCTGAACGTCTTCCGTCCGCCCGAGGGCGACGGCATCCGGGTGGACGCCGGCTACGTCGAGGGCGGAGTGGTGACGCCCTACTACGACCCGCTTCTCGCCAAGCTCATCGTCTCCGGCAAGAGCCGCGACGAGGCCATCCAGCGCGCCGAGCAGGCGCTGCAGCGGTTCGACATCCAGGGGCTCAAGAACAACATCCCCCTGCACTTGCGCATCGTGCGCGATCGCGCCTTCCAGGAGGGCGCGATCGATACCCACTTCCTGGAGCACCACGCCAAACCCTGACTGAGGAGCGCCCCGTCGATGGACGTCCCCGCCCACATCACCGGCACCGTGTGGAAGGTCGAGGTCTCGGTCGGCCAGGTCGTCCAGGCCGGCGAGGTGCTGGTCATCCTCGAGTCGATGAAGATGGAGATGCCCGTCGAGGCGCCGGAGGCCGGCACGGTGAAGGAGATCCGCTGCCAGCCCAGCCAGCCGGTGAACGAGGGCGACGTGCTGGTCGTGCTCGCGCCGTGACCTCCGACGGCCGGCTCGAGCGCTCGTGGCTGCCGGGTGGCGTCCGGGTGCTGACGCTGGAGCGGCCCCACCGGCGCAACGCGCTCACCCCCTTCCTCCTGGACGCCCTCGCCGAGGCGCTGGCCCCGGACCAGGAGGTGCGGGCACTGGTGCTCGAGGCCCGCGGGCCGGCCTTCTGCGCCGGCTACGACCTGGCGCAGCTCGGGGAGGACGCCGCCGCCGCCCGCTTGCCCGACGCCCGTATCCAGGAGGTGCTGGCGATGCTCGAGGCCCACCCGGCCCCCAGCGTGGCCGTGGTCCACGGCGCGGCGTTCGGCGCGGGGTGCGAGCTGGCCTGCGCCTGTGATTTTCGGGTCGGCACGCCGGACACCGTGCTCTGCATGCCCCCGGTGCGGCTCGGAGTGGTGTACGCGCCCGACGGGGTGTGGCGGGTGGCGCGGCTCACCGGCCTGCAGCGGGCCCGGTGGATGTTCCTCACCGCCGCCGAGGTGGCCGCCGCGGAGGCGCTCGCCTGGGGGCTGCTCGACGTGGTGACCGACGATGCCCCGGCGCGGGCGCACGCCTTCGCGACCACGCTCGCCTCCGGCGCGCCACTGGCAATGGCGGGGCTCCGTCGGACGCTCCGGGCCATCGGGCGAGCGCCGATCGACCCGGGCGAGCGCGAGGACCTCGAGCGGCTCCGGGCAGAGGCATTCGGCTCCGAGGACGCGGGCGAGGCCAGGGCGGCGCTGCGGGAGAAGCGGCCGCCGCGCTGGAGAGGGCGCTGAGAGGCGGGCGCTTCTGACGGGCCGGTCCGAGGCCAGCGCCATCGAGGCACGCGGCCCAACCCCCCCCACGTCCCGCCGTCGCCTACCGGCCGGAGCCGCCACCGGGGCTCCCACGACCGGGGGGCGTCTCGGCGCGACCGCTCAGGCGCCGCCGAAGAGCTCCGCCATTCGCAGCCGAAGCGCCGAGGCGATCTTGTACAGCGAGCTGATCGACGCGCTGGACTCCGCCCGCTCGATCTGGCTCAGCAGCGACACCGAGAGGCCCGTGCGTCGGGCCAGCTGCTTCAAGGTCAGCTCCTGCGACTTTCGCGCCTCGCGAATGGTCCGCCCGATCGCCCGGTGCAGCTCGGCCTCCGGATCCTTCGAGAGCCCCTTCTTCGCCAGCGCCGACTCCACCGCCGCCAGCAGCTCCTCGGGTTCGACCGGCTTCTTCACGTAGTCCGACGCCTGCGCCTTGAGCGAGGCGACGGCCGTCTCCACCGCGGGGTGCGCGGTGGCCACGATGACCGCGATGTCCGAGTCGTAGCCCCGGATCTTCTCCAGCAGCTCGGTGCCCGACATCTGCGGCATCATCATGTCCAGGATGACGAGGTGGAAGTCCTCCGCGCGCAGCCGGTCCATCACCTGCGTCGGGTCGGTCAGTGCCACCACCTCGTAGCCGGCCTTGGTGAGCAAGAGCTGCAGGTAGTCGCCGGTCTCCTTCTCGTCGTCGACCACCAGGATGCGGATCTGCATCGCCCCTCCTAGCGCTGTGGCATCGCGCTGGAGGCCCTAGCCTTCTTCTGGGCGTCCGAATCCTCAAGGAATTTCTTCACCCTGGGCACGGCCGGGTCGTCGGCCGAAGCCAGCTCGAGGAACCGGCGGTAGTGGGTCTCTGCCCGGCCGGTGTCCCCGCCCCTGGCGTACGAGGTGGCCAGCATGAGATGACACCGGGGGTGGTTGCGGTCCATCGCGAGGCAGCGCTCGAACCGGCCGGCAGCCTCGCCCACGTTCCCTCCATCGTAGAGCATCTTCCCCTCCCGGTAGAGACGCTCCACGTTGGCCGCGCTGGCGGCCCGGGTCTGGGGTTTGCGCGGGTTCTTGAGCGCGGCGGCGATCGCCGCCCGGAGCTCGGCCACCTCCGGAGCCCAGGCCCGGCTGTTCCGCGCCGGCTCCAGCTTCTTCAGCGCCCCCGAGGGTCGGCCCTGGTCGAGTTCCCTTCGCGCGCTCCTCACCGCCCGGCCCGCCGCGGCCTCTGCCCGCCACGTCCGGCGCAGATTCTGCGCCTCCGCCTGGAACCCGTGGTCCCGGACCGAGGAGAGCAGCCGAAGGGCGCGGTCGAAGTCGCGGGCCTCGGCGGCGGCGTGCGCAGCGGCCATCCACTCGGTGGCAGTGCTGGGCCGGGCCGCGGACACGGTGGGTGGTGTCAGCTCGAGCGGAGGCGGCTCGGCCGCGGATGGCGGGGGAATCTCGGCCACCACCTCCGGCGTGGGTGGCGGCGGGACCGCGCTGTGAATCCGGGACGCCTCTCCCTCGCGCATGTGGAGGAGGAGCGCTGCGCCGAGGCCCAGCACCAGCCCGAGGCCAACCACCCCCAGCGCCCGCCGGGACCGGCGGACGACGGCCTCGAGCTCGGGGACCGGTACCTCGGGCGGCGCCTCCGCGCCCACGACGAGCGGATGCGGCGCCGTGTCGGCCAGGACGTCTCCCCGGAAGCCGGGCGGAGGCTCGGGCACCGTGGTCCGGGGCAGGGGGACGTCGAGCGGCATCTCGTCCGGGCGAAGGGCCACCCCGTAGTCGCCGATCCGGACCAGGTCACCATCGCCGAGCGGAACCGGGTCGGTGATGCGGACCCCGTTCACCCGGGTGCCGTTGGCGCTCCGGAGGTCCTCGACGAGCACGGCCCCGTCCCGGCGGATGAGCCGGGCGTGATGGCGAGACACGTTCCTTTCGGGGAGGTGGACCAGATTGTCCTCCCGCCGACCGATGGTGACCTCGTCGCGGTCGAGGGGAACCTCTCGGCGGTGCCCCTCGTCGTCTTCGATCACCAGCTTCATGGGTCCACCAGGCCCCTCCCCGGCGCCGGGCCCATGCTACAAGGCGCGGCCGCATGAACGTGAGGGAAGGTGAGGCGCTCCGGCCGGGCATCGCCGAGGCGCTGTTCGGAGACCGGGTCGTCCGCCATCCGCTGGTCCGCCGTCTGCTCGCGCTCGACGCCGAGCGTCGCCTGGTTCTGATGTCGTTGCTGGTCGGAGCACTGGTGTTCGTTCCCTACGTCGGCGCCGTCGGGCTCTGGGACCCCTGGGAGAGTCACTACGGCGAGGTCGCCCGGGAGATGATCGCCCGGAACGACTACGTGCATCCCTACTGGGAGAGCAGCTGGTTCTTCTCCAAGCCGCCGCTCACCATGTGGATGGACGTGCCGGGCATGGTCCTGGTGGGAATCAACCGGACCGGCGGCAAGCTGCCCCTCTACACCGAGTGGGCCCTCCGCCTGCCCTTCGTCCTCCTGGTGCTGGGCTCGCTGGCGCTGCTCGCCGTGGCGCTGGGCCGCACGGTCAACCGACGGGTGGGCCTGGCCAGCACGGTGGTGCTCGCCACGATGCCGCTGTTCTTTCTCGTCACCCGGCAGGTGGTCACCGACACGCCGTTCGTTGCCACGCTCATCGCAGCGATGGCCTGCGCGATCATCGGTCTGTTCGACGAGAAGACGACGCACCGCACCGGGTGGTGGATCGCGTTCTACGTCTTCTGCGGGCTGTCCACCCTGGCCAAGGGGTTGCTTGGCGTCGGGCTGCCCGCCGTCATCCTGCTCGCCTACGCCCTGGCCTGCGTCTTCCCCTGGGACGAGCCGGGTCGGAGGGCGCACTGGCATTGGCTGACCAGCTCGGCGTACCGGAAGGAGGTCGCGGCGGGCAAGGAGCCGATGCCGGTGCTCTTCGCCGAGATGGCGCGCATGCGGCTCCTCACCGGCATCGGGGTGTTCCTCGCGGTCGCCGGGCCCTGGTTCGCCGTGATGTTCGCCTTCCCGGCGGTGGACAACGAAGGGAAGACGTTCTTCTACCGCTTCTTCATCCACGACCACCTGAACCGGCTCTTCGAGGGAGTTCACACCACCACCCCGGGCGGCACGTTCGTCTACTTCATCGAGCAGGGGGGCTACGCCCTCTTCCCCTGGGTGGCGCTGCTGCCCGGGGCGCTGGCGGTGGTCTCGCCGCTCCGGCTGCGCCGACTGGACGTGCGGGGCCGGGTGGCGTTCATCGCCCTCGTCTGGACGCTCTTCAGCTTCCTCCTGATGGATGCCTCGGCGACCAAGTTCCATCACTACTTCCTGCCGGTCATGCCCGGGGTGGCGATCCTCGTCGCGCTGTTCATCGACCAGCTCTGGGAGGACGGACCGGCCGCGCATGCGGTGCCGCTCCTGCTCGGCGGAGTGCTGTTCTTCCTGGTGGCCAAGGACCTCGCCACCACCCCCAAGGACTTCACCGATCTCTTCGTCTACAACTACGAGCGCGCCTATCCGCACGAGCTGGACACCCGTCCGGTGGTGTTTCACTGGTCGCGCCGGCCTCTCATGACCGGGGACCTGGTCGCGGCGGTGCTGCTGGCGGTCGGAGCCTGGATGACGGTGGGAGCGGGCGGAGAGGACCGGGCCGACCGGATGAGGACGCGGATGCCCGGTCTGCTGGTGGCGGCGGTGGGGCTCACCGCGCTCGCCACCACCAGCATCCCGTCGCTGGCGAGCCCGCTGACGTTGCTCGGATTCCTGGTCCTCGGCGCGGCCGGGCTGGTGCTCTGGGGCGCGCTCAGCGCTCCGAGCCCGCATCGCCGCTCGGCGATCGAGGTCGCGGCGGTGGGGGCCATCGTCGGCGCGATGCTCCTCGCGGTCGCGGTGTTCGTGCCCCGGGCAAGCGCGCTGGCGCTGAACCTCCGCACCCCGGTCAACGTGAAGACGGGGATGATCTGGGCTTTCACCATCGGCGGGGTGGCGGCGGCGCGGGCGGCGCTGCGGGGCTCGCGGACCGGGCTGGTGGGAAGCCTCGGGGCCCTCGCGCTCGGGTTCGCGCTGTGGTTCAGCTGGAGCCACTGGGTGGACCTGAGCCACCACTGGACGCAGCGCGACCTGTTCTGGCGCTACTATGACCGGCGCGCGCCCGGCGAGCCCATCGTCGCGTACATGATGGACTGGAAGGGTGAGACCTTCTACAGCAAGAACACCGTCAAGCAGATCAAGGACAGCCCCGCCCGCATGGCCGCGTTCGCCAACCTGCCGGGCCGGAAGTGGGCCCTGGTCGAGCACCCGCGCCTCGGTCTGCTGCGCCAGGCCATCGGCCCGGAGCACCGGATCGAGCAGGTGGACCGGGACCTCAACGTGAAGTTCGTGCTGGTCACCATCGATTGAGTCGCATCGAGGTCCGTTCGCTCTCCAAGCAGTTCGGTCCGCGCACCGCGGTGGAGGGTCTCGACTTCGACGTCGCCGCGGGAGAGGTCTTCGGGCTCCTCGGTCCGAACGGGGCGGGGAAGACCACCACCGTGCGCATGCTGACCGGGCTGCTTCGCCCCTCCTCGGGCCGGGCGACGGTCTGCGGCGTGGGACTCGACGGCGATGGGGAGGCGCTCCGCTCGCGGGTGGGGCTCCTCACCGAGCAGCCCGGTCTCTACGACCGGCTCACTGCCCGGGAAAACCTCCGCTTCTTCCTCAAGCTCCACCACCGCGACACCCCCGAGGCCTGGGAGGCGGCGCGGCGCTGGATGCAGCGCTTCGGGCTCGGCGGGCGCGAGGACGACCGGTGCGGCACCTTCAGCAAGGGCATGCGCCAGAAGCTCGCCTTGATCCGGGCGCTGCTCCACGACCCACAGGCGCTGTTCCTCGACGAGCCCACCAGCGGGCTGGACCCCGAGTCGGCCCGGGCGGTGCGCGAGGCGGTGGGCGAGCTGGCCGCCGAGGGCCGCACGGTGGTGCTCTGCTCGCACAACATGTCCGAGGTGGAGCGGCTCTGCGCCCGGGTGGCGGTGGTGAAGGGCCGGCTGCTGGCGGTGGGCACGGTGCCCGAGCTGCGGCGTCAGACCGCGGTGGTGGAGATCCACGTCGAGGGAAGCGCGGGCGCTGCGGGAGAGGCGCTGGGGCCCATCGTCCCGCCGTGCGTCTGGATCGCCGAGGGGCACGCGCTGCGCGTCACGCTCGCGGCCGGGGTGGGTATCCCCGACGTCGTCGCGCTGCTGGCGCAGGCCCGGGTCCGGATCCACGCGGTGCTTCCCGCCCAGCGCGCGCTCGAGGACGTGTACCTCGAGCTCACCCGTGGGGCCGAGACGGAGGCCACCTGAGCTTCCGTCTCCACCGGGCGCTGGCGGTCACCTGGAAGGAGGCGCTCGACCTCCGGAAGAACCCCGGGCTCCTGGCGAGCATGCTCGCGCTTCCTGCGGTGCTGGTGCTGGTCCCCACCGGGGTGGTGTGGGCGTGGCTCAGCCATCCGGACGAGGTCTCGTTCCGGGCGATGGCGCTGTACTACGACCCGACGCTTCCGCTGAAGGCCGACCCGGTGCGCTTCATGGTCGACAAGCTGGTGGTCGACTGGTTCGGCATCTTCCTCCTGATGCCGGTGTTCGTGCCCATCCTCATCTCGTCGCAGAGCGTGGCCGGGGAGAAGGAGCGGCGCACGCTCGAGCCGCTGCTGGCCGCGCCGGTGAGCGCCGCCGAGCTGGTGCTGGGCAAGAGCCTGGCCTCGGTGGTGCCGGCGGTGGCCATCACCTGGCTGGCGTTCCTCGGGTTCGTGGTCGCGGTGGACGCGGTGGCCTGGCCCCTGGTGCACGGCCCGGTTCTCCCCAACGGCATGTGGCTGTTCGGCGTCGGGGTGGTGGCGCCGCTGTTCGCCTTCCTCGGGAACGGGCTCGCGGTGCTGGTGTCGGCGCGTGTCGGCGAGGCGCGGCTCGCGCAGCAGCTCTCGGCGCTGGTGGTCCTTCCCCTGATGGGGCTGGTGGGAGGGCAGCTCGCGGGGTGGATCCGCGCCGGGACCGGCTACTACGCCCTGCAGGGCGCGGTGGTGCTGGTGCTGGACATCCTGCTGGTGCGGGCGAGCGTCAGGCTGTTCGACCGCGAGCGCCTCGTCAGCCGCTGGGTCTGAAATCGCGGCCGGGGGCAGCGCGCACCCGGGGACTCGCAACGCCGCGTGCTCCTGTGCGATCCTCGTGGCACGGAAGGCGCAAGGAGCAATCCTGCGGCCCGTGCCCCGTGATCAGCGACGAAAGCCCCCTCCCGGGAGGTTCGCCTTGGGTCTGTTCGACGGTCTGAAGGGTGAAGCGCAGCGCAACTTCATCGCCCGCGCCGACGCGGCGAAGAACGACATCCTCTACGCCTATCCGGAGCGGAACGTCCGGATGCTGACCCAGCTCACGGTCGGCGCGGACGAGGTGGCCATCTTCGTCAAGGACGGCCAGGTGCAGGGGAAGCTCGGGCCGGGCCGGCACACGCTGGACACCCAGAACATCCCCTTCCTGGGGCGCTTCATCGAGGCGTTCACCGGCGGGAACCTCTTCGTCGCCGAGATCTACTTCGTCGGCCTGCGCGAGTTTCCCGGGGTGAAGTTCGGCGGTCCGATCGGCGACGTGCGCGATCCGGACACCGGCCTGGGCATCGGGACCATGGTGTACGGCGACTTCTCGGTGAAGGTGACCGAGCCCGAGAAGCTCATCCTCGGCCTGGTGGGTCTGCGGCGGACCAGCAACGAGGAGTTCCTGGCCTGGTTCAAGAGCCAGGTCCTCAAGGTGGTGCGCGACCGCATCGCCGAGCTGCTGGTGAAGAAGAAGTGGCCGCTGCTCGACGTGACCTCCGGCGCCTACACCGAGGAGATCGAGCAGGACGTCATCGCCGGCTTCCGGCCGCACGTGGACGGCTACGGCCTCACCATCGTCCGGATGGGCAACTTCACCGTGTCCATCAAGGACGAGGACGAGGCCACGCTGAAGCGGCTGACCAAGGACACCGCCTACAGCAAGCTCGCCGGCGGCTTCCAGCAATACGCGCAGGGGCAGGCGATGCTCGGCGCGGCCGAAGGCATGGCCAAGGGCGGAGAGGGCGGCGGGAGCGCGCTCCAGGGCGCGGGGCTGGGAGTCGGGTTCGGGATGGCGCAGGCCTTCCAGCAGGGGCAGCAGCGGCCTGCTGCGGCACCCGCCGCACCCGTGCCGACGGCAGCGGCCGGAACGCCGTGCCCGAAGTGCGGAACGCTCGCAACGGGGAAGTTCTGCGGGAACTGCGGCGAGGCGCTCGCACCGCTGGCGCGGAAGTGCACCGAGTGCGGCTCGGACCTCGGGCCCGGCGCGAAGTTCTGCGGGAACTGCGGGAAGCCGGTCACGGGCTGAGCTCTCGCCTTGGGGGAACGGGTTCCTGGCGAGCTGTGCCCGCGTCCGAAGTCCCGGGCGCCAGCTCGGCGCGCCCGGCTGCCGGAACCGTCTCCGGGGCGACGGCGGAAGCAGCGCTGAACGGAGCCGTCCCCGGGGTGGGGGCGCTCGCAGGCGGGACAGCGGGCGTCGCGGCGGGCTCGCTGGCCGGTGACCTTCCCGCGGGCGCCGGCCGCGGCGCGTCCGAGCTCGTGCCCGACAGGCGCGGTAGCACCGTGGCGACGAACGCGTCCGGGGACACCCCTGGGTCCCCGAGAGCCCGGGCGAGCCCGTTCGCATCGAGCCCGTTCCCCGGCGCGAGGAGCGGCTTCAGGAACGCGCCGGCGTTCGGATCCTGCCACCAGTTCGCGCCGAACTTCCGGACCAGCGCCGCCCGGAGCTGCGCGCCCAGCAGCCAGCCGCGCAGGTAGTCCGCCGCCCCCAGCGTCGCCTCCTGGTCCAGCGTGTTGCGGGCCTCGTCCAGGGCCGTGCCCGGGAGCCCGTACGCCCGGTCCATCGTCGTCCGGTATGCGGTGTGGGCGTCCGCTCCCGGCCGGCCTGCGGCGAGGTTGAACAGCACCTTCCCTGCGGCGCGACGGACGAGGAAGAGCTCCTGCACCGCCACGCCCTGGACCCAGGGACGGCTCGCGTCCGGCGAGAGCCCGGCCTGCTCCAGCCAGGCCGGCTCGGTGGTCAGCGACTCGAGCAGCGCGGCGAAGGCCTCGGCGTTGGTGCGGTTGCCGAGCTTCGCCAGCTCGAAGCGTCGCTCCTCGGTGAAGGCATCGTGCACCGCGTGGCCGAACTCGTGCAGCGCGCTGCGCTGATCCCGGGCCCCTCCCACCGGCCTGAGCGAGATGCGCACGTCCGTCGGCACCACCACCCCCAGCACCAGCCCGCGCGGGTTCTTCCTCGGCGCGTCTCCGGCGTCGAGGGTGACCGATGTCAGCGCCGCGGGGTCGAGCTGCAGCGGTCCGAGCGTGGACCGGACGCGCGGCACCACCTCGGCGCGCTTGAAGCCCTCGGTCGGCGGCAGGCGCACCAGCCGGGGAAGGTCCTGCCGCCCGATGCGGTCGAGCGGCAGCTGGAGCTCACGCTGCGCCAGCCGGGTCAGCGCCGCGGTCCAGGCGTCCTGGGTCCGGGTCAGCACCGTGTCGGCCAGTGCGCCGAGCTGGTCTGGGCTCGCCTCCCGCAGCTCGGTGGTCCAGGCGGCGGGCTCGAGGTTCAGCGCGGGCAACAGCTCGGCCGCCCGCGCCCCGCGGCGCTCCAGCAGCGCGGACACCTTCTCCACCGCCGGCGTGGCCGCCTCGTAGATCTGCCGCCGCCGCAACGCGCTCTTCTCCGCGCCGAGGATGGACTCGAGATTCCGATAAGGCCGGTCGGTTCCCGCGACCTTGAAGGTCAGGGACTGCTCCAGCGCGGCGATGGCGTCGGACACCTCGGCCAGCTGCTGCGCCATCCACTCTCCGGCGAGGTAGGCGTGGAGGTGGTCGAGCCCCCGCCGCTCGCGGCCGTCGGTGGTCAGCGCGCGCAGGCGCCCCACCTTCCCCACCGCCTCGGGGGTCAGCCAGCCCTCGGTCCCCACGTAGGTCTTCGCCAGGTCCGCGGGGACGCCCTCCGTCCAGTGCTTCCACACCAGCTCGTCCTGCGCCCGGAGGAGCGCCTCGGCTTTCGAGGAGAGGTCGGCCACGGCCGGCGCCAGGGCATCGCGCTCCGACGTCCCGGCCGGAGACGCAGCCGGCGTGGCCGGGGGAACGGGCTGGCCGGCACAGGCGGCGAGGACGAGCGCGAGGAGGAGGTGCGAGAGCCGTGGACGCATGAAGGGGCGAACTGTACCGTCGCAGCCCGGGATGCCCAATCCTTCGCAGTGGGCTGCGGCACGTGCCCGCCAGGTCCTCCAGCGCGCGATCCGCCAGCAGCTCGAGTCGCTCGGGTACCACGAGGTGGAGACGCCACTGCTCGTGCCCGCGCCGGGGATGGAGCCCCACATCCGCGCCTTCGAGGTTCCGTTCGTGCCCGAGACCGACCTCGGCCGGCCGCGCACGCTCTACCTGCACACCAGCCCCGAGTACGCGATGAAGCGGCTCCTCGCGGATGGCTCCGGACCCATCTTTCAGATCTGCAAGGTCTTCCGGAACGGCGAGGTGAGCCCGACGCACAACCCCGAGTTCACGATGCTCGAGCTCTACCGGCCCCACGCCGACTACCGGGCGGTCATGGACGACCTCGAGGCGACCCTCGCCGCGGCGGCCACAGCGCTTGGCCGGCCCGAGCTCTTCGGCGTGCGCCCGTACGAGCGGGTCACGGTGCGAGAGGCGCTGCGGCGTGAGACAGGAATCGATCTCCGCGAGACCTCCGATGCCCCGGGGCTCGCCGCGGCCGCGCGCCGGGTGGGGGTGCGGACCGGGCCGGGCGATGGTTTCGACGACGTCTTCTTCCGGCTCTTCCTGGAGCGGGTGGAGCCGCGACTCGGACGTGACCGACCGGCCTTCCTGATCGACTATCCGGCATCCATGGCCGCGCTTGCCCGTCTCAGCCCTCGGGACCCCTCGGTGGCCGAGCGCTTCGAGCTCTACGCCCGCGGGCTCGAGCTGGCGAACGGGTTCTCCGAGCTGACCGACGCGGTGGAGCAGCGCCGCCGGCTGGAGGAGGAGCGCGCGTATCGCATCGCCCGGAGCCGGGCGGCCTATCCGCTGGACGAGCCGTTCCTCGAGGCGGTGGGCCGGATGCCGCCTGCGGGCGGGGTGGCGATCGGACTGGACCGGGTGCTGATGCTCCTCCTCGGAGCGGAGCGCATCGAGGACGTCCTGCTGTTCCCGGCGCAGGCGTTCGTATGACCGGCGACGAGCTCCTGCACACCGTGGCGACGTACGCGGCGGTGGGGAGCAGCGCCCTCGTGGGCCCCATCGTCATCGCGCTCTCCCCCGGGCACCCGGAGCGGGCCGACCCCGTCATCCGCGTCTGGTGCAACGCCGTGCTCGGCGCGGCGGCGGTGCGCGAGGAGGTGCAGGGCCTGGAGAACCTGCCGGCGGGGACGTGCGTGTTCGTCTGCAACCACCAGTCGAACTTCGACGCGCCGTTCGTTTTCGCCCGGCTCCCGAAGCACATCCGGTTCGTCGCCAAGCAGGAGCTGTACCGCATCCCCATCTTCGGCGCGGCGGTGAAGGCGATGGGCAACATCCGGGTCGAGCGGACCGGCGGGAGCGAGGCCGATCACCAGGCCATCGAGGCCGCGGTGCGACAGGTTCAGACCCGGACCAGCATCCTCTTCTTCGCCGAGGGGACCCGCAGCACCGACGGGAAGCTCCGCCCCTTCAAGAAGGGGGCGGCCATCCTCGCCATCGACGCCCAGGTGCCCATCGTCCCGCTGGCGGTGGCCGGCGCGCACGAGATCACCCCCAAGGGCGGGCTGTGGGTGCGCTCGGGCCGGCCGCTGGTGCTCCGCGTCGGGAAGCCGATTCCCACCACCGGCCTGACCCGCGCCGACCGTGACACCTTGACGCGGCAGGCGCACGATGCGGTGGCCGCGCTCCTCGAGGAGGGGAACCGGCGGGTGGAGGAGATGCTCCGACCATGAGCGCGGGCG
The DNA here is from genome assembly GCA_035543115.1 of Myxococcaceae bacterium. Lineage (GTDB taxonomy): Bacteria > Myxococcota > Myxococcia > Myxococcales > Myxococcaceae > RPRB01. The sequence continues at coordinate 16,425 of DATKKF010000053.1, forward strand.
AGGACAGGGAGACCCTCGAGCGGCTGCTGGCGATGCGCTTTGCCGCGCATCCCTGGCACGGAGTCTCCATCGGGGCGAGCGCGCCGGGGGAGGTGACGGTCTACGTGGAGATCGTCCCCACCGACGCGATCAAGTACGAGCTGGACAAGGCCACCGGGCATCTCCGCATCGACCGGCCGCAGCTGTACTCCAGCTTCTCCCCCACGCTGTACGGGTTCATCCCCCAGACCTTCTGCGGGGTGTCGGTGGGTGCGCGCTGTGCCGAGCGCACCGGCCGCGCGCAGGTGGAGGGCGACGGCGACCCGATGGACATCTGCGTGCTGAGCGAGCGCGACGTGAGCCACTCCGGCGTGCTGCTCCGGGCGAGGCCGATCGGCGGGCTGCGGATGATCGACGGCAACCAGGCGGACGACAAGATCATCGCCGTGCTCGCGGGAGACACCGCCTTCGGACACCTCGGCGACGTGAGCGAGCTTCCGCCGGGGATGCTGGACCGCTTCCGGCACTACTTCCTCACCTACAAGCAGATGCCGGGCGAGAAGCGACCGGTGGAGATCCCCGAGGTGTACGACCGCACCGAGGCGCAGGAGATGGTCCGCCGGAGCCAGGCCGACTATGCGCAGGAGTACGGTGATCCCTCCAGGCGGGTGGACACGCTGCTCACCCTCCTCGGCCTCGCGCGCTGACCGTCCGGCGCGCCCACCGCTCGACCGCGGAGGTGACCGAGGCTGCCGCGCCCGCGCGCGCCGCCGGATCCGCCTCGCTCCACCCGGGCGGGCTGACCTGGATCGCGTCTTCGAACGGATGCTCGGCGGCGAGCGCCTGCGGGTCGATCCGCCCAGCGAAGGCGACCACCCGTGCCTGCGCCCGCCGCGCCCGCCGCGCCAGCTCCAGTGGCCCCTTCCCGCTCAGCGTCTGGGTGTCGAGCCGACCCTCGCCGGTGAGCACCCAGTCGACGCCCGTCAGCTTCGCGTCCAGTCCGAGCAGCGTGGCCAGGTGCTCGAACCCGCGGCGGATGCGCGCTCCGCCCCCGACCAGGAGGCCGTAGGAGAGGCCGCCCGCGGCGCCGGTCCCGGGGAGGTGCGCGGCATCGATGCCGAGGTCTCTCACCGCGATCTCGGCGAAGTGGGCCAGCGCCGCGTCGAGGGTGGCCACGTCCTCTGGAGACGCGCCCTTCTGGGGGCCGTAGACGTGGCTGGCGCCGGTCGGGCCACAGAGCGGGTTGAGCACGTCGGTCATCACCGTCAGCTCGGCCTCGCGCACCGCGGGCAACAGGCCCTCGGGCACGATCCGCGCGAGGTTCCGGAGCGCCGCACCGCCCGGCGGCAAGGTGCGCCCCGAGGCGTCGAGGAATCGGAACCCGAGCGCCTGGAGCGCGCCGGCCCCGCCGTCGTTCGTCGCGCTGCCTCCGACGCCCACCAGGAGAGAGCGGATGCCGGACTCGAGCGCGTCCGCGATCAGCTCGCCCGTTCCGACGGTGGAGGCGGCCAGCGCATCGCGCTCGGACGGGTCCAGGAGCGAGAGTCCCGAGGCGCGGGCCATCTCCACCACGGCTCCACCGGGCCAGCTCGCCCACTGGGCCTGGAGGGGACGCCCGAGCGCGTCGTGCGCCCAGGCGGTGTGCCAGGTGCCCCCCAGCGCATCCACCAGCGCATCGGCGGTGCCCGGCCCGCCGTCGGCGAGCGGAAGGACGCGGACCTCCGCCTCCGGCCAGCCGGCGCGGACGCCGGCCTCCATCGCGCGGGCGGCCTGGCCGGCGGTGAGGCTGCCCTTGAACTCCAGCGGGGCGACGAGGATGCGAACGGTCACGGAGTGGGCGTGGTGACGGGGAGACTGGGCGGCGGGGGCGGTGGCCGGACGAGGTCGGCCGGAACCGAATCCTCGACACAGCGTGGCACCGGGCCCCGTGTGTCGCAATGCCGGGCCGACCCGCAGCCTGGCCCGCAGGGGTTCTGCTCGCAGAAGCCGGTCTCGGGGTTGCAGAGCTGGTTGATGCCTTCGCACACCGCGAAGCAGCCCCCGGCGGCGCGGCTGAAGAGCGCCCCGATCACCCCGTAGGCCACGAGGGCTGCCGCGCTCTCGCCCCTCGAGTTCGAGCATCCCGTCGAGGACGCCGCGAGCGCGGCGACCAGGACAAGGGACGGAGCGCGGCTCACCGCTCCGCCTCCTCGAGCCAGGCGGTCAACGGCCGCGGTCCGGGCTCGTCGGGGCCCACCGAACGGGCGACCGTCTCCAGTCGCCGCTGCAGCCGGTCCATCGCCTCCGCCGGCTCACGCGCGGGACCGGTGGCGCGATGACAGAAGTAGGTGCGGCAGCCCAGCGGTCGGGAGGCGTACACCGTGCAGCGCCGTCCCGCGGCATCGAGGAACCGGCAACCCCCATCGGGCCTCGGGGGCGGAAGCTCCGGCACGGCGCGCCGGAGCGCGTCCCACTCCACGCCCCAGAGCCAGGGCTCGCGTCCGCGCTTCGAGAGCTGGCAGCACCCGGCCGTGCCGGGGCAGCGGAACCCTTCCCACGCCGCGTCCGCCTGGCGGTACAGCGCCTCCAGCGCCCGCGCGGCGGTGCGTTCCGCGTGGGCCTGCCGGGCACGTTCCGGACTCCAGCCGCCGTTCACGGCGAGCCTCCGTCGGTGGTCCCCCACGGCCAGGGCGCGCGGGGTCAATGGATAGCCCCACACGCCGCCGTCAGTCCACCACCCGGAGCACGTAGAGCTTGAGGTACCGGGTCTCACGCAGGGCCGTGAGCACCGGGTGGTCCCGGGCGGCGCCCCGGCGCTCGACGATCTGCACCCGCCGGCGAGCGTCCGCCGCGGCGGACGCCAGCATCGCCTCGAAGCGCTCCTCGTCCACGTGGTAGGTGCAGCTCGCGGTCATGAGGATGCCGCCCGGGGCGAGCAGCTGGAGCGCCCGGAGGTTGATCTCCTTGTAGCCCCGGACCGCGGACTCGACGGCGTCCTTGTTCTTCGCGAACGACGGCGGGTCGAGCACGATGGTGTCGAACCGGCGTCCCTCGTCCACCGCGTCGCGGAGGAAGTCGAAGGCGTTCGCGGTCACCACCTCGACGTTCTGGAAGCCGTTCCGCTCCACGTTGCGGCGGAGCGCCGCGCAGGCCTGCTCGGAGATCTCCACTGCTGTGACCCGCGTCGCCCCGGTGGCGAGCTGCAGCGCGAAGCCGCCGAGGTACGAGAAGCAGTCCAGCGCCTCCCCGCGGGCGTACGTCGCCGCGATCTGATGGTTCTCGCGCTGGTCCAGGAAGGCGCCGGTCTTCTGCCCGGTTTGCACGTCGGCGGAGCTCCGCACCAGGCCCTCGGAATACTCCACCCGCTCGGGGACCTCGCCGCGCAGCACCGCCCGCCGGGGTTCGAGTCCCTCCAGCGTGCGGACGTTCACGTCCGACCGGTCCATCACCCCGCGAGGCCGGAAGTGTGCGACGAGCAGGTCCGTCAGCAGGTCCCGCCGGGCCTCGGTGGCCTGGACCAGGAACTGGACCGAGAGGACGTCCCCGTACCGATCCACGACCAGGCCGGGGAGCAGGTCCGCCTCGCCGTGGACCACGCGGTAGGTGGTCTCGTCCGGGTAGAGCGCGCGGCGCAGCGCATCGGCCTGGGCGAGGCGGGCGGCGAACAGCTCGGGGCCGATCTCCAGGTCCTCGAACGACATCCAGCGCAGGGCGATCTTCGACGTCGACGAGTAGAACGCCTTGCCCAGGAACCAGCCGCGCCCGTCCACCACCCGGACCACCTCGCCGCCGGCGAGCTGGGGGGCGATCGCGAGATCCGCCCGGTAGATCCAGGGGTGGCCCGACTGCCAGCGCTCGGTCCCACGCGGAGTCAGCGAGATCTGGGGCGTGCCGTCCGGGCCGGTGGCCGGCGGAGGCGGCAGCGGGCGCTGGGGCCGCGGGCCGCGGCGGGGCGGGCGGGGCGCTCGGTGGGGACGGCTCGGCGGCGGCATGTGTCAGGCACCCTCGATGCGCCAGCAGCGGTGGACGTCGCGCTGGTGGAAGTCCGGCGGAAGGCTGTGCGGGGTCAGCTCCTCGAAGCGGGCGGGCAGGCCCTCCGGTTCGAGCCGGAAACCCTTGTAGTTGGTCGAGAAGTACAGCACTCCACCCGGGGCGAGAAGGGCCAGGGCGCGCTCGAGCAGCCGCCGCTGATCCCGCTGCACGTTGAAGTCGCCGCGCATGCCCTTGCTGGTGGAGTGGGCCGGCGGGTCAAGGACGATGAGATCCCACTGTGTACGGGCCTCGTCCATCCAGCGCAGGCAGTCGGCCCGGACGAGGTCGTGCTCGCCGCCGCGCACCTCGTTCAGCGCGAGGTTGCGTCCGGCCCAGTCCAGGTAGGTGGCGGAGAGGTCGACGGTGGTCGTGCGCCGCGCCCCCCCGGTCGCCGCGGCCACCGTGAAGCTCCCGGTGTACCCGAAAAGGTTGAGCATCCGCTTGCCGCGGCTCTCCTCGCGCACCCGCGCCCGGGTGTTCCGGTGGTCGAGGAAGAGCCCGGTGTCCAGCCGGTCCGAGAGGTTGACGATGAAGCCCATCGGTCCCTCCTGGACCTCGAATTCGGCCCCGCTCTCCCCGAGCCGCCCGTCGCGCGGACGTCCCCAGGGCTGCGGGGCGTGGGTCTTGGTGAAGACCAGCCCGGGGTCGACCCCCAGCACCTCCACCACCACGGCGAGCACCGCCTCGCGCTCGGGGTGCCCGCCGGCTGCACGCTGGGCGCGGCCCGGGTACTCGACCAGATGCACCGCCGGACCATAGCGCTCGACGACGAAGGGGTACTCCGGGATGTCCCGGTCGTACACCCGCCACGCCGTCACTCCGGCCCGTGCCGCCCACCGGCCGAGGTGCCGGGCATTCTTGCGAAGGCGGTCACGAAAGGCCGATGACATGTGCCCAGGAGTGCTTACCCTTTGCGTATGCCGCCGCGCACCCCCAAGACGACCGCCGCGCCCTGGGTGCCCGACCATGGCGGTCTCGCCGCGCTCCAGCGGGCCTCGCACGATTGCCGCGGGTGCGACCTCTGGCGCAACGCGACCCAGACCGTGTTCGGTGAAGGGCCGGCCCACCCCGACCTGGTGCTGGTGGGGGAGCAGCCCGGCGACAAGGAGGACCTCGCTGGGCACCCGTTCATCGGACCGGCCGGGCGGGTGCTGGACGAGGCGCTGGAGGCCGTGGGGATCGACCGCTCGCGCGCCTACGTGACCAACGCGGTGAAGCACTTCAAGTGGGAGCGGGGTTCGGGGCAACGGCGCATCCACGCCAAGCCGAACCAGATGGAGATCCAGGCCTGCCGGCCGTGGCTCGAGGCCGAGCTCTCGGTGCTGCGGCCGACGGTCCTGGTGTGCCTCGGCTCGACCGCGGCGCAGGCGCTGCTCGGCCCCACCTTCCGGGTGACGGTGCACCGGGGAGAGTGGGTCCCCTCGCCCCTTGCGCCGCACGTGCTGGCCACGGTGCACCCGTCCTCCATCCTCCGCGCGCCGGACGAGGGGGCGCGCGCCGAGGCGATGCAGGCCTTCATCCGCGACCTCCGTCCGGTGGCCCGCCTCCTCGCTTCAGCGGAGAAGCGCTCAGCAGCACCTGGGCCCTGAGGGCGACGGCCTCCTCCTCCCAGACGTCCAGCGCCCGGAGCACCTCCTGCGCCTGGCGCTGGCGTTCGGCACGCAGCCGCTGGAGCGCCGCGTCCGTGCCCTGGGTGCTGGTGTCTCCGTGGGTGTCGACCAGCTCCACCCGGACGTCGGTGTCGTGCAGCGTGCCCAGAGACTCCTGGAGCGGCACCAGACTGGCGAGGATCTGCTCCACCTCCTCGGGCATCGCCGGCTGGAGGATCTCCAGCGCGTAGCGGAAGCGCTTGGTCGACTTCCGCAGCTCGTGCATCGGCGTGGGGGCCGGATCCTGCTGGGCGTCGATGACCCGGGCCTCGAGCTCCTCGAGGTCCTCGATGAGCCGCTCCCGCAGCCTGTGGCCGCCGAGCTTTCCCCTGGGCTCGAGGCGCTCGAGCCTTCCCAGGACCTCGAGACCGCGCCGTTCCCAGACCGGGATCGCCGCGCGCAAGGTGTTCGCCTTCTCCGGGAGACGCGCTCCGAGGTGCTCGCGGAGGTGGCGGAGCGCGGTGCGCTCGAGCGGGCTCGCCTCGTCGCTCATCTTCCCGAAGGCGTGGATCTGCACCTGGAGATCACGAACGTCGCCGAGCGCATCCTGGAGGTCGCGGACCACGCGGTCCGCCTTGCGCACCCGCTTCCCGCCTCCGAAGAGCACCAGCGCCGCGCGCAGGCGCCGGGTCGCGACCCGGGCGTCGTGGACCCGCTCGGAGTCGAGCCGCGCCCCGAGCTTCCCGAGGTGCCGCTGGAGGTCGGCCAGTCGCGCGCCGAGGAACGTCCGCGCGGCCTGGGGCATGGGGGTGGCAGCGTCCAGACCTCGGACGGGGGTGGGCTTGGCCATGGACGGTCAGCCCCTCTCGAGGGCGAGCATCTCACCGTCGTCGAGCGCGAGTGTGGCCGCCGCCACGTTCTCCTCCAGATGCTGCACCGAGGAGGTCCCGGGGATCGGCAGCATCACCGGAGAATGGAGGAGCAACCACGCCAGCGCGACCTGGGCCGGGGTGACCGCGTGCGCGTTCGCCACCTGGTCCACCGCTCCCCCGGGCCGGGTCAGCTCTCCGGCCGCCACCGGGTACCAGGGCAAGAACCCCAGGCCGTCGTGCCCGCAGAGCTGGAGGACGTCCTCCGATCCGCGGTCGGCGAGGTTGTACCGGTTCTGCACCGAGACGATCGGCACGAGCTTCCGGGCGCGCTGCAGCTGCTCGACGCTGACGTTGGACAGACCGATGTGGCGGATCTTCCCCTCGGCCCGGAGCTTGATCAGCTCTCCGAGCGAGACCTCCATCGGCACGTTCGGGTCCACCGCGTGCAGCTGGTAGATGTCGATCCGCTCGACGCGGAGCCGCCTCAGGCTCCCCTCGCACGCCTTCCGGAGATGCTCCGGACGGCCGTTGCGCTGCCACTGTCCCGGCCCGCTCCGGGTGAGGCCGCCCTTGGTGGCGATGACCAGCTCGGCGGGGTAGGGGTGGAGCGCCTCGGCGATGATGTTCTCGCTCACCTCGGGCCCGTACGAGTCCGCGGTGTCGATGAGGTTGACGCCAAGCTCGACCGCCCGGCGGAGCACGGCATGCGCCCGGGCGCGGTCGGGAGGGTCGCCCCAGATTCCCTGGCCGGTGAGGCGCATTGCGCCGAAGCCCATCCGGCGGACGACGAGATCACCTCCGAGGGTCATCGAGCCTGCAGCGGCGGCGGGGAGTTCTCTGGGCATCGGTCGGCCTTTCTGGTCCGCTCAACCGCGGATGGACCGCTCCGCGGCGGAGAGAATCGTCTCGGCCTCGTCGATGCCGCCCCACCCGAGGAATCGCAAGTCCTTCTGCTCCCAGCGCGTGGACCAGAGGAAGAAGTCCTCCAGCTCGGACCGCAAGCGCTCCGGGAAGGCGAACACGTCCCGGGGCTCGGCCCCGTGCGCCGCCTGCATGGGCGCGAGGAACAGCCGGTCGTTCCGTTGCCGGCCCGGTCCCTCCTTCCGGTTCTGCTCCACCTTCAGCACCCCGAGCAGGCGCCCCGGGACGACTGCGCCGGGCTGCCCCGGGCCCGTGCCGTGGAGCATCGCGTCCAGCGGGTCTCCGTCCTCCGCCTTCGTGGAGGGGATGAATCCCCAGTCGAACGGGTAGTGCAGCCCGAGCGGGAGCGGCCGGCTCAGCGAGATCTGGCCCAGCTCGGGATCGAACTTGAGCTTCACCCGCGCACCCGCCGGCGTCTCCACCACCACCAGCACACCTTCGGCCGTGCGGGCCGGCAGACTGCCCAGGTCTTTCATGCGATGGTCCTCGACGCCATGCGTTTCGACACCCTCGCCATCCACGCCGGCCAGGAGCCGGACCCGACCACCGGCGCGATCATGACGCCGGTCTATCTCACGTCGACCTATGTGCAGGCCGGCCCCGGCGAGCACAAGGGCTATGAGTACAGCCGGACGAAGAACCCCACCCGCACCGCGCTCGAGGGCTGCCTGGCGGCGTTGGAAGGTGCACGGTTCGGCGCCGCCTTCGCCTCCGGCTGTGCGGCCACCGACGCCCTGATTCATCTGCTCGACAGCGGGGACCACCTCGTCTGCTCGGATGACGTCTACGGCGGCACCTTCCGCCTCTTCGACAAGGTGTTCAAGCGGGTGGGCCTCTCCTTCAGCTTCGTCGACCTCTCGAAACCCGGCACCCTCGAGGCGGCGCTCACCCCCCGGACGAAGATGGTCTGGGTGGAGACCCCCACCAACCCGACGCTGAAGCTGGTGGACCTTGCCCGGGTCGCCGAGAGCTGCCGCGCCCGGAAGATCGTCTCGGTCTGCGACAACACCTTCCTCTCACCGTACTTCCAGCGCCCGCTCGAGCACGGCATCGACGTGGTGGTGCACTCGACCACCAAGTACATCAACGGGCACAGCGACACGATCGGGGGCTTCGTCGCCACCGGCGACGAGGAGCTCGCCCAGCGCATCTTCTTTCTCCAGAACGCAGTGGGGGGCGTGCCCTCGGCGATGGACAGCTTCCTCGTCCTCCGGGGGGTGAAGACGCTCGGCGTCCGGATGGCGCGCCACGAGCAGAACGCGATGAAGGTGGCCGAGTTCCTCGCCGGGCACCCCAAGGCCGGCCACGTGGTGTACCCGGGCCTGGCGAGCCACCCCCAGCACGCGCTCGCCCGGAAGCAGATGAAGGGCTTCGGCGGGATGCTCACCTTCGAGATCCAGGGCGGGCTGCCGGCGGCGAGGAAGTTCCTCAAGGCGGTCAAGGTGTTCGCCTGCGCCGAGTCGCTCGGCGGGGTGGAGAGCCTCATCGAGCACCCGGCCATCATGACCCATGCCTCCGTGCCTCCCGAGACCCGGGCGGCGCTGGGCATCTCCGACGGATTCATCCGCCTGTCGGTGGGGATCGAGGACGTCCAGGATCTGATCGACGACCTGTCCCAGGCGTTCGCCCGGGCCTGATTCCGGGGGCTTCCGCGGAGCGTCGACGCCGCCATCCCCCGGTCGCTTGCGCGGCGCCCCCCGACTGGACTACCTCTTCGGCCGTGGTCGGCCAGCACCATCACCATGCGCACCATCCGCACGGGCCCGTCGGGTCGGTGCACGCGCATGGCGGTGTGTTCGCTCACTGACCCGCCCCGCTGACACCGAAGTTCCCGACCGGGCCCTCCAGGGCGCCGCATTCTTGCGGCGTGCCTCGGGGGCCCTCCGCGTCTTGGAGGCCGTTCATGCTGCGCATCGCACTACCGAACAAGGGCAGGCTGGCCGAGGACGTGAGAGGCGTCTTCGCCGACGCGGGCCTGGAGATCCGGGCCCGGGGCGACCGGGCGCTCACCGCGTCACTGGGCGGTGAGTTCGAGGCCATCTTCGTCCGCAGCCAGGACATCCCCGAGCTGGTCTCGGACGGGGTGGCCGACGCCGGCGTCACCGGTTGGGACCTGGTCTGCGAGAGCGGCAAGCCCGTCGACGCCCGGCTGGACCTGGAGTTCGGCCGCTGCCGGCTGGTGCTCGCCGTGCGCGACGACTCGGGCGTCGAGCGGCCGGAGCAGCTGCCGCCCGGCACACGCGCGGCGACGGTCTTCCCCCGGCTCGCCAGGTCCTTCTTCGCCGAGAAGGGCCTGGCCGTGGAGGTGGTCCCCGTCTCCGGTGCGACCGAGGTCGCGCCGCACCTCGGCATCGCCGACGTCGTCGTCGACCTCACCAGCACCGGCAGCACGCTCCGGACCAACGGCCTCAAGGAGGTCTGCACCCTGCTCGAGTCGACGGCGCGGCTCATCGCTCGTCCGGGCCTCGCCCCCGACCGCGCCCGTGCCTTCGGCGAGTTGGAGGACGCGCTCGCCTCGGTGCTCCGGGCGCGCGGCAAGCGATACCTGATGGCCAATGTGCCGCGGGCGAAGCTCGAGGCAGTGCGCGAGGTGCTCCCCGGGCTGAACGGACCCACGGTCATCGAGCTGTACGGCGCCGGTCCGCTGGTCGCCGTGCACGCGGTGGTGGCGGAGGCGTCGCTGTACCGGACGGTGGCCGCCCTCAAGGCGCTCGGCGGCGAGGGCATCCTGGTCACCCGGATCGAGAGGCTCCTGCCGTGAGCGCGCCGGTGCGGTGGACCGGCCCGCTGTCCGCGCTCGGTCCGGAGGCGCTGCGGACCCTCCTCTCGCGGGGCCAGGTTGACTCTGGCGAGCGGGAGCTGCCGGCGAAGGTCGCCGCGCTTCTGGCCGAGGTGCGGACGCGGGGCGACGCGGCTCTCCGCGATCTCGCGCGCCGCTTCGACCAGGTCATCCTCGCGTCCCTGGAGGTGCCCCGGGAAGCGGTGCGCGCCGCCCTGGAGCGCCAGCCGCCGGCGCTCCGCCGCGCGATGGAGCGCTCGGCCCGGAACGTGGCCCGCGTCCATGCTGCCTTCCGTCCGCAGGCCAGCTGGGTCGAGGTCGAGCCGGGGGTGGTCGTCGAGCGCCGCCCCGACCCGCTCGACCGCGTCGGTGTCTACGCTCCCGGCGGCCGCGCCTCGTACCCCAGCAGCGTGCTCATGGGCGCGGTGCCTGCGCGGGTGGCCGGGGTGCGGGAGGTGATCCTCTGCTCTCCGCCGGGTCCGGATGGGCGCCCGTCGGACGCGGTGCTCGCCGCGGCCGCAGTGGCCGAGGTGGACCGGGTCTTCGCGCTGGGCGGGGCGGGCGCCATCGCCGCCCTCGCGTACGGCACCGAGTCCGTGCCGGCCGTGGACCGCATCGTCGGGCCGGGGAACGTCTGGGTGGCGGAGGCGAAGCTGCAGATCTCCTCGCGCGTTCCCATCGACTCGCCGGCCGGTCCGTCCGAGCTGCTGGTCCTGCTCGACGCCACTTCGGACATCGAGGCGGTCGCCCGCGAGCTGCTCGCCCAGGCCGAGCACGACCCCGATGCGGCGGTGGTGGCGGTGGCGCTCGATGACCGGAGCGCGCGGCGGCTGCTCGAGCGGGTGGCGGCACTGGTGCCCACCGCGGCGCGGGCGGACGTCATCCGGCCGGCCCTCTCCGGGCGCGGGGCGGTGCTGGTCGCGAGCAGCCTGGACGAGGCGGTTGCCTTCGCCGAGCGCTGGGCCCCGGAGCACCTCATGGTGGCGGTCGAGGGCGCTTCCGAGCTCGCGCGGCGGCTGCGCAACGCGGGCACGGTCTTCGTGGGCACCTCGAGCTCGGGGGCCTTCGGCGACTACCTCACCGGCGCCAACCACGTCCTCCCGACGGCCGGCGCCGCGCGGGCCTGGTCCGGGCTGTCCACGCTGGACTTCATGCGCTGGACCACCGTCCAGACGGTCTCCCGGCAGGGCGCGGCCTCGCTGTCGGCCGACACCGACCTCTTCGCCACCGCCGAGGGGCTGCAGGCGCACGCTGCGGCCGCGCGGGCCTGGAGAGCGCCATGAGCCCGGCGCGTCCGCGACCGGTCCTGGACACCGTGCCTCTCTACGCACCCGACCCGAGCCCGGTGGAGATCGACCTCAGCGACAACGTGAACATGTGGGGCGTGCCGCCGGCTGCCGAACGGGCATTGCGGGACCCCCTCGCCGCCCGCCCCAGCGTCTACCCCCACGCGGACCCAGTGGAGCTCCGCGAGGCGCTCGCCCGGTACGCCGGGGTGAGTGCGGCGCAGGTCATCACCGGCTGCGGCTCGGACGACGTCATCGACGGCGCGCTCCGGGCCTTCGCCGCGCCCGGCGAGAAGGTGGCGTACTCGGCCCCGAGCTTCTCCATGCTGGTCAACTTCACCCGGGTGAACGGCCTCGAGCCCGCGCCCGTTCAGTTCCGGAAGGACGGGGACATCGACCCCGAGGCGCTCCTCGCCCAGCGCGCGGCCATCACCTACCTCTGCAGCCCGAACAACCCCACGGGGACCGGCGTCTCGCCCGCAGCCATCGAGCGGGTGGTCTCGTGCGCCGAGGGGCTGGTGCTGGTCGACGAGGCGTACGGCGAGTACGCCGGACAGACCGCCGTCCCGCTGCTCCCCCGGGCTCCTCAGCTGCTGGTCACCCGCACGCTGTCGAAGGCGTTCGGGCTCGCGGGGCTGCGCGTCGGCTACGGCCTGGCCGCGCCGGAGGTGGTGCAGGTGCTGGAGAAGGTACGCGGTCCGTACAAGGTGAACGCGCTCGGCGAGCGGGTCGCGCTGGCCGCGCTCGGCGAGGACGTCCCCTGGGTGCGCCGGCACGTCGAGGAGGCGCTCCGGATCCGCGAACGGCTCCGCGGCGCGCTCGAGGCGCTCGGGCTCCGCCCGCTGCCGTCCGCGGCGAACTTCCTCTGCGTGCCGGTGCCCGACTCGGCGGCGCTGGGGAAGGCGCTGCTCGGGCGCGGCATCAAGGTCCGGGTGCTCCGGGCGCTGGCCGGCATCGGCGATGCGTTCCGCGTGGGCGTGGGCCCGTGGGAACAGATGGAGCGGCTGCTGACCACCCTCCGCGAGGTGCTCCGGTGAGGGTGGCGGTGCTCGACACGCGGGTGGGGAACGTCCACTCCCTCCTCAAGGCCCTGACGGCGGCCGGTGCCGAGCCGCACCTCGAGTCGCGCCCGGAGGCGTGCCTGGACGCCCCGATGCTCGTGCTTCCCGGCGTCGGGGCATACCCGGCGGCCACCACCCTCCTCGCCGAGACCCGGCAGGCAGTCCGCGAGCGGCTGCTCGGTGGGGCGCCCTGCCTGGGCATCTGCCTCGGGATGCAGCTCCTGCTCGAGGGCAGCGAGGAGGGCCCGGGGGCGGGGCTGGGCGTCGTTCCGGGACGGGTGGTGCGGCTGGAGGCCCCCCGCGTCCCTCACATGGGATGGAACCAGCTCGAGGGGGATGACCCCCTCCTGACCCGTTCGGGCCTCCGGACGGCCTACTACGCACACAGTTTCGTGTGCCGACCCGTGGATCCTGACGTCGTCCGGGCCACCACGGAGCACGCAGGCGTCAGGTTTCCGGCGATGATTCGGTCCCGGGGGATGGTGGGCGTGCAGTTCCACCCCGAGAAGAGCGGTGCACCGGGCCTGGCCTTCCTGGCCGCGGTGCTCGAGGAGGTCGGCACATGAGGGTCTTTCCGGCGATCGACCTGCGGGGTGGCGCCTGCGTCCAGTGGGTGGGCGGTGCGCCCGACGCGGAGAAGATCCACCTCCCCGACCCGGTGGAGGTGGCGAACCGCTGGAAGGCTGCGGGCTTCAAGGTGCTGCACCTGGTGGACCTGGACGCCGCCCTGGGAACCGGCTCCAACGCCCCGGTCATCGCCGCCATCCTCCAGGCCTCCGGGCTCGAGGCCGAGGTGGGCGGAGGGGTGCGCGACGCCGAGTCGATCGAGCGCGTGCTCGACCTCGGCGCCAGCCGGGTCATCGTGGGGACACGGGCGCTCGAGGATCCCCGCTGGCTCGAGGAGATGGCCTTCAAGTTCCCCGGCAAGCTGGTGCTCGCCGCCGACGCACGCGGGCGGCAGGTGGTGACCCGGGGCTGGACGCGCACCCTGACCCAGGACGTGGGGGCGCTGATCGCCGGGGTGGACGCGCTGCCGCTCGCGGCGGTGATGGTGACCGCGGTGCACGTCGAGGGCCTGGAGGGCGGCACGGACCTGCCATTGATGTCCGAGCTGGTGGAGACCACCCGCCATCCGCTCCAGGCCTCGGGCGGCATCGCCTCGATGGACGAGCTGCGGAAGCTGGACGGCGCCGGCGTGGCCGGGGCCATCCTCGGGATGGCGCTCTACACCGGGAAGATCGACGCCAGGGCCGCGGCGAAAGAGTTCCCGTGACCGTCCGGCTGGTGCGAGAGACGAAGGAGTCCAGGGTCGAGGTGGAGCTCGGCCCGGGGACGGATCCGGAGCGGATCGAGACCGGAAGGCCGTTCCTCGACCACATGCTCTTGACGTTCGCCAGGTACGCAGGACTGAGCCTGGGGGTGCGCGCGCGTGGCGACCTGACCCACCACCTGATGGAGGACGTGGCGATCACCGTGGGCCTCGCCTTCCGGAAGATGATCCCCGCGACCGCCGCACGCTTCGGCGAGCGCACCGTGCCGATGGACGACGCGCTGGTGCAGGCGGCGGTCGACCTGGGCGGGCGGGCCTACTACCGGGGCAGGCTCCCCAACGCGCTGTACGAGCACTGGATGCGCAGCTTCTCGGAGAACGCCGGGGCCACGGTGCACCTCCGCGTCCTGCGCGGCCGCAACCGCCACCACGTCATCGAGTGTGCGTTCAAGGCGCTGGGTCTGGCGATCCGCGACGCCCTGGCCGACGGCGGGACGGTGTTCAGCCTCAAGGGCTCGGTGAAGGTGACGGAGGGCTGATGCTGTCGCCGCGCATCGTGGCCTGCCTCGACGTGACCGCAGGCCGGGTGGTGAAGGGGACGAACTTCGTCGACCTCCGCGACCAGGGTGACCCGGTGGAGCTCGCCGAGGCCTATGGCCGGGACGGCGCGGACGAGGTGACCTTCCTCGACATCTCCGCCACGCCCGAGCAGCGCGCCCCGCTCCTTGACGTGGTCCGGCGCACCGCCGAGCGGCTCTTCGTCCCGCTCACGGTGGGCGGCGGGATGCGCTCGGTCGAGGACGTGGAGCGGGCGCTGCGGGCGGGAGCGGACAAGGTGGCCCTGAACTCGGCGCCGGTGCGTGCGCCCGAACTGTTCGGCGAGTGCGCGCGCCGCTTCGGAGCGCAGTGCGTGGTGGCGAGCATCGACGCCCGGCGCTCGGGAGACCGGTGGCAGGTGGTGGTGGGCGGGGGCCGGCATGCGGTGGATCTCGACGCCGTGGAGTGGGCCCGTGAGGCCGAGCGGCGCGGGGCCGGGGAGATCCTCCTCACCAGCATCGACCGGGACGGGGTGCGGACCGGGTACGACCTGGCGCTGACCCGGGCCGTGGCGAGCGCGGTGAAGGTGCCGGTGGTGGCGTCCGGTGGGGCGGGGGAGGCGGAGCACCTCCGGGCCGTGCTCCAGGACGCCGGGGCGGATGCGGCGCTGGTGGCGGGAATCCTTCATGACGGCACCACCACGGTCCGGGCGCTGAAGCAGGCGCTTTCCCGTGCCGGGGTGCCGGTGCGCGGCGAGGCATGATGAGCGAGGCACGGTCGTGGATGGAGGCGGCGGAGGCGGTGGCCCGGGTGGCAGGGGAGGTGGCGCTGCGCCACTACCACCGCGGGGTCACGGTGGAAACCAAGGGCGACGGCACACCGGTCTCGGTGGCGGACCGCGAGGCGGAGGAAGCCGCGCGCCGCTGGCTGGAGAAGCACTGCCCCGAAGACGGCATCCTCGGCGAGGAGCTGGGGACCACGCGCCCGGACGCCCCTCGGCGCTGGATCCTCGATCCGATCGACGGGACCAAGACCTTCGTGCGCCGGGTGCCGCTCTGGGGGACGCTGGTCGCGCTCGCCGAGGGCGAGAGGGTGCTCGCCGGCGCGGCGTACTTCCCTGCGGTGGACGAGCTGGTGGTCGCTGCCCAGGGCGGGGGCTGTCTGTGGAACGGCCAGCCTGCGCGGGTCTCGAGCGTCTCGCGGCTGTCCGAGGCCGTGGTGCTGACCACCGACGCGCGGATGGGCACGCCGGGACAGGTCCGCGCCCTCGACGGGCTCTGTGCGCGGGCGGGGATGGTCCGTACCTGGGGTGACTGCTACGGCTATCTGCTCATCGCCACCGGGCGCGCAGAGGCGATGGCCGACTCGGTGATGGCACCCTGGGATGCCGCGGCGCTGCAGCCGATCATCGAGGAGGCCGGCGGAGTGTTCACCGACTGGAGCGGCCGGCGCACGGCGTTCGGCGGGAACGCGGTGGCGAGCAACGCGGCGCTGGCGGCCGAGGTGCGCGCGGCGCTCGGAGCTCCGAGATGACGCTCGACTTCGACAAGGGAGGAGGGCGGGTCATCGTCGTCACCCGCGACGCCCGGACCGGCGCGGTGCTGATGGTCGCCCACGCCGACCGCGAGGCGATGGCCCGGACCGAGGCCACGGGCGAGATGCACTACACCTCACGGACCCGCGGGCTCTGGCGCAAGGGCGAGACCAGCGGGAACACGCAGAAGGTGGTGCGGCTCACCGCCGACTGCGACTCGGATGCGGTCCTCGCCGACGTGATTCCGGCGGGGCCGGCGTGCCACGACGGGACGGTCTCGTGCTTCCGCGAGCCAGGTGAGGCCGCGGGCGCCTTCGCCCGGCTCGACGCCGTGGTGCGCGCGCGTTCGGAGTCAGCCACAGGGGAGAACAGCTACACCTGGAAGCTGCTCGGCGACCGGAACCTCCGGCTCAAGAAGCTCGGAGAGGAGATCGTGGAGCTGGTCACTGCCTGCGCCGACGGTGAGAAGGAACGCGCCACTGAGGAAGCGGCGGACGTCGTGTACCACCTGACGGTGGCGCTCCGGGCGCTCGGCGTCGGGCTGGCCGAGGTCGCCGCGGCGCTCGACCGCCGCGCCCGCTGAAGCCGCTGGCCTCGGGCATGTCGAAGGACGGCCTCGACGTCACCGGATGGCGATCAGCGCCCCGGGCCGACGAAGATCGGCTCGGCCAGCACCGACCGGGTGAGCCGGGTCACCTTCCCGTACCGGGCGGTGTGGTCGTCGAGGAGCCGGTTGGCCTCCGCCGAGCTCCGGTACGCCTCGATGGCCGCC
Source organism: Myxococcaceae bacterium (assembly GCA_035543115.1). Lineage (GTDB taxonomy): Bacteria > Myxococcota > Myxococcia > Myxococcales > Myxococcaceae > RPRB01. The sequence continues at coordinate 33,036 of DATKKF010000053.1, forward strand.
ACGCTCTCCGCCCGGTAGTGAACCACGTACCGCACCCAGCCGTCGGCGGCGCGCTCCTGGTCCTTCCACCGCGTGGCGCCCAGGAAGCCCGGCTGCCGCAGCACGTCGGTCAGGTGCTCCGCCGCGTGCCAGCGCGCCCAGGCCTGCTCGGCCTCGGGCGCCACCTCGATCGTCACCCGGTACACCGCGTTGGCCCGGCCGCTCACATCCGCCCCGCGAGGTACTCGATCAGGTCGATCTTGGTGACGATGCCGATGACCTGCTCGTGCTCCTTCACCACCGCGACGTTGTCCTGGGCGAACACTTCGCGCAGGCGGCTCAGCGTGGCCTCGGGGCTCACCACGCCCTGGAGCGGGGCGATCAACGAGTCGATCGGGTCGTGGAACCCCTGTTTCTTCGAGACCAGGGCGTTGAGCAGGTCGTACTCGTGGATCATCCCCACCGTCCCGCCGTGCGCGTCACGCACCGGCATCTGGCTGATGCCGTGCTTGCGCATCTGCTCGACCACTGCGTCGATGTGCTGGCCCTTCTCCGCGAAGAGCACGTGCTGTTTGCGCGAGCCGATCAGATCCTTCACCCGGCCCGGGGACTTCTCGTCCACCGCGAAGCCGTTGTCCTTCATCCACTCGTCGTTGAAGAACTTGGTGATGTAGCTGTTGCCGGTGTCGGTGAGCACCACGACCACCACCTTGCCCTTGCCCAGCTCGCGTGCGATCTCCACCGCGATGTGCACCGCGGCGCCCGAGCTGCCGCCACCGAAGAGGCCCTCCTCGCGCGCCAGCCGCCGCGCGGCGTTGAAGCACTGCTGGTCGTCGACCTGGCGGATCTCGTCGATCACCGAGAAGTCGAGCGCCTTGCAGAGCATGTCCTCGCCGATGCCCTCGACCTTGTAGACGTGCGGCTCGGGGAGCTTCCCGGTCTGGAAGTAGCCCTGGTACACGCTGCCCACCGGGTCCACGCCCACGTTCCGGATCGCGGGGTTCTTCTCCTTCAGGAACTTGCCCACCCCGGTCATCGTGCCGCCGGTGCCGAGCCCGGTGACGAAGACGTCCAGCCGGCCCTCGAGTTGCTCCCAGATCTCCGGTGCGGTGGTGAGGTAGTGCGCCTCGCCGTTGTCGGGGTTGTGGTACTGGTTGAGGTAGAAGCTGCCCGGCGTCTCGCGGGCGATGCGCTTCGCGGTCTCGTAGTAGCTCTGCGGCGAGTCGGCGGGCACGTTGGTCGGAGTCACCACCACCTGCGCCCCGAGCGCCTTCAGCCGGTTGACCTTCTCCGCCGACATCTTGTCCGGCATCGTGAAGATGCAGCGGTAACCCTTGACCGCCGCAGCCAGCGCCACGCCCATTCCGGTGTTGCCCGAGGTGTTCTCGACGATCGTCCCGCCGGGCTTCAGCTTTCCCTCGCGCTCGGCCTTCTCGATGATGTGCAGCGCCATCCGGTCCTTGATCGACCCGCCGGGGTTCATGAACTCACACTTCGCGTAGACCGTGGCGTCGTTCGGGCCGACGAGCTTGTTCAGCCGGACCAGCGGGGTGTGGCCGATGGCCGAGAGGATCGTGGAGTGAACGTTCATGGCGCCCTGGCTCATAGCACCAGGCACGCCTGCGGCGCCCATCCCGGGGCGGCAGTCACCCCCCGTGGTCCAGGAGCCGCCGCCGGAGCGCGACCGGGTCGGCGGCGAGGGGCTCGGCGTGTGAGGGCCGGGCGAGCAGCTCGCCCAGCGCTGGCGGGACCGGCACCGGGTGGCCCAGCAGCGGCTCGACGATGCTCTCGAACTTCGCCGGGTGCGCCGTGGCCGCGACCGCCCAGCTGCCCCCTTCCCCCTGCGTCCGGAGCTGCTCGAGCACGTGCACCCCGGCGGCGGTGTGCGGACAGAACACCTGCCCGTGCCGGCGCTCGCCCTGCTGGATGGTGCGGGAGATCTGCTCGTCCAGGACCGCCCGGACGCGGAGCCGCCTCCGGAGCACCTCCCGGTCCTCGAAGGTCCAGACCAGCCGCTCGAAGTTGCTCGGGTCGCCGACGTCCATCGCATTGGCCAGCGTCGGCACGCTCGGACGGCCCCGGTACACCCCGGACTCGAAGAACTCGGAGAGCGTCTGGTTGGCGTTGGTCGCCAGGACGATCTCGCCGATCGGCGCGCCGAGCTCGCGCGCCCACACCGCGGCGAGCGCGTTCCCCAGGTTCCCGGTGGGGATCACCAGATTGAGCGTGCCGCCGGAGCTCCAGGCGGCGTGCGCGTGGTACGCGAGCTGAGGCAGGAGCCGGCCGAGGCTGATGCTGTTCGCCGAGGTGAGCCGGAGCCCCGCGAGATCGGGGTCGCCGAATGCCGCCTTCACCATCCGCTGGCAGTCGTCGAACGTGCCGGCGACGCGCAGCGCGGTCACGTTGTCGCCGAAGGCTCCCAGCTGGTGCGCCTGGCGCGGCGAGACCCGTCCATCGGGGTAGAGCAGCACCACCCGGACTCCCGGCATCCGGTGGAACGCCGCGGCGACCGCGCTTCCGGTGTCGCCCGAGGTCGCGACCAGCACCGTCCGCATCCCGCCGCCCGACGGATGGAGCCGCCGGACACACCCGGCGAGGAACCGCGCACCGAAGTCCTTGAAGGCCGCCGTCGGCCCATGGAACAGCTCGACCACGAAGTCGCCGCGGCCTCGCAGGGGGACCAGCGGGGCGGGGAAGGTGAAGGCCTCGGCCACCATCGCCGGAAGCTCGGGCTCGAGCCGGTCCCCTCGAAAGAAGGGCGCGAGCACCGCCAGCGCGGACCCGGGCAGGGAAGCGTCCCTCGGGCCCTGGACCTCGCCGCGGGGCAGCCGCGCGGGGACGAACAGCCCTCCGTCCGGAGCGGTCCCGCGGAGGAGTGCGTCGCCGAGCGGGAGGTCCGCCGCGCCGCCCCGGGTGCTCCCGACGTTCACCCGACCACCCTCGCCGCCGGTGCCCCCACCGGGGAAATCCACACGTCGCAGTCGATGAACGCCGACCGGAAGGCCTGCTCCATCGCCGCGGCGATTCGCTCGGCCCGATCCCTGGTGCACCAGGCGAAGACGCTCGGGCCCCCGCCGGAGATGCTCGACCCCAGCGCGCCCTGCTCGAGCGCGGCGGCCTTGACCGGCGCGAACCCGCCCACCAGCGGCGCCCGGAGCGGTTCCACCAGCACGTCGCGCAGCCCGGCCCGGATGAGCTCGAGGTCCCCCCGGTAGCATCCCGCCAGGACCAGGGCGAGGTTCGCGGTCTGCTCCACGATCTGCGGGAGCTCGAAGGGGAGCCGCAGGACCGCCCGTGCGGTCTTGGTCTCGAGGATCTGGTGGGGATGCACGAGCACGCAGGTCAGCCCCTCCGGCACCGGGATGGGGATCAGGCGGTCGTGCGTGGCCAGCGCCAGGCCCCCGAGCAGCATCGGGCCCACGTTGTCGCCATGCTCGGCGCCGCTCGCTGCCGATTCGCCGATCATCGCGCAGTGGTACAGCACGTCCATCGGCGCGGGCCGGTCGATCACCGCGTTCGCGGCGACCAGGGCCGCGACGCATGACGCCGCCGAGCCCCCCATCCCCGACCCGAGCGGGATGCCCTTGTCGATGCGGACCGCGAACCCGTGGGTCAGCCCCAGGCGTCCCCGCAACGCGAGCAGGGCGCGGCCGGCGGTGTTCCTCTCCGCGTCCAGCGGGAGGCCGGTCACCACTCCCTCGATGGCGGTGATCCGGACCTCGTGTGCCTCGATCCGCTGCACGGTCACCCGGTCCACCGGCCCGACGATGGCGTGCCCCAGGATGTCGAAGCCCACACCCACGTTGCCCACGGAGGCGGGAGCGGCGGCGGTCGCGATGGGGGAGCGGCTCATCCCTCGAACCCTAACGCGCTGGGCCACGACGGGTCTGCTACCCTTCGGAGCAATGCACAGCGAGCAGGCCCTGCGCGACCAGGTGGCCATGGCCACCGGTCGTCCCCAGGACGGCGCCCCGATCGTCCAGCTGAAGGGTGACGCGAGCAACCGCTCCTACCTCCGTGTCGGGCACTGGCCGGACAGCCACGTGGTGATGGTGATGCCGCCTGGGCCTCAGAAGAGCGAGGAGGCCAGCAAGGGCGGTCCCCCGGACGAGCTGCCCTTCGTGAACGTGCACCGCTACCTGGAGGGGCTCGGGGTCCGCGTCCCGCGCATCCTCCGCTACGACCCGGGTGCCGCGATGATGGTGCTCGAGGACCTCGGTGACCTCACCTTCGAGCGCGCTCTCGACGGCGCCCCGCGCGAGGTGCTCTACGGACGCGCCATCGACCTGCTCGCCCGGATGCGCGCCGTCGCCGAGGCCCGGCCGGACCCGCGGTGCCTGGCGTTCACCCGCGCGTTCGACGAGGAGCTCTACACCTGGGAGCTCCGCCACTTTCGCGAGTACGGGCTCGAGGCCTGGAGCGGCAAGGTCCCGACCGCCGCCGAGCAAGCGCAGCTGGAGCGCGCCTTCGCCGGCATCGCCCATCGGCTGGCCGCCGCTCCGAGGGGCTTCACCCACCGCGACTACCAGAGCCGCAATTTGATGATGACCCACGGCGACCTGGTGGTCATCGACTTCCAGGACGCACTCCAGGGGCCGTGGCAGTACGACCTGGTGGCCCTACTGCGCGACAGCTACGTCGAGCTCGAGCCCGGGCTGGTGGAGGCGATGATCGATCGCTGGCTCGCCGCGTACGCCCGCGCCTCGGGGCGCATGCTCGAGCGGCGCGAGTTCCGGCGCTTCTTCGACCTGCTGACGGTACAGCGCAAGCTGAAGGACGCCGCCCGGTTCGAGTTCATCCACCGGGTGAAGAAGAACCCGAGCTTCCTCCCGTCCATCCCCGCCTCGCTCCGCTACGCACGGGCGGCGATGGAGCGGCTCTCGGACGATCTGGACGTGGTCTCGCTCCGCGAGGTGGCGGTGCGCTACGTCCCAGAGCTGCGCTGATGCCGCGGGGTCGCCGAGCCTTCGTCCTCGCCGCCGGACTGGGCACGCGGCTCCGCCCGCTGACCGACACCTGGCCGAAGCCGGCGGTCCCGTTCCTCGGCGCGCCGCTGCTCCGGCGGACCTTCGCGGTGCTCGCCCGGGCCGGGGTGGACCGCGTGGCGCTCAACACCCACCACCTTCCCGAGGTGATGGCCCAGGTCGCCCGCGAGGAGGGCGCGCGCCGGGGCCTCGCCGTCACCACCGTGCACGAGCCGGTCATCCAGGGAACCGGCGGCGGGCTGCGCGACCTCGCCCGCGCGCTGCCCGGAGACGAGGTGGTCGTGGCCTGGAACGGCGACATCCTCTTCGCCCCGGACCTGGGGGCTCTGCTCGAGGCGCACCGGGCGTCTGGCGCCGCGGCGACGATGGTGCTGCTCCCGATGCCGCCCGGCCGGAGCTACGGGGTGGTGGAGGTCGACGCCTCCGGAAGGGTGCATCGCATCGGCCGGGCGAACGCGTCGCCACTCCCCGGCTGCACCGCCTGGCACTTCAGCGGGGTGCACCTGCTCTCGCCCCGGGTGTTCGAGGTGATGACCCCCGAGGGGCCCGAGGACATCAACCACGACGTCTACCCGCGGCTGTTCCCCGCGGGCGCGGTGCGCGGGGTGGTGGTGAACGCGCCGTGGTCGGACCTCGGCTCGCCGGCGACGTACCTCGAGGCGCAGTCCGACCTGCTCCTCGGCCAGGTGCCGGATCCACTCGGACCCGAGTCGCCGCTCGCCGGGCGCACGGACACCGAGCCGCTGGTGGAGCCCGGAGCCCGCGTCCACCCCGGAGCGGACCTCGCCCCCGACGTCTTCGTCGCCGCCGGCGTCGAGGTCCCCGCCGGGGCGCACGTCCGCCGGAGCGCGCTGCTCGCCGGGGCCGTCGTTGCCGCGGGCGAGACCGTCATCGACCAGATCCGGTGGGCGGGGCGACAGCTGTCCACGTAGGACGTGCGAACGGCAGCCTGGGGCAGGCCGGCTGCACCGCATCCAGGGCCGCGACACCTACCGGTTCCAGGGGGACGACCGGTTGGAGGACGACTACCGGCGGACCGGCAGCGCATCGGAGCCGTGACGCGGGGGTGACATTCCGGCCCCACCGTCCTTCGGTCGATTGCCAGCGTCGGATCCCGGCCCCATCGTTGGGGGTGAAGCCGTGCTCCGCCTCGCCCACCTCAGCGACCTCCACCACCAGATCGACTGGAGGAAGCGCTCGCTGTGGAGCTCGGGGTGGCGGGGCGCTCCCGGACGTTTCGAGCTCCATGCGCTCGGCCGGCTCCGCCGCTTCGCCGGCGTCGAGCAGCGCATCGGGCGTCTGGTGGACCAGGTGCTGGCGCTCGCGCCGGACCGGGTCATCCTCACCGGGGACCTCACCGCGCTGGGCGACGTGTCCGAGCTCCGCCACGCCCGCGCCCTGCTCGAGCCCTTCATCACCGCGGGGCTGCTGGTGGTCATCCCCGGCAACCACGACCGCTACACCGATGCCCGGTCGCGCGCGTTCGAGCTGGTCTTCGCCGATCTCCTCACCAGCGATCTCCCCGAGCTCGCCGACGCCCGCGGCTACCCCTTTGTGAAGCTGGTGGGCGAGCGACACGCCCTGGTGGGCCTGGACAGCACCCGGGTCCAGGGCTGGGGCCACTACGTGGTGGGCCGCCTCGGGTCCAGCCAGCTCCGGGCGCTGGCCCGCGTGCTCGAGCACCCCGCGCTCGAGAAGCGCACCCTGCTCCTCCTCGCCCACCACGGCCCGGCCGGGCCCTCGGGCGCGTTCGACTGGAACGAGTCAGGGCTCCTCGACGCCGCGGCGCTGCTCCGGACCATCCGCCACCGCCCGGTGGTGCTCCTCCACGGTCACTCGCACCACCGCTACTGGCACCGGGCCCGGCACGGCCGGCCGCACCTCATCGCCGGCGGCAGCTCCACCGAGCGCCCCGGCTTCTGGGAAGTGACCGTGGACGATCACCGCGTGCTGGAGGCGGTGGCCCACCCGCTGCGCTGACCGCCGCGCGGCTCGGGAATCCAGAAGAACACCGCGGCGATCGCCGCCGCGAGCAGGAGCCCGGCGACGATGTCCACCAGGTAGTGCTGCTTGGTGGTGAGCGTGGACGCCGCCACCGCCGTGGCCCAGAGCAGGAAGGCCCCGAACACCGCCGGCCGGTGCCGCCAGAGCGCGAACGCCGCCAGGTACGAACCGGCCACGTGCATGCTCGGCATGCAGCTGGTCGCCGCGTCCACGCCCCGGAGCGTGCCCAGCGCGCGCGCGCTGGTACTGCCGCCGTCGAGCGGGAACCATTCGCGGGGGAACACCGTCGGCCAGAACAGGTGAATGAATGCGCCCACCACCAGGAGCGCGAAGTACGTCTTCACGTAGCGCCGCACCGCCGGCCAGCTCCCTTGCAGCATGAAGGCCACCGCCACCAGCAGGTAGTCCGAGAAGTAGATCCACACCGTCCCCGGGAGGAACGGCACCGCCGAGTCCACCGGCGTCCACCAGAGCTGGCGCGGGGGAAAGAGCTGCAGGTGGTTCGGGACCAGGTAGAGCACCGCGTTCATCGCCGTGGCCCCCAGCGCGATGAGCAGCTTCTGCCCCGTGCTCGGCGTCGAGCCCACGGAGGCCGGCGCGGCGTCGGTCACTCGAGCCGGCAGCGGGCGAGGATGCAGGTGACGTTGTCGTTGCCGCCGGCGGCGTTGGCCCGCTCGATCAGCCGGGTGCAGGCCTCCTCGAGATCGGCGGTCTCGCCGAGCAGCTGCTCCATCTCGGTGTCAGTCACCATCCCCGACAGCCCGTCGGAGCAGAGCAGGAACACGTCGCCATCCTGCGGCTCGAACCGCCCCACGTCCACCTGCACCGTGTCCTTCATTCCCAGCGCGCGGACGATGACGTTCTTGTGCGGGAAGGCCTCGATCTCCTCGGGCGAGAGCTTCTTCGCCTTCAGGTAGTCGTTGAGCAGCGAGTGGTCCTCGGTGACCAGCTCCAGCTTCCCGTCCCGGAGGCGGTACACCCGGCTGTCCCCGACGTGACCCACGTACGCCGAGCTCTCGGCGAAGTGCACCGTGGCGATGGTGGTTCCCATCCCGCGGTAGTTGGGATCGCCGCTCGCCGCCTCGTAGATGCGGGCGTTGGCCAGCTTGATCCCGGTGGCCAGCCGGTTCTCGTCGTAGTTCCGCGCCTTGTCCATCTTGAACGGCCAGGTCACGTCCCGGTCGGTGGAGGTGAGGCGGAAGAACTCGGCCAGCTCGTCGATGGCGATGCGACTGGCGATCTCGCCGGCGAAGTGGCCGCCCATGCCGTCGGCCACGCAGTAGAGCCGCTGCTCCGGCATCACGAGGAAGCTGTCCTCGTTGATGTTGCGCTTCATGCCGACGTGGCTCTTGCCTGCGACCTCGATGCGCATCTTGGGAATCCATGGACGCTAGCAAAGCCCGGAGCGATGGATCAAAAACTCGCCGGAGGCACACGACGCATGGCGCTGCTTCGCTCCCTCGCTCCTCCTCTGCACGTGGTGCTGGTCTCGCCGCGGATCCCGCCGAACACCGGGAACGTGGCCCGGCTGTGCGCGGTGACCGGCTCCCGCCTCGAGCTGGTGGAGCCGCTGGGCTTCTCCATCGCCGATCGGGACCTCAAGCGCGCGGGGCTCGACTACTGGGAGAAGGTCTTCCTCGCCCTGCACCCCGACTGGGACGCGTACCGCGCGTCGAGCCCCGGCGCCCGGCGCTGGCTCTTCACCAGTCACGCGGCGCTGACGCACTGGGACGCGCCCTTCACTCCCGGTGACCACCTGGTGTTCGGGTCGGAGCCGGGGGGACTGCCGCCCTACATCCTCGGGGGAGGTGAGGGCACCCCGGTGGCCATCCCCATCGTATCGGGCGTCCGCTCTCTCAACCTCTCCACGGCCGTGGGCATCGCGGTCTACGAAGCGCTCCGGCGGATCCGGCTAGAGTAGAGGGCCCACCGACGATGGCTCGCCCTTCCCTCCCGCCCGCGGCCGAGGCGCTCTTCCGCGCGCACCAGGACAAGAGCACCGGCTGGCTCACGCTCCTCTGCGGAGGACGGGAAGCGAAGCTGTACCTCCAGCACGGCGACCTCGTCGGTGCGCGGCTCGGCTTCGGGCACCAGACCGATGCGCAGGCCCTTCTCGCCTCGGGCGCGCTGGTCCCGCCGGCGGTCGACCTCCTCTGGTCGCGTGGTCAGCTCGGCGATCCGGCGCGGGTCTGCGAGGCGGCCGGCGTCGATCCCACCGTCCTCTCCGAGACCCGCGCGCTGGCCTCGGTGCGCCGGGTGGCGACGCTCGCCGAGGAGGCGAGCTTCATGCCCGCGCTGGTCGAGATCACCCTTCCCCGGGTCCGGGGGGCGCGCGCGGTGCGTGCCGCCTTCGAGGCGTTGCCTCCGGTCCCGGCGACGTCGTGGGTGCACTGCCGCGACCTGTCCGCCGCCGAGCCCTTTCTCGCCACCGCCGACGAGCGGACCTTTCTCGCCTCGATCGGCGAGTTCCGGACTGCGGATGCGCTCTCGTCCGCGCAGTCGGCGCTGCTCCGGGCACTGGAGCACGCGGGCCTGGTGGAGATCCTCTCTCCCGCGGAGTGGGAGGCCCACGCGGGGGCCGAGCGCGCCGAGGCCGCCCGCCGCGCCGAGGAGGAGTCGCGCCGGGATGCAGCGCGGCTCGCCCTCGAGGCGGCGCGCGCGTCGGAGGAGCGCCGGCTTGCGGAGATGCGCGAGCGCGCCGAGGCGGCCCGCCGCGCGCTGGAGGCGGCCCGGGCGGCGGAGGCCGCATGGCGCCGGGCCCGCGACGAGAACGGCGACGCCGCCGCGGCGGTGGTGCACACCACCGAGCGCGAGTTCCCCGGGCCACCGGCGCATGGCATCGAGCCCGAGTTCGGGCCGCCCGCAGTTCGTACCACCGAGGCCGAGTTCCACGCCCTCTCCGAGGACATGCCTCCGCTCGACTCGATGCCGCCACCGAGCGACGAGCCGGGCGTCCCGGTGCTCACCCGGACCACGCTCGCGCCGTTCGAGGCGCCAGTGCCGAGCACCGACCCGATGGGACTTCCCCCGGCGGCGTCCTCGCTCGGGGACGAGGACACCCTGGTCCGGGCCATGCAGCAGGCGCAGGGCCAGACCGACCCGTACGCGCCCATTCCCCGGACGCCTCCGCCGGGCCCTGGCCGTGGCGAGCCGCCTCCGCCGGTCCGCTCGGGGACGGACCCGTACGCGCCGCCCCTCGAGCCCGAGGCGCGGCAGACCGACCCTTACGCCCAGGCGCTCCCGCGCAACACGCCGGCGCAGGGCGCCGACGAGCTGCCCACGCCACCGTCGCAGCCGTTCGCCTTCCCTCCCGCCGGGGCGATGCCCACCCCCTCCGCGGGCACCGCCGAGGCTCGCACGCCCCCCGGCGGCATCAGGCTCGAGTCCGAGGAGCTGGTCCTCGAGCCCGAGGCGCTCTTCCTCGCCGAGCCAGAGCCCGCACCCACGCCGGCCGCGGGAACGCTGGTCGAGGAGCTGAGCGAGGCACTCCGTCGCGCCGGCTCCGAGGCGCCTCCGGAGCTCTTCCAGGCGCCGGCCACCGAGGCGGTGGGAAGCCGGCCCGCGGAGCGAACCCCCCTGCGGCTCGGCCCCGAGTCGCGCGGGTCCGACCCCGACCTGTGGAAGCTGGTCGGCGGGGGCCACGGCGAGCAGCCCGGCTCGTTCGAGGCCGCGCTGCGGCAGGTCGACGGACAGCTCGAGGCGCTCGCCGGCCTGCGCGCGTCGACCGACCCGGAGAACCCGAGCACCGTCCCGCTCGCCACCGCCGACCTCGACGCGCTGGTGAGGGCCTCGTTCGAGTCCGGCGAGTGGACGATGGCTCCGCCCGTCTCGGAGACGGACACCAACCCGGACAGCGGCCGCATCGGGCTGGCCGCGCTGAGCGGCACGCCGGTCCCGGGGCCTCCTCCGCCAGCGGGCAACACCCCCGAGCCGCCCGAGCTGTCGGCCGCCCGCAGGCAGGAGCTGCTCCGCCAGGCCCGCGCCGCCGCCGAGCGCGAACCGGTGGCCAGCATCCCCACGCCGCCCCCGCGGTCGCTCGAGGACGCCGAGCTCGCCGACGCCATCGAGGCACGACACGCGGCCTTGACTCGCGACCCGGACCGCTTCGCGGTGCTGGGTCTGTCCCCCGGGGCGGGGCGTGACGACGTCAAGCGCGCCTTCATCGAGCTGGCGAAGGTGTTCCACCCCGACCGCCTGCCCCGCTCGCTCCAGATGCTCCAGCCCAAGACCGCGCGGGTGTTCGACGCCATCCGCGAGGCCCAGGAGTTCCTGCTGGACGACGTGCGCCGCGCCGAGCACGCCGCTGCGCACGGCCGGGGCGGCCCCGTCCGGACGAGCGATCCGGCCGCTGCCTCCGAGGCGCTGGTGGCCGGCGAGATGGCAATGCGCCGGCGGGAGTACGCCCAGGCCGAGGCCCTCTTCCGCCAGGCCCATGAGGCCGATCCGCGCCCGGCCACGCTCGCCGCCGCGGCCTGGGCGATCTACATGGACCCCTCGCGGCGGTCCGAGGCCGCGGGAGCGCGGGCGATGATGGTGGACGCGCTCAAGGCCGACCCGGACTGCGACCGCGCCCACTACCAGCTCGGGGTCATCGCCCGGGTGGAGGGGGACGCGGAGCGCGCCGAGAAGCACTTCCGCGAGGCGGTACGCAGCAACCCACGCCACCTCGAGGCGGCCCAGGAGCTGCGGCTGCTCGAGATGCGGCGGCGGCCGAAGCGGAAGTAGTCAGGGCGCTCCGCGCACCCAGGCGTCGAGCGCCGCGCGCTCCTCCTTGCCCAGGCGTACGAACTCGATGCCCATTCCCGCCGGCTGCTCGGGACCGGGGAAGCGCCGGACCCACGCCACCCGGGCCTGCGCCTGCGCCGGCGTGGACCGTCCGGCGATCTGGAACTCCAGGGACAGCGTCTCGCCCGGCTCGAGCAACAGGTCTGAGACGAGGAACGCGCCCCCCGCCGAGACGTCCGCGCCCGACAGCTCGAGCGCGCCGAGCCCGTCCAGCCCCCCGGCACGAAACTCCACCGAGAGCGTCCGCCGCGCGTGCCGGCGCTTGTCCTCGTGGGTCAGCACGGGGACGGAGCTTACTGATAGCCTTCGCCAGAGCCCATGGCCAAGCAGCATCTCCTGCTCGTCGACGGGGATCCGAAGAGTCTCCGGGTGATGGAGGTCAGCCTGAAGAAGGCTGGCTTCTCCGTGACCACCGCGGCGGACGGGAAGGATGCGCTCCAGAAGATCCAGATCAGCCCACCGGACCTGGTGCTCTCGGATACCCGGTTGTCGGAGCTGGACGGGTTCGAGCTCTGCCGGCGGCTGAAGTCAGACGAGCGGCTGAAGCACATTCCGTTCGTCTTCCTCACCAGCCAGAAAGCCGTGGAATTCAAGGTCCGCGGCCTGGAGATGGGCGGCGAGGACTACCTGACCAAGCCCATCTACATCAAGGAGATCGTCACCCGGGCGCGGATGATCCTCCAGAAGGCGGAGAAGGAGCGCTTCGAGCGGCGCGAGACGCGCGGCGGCTTTTCTGGAAGCTTGAGCGACCTCGGGGTGGTGGACCTGGTCCAGACCTTCGAGGTGGGCCGGAAGACCGGGCTGATCCGGCTCGATGGCGAGCGCTCGGGCACCATCTACTTCCGCGACGGTCGGGTCATCGACGCCGAGCTGGGGCGGCTCGCCGGCGAGAACGCGTTCTACCGGATGCTCAACACCTTCGAGGGGACCTTCGAGGTGCAGTTCATCCCGGTGGACCGCCCCGAGCGCATCGAGGTCTCCACCCAGGGGCTGCTGCTCGAGGGCATGCGCCGGCTCGACGAGTGGGGCCGGATGCTCGAGCAGCTCCCCCCGCTGGAGACGGTCTTCGAGATCGACTACCGGCAGCTGGCGGAGCGGCTGAGCGAGATCCCCGACGAGGTGAACGGGCTGCTCCGGCTCTTCGATGGACGGCGCTCGCTGGCGCGGGTGGTGGACGATTCGGACTTCGAGGACCTGGCCGCGCTCGGCATCATCAGCAAGCTGTACTTCGAGGGACTGGTGCGCGAGGCCGGCGGGACGCCTCCGTTCGGCGCGCGCGAGTCGCGGGCGCTCGGCGCCTGGCTGGACGGGATGCCGTCGCCCCCGGTGTGGTCCGGACCGGTGGCGGTCAGGCCGGACCCGGCGGCGCACACCCCGCCACCGGGCGCGGTGCCCACCGTGGCGCCACTGTCCGCCGACGAGACGGCGGCCCGCGCCGCGCCGGTCACCAACGGTTCCCCACCCGCTCCGCCGGCGGCACAGGCGGTGAACGGCACGGCGGTGCCTGCGTCCCCGGCCTCGCCCGACGAGACGCTCGCCCCGGAGCCGGACGCGTCCGAGGCGCCCCAGGACGAAGCTGCCGACGTGCTGGCCCCGCTCCCGGCCGCCATCGCCGCCGAGGTGGCGAGCGCCGAGCCCGAGCTGCACGGGCTTCTCGCCGCCCCTCCCCCGCACGATGGCGGGGTGGCGCTCCGGCCTGGTCCGGCGCCGGGGTCGGCCGACGTGCTCGTCTTCGCCCCGCGCCCGGACGCCATGCCGGCCCGGCTTCCGGGGTCGGCGTTCCTCGTGGCACCTCCTCCCGCGGCGCGCGCCCTGGAGCAGGCTCAGGCCAAGGCGCTGATCGACTGGGGCCACTCGCCTCCGCCGGCGCCCGCCGCGCCCGCGCCCCCCGCCAGCCCGGCGCTCCGGGAGCCGCTGTTCGGGGGCGCTGCCGAGGACCCCGACGAGCGAGCTTCGGCTGCCCCCGAGGAGCCACCGTTTCCGGCACCGATGCTCTTCGCCGCGCACGTGCCGAGCCGGAGCGGGCGCTGGGTGGTGGGCGCCCTCGTGCTGGTCGCCGCCATCGCAGGGGTTGTGTGGCTCCTGGGCTCGCGCACCGCCACGCCTCCGCCGACCCCGGCCTCCGTCGCCGCCCCGGTGGAGGCCACCCCTCCTCCCGCAGTCACGGTGACCGAGAGCGCACCGGCCGCGGCAAGGGAGCCCGACCCGATGGTGCCCCGGCTCGCCGGCTCCCCGCAGCAGGACGCGCCATCGACCGAGGAGCGGGGCGAGGCGGACTACCGGGTGGCGGTGCAGGCTGCGCGCGAGGCCAACGCGGCGAGCAAGTGGGAGGTCGAGGCGGAGGAGTACCGTCGCGCGCTCACCGTCCGTCCCGCCTCGCTCGAGGCGAAGGAGGGCCTCGGGGCGGCCATCGTGAAGAGCTCCGGCCGCGCCGGCAGCTACCTCGAGGCCGAGCGGCTCCTGGCCGACGTCGTCACCGCGGACGCCGGCCGTTCCCGCGCCTGGCTGGTGCTGGGAATGGCCCGGCAGCTCGGCGCCCGTCCCGGGCCGGCCGTCGAGGCCTACAAGCGCTACCTCGAGCTCGTGCCGCAGGGCCCGGTCTCCTCCGACGTGCGCGCGGTGGTGCGGGAGCTGGACCGGCGGGGCGTGGCGCAGCGGCGCCCGGGGCGGTAGAGCAGTGCGGTGCGCGTGCTGGGCCTGGAGACGTCCTGCGACGAGACGGCGGCTGCCGTGGTGGAGGACGGCCGCCGTGCGCTCTCCGACGTGGTCTCCACCCAGGTGGACATCCACCGGCGGTGGGGCGGGGTGGTCCCCGAGCTGGCCAGCCGGAACCACGTGGTGCAGGTCCTCCCGGTGGTGGACGAGGCGCTCCGCCGCGCGGGCTGCACGCTCGAGGACCTGGACCTCATCGCCGTCACCCGGGGGCCCGGGCTGCTCGGGGCGCTCCTGGTGGGCGTCCAGCTCGGCAAGTCGCTCTCCGCAGCCACCGGCGTGCCTCTGGTCGGGGTGAATCACCTCGAGGGCCACCTGCTCGCCGCCCGGCTCCTCCCCGCCCCGCCCGAGCCGCCCTTCCTCGCGCTGGTCGTCTCGGGTGGCCACACCAGCCTGTACGCCGTCCAGGACTTCGGCCGGTACGCGCGGGTGGGGAGCACGCGCGACGACGCGGCGGGCGAGGCGTACGACAAGGTGGCGCGGCTGCTCGGGCTGCCGTACCCGGGCGGTCTCCCCATCGACCGGCTGGCACAGGGCGGCGACCCGCGGGCAATCCGCTTCCCTCGCGCGCTCAACGTGCCCGGCGTCTACGACTGGAGCTTCAGCGGGCTGAAGACGGCAGTGCGCAACCACCTCCGTGCGCACGGGGTGCCGGAGGGACAGGCGCTGGCGGACACCTGCGCCTCGTTCCAGGAGGCGGTGGCGGACTCGCTCTCCCGCAAGCTGGTGGCCGCGGCGCGCGCACTCGGCCAGAAGGATGTCGTGCTCTGTGGCGGGGTGGCGGCGAACTCGCGGCTCCGCGCTCTCACCCTCGAGCGCGCCGGGGAGCGCGACATCCGGGTGCACCTGCCGCCGCCCGCGCTCTGCACCGACAACGGGGCGATGATCGCCGTGGCCGGCACCGAGGCCTGGCGCCGCGGCGAGCGGGGGGACACCCCGCCGGTCGTCGACGCGGGCTGGACGCCGTAGGGAGCCGGCAGCGCGTGGACTCGCCGCGGCGGATGCTCCAGCAGCACGGGCTCCGGCCGAAGCACGCCTGGGGCCAGAACTTCCTGGACGACCCGTCGGTGCTCACGGACATCGTCCAGGCGGCGCGGCTGGGTCCCGGAGCGGTGGTGGTGGAGCTCGGGGCGGGCCTGGGACACCTGACCCGGGCGTTGCTCGACACCGGCGCGCGGGTGGTGGCGGTGGAGCGCGATCGGGACCTGCTCCGGATCCTCGAGGGATGGAAGGCGGAGCGGCTCACGGTGCTCGCCGCCAACGCCGCCCGCCTCGACCTCGCCGCCGTTGCGGGCACCCGTCCCCTGACCCTGGTGGGGAACCTGCCGTACCACCTGACCTCGTCCATCCTCTTCGAGGCGCTGGAGCAGCACCGGGACCTCGTGCGCTGCGTCTTCACCGTGCAGCGGGAGGTCGCCGAGCGGGTGGCGGCGGGGGAGGGCACGCGGAGCGGAGGGCTGCTGACCATTCTCCTCGGCCTCTGGTTCGATGCCTCCATCGTCCGGGCGGTCCCCGCCGCCGCATTCCATCCGCCGCCGAACGTAGACTCGGCAGTGCTGCTGCTCGAGCACCGGGCGGTGCCGCGGGCGGAGGTGGCGGACGAGGCATGGTTCCGCAAGGTGGTGAAGGCAGCGTTCTCGCAGCGGCGGAAGACGCTCCTCAACGCGCTCCAGTCCGACCGCGAGCTCGGAGACGCCGTCCGCATCCGCGGGGCCCTCGCCGCATCGGGCATCGAGCACACCCGCCGGGCCGAGACGCTCTCGGTCGCCGAGTTCGCGCGGCTGGCCCGGACGTTGAGGCAGCCGGCGGGGCATGGTTGACTGCCGCCGGCTTGGACCAGCGCTACATCGCCGTGGAAGGGCCGATCGGCGTCGGGAAGACCAGCCTGGCGCGGCTCCTCGCCGAGCGCCTCGGGGGGCGGCTGGTGCTCGAGGAGGTCGAGGACAACCCCTTCCTCGCGCGCTTCTACCAGGACCGGAGCACCTGGGCCTTCCAGACGCAGCTCTTCTTCCTCCTGAGCCGCTGGCAGCAGCAGCAGAAGCTGCTCCAGACCGACCTCTTCGCCGCGGCCACGGTGAGCGACTACGTCTTCGCCAAGGACCGCATCTTCGCCACCCTGACCTTGCAGCCGGCGGAGCTGGCGCTCTACGACCGGGTCTACGACGCGCTCGGCCCCCGCGTGCCGCAGCCGGACCTGGTCATCTTCCTCCAGTGCCGCCTGGAGGTGCTGCTCCAGCGCATCAAGCGGCGCGGCCGGGACTTCGAGCGGCACTTCGACGCCGAGTACCTCGAGGCACTCGCCCGCGCGTACAACGACTTCTTCTTCCACTACACGGACACGCCGCTCCTGGTCATCAACACCAGCGAGATCGACTTCGTCCACAACGCCGCCGACCTGGACAACCTGGTCTCGGTCATCCGCAAGATGCGGAAGGGGGTGCATCACTACCTGCCCCTGTCCGCCCGGAAATAAGGGCCATTCACGTTTCCAGTGGCACGGGAGCCGTCCCGTGACGATAGATTGCAGGTCCCCTCGGGTCGCCGAGCCGCGAGGCCGGTGAACCAGGCACGAGGGAAGCCGCAGCACCACAACCCGCAGTCAGACGGAGGTGAACCCGTGGACAAGGTCACCATCCACACGCTGAAGCGCCTGAAGCAGGCCGGCCAGAGAATCACCATGGTCACGGCCTACGACGCCACCTTCGCCCGCATCCTCGACGACGCCGGGGCCGACCTGCTCCTCGTCGGGGACAGCCTGGGCATGGTGGTGCAGGGCAACGAGTCGACGCTGCCCGTCACCATGGACCAGATGGTCTACCACTGCCGCGCGGTGAGCCGCGGAGCGAAGCGGGCGCACGTGGTGGGCGACCTGCCGTTCCTCAGCTACCAGGCATCCGTGCCCGAGGCGGTCAAGAACGCCGGCCGGCTCCTCGCCGAGGGCGGGGCGAGCAGCGTGAAGCTCGAGGGCGGCGCGGAGTTCGCCGAGACCGTCGAGGCCATCGTCCGCGCGGGCATCCCGGTGATGGGGCACCTCGGGCTGACGCCGCAGTCGGTGCACCGGATGGGCGGCTTCGTGGTCCAGGGCCGCGAGGAGGAGCAGGCGAAGACCATCTACCGCGACGCGCAGGCGCTGGAGCGCGCGGGCTGCTACGCGCTGGTGCTCGAGGGGATGCCGAAGGAGCTGGCGCGGGACATCACCGCCTCGCTCCGGATTCCCACCATCGGAATCGGCGCCGGCATCGACTGCGATGGCCAGGTGCTGGTCTGCTACGACCTCTTCGGCTTCAACCCCGACTTCAAGCCCAGGTTCGTGAAGCGCTTCGCCGATGGCTACGGCGTGCTCCGGGGGGCCGCCGAGGCGTTCCGTGCCGAGGTGCGGGGCGGGACGTTCCCGGGCGACGAGCACTCCTTCACCAGCAAGGTGCCGCTCCGCATCCTGCCCGGGCAGGGTCAGGCGTCTTCGGGGCCATCGGGTGAGCTGGAGAAGGTCGGTCCGGTGTACGGCGTCCCGGTCTGATGCGCGTCCTCCGGACTCCGGCCGAGCTCGCCGAGTGGACGGAGACGGCGCGGCGCCAGGGCCGGCGGGTGGGCCTGGTGCCGACGATGGGCTTCCTCCACCGCGGACACCTGAGCCTGATCGACGCCTCGCGCGAGCGCGCCGACACCACGGTGGTGAGCATCTTCGTGAACCCGGCCCAGTTCGGGCCCACCGAGGACCTGGCGCGCTATCCCCGTGACCTCGAGGGTGACCTCCACAAGTGCCGCGAGGCGAAGGTGGACGCGGTGTTCGCGCCCGAGGCCGGAGCGATGTACCCGCCGGGGCACCGCACCTTCGTGGAGGTGACGCAGCTGCAAGATGGCCTGTGCGGCGCTCGCCGGCCGGGGCACTTCCGGGGCGTGGCCACGGTGGTGACGCAGCTGTTCGCCCTGGCGCGCCCGCACCTGGCGGTCTTCGGCGAGAAGGACTGGCAGCAGCTGCAGATCATCCGGCGGCTCGCGCTGGACCTGCACCTCGGCGTCGAGGTGGTGGGGATGCCCATCGTCCGGGAGGCGGACGGGCTGGCGATGAGCTCGCGCAACGCCTACCTCTCTCCGCCCGAGCGTGCCCGGGCGGTGGCGCTGAGCGGCGGCCTCCGGGCGGCGCGGGCCCGGTGGTCGGCGGGAGAACGCGGCGCGGCGGCGCTCCGGGGCGCGGTCCGGGCCGAGCTCCGGGCCGCCGAGGTCCGCGAGGACTACGTCGAGCTGGTGGACCCGGGCACCCTCGAGCCACTCGAGCGGGCGGATCGGCCCGATGCCCGTCTGCTGGTGGCCGGCTTCCTGGGAGCGACCCGGCTGATCGACAACACCGCCGTCGGCTGATAGGGGCCGGACCCTCCATGGCGCAGAAGGAAGCCCCTGGCGAGCTCGTGGTCGCCACCAACCGGAAGGCGCGCGCCTCCTATACCGTCGAGGACACCCTCGAGGCGGGGCTCGCCCTCCTGGGCAGCGAGGTGAAGAGCCTGCGGGCGGGGGCGGTGCAGATGGCGGACGCCTTCGCCCAGCCGCGCGGGGGGGAGCTCTACCTTCACTCCCTGCGGATCGCCCCGTACGGAGCGGCGGCCGCCTTCCCCCATGACCCGGTGCGCCCGAGGAAGCTGCTGCTGCACCGGGCCGAGCTGGACCGGTGGGGGGCCAAGGTGCGCGAACGGGGTTATTCCATCGTCCCGCTCGTGCTTTACTTCAAGAAGGGCAAGGCCAAGGTCCAGCTGGGGCTGGTCCGCGGCAAGACGCACGAGGACCGACGCGAGGACATCAAGGAGCGCGACACCCAACGGGAAATGGATCGCGCACTCCGGCGGCGTTAAACGCTGAGGTGCTGGGACCGACAGGGATGGACGACCGAGCCTCCGAGAAGAAGGACCGCCTGCTGACCGCCCTGGAGCGGGGGCTGGTCATGGTCCATCTGGACGCCCGCCGTCCGGGAGTGCTCGTCCCGCCCGAGCTCCGCTGCGAGTCCCATCTCCGCTTGCACCTCAGTTACAAGTTCGTTCCGCCCGACCTCACCGTGGGCGAGTGGGGCATCCGGAGCACCCTGAGCTTCAGCGGCCATCGCTTCACCGTGGCGCTCCCCTGGAGCGCGCTCTTCGCCATCACCAGCAAGGTGACGCACGAGTTCTGGATGTTCCCCGAGGACATGCCCACCGAGCTGACGCAGATCCCGCCGCCCAGGCTGCGCGCCGCGGCCACCGCCCGCCCGCCGCTGGAGGCTCGGCGCGTGGCGCTGCGCGAGGTGGACGGTGAGCGCAAGTCGGGAACCGCAGAGGGCGACGAGGCGCCCCGCGGCCGGGCGCACCTCAAGCTCATCAAGTCGTAGTCTCGCCTGCATTCACCGCTTCCGCAGGTTCGCCTCGAGCGTCGCCTGTTGCCCGCCCATGGTGAGGCCCACCCACGGCTTGTAGCCGGCCTTCCGGACCTCGACCCGGAGCGGCTCCTTGGGCCACACGTTGTCCCCCGCCCAGGGAGTGACCCCGACCTCTGCTCCTCCGACGAGCACCGTGGCCCCGGCGGGGTCGCTCAGGACGAGGAGCGTGGGTGCGGGCGTGCCCACCCGCTTCTCCTTCACCTCCTCCTGCTTGGGCTCGGACTTGAGGAGGTCGAACGAGAATCCGCTCCAGGTGGGGAGCTTGCCCGTCGCCACGACCCACCCGGCGGCCACCACCACACCGAGCACCGCGGCGCGGAGGATCCACCGCCCCCAGCGGATGTCCGGGGTGGAGTAACGGACCGGCTTCTCCGGGCGAGGCGGCGCGAAGTCCGACACCGTCGGCGGGGGTGTGCGCTCCGCAAGCTCCACCTGCTCCGGCCGGTCGGCGACCGGGTGCACGCGCGGGGGGAGGGAGATGACCGTCGGCTCGTAGGCCGGATCATGGAGGAGCGAGTCCTGGTGAAGCGTCGGGACCTCGTTCAGCAGGGGAATGGGCTGCGCGGGGCGAACCGCCCCGTCCTCTCCCAGCGCCTTGCCGGAGAAGATCTGATCCTCGTCCTCGTCGGGGGTCTGGCTCATCGTTCGGGGGGTCAGCTCGGTGCGGGCGCGCGCTCGGTCACCTCGCGGAGCACGGTCCAGGGGAAGATCCCGGTCGCGTGCTGGTCACCGAAGGTGATGCGCAGTGCGTAGTTCCCCACCGGCGCGACCTCGAGGATGGTGAGGCTCTCGGGCACGGTGGCCGGGTCCAGGGTCCGGGCGTTGGTCCACTCGTCCACGCACGCCGCGCAGGGGCAGGCCAGCCGGAGCGCGCGCGCGGTGGAGGCGGTGCGCTTGCCGTCCTCCCAGTGCAGGCGGAGCACCTTCCCGTCGCTGCTGACGTCCATGTGGACGGCGGTGGGTGGGACCGGCGCCGCCGGCTTCAGCTTGTCCCAGAAGCTCACGCCCGTTCCCATGGTCTCTCGCCGCTCACGATGCAAGCGGCACCGCCCGCGGCGGCGCCTCCGCGAACGCGCCCTTCTTCTCCAGCACCCGGGCCAGCGCGTCGACCACGTCCGGGTCGAGCGACACGCCGCGGAGGCGGTTCATGACCTCCATCGCCGCGTGTGCCGCCATCGCCCGCTGGTACGGCCGGGTGGAGGTGCAGGCGTCCCAGGTGTCGGCGCAGGCGACCACCCGGGCGATGAGCGGGATGGCCGAGCCACGGAGTCCCTCGGGGTACCCGGTCCCGTTCCACTTCTCGTGGTGGCTCCGGACCGCGTCGCGCGCCGTCCCGAGGAAGCTCACCGGACCGACGATGGACGCCCCGATGCTGGGGTGCTCGCGCATGACCGCCATCTCGTCCGGCGTGAGCTGGGTCTGCTTGCAGAGGATGTTCTCGGCGATGCCGATCTTCCCGATGTCGTGGAGGATGCCGCCGTAGCGGAGCTGCTTCACCTCGCGGTCGGTGAGGCCCAGCTCGCGGCCGATCTCCGCCGCCATGTCGCCGACGCGCTGGCTGTGGCCGCGGGTGTACGCGTCCTTGCTGTCGATGCTGTTGGCCAGGGCGAGGATGGTCTCCAGGTATCCGCGCTCGAGCGACTCGTAGAGGCCGCGGTTCTCCTTGTCGTAGGCGAGCAGCTGCTGGCTCATGTAGTTGAACGTCCGGGCCAGCTCCCCCAGCTCGTTCCGCGTCTCGACCTGTACCTGCGTCCCGAACTGCCCGCCGGCGATCTCCAGCGCCCCGCGGGTGAAGCCCTTCAGCGGCCGGGTGAGGCCGCGGGAGAACACCAGGGCGAGCAGGAGCGCCACGCCCGTCGCCGCCACCAGCCCGAGCGCGATGCGCCGCTGCATCAGGTGCACCTGGGTGTAGGCGGCGTCGAGCGGCTGCTCGCTCACCACCGCCCAGCCGGGGCCGGGGATGACCGCCGAGGCGGCGACCACCCGGCCCTCGCCCTCACCGAAGTTGCCCACCCAGGTGACGCCGCGCTCGGGCGAGCCCTTCAGCATCTTCAGGGCCGGGTCCACCGCCGGGCGGGCGGAGACGTCCTGGCCCGCGCGGACGTGGTCGGGCGGGCCGGCGAGGACCCGCCCCTGCGTGTCCACGACGTAGGCGAAGCCGGTGCTGCCCACGTGCTCGGCCTCGAGCGCCTGCCCCAGCGCCGCCAGCGACAGCTCGGCCGCCACATAGCCGCGGGCCGGATCTCCGAGCGGGAAGACGAAGGTGAGGCTCGGCGGACGCCCGGGGAGGATGGTGGCCGGGCTCCAGCGCACCGCCTCGGGTCCGGGCCCGAGCAGGGCGCGGGCGCGCGCCTGGTGCTCGGCGACCTCGGTGGGCGGCAGGTCCTTCACCGCGAACGCCTGCAGCCCCGGCAGCCGCTCGCCCCGGGCGGAGAAGACGGTCAGCGCCGTCAGGTCACGCCGCTCGGTGAGCACCGATGCGAGGTGGGTCCGCTGCTCGGCCTGCGGAAGCGAAAGGAACCCTGGCACCCGGGCGAGCACGGTCGCCGCGCGGACCGGCGCGTCGAGCGCCGCGGTGGCCTTCAGCGAGAACTGCCCCACTCGCTCGGCCGCGAGCTCCTGGGCGTCGCGGGTGAGGAGCTCGCGGGTGTCCGAGAGCACCAGGAGGCCCACCAGGCCCGTCGACACCAGGGCCACGCCGAGCATCAAGAGGAAGATGGCGGTGAAGAGCCTCACTGCCAGGGAGTCTCCTTCACCTCGAGCTTGATGCGTCCCGGGACCAGCTGGACTGCGCGGGTGGCCGCGGGCCCGAGCGTCCCGTCCGGCTGCACCGCCCGCACCGTCCAGCGGTACTTGCCCGCGGGCAACCCGGGCACGGTCACCACCGGCTGGGCGGTCCGGATGCTCTGGGTCCTCGGACCTGCCAGCTCGAGGACGTAGCCCGTCGCCTCGGGCACTGGCTTCCAGGCGAAGCGGACCGGGCCGAGCCCGCCCGGCGCCGGCTCGAGCGCGAGCTTCAGGCCCGGCTCGGGCGACATGAGAATCGGCGGCTCGCCGGCGGGGGCGCTCCCCGACGGCTCGAGCTGCGGCGTCCCCGGTGGCTCGCCGCGGATGACGGTGAGCGTCTCCCCGGCGCGGACCGCCCGCGTGCGCCCCTGGGCCTCGACCCGGACCGGCACGCCCTCGCGCACCGCCACCCGGGTGCGTCCGTCGGGCTCCACGGCGACGGCGAAGTGCGAGCGCTCCTCGTGCGCCTCGGCCAGGAGCTTCCACGCCCCGTCGGCCTGCGCCGCCGCGTCGGCGTACCGGGCGCGGGCGAGCAAGGACTCGGCCTCGGCCAGCCGGGCCTCCGCCTCGGTCCGGGCCCCGCCCGCTGGGGCCTGCACCACCGCGCTCCGGGCAGAGCCGATGGCCGCCACCGCCCGGGCGCGCTCGGGCCCGGGGACGAGCACCCGCGTGCCCGCGGTCGGGGTGCCCTCGAGGTGGTTGAAGGCCAGCAGCTCGGGGCCGGCGCCCTCGCTTCCAAGCGTCCGCGCGGCCAGCTGGGCCAGCGACTCGCCGGGGCGGACCACCGTCTCCCCTGGGGCGGGGGTGGTGGCCGCCGAGGCGAGGAGCGCGAGCGCGGCTGCGAGGGCGCGGCTCACTGGAAGACGATCTCCCGCCCGGCGCGGACGGTGGCCGCCGGGGTGCCCACGGTGAGGGACTGGTTCGCCGGGCGGTCGAGCGTGGCGTCGACGGCGCCGCGGAGCACCGTGACGTCCGCCTGGGGCCGGCCCGGCGCCGCCCGCGTCTCGGCGATGCCCAGCAGCGTGTCCTCGGAGACGACCACCACCGTGCCCGAGGAAAAGCGCAGCTCGGCCGAGCCGCCGCGCTCGGTCCGCAGCTTGTCGTCGTCGTAGAGGGCGGTGCCGTTCAACGCCGCCTGCCACTCGTCACCGGTGGCCCGCTTCACCGAGACCGAGCCGCGTACCTGGGCGAGCGTCGCCCGGACGGACTGCTTCAGCGCCGGTGCGGGCGGAGCCTCGGCATCCCGGCGACAGGCCGGAGCGCACACGAGCAGCGGCAGGCACAACGCCATCGGAATCCAGCGGGCGAACACTTCCCTGCTTCGAGTGTACTTCAGCCCGCCCGTCCAGGCTCAGCCGCCGATCCGGCGGTGTCGAAGGGCAGGGAGGTTCCGGCGTACCCGGGCCAGCAGCTCCGGGTCCAGCTCGGCCAGGGCGAGCCCCTCGCCGTCCGAGGCCCGGGCGACCACCAGGCCCCACGGGTCCACCACCATCGCGTGACCGTAGGTGAGGCGCTGATCCGTGTGCCGACCTCCCTGCGCAGGTGCGAGAACGTAGGCCTGATTCTCGATGGCGCGCGCCCGGAGCAGCACCTCCCAGTGGTCCTTGCCGGTCATCAGGGTGAAGGCGGCGGGGACGGTCAGGAGCGTGGCGCCGGCCCGGGACAGGGCGCGGTAGAGCTCGGGGAAGCGGAGGTCGTAGCAGATGCTCAGGCCCACCGTGCCGAGCGGGGTCTCGGCCGTCACCGGGCCCTCGCCGGGGGCCACCGCGTCGGACTCGCGGTAGCTCGCGCCGTCGCCGACCTCGGCGTCGAAGAGGTGAATCTTGCGGTACACGGCGAGGCGCTCGCCGCCGGGCCCGAACAGGACGCTGGTGTTGTAGACGCGGTCGCCCGGCGCACCCGCCTCGAGCACCGAGCCGGCGAGCAAGTGGATCCGGAGCTCCCGGGCGAGCTCGGCGAAGCGCGTCAGGGTCGGGCCGTCCAGGCGTTCGGCAGCGGAAGGTCGGTCCTTCTCCGAGCCCATCCAGGCGACGTTCTCGGGGAGGCCCACCAGCGCGGCGCCCCGCTCGGCCGCCCGGCGCACCAGGCGCGTGGCGACCTCGAGGTTGCTCGTCCGGTCGGGACCGGAGGCCATCTGGGCGGCGGCAATCAACATGGGGGGCCTGCAGGGGAGGGGGCGTGTCGGCGACCGACTGTAACCTCGCTCCGGAAGAGGCGCCCTGGCCTGAACGGTTTGACAGGTGAGAGTCCACGGGGCATGTGAAGGGTTCCTTCATCCCGAGGAGGTTCGCCATCGCTGCACCTGGAGCCACCAAGCGCCTGAAAGAGCTCGCCCGCCAGCAGAAGCAGCGCGAGAAGGCCGAGAAGCGCGAGCAGCGGAAGCGTGAGAAGGCCGAGCGTCCAGCGCCCCAGGGCGGCGAGGACCCGGACATCGCCGGCATCGTGCCCGGTCCGCAGCCGCCGCTGGAGATCTGACCGGGCGCGTTCGCCCACCCTGGAATGTGCCCGAAGTCCGGGCGCTTCCGCGACCGGGCCAGCCCCGTCCGCCTTGCGCCGTTGCGCCCCCCCGTGGTAGGCAGCGCGGCGACATTTTTCGATGCTGCAGCACCTCGAAAAGTGGGCCCCGTGCCCGCTTTTTTCGTTTCTAGGGCTCACCATGGCCGAGAGCACCCACCGACAGGACGTCGTGTCCCGCGCCCAGGCGCTGGTGGAGCCCATCGTGCGCGCGGAGGGCTTCGAGCTGGTCGAGCTGGAATACCTGCGCGAGCCGTCGGGCTGGGTGCTCCGGCTGTTCATCGATCGGCCCGGTCGTGACCCGATGTCGAAGGAGGGCGGGGTCGGTCTCGAGGAGTGCGCGCAGGTCTCGCACGCGGTGGAGACCGCGCTCGAGGTGGAGGACCTGGTCCCCCACCCGTACGCGCTCGAGGTCAGCAGTCCCGGCATCAACCGGCCGCTCCGGCGTCCGGAACATTTCGCGAAGGTGGTCGGGCAGCGGGTCAAGGTGAAGACCTACGGCCCCGTGGGCCAGCCCCCGCGGAAGAGCTTTTCCGGTGTCCTGCTTCAGTCCAGCAGCGCCGACATCACCGTGCAGGTCGAGGGCGGAGGGGACTTTCGGATCCCCTTCCGCGACATCGCCAAGGCGAACCTCGACTTCGAGTTCTGACAGACAATCTCCCGAGGAAGCGGAACGAACCCCCATGGCGACGCCCAGCACTCCGTCCGTCAATCTCAACCTGGTCCTGGAGCAGGTGGCCAAGGACAAGGGCATCGACAAGAGCGTGCTCGTCGCGACCCTCGAGGACGCGATGCAGACCGCGGCCAAGAAGCACTTCGGCCAGGATCGGAACCTCGAGGCCAAGTACGACACCGAGAAGGGCGTGGTGGAGCTCTTCCAGGCGGTGACGGTGGTCGAGGCGATCACCGATCCCATCCAGGCGGTCAACCAGCTCACCCTGGACGAGGCGCGAAAGAAGGGGATGGAGGTCGAG
>DATKKF010000054.1:0-3920 GCA_035543115.1 Myxococcaceae bacterium
CACCTTCCAGGTCTACGTGGTGGGCGCGGGAGGGAACCTGGGCCTCGCCGGCGTCCCCGCCCCGCTCGCCAAGCAGCCGGCCGCCGCCGCAGAGGTGCAGGCCGAGCTGGTCAAGATGGAGCTCCTCGAGGGCTTCAAGGAGCTGCTCTGGCCGATCCTCACCAAGGCGCTTCCCGCCAAGATCAGCGACGCGATCTGGAAGAGCCCGGACGAGGCGACCACCATCATTCTGCAGTTCGTCAAGGAGGGGGGAACCGCCGCTGCGAACTGGGCCGCCGCCATGGAGAAGGGCAACTACCTTCCGAGCCTGACCGACGCCGCCAAGGCGCTGACCAGCAACAAGCAGTTCAGGGACGCGGCCTACAACGCGGTCTTGGATCTGGCCTATCGCCAGGCGAAGGCGATCGACGCCCACGCGGTCGACAACCTCGCGAGCTACTGGCAATCGGTGGACAACATCCTCCCCGTCATGAAGGTCCTCGACCAGGTGGCCACCGTCACGGACACGGCCTGCGTGTTCGTACAGATCGCGAACTCCTACGACTACAGCGTCTGGGACGTCCGAGCCTTCCCTCCCGTCTTCACCCTCGTCCCGCCCAGCGCCACCATCGGGTCCGCGAGCCAGACCGCCAAGTTCTCCGTGACCCCGACCGGCTATTCCAGCTCCGCCCTGAAGTACCAGTGGGGGCCCTCGACCTATGGCACGTTCACCACCAGTTGCGGAACCGGTGTGACCGTCAGCTGTCCCGGCGACCAGACCGCCACCTACTCGCTGATCGGGACGAGCCTCCCGAAGATGCCGAGCGACACCTTCCCGGTACAGGTATTCGACCCCGACGGGAAATCGCTCGGCGTCGCCACCGGTGTCGTGAACTTCCAGACGGTCGTCATCAATCCCCCCAACCCGACCGTCCTGGAGGGTGCGCACCAGACCTTCACGGCTGCCTTCACCACCGGGCCGGTGCCGGCGGGGACGAGCGTCACCTGGACTCTCACGGGCAGCGGCACCCTCAACGGAGGGACCTCCCCGGTCACCTCCACGTCGTTGACGGTGGACTACCTCGCCCCCATGGCTTCCGAGACGGACACGCTGGCCGTCCAGCTGACGGACGCGAGCCGGAACTCGCTCGGAGGCACCTCCACCCAGATCGCCGTGGTTCCTGCGCTCACCATCACCCCGGATGTTCCTCTCCCCCTGGGCGCCCAGCAGGTCTACACGGTCAGCGGTGCCAACGGGTTCGTCCTGCCTGCCGGCGCCAGCTACCGGTGGACGGTGATAGGGAACGGCAGCGTGAGCGGCGGCAGCTCGACCACCACCACCTCGCCCAGCGTGACGTACGCCGCCCCCA
This sequence comes from Myxococcaceae bacterium, assembly GCA_035543115.1. Classification (GTDB taxonomy): domain Bacteria; phylum Myxococcota; class Myxococcia; order Myxococcales; family Myxococcaceae; genus RPRB01. Next base: position 1,350 of record DATKKF010000054.1, read on the forward strand.
GCGCCAGCAGCCGGGACACGCTGCAGGTTCAGGTGATCGGTGCCGGCGGCGTGGTCGTCGCTCGGACCTCCCTGGTCATCTACGTGGGGGTCATCGTCTGGACCGGCACCTGCTACGACGTCACGAATGCGTCGAGCTTCCCCATCTACGCCACGTCCCAGGTGACGCTCAACGAGTACGTGGTGGACCCCACCCACGTCTACTTCATCGGTGAATCGAGCGACAACCAGGGTTCCACCTATCGCATGACCTGTGGCAGCGCGGCAGCGCCGGCGGCGGTCACGGGCAGCGAGGGAGCGCAGTTCATTGCCCTCCCCGGGTGCGCCCTGGACAACACGAATGGGCCGCTCTGCACGACCACCATGCCAGCCATGACCGTGGAGCAGACTGCGACCGAACTCTACGTCCCGGAGTGCTCCTACACCTGGAGCGACGCCTGCAGCAACGCCACGACCGACGCCTCCCCGTGCACGTTCACCAAGAACTGAAGGCGCCCAGGTCCGGCCCCCCGATCCAACCAGCGATCCGGACCGAGGCCGGGCGCTCCGGGGCGCTGTGGGGAGGACCGGGAGGGCGCCCGAGGGCGGGGGGTCCACGATCTGGCCAGCACGCCGTCCGGTCGGAGGAGGCCGGGGACGACGGCGTCCGTGTCGAGGACGGGTCTCCTGCGCACCCTCCCTCCTCGACCGAGGCGGCTGCCTCGGTGAGGCGGTGGTGATCGATTGCGGATCGACCCGCCGCTCCCCGCCGCGCAAGTTCTGGGCCGTCTTGCGCCAGGGGCCGGGGCGGAGCAGCCCCCGGAAAACGCCTGCTTGGGGGTGATGGGGCAGAGGCTCGCCAGGCGCGGCACGGGCAGCCGCCGAAATCCGGAGGCACGACGAGATAGACTGGTCGGCAGATGGGTGAGGCCAACCCCATGGCCAACCAGGGAGTCCGGCTCGGGAGACGGTTCCGTTGGCCCACGCCGGGTGGGCTGGTCGTGCTCGGCGGGTTGTTGGTGAACGTCGCAGCGGTCGGCGCGGTGCTGACCTTCCTGCTCCAGAGCCGCGCCCAGGCTCGGTCCACCGCGGTCGTGACCACCCAGAACATGGCGCGGCTCCTGGACGAGGTGCTCACGGCCGCGTTCGACCGGATCGACCTGGCGCTCCTGACGGTGCAGGACGAGGTGGAGAGCGAGGTTGAGAGCGAGGTGGAGCAGCCACCCGACGGCGCCGAGCTGTACGCGGTGATGGCCAAGCAGAAGTCGCGGACCCCCGACCTGCTGGCGATCCGACTCCTCGACCGCGACGGGGTGCTCGTTCACTCCGAGCCGCTCGTGCCGGAGCTCACGAGCGTCGCCGACAGAGACTACTTCCTGCAGCTGCGCCAGGGCGCGGCCTCGGTCGTGACCCGGCCGATCTCCAGCCGGATCGCCAAGATCCCGGTGATGGTCTTCGCCCGCCGCCTCGTCGACGGCAAGGGGAGCTTTGCCGGCGCGGTGCTCGGCGTCGTCGATCTCCGGCACATCGCGGAGATGGTGTCCGACCCGGACATGGGCCCTCACGGCGCCATCGCGCTCCGCGCGGATGACCTCAGCCTGGTGGCCCGAAGTGGCCCCGGGGGCGCTGCGGCCGCACTGAGCCAGACCGCCGTGTCCGGCCGGATGACGGAACTGCGCGGCCAGAGCGCGGCCACGTTCGACGCCCTGTCTCCGGCAGACGGCGTCCAGCGCACCTACTCCTTCCGTCGGCTCCCTCACCACCCGTTCTACATCGTCGTCGGCCTGGCCCCGATCGACTACCTTGCGACGTGGCGCCGCCAGGCCGCGCTCGCCGCGCTCCTGCTCGCCGGCTTCGTGATCCTCACCAGCCTGGGCGTCTGGCTGGCTCGCCTGGCCTGGCAGCAGCAGCAGCGCGCCGAGGAGGACCTGGCGAGGTTCCAGCGGGTCGAGTCGCTCGCCGTGCTGGCGGGCGGCATCGCCCACGACTTCAACAACCTGCTCACCGGCATCGCCGGCAACATCTCGCTGGCCCGCGAGGAGGCGGCTCCGAACAGCCCGGCCGGCGAGGCCCTGGCCGACGCCGAGGCCGCCTCCATGCGCGCTCGCAGCCTCACCCATCAGCTCCTCACCTTCGCCCGCGGCGGCGCTCCCGTGAAGAAGCGGGTGGACCTCTCCCCGCTCGTCGTGGAGGCCGCCCGCTTCGCGGCCCACGGAGCCGGGACCGCCCTGGTGCTCGAGACCGCGCCCGGCCTGGAGGTCGAGACCGACGCCGGGCAGGTGGGGCAGGTGGTCCAGAACCTGGTGCTCAACGGCATCCAGGCCATGGGCTCCAAGGGAACGTTGCTGGTCCGGACCGAGCGCGAGACGCTCTCCGACGGCGACCCACGCGGCTGGCGCCCCGGCCCCTACGCCGTCGTCACCGTGGTGGACTCTGGCCCGGGCATCCCACCGGCGGTGCTGCCGCGCATCTTCGACCCGTTCTTCACCACCAAGGCGTCGGGAAAGGGGCTCGGCCTCGCCATCTGCCAATCCATCGTGCTGAAGCACGACGGCCACATCGAGGTCTTCTCCCCACGCTCGGGGGGAGCCAC
>DATKKF010000055.1:0-35933 GCA_035543115.1 Myxococcaceae bacterium
GGATGATCTGGATGTCCTTCGTCGTCGCCTTCGCCTCCTCCATCATCTGCCGGGTGACGTCGATGCAGCGGGTGACCAGCGGCTCCGCCCGGCGCTCGAACTCGGTCCGGGTGAGCGTCACCTCCAGGTCCATCAGCGCCCCGCCGGGCCCGTGGTCGCCCAGCCCCGAGGCGGTGACGCGGGCCTCGTCGCTCTGCGACAGCTCGCGCTTGGCCTGCTCGGCTGCCACCTTGAGCCGCTGCATGGAGAGCATGTCCCGCGCCGCCGTCTCTCGGTGGGGGAGCGGCAGCTGCTCCAGGAGGCAGCGCACCACCGCCGCGTCGAAGTCCTCGCCGCCCAGAACCGGGTCGCCGCCCGTGGCCTGCACCTGGAACACGCCCGACTCGACCTCGAGGATCGACACGTCGAAGGTGCCGCCTCCGAGGTCGAAGACCAGCGCCTTGCCCTCGAACTTCGAGGTGAGCCCGTAGGCCACCGCCGCCGCGGTCGGCTCATTCACGATCCGCAGCACGTGCAGCCCGGCGATCTGCGCCGCCTGCTTCGTCGCCGCGCGCTGGTTGTCGTCGAAGTTGGCGGGTACGGTGATGACGCACTTGTGAACCGGCCGGCCGAAGTGAGCCTCGGCGTCGAGCTTCAGCTCGCCGAGCACCATTGCCGAGATCTGAGTGAGGGGGAGAACGCGGCCGGCGATCTTCGCTCGCACCTCGCCGCTCGGGCCCTCCACCAGCGGGTAGGGCACGAGCGAGCGTGCCTCGTGCACCAGCTTCGGGCTCCACCTCCGCCCGATGAATCGCTTGGTGGCCGCGGCCACGTCCGCGGGCCTCGAGACCGCGAGCAGCCGGGCCTCCTCGCCGACGACGCGCTTCCCATCCGGCGTGAAGCCCACCAGGGAGGGAGTCAGCGACCTGCCGCCCCGGTTCGACAGCACCTGCGGCTTGCCATTCTCCACCGTGGCCACGGCGCTCGTGGAAGTGCCGAGGTCGATGCCCACCACCGGTTCGCGCATGGGAGAGGTGCAGAAGCGTCCCACGCCGAGTGCCGGTGGGAGCAAGGGCGCGCATGGGCGTTGCGAGGCGCCGCGGCCGGGTGCTAAGCGCCCCGTCCGTCATGGTGAACGTGTCCGTCGCCCGCCGTTACGCCCGCGCGCTCCTCGAGGCGAGCGCGCCCGGCGCCGTGGTCGCCGTCGCCGAACAGCTGACCGCCCTCTCCGGGCTGGCGGCGGCGAATCCGGCCCTGGCGGACGTCTTGCGGAACCCCGCGTACTCCCGCGCACAGCGCCATGCCGTCATCGAGGAGCTGATTCAGCTCCTCGGGCCCCAGGCCCCCACGCTCCCCAACTTCCTGCGTCTGCTGGTGGACCGGCATCGTCTGGCGATGCTTCCCGACGTCGCCCGGCTCTTCCGGGACATGGCGGACGAGAAGGCCGGGCGGATCCGAGGAACGGTGGTGAGCGCCGTCGCGTTGGAACCCCAGTCCATCCAGCAGCTCGAGCAAACACTGTCACGCCTCGTGCAGAAGCAGGTGGTTCTCGACACCCGCGTGGATCGCGACGTCCTGGGCGGGGTGAGCACCCAGGTCGGATCGGTGGTCTACGATGGAACGCTCCGCACGCAGCTCGACGACCTGAAGCGCGCACTCCAGAGCTAGATCGGCGCCGATGTAGGCAGCGTTTTCCGTCGCGACCGGTTGCCCCGGAGCGCAGGGAGTTGTGGTTTCATCGCGCGAGCAGGACACCTCCTCCCGGAGCCCGTGCGCATGCTCGAGGGCGATCCCCAAGGCCCCATTCCATCCGTCGTCGGCGCCGCCGATCCGCTGATCGGCCGCATTTTGAACGACCGGTTCCGCATCCTCTCGCCGCTCGGCTCGGGAGGGATGGGCAAGGTCTACAAGGCGGTCCAGACTCCGCTCGACCGCGTGGTCGCGCTGAAGATCCTCAACCCCAACTTCCCGGCGGAGAAGGATCCGGCGTTCAAGCGGCGCTTCTTCCTCGAGGCGAGCCTCACCTCGAAGCTCCGCCACCCGAACACGGTCACGGTCATCGATTACGGCCAGACCGAGGACGGCATCTACTTCATCGCCATGGAGTACATGGAGGGGCAGACGCTGGCCGAGGTGCTGGCGCACGAAAAGACCCTTCCCTGGCGCCGGGTCCTCGACATCGCCCAGCAGATCTGCCGCTCGCTCCGCGAGGCGCACAAGCTGGGCGTCATCCACCGCGATCTCAAGCCGGCGAACGTGATGCTGCTCAACGAGGCCGACCACGACATGGTCAAGGTCCTCGACTTCGGCCTGGTAAAGTCGTTCGTCGCCGCCGACGGCCAGAGCGGCGATCCCGAGGTGACCCAGAACGGCGTCTTCCTCGGCAGCCCGCAGTACATGGCACCCGAGCAGGCCCGGAACGTGGCCGACCCGCGGAGCGACGTCTACTCGCTCGGCATCCTGGTCTACCAGATGCTCTCCGGGCGCCCGCCGTTCCAGGGCAAGGACTACCTCGAGGTCATCTTCCAGCACATGAAGGAGGCCGCGCGCCCGGTGCGCGAGGTGAATCCGTCCACCGAGGTGCCTCCCGAGGTCGAGGCGGTGGTGGCCCGCTGCCTCCAGAAGGACCCGGTAGCCCGCTACCAGTCGATGGACGAGGTGCTCGAGGCGCTCCGCGAGACCGCCCAGCTCACCGGGATGAGCGGCATCTTCCCCGACCGGAAGACCACGACCGCCTCCGGCCCGATGTCCACCTCGGGGCTGCACTCCCGCCCCGGTTCCGGGCCGATGTCCACCTCCGGCCTGCACGCACGCAGCATCTCGGGTCCGGTCACGGCGCCGCGTGCCCAGGTCGAACGGGAGATCGAGATCGAGGACGCCGGCGAGCCGAAGAAGGGCGGCAAGCTGCTGCCCGCGCTCCTCTTCGTCAGCGCCGTGCTGCTCGGCTTCGTGGTGGTCTGGCTGCTCCTGCCCAAGGGCGAGCAGGCCCAGCTCGTCACCACGCCGCCCCCGCCGGTGCCCGCCCCGGCCCCGGTGGTGTTGGCACCACCGAAGCCAGCCGAGCCGCCGCCGGCGCCGGAGAGGAAGATGGTCCGCTTCCACGTCTCGACCGACCCGGCGGGGGCGCACGTCTTCATCGGCCGCCACGACATGGGCGCCACGCCCACGGTGTTCGAGGTGCCGTCCGGCTCCGACGGCATGGCGAGCGCCGAGATGGTGCTGGTGCTCGACGGCTACCCGACCCAGGCCATCACCTCGGGCGGCTCTGGCGACGTGGTGGTGAATGCCCGGCTTCAGAAGAAGGTGGTGATGCGGGTGGAGAAGCCGGTTCCGCTCAGCAGGCGCGAAGAGGAGCGGGAGCGCGAGGAGGGAAAGGCCCCGGTCCCGGTCCGGCCCGAGGCCGTCGCGGCGGTGGCCCGTGGTGGGACCACCCAGCCCGCCCCCCAGCCCGCCGCACCCGGCGCGACCCTCACCAGGCCCGTCGCCGCTGCCGCTCCGGCTCCGACCCCGGAGGCTCCTCGTGACGTGGTGCCCTTCGGCGAGGGGATGACCCGGCCGGCGCTGGTCCAGCCGGGGCGGCCCATCACCTACACCCGGGAGGCGCTCGCCGCCCGGGTGGAGGGAGTGAGCATCGTCCGCTGCGTCATCACCGCCGAGGGCGCCGTCGAGCGGTGCAAGGTGATCAAGCCGCTGCCCTTCATGGACGAGGCGGTGGTCGAGCACCTCCAGTCCCAGCGGTTCCAGCCCGTCACCTACCAGGGCAAACCGGTCTCGGTCGGGTACAACTTCTCGGTCCGCCTCACCCTGCCCAGGTAGCAGGCCAGGGCCGGGCCGGCCCGGGGGTGCCAGCAGGGCGAGACGGGGGAGCCCATCAGGAGGCCTGACGGCGCCCGCACCAGCGTTGCGAGCGCCCCTCGCCCGATGGTAGAGCCCCCGCCGCCCATGGACATCCGTGCCGACGAGATCAGCAGAATCCTCCGCGAGCAGATCCAGGACTACGGCAAGAAGGTCACCGTTACCGAGACCGGGACGGTGCTCAGCCAGGGCGACGGCATCGCCCGGGTCTACGGCCTGGAAGGTGTGCTCTCCGGCGAGCTGGTGGAGTTCAAGAACGGGGTGAAGGGCCTCGTTCTGAACCTCGAGGAGGACAACGTCGGCGTCGCGATCATGGGCGAGTTCAGCGAGATCCGCGAGGGCGACACCGTCCGCCGCACCCAGCAGATCGCCTCGGTGCCGGTGGGCAAGGCGCTGCTCGGCAGGGTGGTGAACGCCCTCGGCGAGCCCATCGACGGCAAGGGTCCGATCAACGCCACCGAGACCCGGCGGCTGGAGATCAAGGCGCCGGGCATCGTCAAGCGGAAGAGCGTGCACGAGCCGATGGACACCGGCATCAAGGCGCTCGACGCGCTGGTGCCGATCGGACGCGGTCAGCGCGAGCTGATCATCGGCGACCGTCAGACCGGCAAGACCGCGGTGGCGATCGACGCGATCATCAACCAGAAGGGCAAGGACGTCTTCTGCATCTACGTCGCGGTCGGTCAGAAGCAGTCCACGGTGGCGCAGGTGGTGGAGAAGCTGACCCGCTTCGGGGCGATGGAGTACACCACCGTGGTCGCGGCCAACGCCTCGGACGCAGCGCCGCTGCAGTTCTTCGCCCCCTACACCGGCTGCACCATGGGCGAGTACTTCCGCGACAACAAGATGCACGCCCTGATCATCTACGACGACCTGTCGAAGCAGGCGGTCGCGTACCGGCAGCTGTCGCTGCTCCTCCGCCGGCCGCCGGGGCGCGAGGCCTACCCAGGCGACGTGTTCTACATCCACAGCCGGCTGCTGGAGCGCGCCGCGAAACTGTCCGACGCCGAGGGCGCGGGCTCGCTCACCGCGCTCCCGATCATCGAGACCCAGGCCGGTGACGTGTCGGCGTACATCCCGACCAACGTCATCTCCATCACCGACGGGCAGATCTTCCTAGAGACCGACCTGTTCTACGCGGGCGTCCGGCCGGCCATCAACGTGGGCCTCTCGGTGAGCCGGGTGGGCTCGGCGGCGCAGATCAAGGCGATGAAGCAGGTGGCCGGCGGCATGAAGCTCGCGCTCGCCCAGTATCGCGAGCTCGCGGCGTTCGCCCAGTTCGGCTCGGACCTCGACAAGGCGACCCAGGAGACGCTGGCCAACGGCGAGCGCCTGACGGAGATCCTGAAGCAGGGCCAGTACGAGCCAATGCCGGTCGAACGGCAAGTGTTGCAGATTTACGCCGCCACCAACCGCGACGACGAGAAGAAGCGCGGCTGGCTGCGCGACGTGCCGACCCCGGACGTGCAGCGGTGGTCCAGGGAGTTCCTCGACTTCGTGGACTCGAAGTATCCGCAGATCCCCAAGGAGATCCGGGAGAAGAAGGAGCTCTCCAACGAGCTCAAGGGCAAGCTCAACGCCGCGCTGACCGAGTTCAACGGCCTGTTCCAGGCCACGCCGGCAAAGGGCTAGCGCCGGTCGTCGAGGGCTGACTGGTCGAGGCGGGTCGGGAGGTCCCAGGCCCCGTCGAACAGCATTCGGGCACCGGCAGCGCGCCGCTCCGGCTCCGGGAAGCGTCCGCAGCGAAAGCCGACCGCGGCTTCGGACCCGCCGCTGCCCAGCCGGACGGCGGTAGACTGTGCGGGATGCGACGGGTGCTCGAGCGGTGCGAGCTGCGACCGTTCCGGGCGGAGGATGCGACCTCCCTCGCGCGCCTCGCGAACGACGTCACCGTCTGGCGGAACCTGCGCGATGCGTTCCCGAGCCCGTACTCGCTCGAGCACGCGATCACCTTCCTCGCGCACACCGAGCGGCAACCGCCCGGGTGCCACATGGCCATCGCCATCGAGGGACAGGCGGTGGGAAGCATCGGCCTCAAGCTCGGGAGCGACGTGGAGCGCATCTCGGCCGAGCTGGGCTACTGGCTCGGCGCGCCCTACCGTGGCCGCGGAGTGATGAGCGAGGCGATCCGCGCCTTCACCGAGGATTCCTTCGAACGCTTCTCGCTCATCCGCATCTTCGCGCTCCCCTTCGCGTACAACACGGCGTCGTGCCGGGCGCTGGAGAAGGCCGGGTTCACCCTCGAGGCGACGCTCCGGCGCTCGGCGATCAAGGACGGGCAGATCACCGATCAGCGGCTCTACTCCCGCCTCTCCGAGGCCCCTGCACGATGAGCCCGCCGCCCTCTGGCGGCGGCCGGCGTTCAGGCGCACCGAGAACGTGGGAGGTCGCCCGGCTCGCCTTGCGCTGCAGCTCACCGGAGCCCTGGGTGCGAGCTCTCAGAATGACGCCTGCTCGATGGGCGCAGCAGCTGAGACGAGGTCAGGCCGCCTCGCGCGACCCCTGGGTGTCCGTGTCGCGCTGCTCACGACGCCGGAGGGTGCCCACCACCGCGTCGATCCACCGGTGGCTGATCCCGAAGTTCCTGCTCGGGTCGGCGAAGTGATGCGCCATGTGGTGGCCGCGGATCGCCTTTCCCCACGCGGTGATCGGCGTCCGGGCGTGGGTCGACCAGTGGGTGAAGTCGTAGAACAGGTATCCGGAGACGAACCCCGCAAAGCCCGGGATGGTCACTCCCGGCGCGTGGACCAGGTACAGCCCCCCGGCGATGAGAAGCGCCAAGGGGATGCTCGCGCCGAGCGGCATCACCAGCCGGAGGGCGTCGTCCGGGTACTTGTGGTGGTACCCGTGGATGATCTCATGGAACTTTCGGGTGAGGGGCCCGTTGCCCTCCCAGTGGAACCACCAGCGGTGGATGCCGTACTCGGCGAGGTCCCACGCCACCCAGCCGAGCGGAAAACACACCGCCAGCGCGGCCCACGAGGTCAGACCCTGCACGAGTCCCCAGGCGAGGAGCCCGATGACCAGCGGGACGTAGACGACAAACGGCACCACCGGGTGGATGTTCGAGCAGAATTCCAGAAAATCGTTCTGGAACATTCTGGTCCGGGCGTGGCGATTGTAATCGAGCTTCATTCAGGACTCCCCTTCCCCACCGCTGGTTCTGCTGCCCGCGCTCGCTCCTGTCAACCTCAAGCGCGCAGCGCGTCAGAAGTGTAGGCAAGGGCGGGCAGAACGCCACCGGCGGATCACCGCGCAAGCACGCTGATCGTCAGCACCCCGAAGCTGAGGGCGAGGGCCCACAACCCCAGGCGCCAGGGGGGAGTTCCAGTCGAGAGCTCGTCCGAGACGACGATGGCGCCCACACCGTGCACCCCGAGCAGCGCGATGAGCAGCTGCTCGGCCCGACCTGGGTCCGGATGGGCGCCGAGCCCGAGCAGCCGGGTGATGGCAACGAACACCGCCGCCTGCTCCACCCGGAGCACCACGGTGCCCACGACCGGCGCCCGGCTTCCCAGCGCCGCGGCGAGGACGAGCAGCGCGAGCAGGGCCACTGCCCCCACGCGCAGCCAGCTCTGGGGGTCCGCCGGAGAGCCCTCCGCGCGCTGGAACACCACCCGCAGCGCGAGCAGCAGGGCGAACAACACCGCCCAGGCCGTGGCGAACACCACTTCGCGGTGAGGTCCGCTCCTCAGTGCCCGGCGCATCGCCCCCTGGCCCCGTGACGAGATTCCGAGCGGGGCGCGTGCCGTCGATTCCGCGTCGACTCCCGGTGCATCGGATGAAGTCCTCCGCCGCGCGAGTTAGCACTGCCGCCGCACATCCTCATGGACGCACGCCCTGCCCCCGCCTCCATTGCTCGCCCGAGCCTCCAGCCGTGGCTCTGGACCGGCTTCCTCGCCCTGGTGATGGCGCTGCCGGTGCTTCGCTCAGCGCTGCCCACCCCCGTCCCGCCACCCCCGGTGCTCGGCACGGTGCCGCATTTCCGGCTCGTCGACCAGACCGGGGCGCCGTTCGGGCCCGAGCGCCTGGCAGGCCGGGTGTGGGTCGCGGACTTCGTGTTCACTCGCTGTCCGGACGTGTGCCCGCGGATGACCGAGCGCCTGGCCGGCGTGCAACGGGCGCTCGGAGATCGGGCGGACGTGGTCTCGGTCAGCGTCGATCCCGCATACGACACCCCGGAGCGGCTCGCCGCCTTCGCCCGCGCCCACGGCGCCGACTCCCCGCGCTGGCACTTCCTCACCGGGGACAGCCGGCAGGTGCAGGAGGCAGTGCTGCGTGGATTCAAGATCGCCTTCAGCCGGGACTCGGACGACATCGCGAGCATCACCCACGGGGTCCACGTGGTCCTGGTGGATGGACGCGGACGCATCCGCGGCTACTACGACTCGAACGACACCGATGCGCTCGACCGGCTGGTGACGGACGCGGGGCGGCTGGCGGGCCGACCGGGCGCCTGAGCAGGAGCACCGCGGGGACCGGCCCGATCCGCACCGCGCGCGCCGCTCCACCATCCCGGAACCGCGCCCGGTGAACCGAACAGCCACTGCGCCGGCTGCAGTCTGCTGCCCCGCAACCCACGCGTTACCGGCGCTTCGACCCCTTCTTCGCGGGCCGGGCCTTCTTCACCGCCTTCGACGTCCGCGCGGATTTCACGCGCGCGACGGCACGGCTTCGTTGCGCCGGCCGCGCCTTTGCCTTCGGGCTTGGGCGCACGGGCGCGGCCACGCGCGACGGCGCCGGGTGCGCAGCGACCTTGGGCCCACTCTGGATCCGCGCGGGAGAGGCGGGGCGGGGGGAAGGCATCGCGGCGCGGCGCGAGGCCTGTGCGCGGCGGGCGGCGATGGCCTCGCGCATCCCGGGCGTGTCCAGGTTCAGGAGCCCCATCCGGACACGGTAGTGAAGGTCCTCGCGCAGGACTCCCGCCTGTCGCGCGCTCGCCTCCGAGCGGTTCAGGCCCAGCACCAGCTTCGGCCGCTCGTCCAGCGAGGTCAGGGTGCGCACCAGCAGCTGCTGACCGCCATCTCCGAGCGCCACCACGTCAGGCACGAAGAGCACCGCGCTGCGCACCAGCAGCGCGGACCCGAGCTGCTCGGGGCGGGTCACCGTCACCAGAGGCCGGCCGCCAATCTCCGCGGCTTCCTGCGCCCAGAGCGCCCGGTCCGGCGGCGCGCCACCCGACAGCAACACGGGGGCACGGTTCATGATCAGCTCCGACTCCGCGTACGTCGGTGCGTCCAAGGGCACCCCCAGGGAGCGCGAGCTCGGGTGGAGGCGACCAGTGTATGCGCGATGGCGGACGTTCGGGGGATCAGTGGTGGGGCTCCAGCTCGGTTCGGACGTCCCACAGTTCAGGAAAGAAGCGGACGTCCAGCGCCCGCTTCAGGAAGGGCACACCCGAGCTGCCCCCCGTGCCCGTCTTGAACCCGATGATGCGGTGCACCGTCATCATGTGGCGGAACCGCCAGAGCTGGAATCGCTCCTCCACATCCACGAGCTTCTCGGCCATCTCGTACCCGTCCCACCACCGCTCCGGGTCGGCATAGATCGTCCGGAAGACCGCCACCACCTCTGGGTGCGGCTCGTAAGGTCCCGAGAAGTCTCGATTCAGCCGCTCGGGCGGCACCGGGAGGCCCCGGCGAGAGAGGTGCCGGAGGAACTCGTCGTACAAGCTCGGCTCGCGGAGGAACCGGTCCAGCCAGGCATGCACCTCGGGGCTCTGGCGGTGGACCAGGAGCGCGCTCGCGTCCTTGTTCCCGAGCAGGAACTCCAGCGCTCGATACTGGGCAGACTGGAAGCCGCTCGCCGGGCCCAGCACGGACCGAAACTCCAGGTATTCCGAGGGGGTGAGCGTCTCGAGCACGCTCCACTGCTCGAAGAGCATCCGCTGGATCTGTCCGGCCCGGGCGAGGATCTTGAACGCAGGCTCGAGCCGGTCCTCCCGAACGAGCGCCCGCGCCGCGGTGAGCTCGTGGATGAGCAGCTTCATCCACAGCTCGGACGTCTGGTGCTGGATGATGAAGAGCAGCTCGTCGTGGTGCTGGGGCTGGCTCCTCGGCTCCTGGGCGGACAGCAGCCGGTCCAACCGCAAGTAATCGCCGTACGTCGTCTTTCCGGCGAGGTCGAGTGTCAGCCCGGGGTCCGGGGTCCGGATGTTGGCCATGCGGTCACTGTGCGCCCGGGGGTTGCGCCGGGCAGCCCCCCGAGGAATGACACGGTCCATGGACGCGCGCGAGTTCGGGGGAACCCTCGCCTGGAAGAGCCGCGCGCGCGAGGCGCTCGGGGCCTCTCGCCGCCGCTTGCTGGAGTTGCTCGGCCCCCTGCCGGCCGAGGTCCTCACGGCGCAGCACTCGCCGCTGATGTCGCCGCCGGTGTGGGACGTGGCGCACGTGGCAAACTACGAGGAGCAGTGGCTCCTCCGGGCTCTCGGCGAGCCCGGTCTGACGGGTCCCGAGACCGACCGGCTGTACGACGCCTTCCGGAACCCGAGGCGCACCCGGGGCGCCCTGCCGCTGCTCGGGGTGGAGGAGGCGTTCGCTTACGCCGAGCAGGTCCGCCGGCGCGTTCTCCGCCGCCTCGACGCGGCGGACCCCGAGACCGTGGCCCGCGCGGGTCCGCTCCTGGACGGCGGCTTCGTCTACGGGATGGTCGCGCAGCACGAGCAGCAGCACGTCGAGACGCTGGTGGCCACGCTCCAGCTCGTCACTTCCACCACCCTCGACCCACTTCCCTGCCAGCTTCCTTTGCCGGCCCGAGCGGTCCTCCCGCGCGAGGTGCTGGTGCGGGGCGGCCCGTTCGAGATGGGAAGCGACGAGGCCTGGGCCTACGACAACGAGCGACCGCGCCACCGGGTGGACGTCCCCGCGTTCCTCATCGACCGCTTCCCGGTCACCAACGGGCGGTTCCTCGCCTTCATGGAGGACGGTGGATACAGGAATCGAGCGCACTGGTCCGCCGAGGGCTGGGCGTTCCGGGAGGGCGAGCAGCTCCAGCACCCGCTCTTCTGGCGGCGCTCCCGGGAGGGCTGGGAGCGGCGGCGTTTCGGCACCTGGGAGGCGCTTCGGCCGGACGAGCCCGTGTGTCACCTCTCCTGGTACGAGGCGGATGCCTACGCGCGCTGGTCGGGACGGCGGCTGCCGACCGAGGCTGAATGGGAGAAGGCGGCCGCGGCGACCCCCGGGGGGGCCGTCCGACGCTTTCCGTGGGGAGACGCGACGCCGGACCTCACGCGCGCGAACCTCTGGCCGGCCGGGGGGCGTCCGGCCCGGGCGGGCGCGTTCCCCTCCGGGGCCAGCGCGTGGGGTGTCGAGCAGCTCCTCGGGGACGTCTGGGAGTGGACGGCGTCTGATTTCCGGCCGTATCCGGGGTTTCGCGCCTTCCCGTACCCGGAGTATTCGGAGGTCTTCTTTGGCGCCGAGTACAAGGTTTTGCGCGGTGGGTCCTGGGCCGTCGCCCCGGACGCAGTCAGGAACACCTTCCGGAACTGGGATTACCCCATCCGGCGGCAGATCTTTGCCGGCTTTCGGTGCGCTCGAGACGCCTGAGCGGGCCCACGACTCTGGAGCCGACATGCACGTCGACCCTCTCGCGCACGACTGGCGTCCGCACCCACGGGTGACCTGGGACGTGCTGCTCGGGCCCCGCGATCTGCGGCGGGCTCTCGAGCAGGACGTGCGCCACGGACTGTCTCACCGCCCACGCGAGCTGCCGCCGAAGTACTTCTACGACGCGCGCGGCTCGAGGCTGTTCGACGCAATCACCCGTCTACCCGAGTACTACCCCACCCGCCGCGAGCGGGAGATCCTGGCCGCACAGGCCGCGGAGATCGCCGCCCGGTCGGGGGCGGACGCGCTGGTCGAGCTCGGCAGCGGCACCTCGGACAAGACCCGACTCTTGCTCCAGGCGCTCTCGGCGGGCGGGTCGCTCCGGCGCTTCATCCCCTTCGACGTGGACGCGGTGACGCTCCGGGGTTCGGCGCTGCGGATCGCCAGCGAGTTCCCCTCGCTCACGGTGCACGCGGTGGTGGGCGACTTCGAGCGGCACGTCCCGCTCCTCCCGCGCGGTGGCCGCCGGCTGATCGCCTTCCTCGGCGGAACCATCGGCAATCTCGCCCCAGGGCCGCGCGCGCGCTTCCTCGACGACATCGCCGGCCAGCTGGGCGTGGGCGACGCGTTCCTTCTCGGAACCGATCTGGTGAAGGACATCCCGCGCCTGGAGGCGGCCTACAACGACGCGCAGGGCGTGACGGCCGAGTTCAACAAGAACGTGCTCTCGGTACTGAACACAGAGCTCAACGCCGACTTCGACCTCGCTCGCTTCGAGCATCTCGCACGCTACGACGCGCGGCAGGGGTGGATCGAGATGCTGCTCCGGTCCACCGTCCGGCAGCCGGTGACCGTCGGGGATCTCGATCTGCGGGTGGAGTTCGGCGAGGGCGAGCTGATGCGCACCGAGATCAGCGCCAAGTTCACCCGGTCGCAGATCGACCGCGAGCTGGAGGCCTCGGGCATGCGGACAGAAGCCCGCTGGACTGACCGCGCCGGCGACTTCGCCGTGACCCTGGCCGTGCGGGACTGAACGGGCCAGACGGGCAGACGGCGAGGGCGGAGCCTGGACGAGGTGCCCCGTCACGAGGTGTCCGTCACGAAGTGTTTGGCACCTCCGAAGGGGCACCTCGGAAAGCTCCGGAGGTCTCGTGGCTTGGCAGACGGGGTCAGCCGCCGTCGGGGTGCTCGCCAGCGCCCCGGCAGATGTGCTCGATGACATCGAGTGCCGTCGCGGAGGCACCGCGGAGCGAGGCACAGAGCAACGTGTCGGTCCCGAGCGCCGTCGCGGAGAGGAGGACTTCCTGCTCGGTGCCGGCGTCGGGCGGCTCCGTGACGAGAAGGCGAACCGCGACGAAGCCAGGCTCCTCCACCGCCTGGGTCTTCCGCACCCGCCAGCGGTGGAGTCCCTCGGTGAAGCCGCTGCGCAGCGTCTCGGGCGTCGGGAGTCCCATGCCGCTCCGGATCTCCGCCCTCAGCACCGGGTGACCCGGCGAGTCCGACACGCGGAGCGTCCCGTCACCCCCGGTCGCCACCGACCAGCCGGACGGGACCTGCAGCAGTCCCGACGGACGGACGAGGGGAACACCCCCGTCCTCGGGCTGCGCCACCAGGGGGTGCGTCCGCGTGCAGCCGCCGAAGGCCCCAGCGGCCACCGCGCAGCAGATCAGCGCCCCGCGGCGACCTGGCACCGATTCACCGCTTGGGTAGCTCGGAGGGCAGTGCCGGAGCGAGGGGGGTGGGGGTGGGGCTGCCCTTCGCGCTCTCCATCTTGCACGCGCCCTCGAACATGACGCCCTTGTCCACGCTCAGCGCCGGGCACTCGAGGTTGCCCTTCACCCGGCCTGGCGTGTGGAGCTCGATCATCTGGGTGGCGTGGATGTTCCCCTCCACCACTCCGTTGACGATGACAGTGCCCGCGTTGATCTCGGCGTTCACCCGTGCGCCCTCGCCGATGACCAGGGTGTCCTTGGTGAAGATCTGTCCGGAGAACTTCCCGTCGATCCGCACCTGTCCTTCGAAGGTGAGCTTTCCCTCGAACTCGCTTCCCTTGCCGAGCAGCGTGTGCACGTCACCACCGCGAACCACCACGTTCTCCTCCTCGCGCTTCAGCACCGCCATCGGGTTCCTCATTCCGTGTCCTGGAGGCGAAGCCCGGGAAGACGCTCGAGCGACGAGCGGCGGCGCGGGCCTCCTGAGCGCCGCGGCCTCACCGCCGCAGCAGTGCGAGAATACGCTCCAGGTCCTCGTACGAGAAGAAGTCGATCTCCAGCGTTCCCTTCCCGCCTCGGTCCTCGAGTCGCACCTTCGTCCCCAGCCGTCGCTGCAGGTCCTCCACCACGGCCCGTGCGGCAGTGCTGCCCGTGCCCGCCTTCCGGGAGGGCGAGGTGGACGGTGCGCGCCCGGTCCGGACGAGGCGCTCGGTCTCGCGCACCGAGAGCTGCTCGCGGACGATCCGCTGGGCGGTGGTGACCAGCTCGGGGCCGGTGCCCATCCCGAGCAGCGCACGTGCGTGGCCCATCCCGAGCGCTCCAGAGGCCAGCATCTCTTTCACCCCGTCCGGCAACTGCAGGAGCCGGAGCGCGTTGGCCACGCTGGCGCGCTCCCGTCCCACCCGTTCGCCCACCTGCTCCTGCGTGAGCCCGAACTCCTGGATGAGCCGGCGATACCCATTGGCTTCCTCCAGCGGGTTGAGGTCGGTCCGCTGGAGGTTCTCCACCAGGGCGAGCTCGAACGCTTCTGCTGCGGTGACGTCGCGAACGACGGACGGGACCTCGTGGAGCCCGGCGAGCTGCGCGGCCCGCCAGCGCCGCTCACCTGCGATGAGGCGGTAGTCGGCCCCGTCTCGCCGGACCAGGACTGGCTGGATGACCCCCTGGGTCCGGATTGACTCGGCGAGCTCACGGAGCTTTGCCTCGTCGAAGGTCTTCCGCGGCTGTTCGGGGTCGCGGAGGATGCGCTCAACGGGCAGCCGGACGATGCCCGTCGAGGGTGGCAGGTCCCCCTGAACCGGGACCGAGGCCTGCGGAATCAGGGCCGAAAGTCCGCGTCCAAGCGCGCGCTTCGGGGTTCGTTCCGAGGGGTCGGTGGGCATGGCAGGAACCGTCATCAGGCGGCCCGCCGATCGGTCGGACCCTGGTCGCGCCGCAAGATCTCATGGCCGAGCGCGAGGTAGCTCTCGCAGCCCTTCGACTTGATGTCGTACAGCAAGATGGGCTTGCCGAAGCTCGGGCACTCCGAGAGACGAACGTTCCGGGGAACCACCGACTCGAACACGAGGTCCTTAAAGTAGCCCCGGACGTCGCTCGCCACCTGATGGGCGATGTTTGCCCGCCCGTCGAACATCGTCAGCAGGATGCCCTCCGTGGCCAGCGACGGGTTCAGTCCGCGGCGGACCAGCTCGACGGTCTGCATCAGCTGGGAGAGACCCTCGAGCGCGTAGTACTCGCACTGGAGCGGAATCAAGACCGAATCCGCCGCCGTGAGGGCGTTGAGGGTCAGCAGTCCGAGCGAGGGCGGGCAGTCCAGGACGATGTAGTCGTACTCCGCCACCACCGGCCGGAGCGCCTCACGAAGGCGGTACTCGCGTCGGGGCAGGTTGACCAGCTCGATCTCCGCGCCGGTCAGGTCGGGGGTGGAGGGAACGACCTGGAGGTACCGAAGCTCGGTGGGGTGGACCAGTTCAGCCATTGGACGCTCGCCCAGGAGGGCGTCATAGACGGTCCCGTTGAGGGCATCCCGCTTGAGCCCGAGACCGCTCCCGGCGTTCCCCTGGGGGTCCATGTCGACCAGCAGGACCCTCCGCTCGGCCGAGGCGAGGCTCGCCGCGAGGTTGATGGCGGTCGTCGTCTTTCCGACCCCGCCCTTTTGGTTGGAGATGCAGATGACCCGTCCCACGAGATTGCCTCCGGTGCGTTCAGTGCAGCTGGATGCGGGCGTAGCACGGTGGGATGACAGGGCAACTTCGAGCCAATCCGGTCGCTCGCCTGGCGTCGGCAGGGGGTTCCACGTGGAACACCGCCATCCGACGGAGGGCCCTTGCGGCGCGCGTGCGCCAATGTCGGCCCCATAACACGGGCGCTGGTGTTTCGTGGCGACTTCTGGCAGAGACAGTCCTTCGGCCGGGGGCCCACAACCTCTCACGTCTAGTGCAGGCAGGTGGTCAGCCGCTCGCCACCTCCGCCGCGACCTGCAGCACCTCTCTGAGGGAGCCCGCGGCCGTGCTGTGGGAGACCTGGGGAAAACAACGTGCCAGCGGCTTCCACGATTGATTTCATGGACTTGCGGACGGTGGCTTTGCCCGTGCCTGTGGAGAAACCAGCGATTTCTGGAATGGTGGCGGAGGGAAGCCGCATGCTCGGGCTGCCTCTGACCCACGTCCAGGTGGACGCGCTGTCGTGGCTGGCGGGCGAGCTCGGTCGGTGGAGCTCCCGCATCAACCTCACCGCCATCCTCGATCCGATCGAGATGGCGGACAAGCACATTCTCGACTCCCTGACCGTCCTCCGAACGCTCCCCGCGGGGCCGCTCACCGTTCTCGACGCGGGCTCGGGCGCGGGCTTCCCGGGCCTCCCGCTCGCCATCGCCCGCGACGACCTCGCGGTCACGCTCGTGGACTCCGTCGCCAAGAAGGTCGGGTTCCTCAAGCACGCCATTGCCCACCTGGGCCTCGCGCCGCGCGTGCGGGCCATCCACCTGACGCTCGAGGGCGATCCGACCCGCGAAGGCCTCGAGCCCTTCGACGTCGCCGTCTCCCGTGCCCTGATGGACCCACCGCGCTGGGCCGCCCTGGCGCTGCCCTACGTCCGGCCCGGAGGCACCCTGGTGGTGATGGCGGGTGCGGATGCAACAGGCGGCCCGCTGCCCGGCTGGACTGGCCCGGCGGTCGACCCCCTCCGCTTGCCCCTGAGCGGGGATGGACGAACCCTCCTGAGTTACCGCAGGCCCGGGACCTAGCCCTCGTCGCGGAGCGCGACCGACGCGTCCACGCGCACCGCACGACGCGTCGGGATCCACGCCGCGAGCGCCGCGCACCCAAGCAGCGGTCAGCACACGGCGGGGTCGAGCGGCCGCACGCGCTCGAGGATTCCCCGGAGCAGGCGCGTCGTGGCGAGTGCACCCACCAGCACGACCCCGAGGCCCACGGCGGACCGGCTGAGCCCCTGGCCCACCACGCTCCGCAGGACCGGACCAGGGCGAGCAGCGCGGAGAGCACCAGCTGGAGCGCTGCACACGGATGGGCATCGACCGATTCGCCGAGCAGCTGCTCCGGCGTGCGCAGCTCGTGGCCCGGCAGCTCCGGATGCAGCCGCGCAACCGTCTTGACCAGGAGCGGCCGCAGCGCCTCCTATGAGAGGGTGCTGCGTACCGCCACGTCCACCGAGCGGAGGTTCCGGATGTCGGTGTCGGGCGACTGTTGATCGGCCGCCAGGGAGAACTGGTGCCTCGCCCGTTCCGGGCCCAACCACCCCGCACGCCGCGACGTGCCGGACCACGCCGATGATTTCGCGACTCACGCTTCTGTCGTTGCCGAGGAGACGGCGCCCGATGGCCCCCGTCGGATAGAAGTCCCGGCATCCCGCGGCGACGACGTCCCGGTCGTGGATCCCCGAGCGCGAGGATGGGACGGCATGCCGCCGGTCAGGACGAGAGCTTTCCCCTGGCCGCCGCCTCCACCGCGACTCGGTTCTGCTCGATGTACTTCTCGACGGCCTCGTCCTCGATCTCGAGGTCCCGAAGCAGGCCCGGGTAGATGCCCTTGAACGCCGGCGACTGCTCGTCGCCGCGGAGCCGGAAGCTCATCTTCAGCACCGCGGCCCCGAACAGCCTGTTCTTCAGCGCCTTCGGCTTTCCCACCGCGGGCCCTCCCTGGACTCACTCCTCGTCCGGCAGATCATCCACCGGCAGGCGCTGCCGCGGCATCGGCACCACCTTGTCTGGCGTCAGCACCACCCGTCGAAGCCGCCCGTCGCCCTCGGCGCGCGCGCTCACTCCCTCCACGGCGTCCGCGGCCTTCAGCACCCGGCCTCGCTCCAGCGCCCCGAGCGTCACCAGAGCATAGACGCGGCCCGAGCTCACCGACCGCTCGGCGAGGGCACGCGCTGCGGTGTCGAGCGCGGGCTCCTCCTCCGTCACCAGCGTGCGCTCGTCCACCTCGGCCGCCCGGGACACCGCAGCGGCACGGGGCGGAGTGGCCACCGGCCGCGCGGCTGGCGCCGGCGCATTGCCGTTGGTCAGCATGGCCGCAGGCGCCGCCGGCGCACGGGGCGGCTTCGGCCCCCGGGGCTCCGGGTGCCCGCCGACGCCGATGGCGATCCACCGCCGCTCCTGACCCGGCTTGTTCATCAGCTTGTTCACCAGGTACTGCAGTGCATCTCCCAGCGGCGACCGCCGCCCCACCCCCACCCCGGCCAGCTCCACGCCGGGAACGACGGAGATGCTGATGCTCCCATCCGGGAGCTCCCGGGCATCAAGCGTCGCCGGGACGTCCATGGTCCTGAGCAGCTGCTCCAGCACCGCCATCGCCTGCGCCTGTCGATCGTCCACGGCACCCACCGCCACCGCCACCTGTGAGTCGGTCACTTCCGCTTCTCCAGCGCGGGCTTCAGTGGTGGGGTCGGCGTGCTGCCGACCATCCTCCGCAGAATTGCCTGCTGCGCCACCGTCAGGATGTTGTTGGTGAAGATGTAGAGGAGCAGACCTGCCGGGTAGTTCAGCATGATGAAGGTGAAGAAGAGCGGCATGAACCACACCATCATCCGCTGCTGGGCCGCATCGAGGGCCGGCGGCTGGAGACGGCTGGTGATGACCTGCGACACGCCCAGCAGCACGGGCAAGAGATAGGTCGGGTCCTTCATCGTCAGGTCGGTGAGGAAGCGCGAGGTGAAGGGCTCACCGTAGAGCTCGTAGCTGTTCCGGAGGGTGTTGAAGAGGGCGGCCCACACCGGCAGCTGGACCAGGATCATCAGGCACGACCCGAACGGGTTCACCCCCGCCTCCTGGTAGGCCTTCATCATCTCCATCTGCTGCCGTTCCTTGTCCTCCGGGAACTTCTTCTTCAGCTCCTCGATCCTCGGCTGGAGCTTCTTCATCGCCTCCTGCCCCACCATGGCCCGGTGGGTGAGGGGGATCAGCAGGACCTTCACCACCACGGTGAGGAAGATGATCGCCACGCCCCAGTTGCCCACGACACCGTGGATCTTCTTCAGGAACCAGAGCATCGGCTTGCAGAGCGCGGCCCAGATTCCGTAGTCGACTGCGCGATCGAGGTGAACCGGGACGTTGGCCTCCGCAGCCCGGTTCGCGGGAAGCGTCGGCACAGCGGCGAGCGCCTCGGTCTCCTTTGGCCCGAGGAACGCGCCGAAGGCCCTGGTCACCGATTGCCCCGGACCGACCGCGATCGGGAACCGCCCGCTGGCCACGCGCTCGGTGAGCGACGTGGTGAGGACGCACTTGCCCTCGACCGCCGTGCCCACCGGGAACACCGCCGAGACGAAGTACTGCTGGTTGATGCCCACCCAGCGCACCGGTCCCGAGAACTCTTTGCTCTCGGTCTTGTCCTTCACCGTCTCGTGCTCGTAGGAGTCCTTCACGAAGCACGCCGCGTCGGAGACGTTGCCGACGCCGCCGAACATGCTCGGCTTCTCCTCGTGCGCCGGGTCGATCGCCCGGCCATAGGGGAGCACCAGCTCCCCGGAGAGGGGACGGCCGGTCAGGTTCCGGAGGGTCACCTGGGTCGCGAGCTCGTACCCGTCGTCGACCCACGAGACTTCCTTGGTGACCTCCCAGCTCTCGGTCCGCCCGACGAAGGTGATCTTGTGGTCCCCCTGCTCCGCCGAGTAGCGGAGCGTCCCGGGAATGGAGGCCTCGCCCGCGAACTCGAGCGAGAGCGGGAGCGCGGCGCCCGGCACCGGCTCGGCGAGGTTCATCGGAGCGCCCTTGGGCACGTCCTTGCCGAACAGCTGGGCCCATCCCTCGGCGATGGTGAGCGGCCGCTGCTCGCGCGTCTTCTCTCCCAGGAGCCGGGCCGAGACCAGGCCGGCGCCCTCGGTGGAGAAGACGTAGTGGACCAGCTTCCGCGAGACGTCGAGCGTCCGCACCGGAGGGCCGGCCGGGGGCGTGCCCGCACTCGGAGGAGGCGGGGGCGAGGGCTGTGTGGTCGACGGCGCCGGTGCTGGAGCGGCGGTCGAGGCGACCGTGCCCGCGTCGACGGCGCCCGCCGCCTGGGGCGGCGGAGTGCTCGGCGCGAACCAGATCATGTACACGGTGAGCATCACGAACATCAGCCCGAAGGCCACCACCGTGCGTTTCTGGGATTCGTTCTCCACGGGATTCAGATCCTCCCTGGGCGGGGCGGGACGGGGTCGAGCCCCCCGGGGTTGAAGGGATGACACCGGCCGAGCCGGCGAACGGCGAGCAGGAACCCACCGAACGGTCCGTGCTCGCGCAGCGCCTCGAGCGCATACGCCGAGCACGACGGGTGGAACCGGCACGCCCGCGGCAGCAGCGGCGAGAGGGTCCACCGGTAGAGGTGGATGGGCAAGGAGAGCAGGAAGGCGAGCAGCTTCAACGGAGACGGTTCTCTAACGCGGACAGCAGGGCGTCCGCGGCGCGCTCCAGCGCCGCGAAGCTGGCTTCCCTGGCACTCGGACGGGCCACCACCACCAGGTGCATTCCTCCTGGCCATCGGTCGCGCCGCTTGCGAAACAGCTCGCGCAGCCGACGTCGGACGGCGTTGCGCACCACCGCCGTCCCCACCTTGCTCGACACCGTGAATCCGAGCCGGGACGCGCCGTCCGGGCTCGGCGCCACCAGCCCCACAAGCGGACCGGCGGTCACCTTCCTTCCTCGCTCCTGCACCTCCAGGAACTCGCGTCGCTTCAGGAGGCGAGCCTCCCTGGGAAACGCCTCGGGCAACCCTACTTCTTGGCCGCCGAGACGGCCAGACGCTTGCGCCCCTTCGCCCGGCGCCGACGGAGGACGTCCTGGCCAGCGCGGGTGCTGTTCCGCTTCCGGAAGCCGTGGGTGCGGTTCCGCTTCAACTTGGACGGCTGGTACGTGCGCTTCGACACGGGGCAATGCTCCGAGAAGGACTGCGGGGCGACTGAGGGGAGGGCCGCGCGCATAACCCAGGCTCCGCGATCGAGTCAATGAGCCCTGGTGCACCGAACGCCACCGAGCGGACGCGAGCGGCGCACGTTTTTGATCCCCAACTGGCCACGGGAAGTCGTACAACACGCACCCCGCCCCCGCTCCACAGGACCCGTGGTTTCCCTCCCGAGGTCGCCTCTCGTGTCGGCTTCTCCCGAGCAGTCGCCCGTGCCCGCAAGTGCCGATGAACTCTGGGAAAAGACCCTTGCCCTGCTGCGCGAGGACGGCAAGTCCTATGCCCTGACCTGGCTCGACCGGATGCAGGCGCTCGAGGTCCGGGACGGGGCGCTGATCCTCGGTGTCCCCGATCGCTTCTTCCGTGACTGGGTCGACGACCATTACCGGCCGCTGCTCGAGGATGCGATCAGCCGTGTCCACGGCGGCCCGATGGGCCTCGGCTACGAGGTGGTGGGCACGGCGAGGGCCGACGCCAGCGGCCCGGCGGCGCCCGGCCGAACGCCCAGCTCGGCGCCCCGGCCCCCGCGGCTGAACGACCGCTTCACCTTCGTGAACTACGTGGTGGCCGAGAGCAACCAGCTCCCGGCCGCAGCGGCCGCCGCAGTCGCCGAGAGCCCGGGCCGCGCCTACAACCCGCTCTTCATCTACGGGGGCACCGGGCTTGGAAAGACACACCTGCTCCACGCGGTGGGCAACGCGATCTTCTCCAAGAACCCCTCGGCGAGAATCGTCTACCTCTCGTCCGAGGAGTTCACCAACGAGTTCGTGGAGAGCGTCCGCGATCACAAGATGACGGACTTCCGCCGCAAGTTCCGGGACGAGTGCGACGTCCTGCTGATCGACGACATCCAGTTCCTCGGCAAGCGCGAGGAGACGCAGAAGGAGTTCTTCTACACCTTCAACGCGCTCCACGAGATGTCGAAGGCCATCGTGCTCACCTCGGACGCGGTGCCGGCGGAGATCCCGGGCCTCGAGGACCGGCTCAGGAGCCGGTTCACCATGGGGCTGATCACCGACATCCAGGAGCCGAACTACGAGACCCGCGTGGCGATCCTCAAGAAGAAGGCCGAGGCGGACGGGTTCGAGCTCCCGGACAACGTCTGCCACTTCATCGCCAAGCACGTGCAGAAGAACGTGCGGGAGCTCGAGGGCGCGCTGATCAAGATCTCCGCGGTGCACAGCCTGACCGGGCAGCCGGTCACCGAGGAGTTCGCCGCGCAGGTGCTGCGGGACATCCTCCCCGCGCAGCGGCCGATCGACATCGACCACATCCAGCGCGAGACGGCGCGGTTCTACAAGGTGGCGGTCGAGGAGCTGCGGGCCGACCGCCGGACGAAGCAGCTGGCCCACGCGCGCCAGGTGGCGATGTACCTCGCCCGGAAGCTGACCCGGAGCTCGTTTCCGGAGATCGCGGCGCGCTTCAACAAGGACCACTCCACCGTCATCTCCTCGGTACGCAAGGTCGAGCGGCAGCGGGAGATCGACGCCAGCATCCGCAAGGAGCTGGACGAGCTGGAGAGCAAGCTCGGGCCGGGCTGAGCCCGAAGGCAGAAGGAGCGCCCGGCCAACGTGGGTCTCCAGCCAGCCGTGGTGAAAGCCGCGTCCGTTGGCAGCACGGCCCCCTCGTTCTCCACTGCCGTCCACAGTGTGGAGATGTTGGGTGTTTCCGGTGTGCGGCCTGTCACTTGCCCGTGGACAGTCTCGCCTCCCGGGCCATGTTGGCGAGAACTTGTGGGGAGAGCCTGTTCGACACTGGTGTCGAAAACTGCCGCCTTGGCCTGGGGTCACGCGTGGAACAGGTGTGGAGAGTCCACGTCTATCGGGCAACGCCTGTGTGACGCCGTGGACAACTCCGCCGCTTCTCCACAGCCCGGTCGTTCGGAATCCGGAGCCGCGCCCGGGGTTTACAGCTGTCTCAACAAGTCTGCGGGTCCGGCTTCCACCACCCCTAAGATCCATGATCCAACTCATCAGAAGCCACAGCCGCCGCACGGAGTGATCAGCGTGACGCCGAGGGATGGACACTTCCCACCGGCTCCTGACCCACCACACCCGCAGCGGCCAGCTTTGGCGCGGTAGAGCTGAACGCGACCAGGTAGCGTTCGATCAGCACGCGCTCGTGCTCCGGGATCTTGATCTTCTTCTCCCGCTGCATCCGTGCGAGTAGCCCCGGCCACTGGTCGCCCCGGTACTCGCCAGGCCCATGCACCGGATGACAGCTGCTGCACCGCTGGACGTATGCCGCTCGTCCCGCCTGCAGCTCCTCGAGGCTCAGCCCTGGGTCCACTGGCTGGACGCGCTCCACGTCCAGGACCGTAGGCTGAGGGACGAATCCTGCGTGCGCGCAGGCCAGAACGAGCACCGCGCCCAGCACGGTGGAGGCGGGGATGAGACGGCGAGTCATGCCGGGTCCAGACTTACTTGAGAACGCATCGCAGAATCAATCTCGCGCTCGGTCTCCATCGTCCTTTCAGGAGCTTGCCGGACCGTAAACCCGTCGAGTGGGCCCTTCCGTTCCTTCGGCGCCCCGAGCCATGAACCCTCCCGCCCCGTTTGACGCACCCCGCGCTGCGGGCTACACGTCGCGCGCGGGCGGAGTCGCGATGTCTCCTCCGCAGGAGACGATGGGCACATGGAATTCCGCATCGCTGCGGAGGAGCTGAAGCGAGCGCTGTACCGGGCCCAGGGAATCGTGGAGCGCAAGACCACGATGCCCATCCTCTCCAACGTCCTCGTCAACGCGACGAAGACCGGTGTGCAGATCACCGCCTTCGACCTCGACGTGGGCATCGTCAGCGAGCACCCCGCCGAGGTCACCAAGCCGGGCAGCCTCACCCTCTCGGCCAAGACCGTCTTCGACATCGTCCAGAACCTCCCCGAGCCGCTGGTCACGGTGAGGAAGCTCCCCAACCAGTACGCCGAGCTCCAGAGCGGCAGCGCCCACTTCAAGATCGTGGGGATGTCCCCGGAGGAGTATCCGAAGCTGCCGAAGGAGGAGAGCGCAAGTCTGGTCACGGTCCCGGGTCCGGTCCTGCTGGAGATGATCCGCAAGACCTCCTTTGCCATCTCCACCGACGAGACTCGCTACATCCTCAACGGCGTCTTCTTCGAGCCGCGCGAGGGCGGGAGGGTCAGGATGGTGGCCACCGACGGTCACCGGCTCGCCCTGGTCGAGCGCGAGCTTCCGGGGGACTTCAAGCTCAAGGGGGGAGTCATCATCCCCCGCAAGGGCCTCCACGAGCTCCGGCGGCTGCTAGACGAAGCGCCGGACGCCGAGTGCGCGCTGGGCTTCGCCGAGAACTCCGCGCTGTTCAAGAAGCCGGGCCTGACGATGGTGATGCGGCTCATCGACGGTCAATTCCCCGAGTACCAGCGGGTGATCCCCAAGGAAGGCGAGCGCAAGGTGCAGATCTCCCGCATCAAGTTCACCGATGCGCTCAAGCGGATCGCACTCCTCAGCGTGGACAAGTCGAACGCGGTGAAGATCGGCCTCACCTCGAACCAGCTGCGCATCAGCTCGCAGAACCCGGATCTCGGTGAAGCCAAGGATGACCTCGAGGTCCAGTACGACGGCGGGGACATCACCATCGGCTTCAACGCCCGTTACCTGACCGACGTCCTCGCCGCGCTGGAGACGGACGAGGTCTCCTTCGAGCTCGGCGACGACCACAGCCCGGGCGTCCTGCACGCCCCGGGAGATCGCAGCTACACCGCAGTGGTGATGCCGATGCGGGTGTAGTGCTCCTCGCGCGACTTCAAGCGTCGGACTTCCGCAACCTCCACTCGGTCGCGATCCGGCCATCCCCGCATGCGACGGTGGTGGTGGGGAGTAACGGGCAGGGCAAGACCAGCCTGCTCGAGGCGGTCTACTTCCTCTGCACCCTGCGGCCGCTGCGCGCCAATCGCCTCTCGGAGCTGGTGCGCTTCGGGACGGAACAGGCCACCGTCAACGGCCGCTTCACTCTGGGCGGTGCCGAGCGGGAGATCTCCGTTCAGGTTGCCGGCGGCATCCGGCAGGCCTTCGTGGATGGAAAGAAGGCAGCGAAGCTCGAGGAGTACTTCGGGGGGATGAGCGTCGTGGCCTTCACCCCCGATGACCTGGCGGTGGTGAAGGGTGGCCCCGAGGTGCGCCGGGCGTTCCTGGATCGCGCCGTCTTCAACCGCTTCCCGGCGTACCTGCGCGAGCACCGTGCCTACCAGCGCTCCCTGAAGAGCCGGAACCGGCTGCTCAAGGAGCACGCCGCGGCGAGCTACGTCGAGGCGTACGACGAGACGCTGGCCCGCACCGGTGCGCGGGTGCTCGTCCGCCGGCGCGCGCTCCTGGACGAGCTCGGGCCTCGCGCGGTGTCCGCGGTTCGGGCCATCTCCCAGCTGCCCGACGTCGCCCTCGGCTACACCGCGCTGCACCTCGGGGCGCACCACTCCCAGACCGAGGAAGGGCTCGAGGTGGCGCTCCGCCAGGCGCTGGTCGAGCGACTCCCCAGGGATCGCGAGCGCGGCTTCACCTCCGTCGGTCCGCATGCCGACGATCTCCAGCTCACCCTCGGAGGACGGAGCGCCCGAGCCTACGCCTCCCAGGGGCAGGGGCGCGCGCTGGTGCTCGGCTGGAAGATCGCCGAGATCGAGAACGTCCGCGTCGCCTTCGGAAGGCCACCCTTGCTCCTCCTCGACGACGTCTCGAGCGAGCTCGATCCCGAACGCAACGCCTTCCTCATGCACACCGTGGCGGAGAGCCGGGCCCAGGTGCTGCTCACCACCACCGATGCCTCCCTCGTCGCTCGAGCCGCCGGGCCGGACACGCTCTGGCTTCGGGTCGACTCCGGAGCAGTGACGGAGGATGCTCACCTCCGCCCGGCCCGAACCGCATGACACCCAGGTTCTTTCCTTACCGACCGAGCAGGTTGCGGGCTCTCCTCGCCGTGCTCGCGGTCGTCGCCGCGGCGCTCGGAGCGGCGGCCCTGGTCCGTGCAGCCCCTTCTCGCCCCACGGCGTCGGCGAGGGCCGTCGCCGCGCTCGCCCTCAGTGGCGCCTTCGGCTGGCTCTCCTGGCGGCTCCGTCCCCGCGAGGGGTTCGGGGTGCGGGTGGACATTGCCGGCGCGGAGCTGGCTCACCCGCTCGATGGAAGGGCCGAGCGCGTGCTCTGGCCCGAGATCAAGACCGTGGAGCAGATCGGCCGCTGGGTGCCCCGCTGGGTGCTCACCTTGACCGACGGCACGCGTCGCGAGCTGCCCCAGGCCCTCTTCTCGGACGCCGCGGTGTTCGACGATCTGGGCCGTCTCCTGAACCGTCCGGAGGGGTCTCCGCGGGCCGACGCCTGAGGTCTCCGGCGCATGGCTCGAGAGGGGCGTCCGGAACCGAATTCCCGTGAGAGGTCAGACACTTGAGGCACTGACACAGGCTTGTGAGCGTGGGGGGTGCGTGTTAGGAAAGACACCAGCAATCCCTTGAACGGTACGACCAAACACGAACCCGCTGCCCAGGCCGCGGTCGGGACCTCCGTGCCCGAGTACGGCGCCTCTTCCATCACCGTGCTCGAGGGCCTGGAGGCCGTTCGCAAGCGCCCCGGCATGTACGTCGGCGACACCAGCACCTACGGCCTGCACCATCTGGTCTACGAAGTGGTGGACAACAGCGTCGACGAGGCGCTGGCCAAGGCGGCGACCGAGATCAGCGTCGTCATCCACGTGGACGGCAGCGTCATGGTGAAGGACGACGGCCGTGGCATCCCCGTCGGCCCGCACCCCACCGTGCGCGGCATGGACACGGTCGACGTGGTGATGACCAAGCTCCACGCCGGCGGCAAGTTCGAGAACACCGCCTACAAGGTCTCGGGCGGCCTGCACGGCGTGGGTGTGTCCTGCGTCAACGCGCTCAGCGAGTGGCTGAAGCTGGAGATCTCCCGGAACGGCAAGGTCTACGAGCAGAAGTACGCCCGCGGCATCCCGCAGCAGCAGGTCACCGAGATCGGCACCACCGACAAGCGCGGGACCACCGTGTGGTTCAAGCCGGACCCGACCATCTTCGAGACCACCGACTTCCAGTTCGACGTGCTGAGCCAGCGGCTCCGCGAGCTCGCCTTCCTCAACGCCGGGCTGAAGATCAGCATCACCGACGAGCGCAGCCAGAAGAGCCACCTCTTCGAGTTCCAGGGCGGAATCGTCAGCTTCGTCGAGTTCCTCAACAAGTCGAAGGAGACCCTGCACCCCCCGGTCTTCTTCAAGGCGGAGAAGGACGGCGTCGCGCTGGAGATCGCGATGCAGTGGAACGACGCCTACGACGAGCGCATCTACACCTTCGCCAACAACATCAACACCCAGGAGGGTGGAAGCCACCTGGTCGGCTTCAAGAGCGCGCTCACCCGCACCATCAACGGATACGCCGAGCGCGGCGGGCTGTGGAAGGACCTCAAGGAGACGCCCACCGGTGAGGATGCGCGCGAGGGCCTCGCCGCCGTCATCTCCATCAAGCTGCCGAGCCCCCAGTTCGAAGGGCAGACCAAGACCAAGCTCGGAAACTCCGAGGTGAAGGGGCTGGTCGAGCAGATGGTGAACGAGCAGCTACTCACCTGGCTCGAGGAGAATCCCACCGGGGCGAAGAAGATCGTCGCCAAGATCGGCGACGCCACCCGGGCGCGCATCGCCGCGCGGAAAGCGCGCGAGACGGTGCGCAGGAAGGGCGTGCTCGACGGCATGTCGCTCCCGGGGAAGCTGGCCGACTGCCAGAGCAAGGACCCGAGCGAGAGCGAGCTCTACATCGTCGAGGGTGACTCGGCCGGTGGCTCGGCCAAGCAGGGCCGCGACCGGCGCAACCAGGCCATCCTTCCCCTTCGGGGCAAGATCCTGAACGTCGAGAAGACTCGCTTCGAGAAGATGCTGACCTCCCAGGAGATCGTGGCGCTGATCACCGCGCTGGGGACCGGCATCGGGAAGGAGGACTACGACCCGGAGAAGTGCCGCTATCACCGGATCATCCTCATGACCGACGCGGACGTCGACGGCAGCCACATCCGCACCCTGCTCCTCACGTTCTTCTACCGCCAGATGCAGGAGCTCATCACCCGCGGCTACCTCTACGTGGCCCAGCCGCCGCTCTACAAGGTGACCCGGGGGAAGAAGGAGCTGTTCCTCAAGGACCAGCGCGCGCTCGACGAGCACCTGATGCGCATCGGGGTCGATCGCTGCGCGGTGGTTCCCTCCGAGCCGGACGGGGTCTCCGAGTTCTGCGGTCAGGACCTCCGCAGCCTCCTCGAGGCCATTCGCCAGTACGAGGAGCGCCTGGGGAAGCTGGCCCGCCGGCGTGATCCGCGCATCCTGGACGCGCTGGTGCAGGCGGCGCGGGTGGACGAGACCACCCTCCTGGACATGGACCGCCTCAACGCCGAGGTGGAGAAGGTCCACACCTGGCTGCGCGAGAGGTACCCCGAGGTGCTCGCCCAGCTGAAGGCCTTCCGCAAGGACGATCCCGAGCACCAGGCGAAGAAGCTGGTCTTCCGCACCGAGGTGAACGGCAGCCCGAAGGAGACGGTGCTCGACCACGCCTTCCTCTCCAGCCCCGAGTACGGCGAGCTGCTCCACCTCCGCCGCACGTTCGACATGCTCGGACCGTCTCCCTGGACGGTGAAGCTCGAGGAGGGCGAGCGGGTGGCGCTCCGGGTCCAGGACATCCTGGCGGCCGTGCTCGCCGACGCCTCGCGGGGTCTCTCCATCCAGCGCTTCAAGGGGCTGGGGGAGATGAACCCCGAGCAGCTCTGGGAAACCACGATGAATCCGGATTCGCGGACGCTCCTTCAAGTTCGCATCGAGGACGCGGTCGAATCGGACGAGATCTTCAGCCTGCTCATGGGCGAGGCGGTCGAGCCTCGCCGCGAGTTCATCGAGAAGAACGCCCTCGACGTGCAGAACCTGGACATCTGACGAAGAGGTGACCGGACACGCGCCGGCCGACCTCTCCGAATCGGACGAATCCATCGAGGGTATCTCTCCTCGCTCGATCCGCAGCTGGTCCGGAAGCTCTGGCTGATGCTGCTGCGACGGTAACGGACGGACGCCTGCTTGCTTTGGTTGGGACGGGCCGCAGAAGCCCTTATGCTTCCCACCGGGTCGTCGAACGTACTGGGGCGTCGTCTAACGGCAGGACGTCAGACTTTGGATCTGACTATCAAGGTTCGAATCCTTGCGCCCCAGCCTCGCTGCCTCGTGTAGGAGGGTTTGTCCGTGGGTCCCCGAGTGCTTCAGCTGGTCGCCATCGGAAACGCCCCGCTGACGCTCCTGCGGGAGATCGAGGGGCCCCTGACCGCGCAGCTCGGAATCACGGTGGGCTATGGGAAGCCGGCGCTCACCTCGCCCGCCTACGCCTACAACAAGGACCGCAACCAGTACCACTCCAACGCCATCATGCGGAGGCTGGTCCCGCTGGTCGACCGAGAGGGCACGGTGCTCGGGGTGACGGACGTGGACCTCTTCGTCCCGGACAGCCCTTTCGTCTTCGGCGAGGCGGACCGCGAGTCCCGCGTGGCGATCCTCAGCGTCGCGCGGCTGCGGCAGGGCGCGGATGACGCGATCTTCCGGCGCCGGGTGCAGGTCCAAGGACTGCACCAGGCGGGACACCTGGTCGGCCTCAGCTACTGCGAGGACGCCCGCTGCGCGATGTTCGCCGCGACCTCGCTGGCGGACGTGGACCGCCAGCAACCGTCGCTCTGCCACATCTGCCGCAACGAGCTGGTGAAGCTCGGACGCTGAGCAACACGCGCCGCCGCGGGGGGGCGACGACCGCGCCGGGCCCCTGGGAATGCGCACCGCACTGGCGGTGACCTTCGTCTACGCCCGGTGCCGACGCCGCTCGCCCTGAGCCCGAGGCGTGGCAGAAATGGGGCTGGAGGACGCCCAGATGGACGCCGAGGAATCGCTGCTGGCCGAAGTTCCGCTGTTCCAGGCGCTGGACCCTGCCGAACGGGCCAC
Source organism: Myxococcaceae bacterium (assembly GCA_035543115.1). Lineage (GTDB taxonomy): Bacteria > Myxococcota > Myxococcia > Myxococcales > Myxococcaceae > RPRB01. The sequence goes on from DATKKF010000055.1 coordinate 29,444, forward strand.
GCTCGCTGCCGGGATGCACCTGTGTGACTTCCCCGCGGGGACGCGCATCTTCCGCCGCGGGGACCCGGGCGCAGCGCTCTACGTCATCGCCCATGGAGGGGTGGAGATCTCGGTCGACACCACGACCGGAAAGCGGGTCCTGCTGGGCCTGCTCGGGTCCGGTGATTTCTTCGGAGAGCTCTCGCTCCTCGACGGGCGCGAGAGGACCGCCGACGCGGTCGCGGTCGAGCCCACGCGAGCAGTGGAGATCGACCGGGCGGCGCTCGAGGGGCTCTTCCAGAAGCACCCCGGCGCGGCGCTCGACGTGCTCACGGTCATCGGCAAGCGGCTGCGCGAGGCGGACCGGCTCCTCCAGTCCGAGTCCAGCGTGTCGCCAAACCAGGAGGTGGAGCAGCGCCGGACGCGGGTGCAGCGAGCGGCCGAGTGGCTGGCCGAGTTCAGCGGGAGCATCCCGTTCCTCGGCCTCCACGCCCTGCTGTTCATGGTGTGGATCGTCTGGAACCTTGCGTTGCTCCCACGGGTGCCGCCGTTCGACCCGTTTCCCTTCGGGTTCCTGACGATGGCGGTCTCGCTGGAGGGCATCTTCCTCAGCTGCTTCGTGCTCATCGCCCAGAACCGTCAGGCCGCGGGCGATCGGATCCGGAGCGACGTGGAGTACGCCGCCAACATCAAGGCCGGCCTCGAGGTGACGCAGCTCCACACCAAGGTGGACACGCTCTACGCCGAGACCATGGCCCGGCTGGCGACCCTCGAGCGTGGGCTCGTGCCGCGCCCCTAGGCAGAATCGAGACCGCGGGTTGCGCTGTGTCGGGCTGAACACGGCCTCGGCGACGCTGGATCGAGGTGAGGTCAGGCTGTTACTGTGCGCGCCCTTTCTCTTCGGGGGTGCCTCCATGGCCGTTCCAACGGACACCGAGGACGCGGTCCTCCAGGTCGTGGACCGGATCCAGCGCGCCTGGCGGGCGGGGCCGCTGGAGGACATGGCCCCGGTGCTCGCTCCGGACATCACCTTCGTCTTCCCCGGGTTCAGCATGCGGCTCACCGGGCGCGACCGGTTGATCGAGAGCTATCGCGAGTTCACGGCAGCCGCGCGACTGCGCTCTTACCGGGAGGACCGGCGGAGCGTGGAAGGTGGCGCCACCGCCGCCCTGGCCGAGGTGGAATTCGACATGACCTATTCGCGCGGAGGCAGCGAGTGGCGGGCCCACGGCATCGAGCTGTGGGCGCTCGAGCGCCGCGCAGACGGCTGGATCGCCTTCTGGCGTACGATGCAGGAGCTCACCGAGGAGCCCGCGGTCGCTGCGGGCTGAGTCATCGGAGCTTCTCGACCACCAGCGGTCCGCCGTCAGGCCGCTGGCGGCAGTGACCCGCGTCTCGCTCGTTCACCGCTCGGGCGCCGCGTCGCTCGGCCTCGTGGTCTCGATGGCCGTCCTGAGCACCGCGAGGTCCGCCGCGATGTCGAAGCTGGCCGTCTCGGTGTAGCCGAACCGCACCATCACCAGCCGCTCGGACGGGACGAGGTAGATCCGCTGGCCCCGGTTGCCGGAGGCGAAGAACCCGTCCTTCGGAAGCCCGAGCTCCACCAGCCTCGCCGCCTGCCCGCTCGGGCCGTCGTTGGTCCAGAACCCGGCTCCGTACGGCGCGCCGAGCGTGGAGCGCCGCGAGAAGTCGACCCACCCTTCCGGAAGGAGGCGCTGGCCGTCCGGCGCGCGCCCGTCGTTCAGGTACAGGAGGCCGAACCGGGCGAAGGCACGGGCTGGCGCGTAGACGTGGGTCGAGCCCACGAAGACCCCTGTCCCGTCGAACTCCAGCGTCACGCCGTCCATTCTGAGCGGCCGGAAGAGCTCCCGGTCGGCGAAGGCCCGGAACCCCGCGGCGCCATCGCCCACCGCCACGCCGAGCGCCCGGTCCAGGATCAGGGTGTCGGCGGAGGTGTAGTTCCACCCGGTCCGGGGCGCCCTGGCCAGCCGGAAGCGGGCGACGTACCCCGCCATGTCGTCGTGCACGTACAGCATCTGCGATGCCGGATCGAACCCGGAGCCGGTCTCCACGGCGCTGGTCCCCGATTGCATCCGCAACAGGTCCTGGAGAGCGATCGAGGCCCGTGGATCACCGCGCTGCGCCCACTCGGGTGCCCCGACCGTCTGGTCGATCCGGAGCTTTCCCTGCCGCACCAGGATGCCCAGGAAGGCGTTGGTGAACGACTTGGCGACCGAGTAGCTGAGCAGTGGCGTCTCCACCCCGAATCCGGGCGCGTACCGCTCGGCGATCACCCTCCCGTCCTTCGCGATGACCAGCGCCTTCACGAAGCGGCGGTGGTCGCGTGGCTCTGCGAACAGGTTCTCGATGGCAGTGGCCAGGCGCCGGTCGGTGGGCGCCACGACCGCAAGCGGCGCGAAGCCATCCGGTGCCGATGCGGGACGGGGCGCGACCGGAGTCGGCGATCGGTACCGCGGGTCGATGACCAGGCGACAGCCGTAGCCCTCGGTCCAGATCGCGCGCCTGGGCAACACCCCGAGCAGGCTGGCGACGACCGCGCGGTTCGGATGATCCACCTCGTAGCGGAGGAAGGGCGCGGCGACCGAGGCCATCGGCAGCACCAGCTCGCGAAAGGTGGCCTCCACGTCCACCTGCTGGGTGAAGGCCGCACCGCAGAGGGTGTGCGCGGTGAGGCCAACGGCGGTTTGCAGCGCCTGGTCGGGACGGAACCAGAGCAGCGCGCCCGCGACGGCGGCGGCCACCGCCAGCGCCGCGACCCGGGCGACCCGTCTCGTCTTCCCAGAACCGTCGAGAGAGTGCCTCAGAGGGTGTGCTCCCAGCTAGAGCTCGCCCCAGGATGCCACGCCCCAAGGTGCTCGAGGAGAACACCCTCGGCCGGGAGCGCATGGCGGAGGCGCAGTGTGGCAGCGCCTCCGCCCGGTCCCGAGGATCGCCTCAGCGCGTCAGCTCGCCGGACTCCTCGATCAGGTCCTCGGCGCGCTCGATCCACCGCCGGGCCTGCCGCTCGCTGATCCGGTGACGCTCGAACTCCTCCGCGGCGAGCGCGGCGCGGATCTCGTCCGCCAGGGCATCGCGCCGGTCGGTGATGCTGGCGATCTCCGCTTCCAGCGTGGCGTAGGTGGGGTCGTCGCTCTTCAGCGCCACGGTCGAGGCGCGGAGGATGTGTCGCGCGAAGCGCCCGAAGGGAGCATTGAGCTGCTTGTAGGCCGCGCCCAGCGCCGAGATCAGCTCGCCATCGTCGTCGCGATCATCCCGGTCCCGTCCATGGGAGAGGACCTGGGTGATGACCCTCCCGTCGTGGACGTAGTCGTCGCGGAGCCCGAGCAGCTTGAGCATGGTCGGGCGAACGTCGGTGTGGTCGGTCCAGGGCGCCGCAGATCCGAGGTGCCGCACACCGGGCCCGACGAGGCCGACCCAGGTGTGGGCGATCTCCGGCTGGATGTCCCCATGGTTCCAGGCGAACGCCGGATTGATGCAGGTCTCGCAGGTGCTGGAGGGGAAGTCGGTGAGGAAGTAATCGGGGTCGGCGAAGTAGACGAAGGTCGCGTTCCGGACCGGGTCCCCGGTGGTGATCATGTGCAACGCCTTCATTCCCGTCTGGTCCGCCATCTGGGCCAGGAGCCGGTCGGTCGCCCCGGTGTACGGGTTCACCGCGGTGAGGTCCGCCATCTTCCGCTCGAAGTCACGGGTCACCGGATCGGTCTGGCCGAGGGCGCCGGAGCCCTTCTTCGCCAGGTAGAACGTCGGGGCATCGTCGCCGTGCACGGTGAAGGCGAACGGTGCGGAGCTCCCGAGGAACTCGCTTCCCAGTGTCGGGAACTGGTGAGCGACGAGGGTATCGATGTTGGAGTTGATCTCTCCGACCTGCCCGGTCCAGTCACAGGGCACGTTGACCCCGTCGCAGTTGGCCGGGGAAGGTGCGCCGCCGACGAAGTGATCGCCCTCGTCCACGGTGAACACGAAGAGGGTGTTCTCCCGGGAGATGCCGTCCTTCTTGAGCCGGACGAAGAACGCGGCGAAGGCGTCGTCGTAGGCCTTGAGCTGCTGGACGTAGCCGGCCGAGCCGGGACCGAAGGCGAGGTGAGTGTTGCCGGCCACTCCGTGGAAGTCATGGGCGTCGGAGATGTACGCGTAGGTCACCTGCACTCCGTGCTCGAGCATCGCGGCGACGTAGGCCAGCGAGACGGTGGCCTCCATGCCGTCGAAACCAGGGAAGCCGGGCTGGCCAAACGGGTCGGCGATCGGGTTGCCCGAGAGGTCGTTGAGCACCGGCCCCCCGGCGAAGATGGGATTGATCTCCTGCGCGCCGAACAGGCCCTTGAAGCCCGTGTACCCGCCCGGCTCCGCGGGCAGAAGGTCATCCTGCCCCCCGGCACAGAGCGCCGAGCCCTGCGCGCAGTGGACCGCCAGCCCCACGAAGTCGGTCTGTGCCTTGTTCCGCGCCGCGCTCCCCGCGGGCGCCGCGGCCGAGGCCTTCGCCTCGTTCCACTGCGGAGACCCGGTCCCGAAGACCTTGGTGACGTCGCCGGTCGCGCCGGTGCCGGTGTTCTCGAGCACGATGTTCGCGGTCGCCACCGCGCCCACGTCGCATCCCGCCCGGGTGTAGGGAACCCACGGCGCCGGCGGAACCGAGCCGTCGGGGGTCACCATGTTGGGCGTCCCGGTGACCGCGTCGACCGGGTCGGTCCAGTATCCGAACGAGCTGGGGAAGGAGAAGCTCCCCGTCGCGGACGTCCGGACGTAGCTGTTGGACACCGTCTGGCCGTGGCGATCCGGATAGACCCCGGTCAGGGTGGAGAGGATCCCGCCTGCGGTGTGGGAGATGAGGACCGTGTGATCATTGGTCAGCACGGTTCCGTTGTCGCGCATGAAGTCGAGCAGGTGCGGCATCTGCTCGAGGTCCGAGGGAACGCCGGCCCTGTCCCGTCGGAGGTGGGTGTTGTCGAACTGGATGTAGACCACGTGCTCGATCCGCCGGCCGTCACTGCCCAGCCGGCACCGGGGCCCGGACCCGCCAGCGAGAGCGGGAACCGAGAGGAGGAGAATCGAGGAGACGAGGACCCGAGCTGCAGCCAGCTGCATGTGTGTTCTCCCGTGCGAAGGTGAGGCGCTCCTCTCTCACGGGCGGTGGATGGGCTCGGAAAACTCGGAAAAGCGAACTGAAGGCTGCTGGGCAACAACGCGCCCCGGAGTTGCCACTGATGTCTCTCGTGGTGCGAAATGGGCGCACTGGCGGTCGAACCCCGGAACCAGCGGCCTGGGCCGCTGCTGCTCGAGCGCGGCAGGAACCTCGTCGCCCTACGCCTTCGAGGGGTAGGCGACGACCGAAGCTCCGGCCATCGGACCGCCGCGGCCGTCCGGAGCCGTCCGGCTCTGCACGACGAAGTCACGGACCAGGAGCGCGGTGCCGGCAGCGTACCCGACCACGAGCAGCGCGACCCACCGCGCGACGTGGGAGCGGCTCGGCTCCAGGTGAACGGTGGGGGAGCTGACTGTAGGGGACATGGTTTGTGACCTCCGTTGGCGAGACGCCCCGTCGCTCTCGCATCGTCCGTGCCGCAACCTCGAGAGGCTGAGATCAGGGGGTTGCCGCGTTCGAGTGTGTCGAGGCCGGCAACAGCCCGCGGCCGAGCGTTGAGCCGCAGGCAACCGCACCTCTCCGTTCACCCTCGAGCCTCCGCCCCGTCACCCCGACCTCGGCGCGGACCCTTCGACCATCGCCTCGGCCACCAGCTCGGCCACGTCCTTCACCACCAGACCTTCGCGGCCGGTGTCGTTCGCCGCGTCGCGGAGCATCGTGCTGCAGAACGGGCAGGCCACCGCCACCGTGCCCTCGCCCGGACCGGTGTAGTCGCCCACCTTCCCCGGCCGGTCCTTGTCGGTGGCCGAGGGGAAGGGGACCGACGGGTTCTTCGCGTGGGCCAGGGTCAGCGCCACCTCGTTGATCCGGTTGTGGTTGATGCGCGTGCCGATGTGCTCCTCCATCCACATCCGCCCGCCGCCTGCGCCGCAGCAGAACGACTGGCGCTTGCTCCGCTGCATCTCCACGATCTGAAGTCCGGGGATGGCCCCCAGCACCTCCCGGGGCGCGTCGTACACGCCGTTGTGCCGGCCGAGGTAACAGGGGTCGTGGTAGGTCAACGTCGCGTCCATCACTCGTGACAGCTTGATCCGCTTGTCACGGATGAGCTCGCTGATCAGCTCGGTGTGGCTGATGACCCGGTACTCCCCCCCGAACGCGGGGTACTCGTTCTTGAGGGCATTGAAGCAGTGCGGGCACTGGGTGATGACCGCCTTCACCCCGAGACCGTTGAACGCCTCGACGTTGGTCCTGGCCAGCGTCTGGTAGAGGTACTCGTTGCCCAGCCGCCGCGCCGAGTCACCGTTGCACATCTCCTGCTTGCCGAGCGTGGCGAAGGAAACCTTGGCCTCGCGGAGGATGCGGACCAGCGCCCGGCTGACCTTCTTCTGACGGTCGTCGTAGCTGCCG
>DATKKF010000056.1:0-43260 GCA_035543115.1 Myxococcaceae bacterium
GAACAGGTCCTGGCGGAGGAGCTCGCGGAGCTTCGGGTGCGACTTGCCGGTGGGGCTCCTTGCGATGGAGAGCACGGACTCGACGCCGTCGTCGCGCAGGCACTCGCCGAGAACGGCCTGCCCCACCATCCCGGTTGCTCCGAAGAGGATGACCTTCATGCCGGGGCACTCAAGCGCGGAATGGCACCAGGGGCCAGCGCCGCCTCACAGCGGTCGACCAGGGTTTCCGCTGTCAGGGCCCGGCGACTCCCCTCAGCACTCGAGCAGCGTCCCGATGGCCAGCTCGGCATCCCTGAGCGGCTCGATGCTCCGCCGTACCCGGGCCAGGAGCAGCGCACCCTCGATGAGACCGAGCACCGTCCGGGCCAGCCGCTCGGGCGCGGCGATCCGCGGCCGTTCCTTCCGGATCCGCTCCGCCAGCACCACCGTCCACCGCTCGAACACCTCGGCGCAGGCGGCCGAGAGCGCCGGAGCCTCGTCGGAGGCCTCGAGCGCGGTGGTCGCCACCGGGCAGCCGAGGGCAAACTCGGAGGCCTCGAGCTGCCGGGCGAACATCCGGGCGATGGACTGGAGCCCGCTCCGCACGTCCGGCTTGCCATCCAGCTTCGCCTGGAGCGCCGCCCCGAGCTGCTCGCCCAGCCGCCGCACCGCCTCCGCCGCCATCTGCTCCTTCCCTTCGGGGAAGTGGAAGTAGAGCGAGCCGCGCGGAGCCTCGGCCTCGGTCAGCACCTGGGCCAGTCCGGTGGCGTGGTAGCCCTGCCGCGCCAGGAGCCGCGCCGTGACGTCCACCATGCGTTCCCGGGTGTCCACGTGGGAGCCTCCTTGACCTCAGTAGACCAGTCGGTCTAGTCACTGGACCGACTGGTCTACTGATAGCACGGAGGTGCCCGGTGCGTCCCATCGCGTTGGTCTTCGAGGCCGAGGACGGCCGCCCCCTCGCCGCCACGGTGCTGGAGCCACCCCGGGTGGAGGGGGCGGTGGTGATCGCCAGCGCCACCGGCGTCCCCCGGCGGATCTACCAGGGCATCGCCGGGTGCCTGGCCGAGGCTGGGCTGGCGGTCCTCACCTTCGACTACCGGGGCATCGGCGGGTCCCGCCGGGGGCGTTCGCTGCGAGACGAGGATGCCCGCATGCAGGACTGGGGACGGCTCGACCTGGAAGGCGCGCTGGGGTGGATGCGCCGGGCGTACTCCGGCGCGCCGCTGCTCGTGCTCGGCCACAGCGTGGGTGGCCAGCTCATCGGGCTCGCACCCTCGGCGCGGCACCTCGCCGGCGCGGCGCTCATCGGGTCGCAGCTCGGCTGGGCAGGGCACTGGGGCTGGCCGGCGCGGGCGGTGATGTGGAGCATGTGGCACGTGACGATCCCCACCCTGACCCGGACGGCGGGCTACCTTCCGATGCAGGCGCTCGGGCAGGGCGAGGACCTCCCTGCCGGCGTCGCCCGGGAGTGGGCCGCCTGGGGCCGCCGGCGGAACTACCTGTTCGACGTGCTGGAGCCAGGCGTACGCGAGGCCTACGCCGCGCTCCGCTTCCCGGTCCGGGCGCTCCACATCTCCGACGACCTGTACGCCCCGAGGAGCGGGGTGGAGGCACTGCTCTCCTTCTACGGGGGCAGACCCGAGGTCCGCACGGTCACCCCCGCCGAGGCGGGCGTCGGACGGATCGGCCACTTCGGATGGGTCCGTCCCCGGTTCGAGCAGGCGATCTGGGCACCGATCCGCGACTGGTTCCGGAGCCGGCTCGGGCCTTCGCCGCTGCGACGGGTGGGCTAGGAGTGCTCCGACCGGAGCACTCAAGGGCGCTCACCGCGCAGGAACCGGTTCTGCATCACCAGCGCAGTGCGCGTGCGTGCCACACCGGGGAGCGCGGCCACCGCAGCCCGTAACCGGTCGATGCCGGCGATGTCGCGTGCCTGCACCTGGAGGATGAGGTCCGGGTCGCCGCTCACCGAGTCGCAGACCCGCACCTCGGGCAATGCCTGCAGCGCGGCGGCGAGCGTGTCGTGGCTCGCGCCGCTCGCCGAGACCAGCAGATACGCTTGCACCTCGGCGCCGCGGTTTCCGCGCCGGATGGTGTATCCGGCGATGTGGCCCATCCGCTCAAGCCGCTCGATGCGCTCCTGGATCGCGCTGCGTGAGCGGCCGACCCGGCGCGCCAGCCGGGCGTGCGACATCCGGCCGTCCATCTCCAGAAGCGCGAGCAGCTGGAGGTCCAGCGGGTCGAGCGCGCGAAGATAGGTGTCCGGCGGCATCGGCGTCCCCCGACTCTAACGCCCGACCCCGGCGTCGCTTTCCCCTGCCCGCGCCCCCGGCACATCGCCGGTGCGCGCGCGAATCCACGCAACAGGCGCGCCGCACGTCCGGTCCTCTCCAGAGTGAGGGGAGCGGTGCGCGCGACAGCGCCGAGAGTGGCGCGCCCTGGCATGGGCGGCGGGTAGAAGCGGTACAGCTCGGCCGCGAGGGTCTTCCGTCACGGCTGACCAGCGGCCCGTCTCAGGCTGCGGACAGCGAGCCCACGCGCTGGGTGGCGCTCCCCACGGCGCGCAGCGACTCGGCCAGGAGCGTCACCCGTTCCGGACACGGCCGGTACACCGTCCACCGGCCGCGCCGTTCCGTCTCCACCAGGGCGGCTTCCTTCAGGATGCGCAGATGGTGCGACACCAGGGCGTGCGGCAGGCCCACCAGCAGCTCGAGGTCCGAGAGGCACAGCCCTCGCTCGCCCGAGCGCACGGGACCGGCCCGCGGCCCCTCCCACCCGAGCAGCAGCTCCAGCATGCGCAACCGGGTGGGTTCGGCCACCGCCTTCAACGCACTCAAGAGTTCGTTTGCGCTCATGTCACTGCTCCGGCCAACAGGAGAACGCCGGACCGGGGGAAACGATTTCCCTCGGGTCCGGGGATCCCTCGAGTCACTTCAATCCAGGGAACGGCTTGGTGAAGAAACAGATTCCCTGTGTCGGGTCTCCGGTCAGGAAGTTGGTGACCCAGTCCTCCTTGACGCAGGAGACCGCGTAGTCGGGGTTGATGCCCGAGGCGAAGATGCCCTTGGCGGGATCTCCGAACGGATCACAGACCGAGTCGTCCTCGCACGGACCGATGGACCCGATGGGCGACGGCGTCAGCCCCTGCGCCTGGTAGGTCCCGGTGCAGGTGCCGAAGGTGATGTCCACCTCGCCCTCGAACTCCGAGCCCTGGTACCGGGCCCCGTCCAGGAACCGGAGGTTCTTCGGGTGGTACACCAGGTTGGTCAGCCCCAGCCCCAGCACGTCGGTGTCCGAGGTCATCGGGGTGATGTCGGGAATGGTGCAGATGTTGTCCGCGTCCGGCACCTCGGAGAACGTCCCGTGCCCGAGCACCGGGCTGTTCGGTCCGCCGGTATCCGGGTACGGCATGCTGTCGGACTTCACGTAGATCGCCTGGTCGCTGAACCCGTCGAAGCGCCAGTTGTCGGCGTAGATCGCGGGGAGGACGTTCTCGCACCCGGCGGGCGGCGTGCCCTGGAGCGTGAACTTGATGGTGTAGCCCTGCAGCGGTGGACGCTGGATGAGGCAGGGGGCCGGCGCGGCGGTGGGGCAGGCGGTGAGCGCCACCGCGGAAGCGAGGGAGAGGAGGACGGCGTGCAGGCCTGAGGCTCGGGAGTGCATGGGCATCCTCTAGAAGGTGAAGCGGAGGCTGAAGCGGAAGCTGCGCACCGGTTGGTAGTTGGTGGGCTTGCCCCAGTTGATGTTGGTGTTCACGAACCCGTTTCCCTGGGTGGGCGTGGGCAGGACCACCTGCGCTGCCGCGCCCTGCACGTACCTCGGCTTCGGCAGCGAGCCGTTCGCCGCCTGGATCGTCTCCACGTTCCCGGCGGCCCGGTTCTGGTCGAAGGTCAGGTTCGGATCGTAGGTGTCCTTGATCTTCACGATCTCTCCGTTCGGGGCAGGCACGCTTCCGTTGGTTGCCCCGATCACCGGGCCGACGTTGTCGAAGGTGTAGTTGTTGTCCACGGTGATTGGCCGCTGCGAGTTGAAGATGTTGAAGCCCTCGACGCTCGCGCTGAGCGTGCTGTCCTTGGAGAGACGGACGTTGAACGACACCCGGGCGTCGAAGTTGGTCACCCAGGGCAGCCGGCCTCCCGCGCCTCGCTCGAGGATGTATGCCTGTCCGGGCCCATAGGTGACCTGGGCGCCGAGGTAGTTGATGGGCGGGCCCGAGGCGGCGGTGAACGAGCCGCCGGTGGTGATGCTGAAGGTCGGGAGGATCACGAACTCCTTCGCCAGGTACACCTTGACGTTGTGGGTGATGTCCCCGGCCAGGTTCCCGTCCTGGTTCAGGAGCAGGCTCTTGAGGTCGAAGGTGGAGTTCAGGTTCGGGTCGAGCTGGCCGTCCTCGGGACGGTAGAGGCCGTCGTAGTTCCCGGTGAGCCGCGACCAGGTGTAGCTGATCTGCGCCATCCACAGGTCGGAGAAGGTCTTGGTGAAGCTCGCGGTCACCGCGTGGTAGGTGCGCTTGGCCTTGGGGAAGGTGTCGGCGATGCCCTCGCCTGGGTTGCCGATGAAGTAAGTGTTGGCCTCGTCGTTGGACATGTCCTCCACCGTCCGGACGAGGTTCCGGTAGGTGTAGTTGAGGCCCACCCGCGCGTTGGACAGCACCTCGTACTCGGCTCCGGCGACCACCTCGTCGTTGGCCGCGGACTTGAGATCGGGATCCACCGGCACCTGATCCGCCGAGCCCTGCCGCCATTTCCTGTTTGGCCGGAGCCCCGAGGTGAGGCGCTTGGCGGCGTCACACCGAGCCAGCCCGCCGATGCCCACCGGGTCGCAGTCGGTGTTGGAGTAGCCGTAGATCTGCGGCTCGATGCTCAGCTCGCGGTCGGCGATGTCCAGGGGGATGTTCTCGTAGTAGCGCCCGTAGTTGGCGTAGATCTTCGAGCGGCCCTGCTGCGTCGGGTCCCACACCACGCCGATCCGCGGTGAGAACTGGTCCTTCAGGGCGATGCGGGTGATGCCGTCCTCGCCGGACAGCGCCAGGGTGTCGTACCGGATTCCGACGTTCAGCGTGACCTTGTCCAGGATGCTCCAGCTGTCCTGGACGAAGAAGCCGAAGATCGTCGACTTGCTCTTGGCGGTGATGCTGTCGAGCGTGACCGCCTGATCGGGGTCGGTGAGGTAGCCATAGCGGCGGGCTTCGTTGATCGCCGGCAGGCCGTCCGGGGTGCTGTTCCCCTGCAGGTACTGCCAGGCGGCCTTCCCGGTATAGGCCTTGGTGTGCTCGTAGTAGGAGATGGCGCCCTCCGCCCCGCCCTTGACCACGTGGTGGCCGAGGCCGTTGAGCAGCAGGGTCACGACGCCCTTTGCCTGGTAGCTGTCCAGCGTCAGTCGCTCGATGAACCCCGGACCTCCGACGACGTACCCGAGGAAGCCGCACTCGGTGTTGGCAAAGGGCCCCGAGCAGGCCTGCCTCACCGCACTGGGAACGTCCGGCTCGAGCGTGGCGATGTTCTGCAGATCGGCAGTGCTGGTCGCGTAGAAGGGAGTGCCGGCGAGCTTCCCGTCCTGGCCGGTGTTGAACTCGCTGCCGTCGGCCGGGAGCCCCTCGTCGAGCTGGTGGTGCCAGCCGAAGCGCAGGTCGAGCAGGAGGCGCTTGTCGAGGAAGGCGCTGTTGAGCTCGGCGTTGACGTTGAGCGAGTCGTCCTTGGTCTCGAGGTTGAAGACGTTGAATCCGGATCCGGCATAGGTACCAGGGTTGGTGGGGGCTCGCGCCTGGAGGGTGCCCGGAATGCGGATGGGGTAGTTCCCGTCCCCGCCTCCGCTGGTCGGCGTGCCGGTCACCGAGACGCTCAGGCGGTGATCGCTGCTGATGAGGTAGGTCAGCTTCCCGATGAAGTTGATGGTCTTCTCCGATCCGAAGCGGCGGCTCTCCCCCCCGGGGATGGGGTCGTAGATCGGCTGGCCGGTCGCCGGGTCGTTGATGAAGCTGCCCGAGCTGTCCACCTGCGCCTTCTGATACGTGCGGGTGTAGGAGTAGCGCTGGCTGGCGTACTGGACGCCAGCGAAGAACCAGAGCTTGTCTTTCAAGATGTAGCCGCCGAGCGTGGCCCCGAAGTCGTAGATCTGATTCAGGTCGCGGCCAGTGACGATGGCCGGCGTGCCGCCTTGGATGGTGAGCGGGCCGGGCGTTCCGGTGAGGCCTCCCGGCGTCCAGGTGCCGAACACCGAGCCGTGGAACTCGTTCCCGCCGGACTTGGTGGTGGCGCTGAGCGCTCCGCCGAGCGTCCGGCCGTACTCCGGCATGTAGCCGCCGGTGATGATGTTCACCTCGTCGATGAACTCCACGGTCAAGGGCGAGCCGTTCACCCCGTACGCCGGGTCGTTCACCGACAGGCCGTCGATGAGGTAGCTGTTCTCCGGGCTCTGCGATCCGCTGATCGCCACGCCGTACACGTCGTTGGCCGCGTTTGGTGCAGTGGCGGCGAGCGAGTCGAACGAGCGGTTGGCGCCGCCGAGCCCGTTGGGCCGCGACACCGCGAGATTCCGCACGAAGTCGTTGTTCACCGTGGTGCCCACGGTGCTCGAGCCCACGTCGACCACCGGAGGCGTGCCGACCACGGTCACCGTCTCCACGCCTGCCACCTCGGGCAGCAGCTCGACGTTCAGCCGGAGCGTGCGGTCCGCGGCGACGTCGATGCCGGTGCGGCTGTAGGGCCGGTAGGTCTCCTTCTCGAAGCGGAGGGTGTAGCTCCCGGGCGGCAGCTGCGGGACGCGATAGAGGCCGGACGCGTCGGTGACCACCACCTGCTCGCCCTGCAGCGAGGGCGAGGTGGCAGTCACCACCACGTCCGCCACCGGCGCACGGGTGGAGGAGTCGATGACGTTTCCGGTGAGCACCGAGGTGCTCCCCTGGGCCAGCGCCGCGGCGGAGCAGAGCAGTGCGCCGGTGACGAGCAGGGCACGGAGGCGCTCGGCCCAGCCGATGCTCGCATCGCGGCGACGGAGCGTGATTCGTTCCAAGTGGCACCCCTCCTCGGACTGCGTGGTGCAGCGGAGGATGAGGGGCGCGGGGGGGCGCGGTCAGGATTGCGCCTGAACCAACTGGGGCTGTGGTCCGTCCGTACCAATCGGTTCGCTGGAACCACACGGCGGTTCGCCGGGCGCTGCAGCGAGGCGTCGTGGCGGTGCGGCGAAGGACGGCAACTTTGGGTCAACGCCCATTGTCACAGTCGTCGAGGGGGCTGTACCAAGAAGAACGACCGGCGCATGTCAATCAATGCTGCTCCGCAACTGCTGTCGGAGATCGCTGCACTTGCCGTCCGCGCCCACGACCGTGCCGAGTTCCGCTCCGGCACCCTCGCACTGCTCCAGGGCGTCGTCCCGTTCGATGTCGCCTTCCTCCAGAGCGGCGCCTCGACCACCGGACCCGAGCCGGTCAGCTGGGGACTGCCCCCGTTCGCCGAGCGGCTCCTGGCTCGGAGAGCGGACACCGTCTGGAGCGAGCTGGCGGGGATCCGCGCCGCCGCGCTGGGGCAGGGCGGCGTGGTCGAGGCCTCGGGCCTGGTGAGCGTGGACTCGGAGCTCGGCCGGCTGCTGCGGGCCGAGCGCCCGGTCGGTCACCTCTGCCTCGCCGCGCTCGAGGAAGGTCGGACTGCCCTGGTCCTGGGGCGCTCCCGCGAGCCGTTCGTCCGCCGCGAGCTCGAGCTGGTCCGGCTCTCGCTGCCGGTGGTCGGGCTGGGAGACCGGCGGGCGAGCGAGGTGCAGGAGGCGCTCGGAGCCCGGCTCACCCCGCGGGAGCAGGAGATCTTCGATTACGTGAGCCGTGGCTACAACAACCGGGAGATCGCCTCGGCGCTCGGCACCTCGCGCTTCACGGTGCGCAACCAGCTCTGCCGGCTCTTCCGCAAGGTGGGAGTGAGCGGACGCTCCGAGCTGGTGGGGCTGGCGGCCACGGCCACCCGCCGCGCGCGCACCGCTTAGCCGGAACACAGCCCGGCCCACCAGCTCGGCGCGCCAGGACGCAACCGATTCCTGTCTGGCCCCCCGCTGGCTTGCACTCGATGGACGCCCGGGGCCGGATGGACTCCGGCGGTCCGGCGGTCGGCCCGGGACGCTAGAGCGTCACCTGGACCGAGGAGATGCCCCAGATGTCATGCGCGTACTGGTGGATGCTCCGGTCCGAGCTGAAGCGGCCCACCCGGGCCACGTTGAGCAGCGCCTTCCGGGACCAGCCCTCCGGGTCCCCGGCGTACGCCCGGGCCACCTCGCCCTGCGCGTCGGCGTAGGCGCGGAAGTCGGCCAGGACGAGGTACCGGTCCTCGGTGAGCAGCGCGTCCACCAGCGGGTGAAAGAGCTCGGGGTCCTCGGGCGAGAAGAAGCCCGAGCGAACCAGGTCCAGCACCGCCCTGAGCTCGGGGTCGCGGGCGAGGACCTCCGCGGGGTGGTACCCGCGCCGGAGCGTCTCGGACACCTGCTCGGCGGTGAGCCCGAAGAGAAAGAAGTTCTCCGCTCCCACCGCCTCCCGGATCTCGATGTTCGCCCCGTCGAGCGTGCCCAGGGTGAGCGCCCCGTTGAGGGCGAACTTCATGTTCCCGGTCCCCGAGGCCTCCTTCCCGGCGGTGGAGATCTGCTCCGACACGTCGGCGGCGGGGATGATCCGCTCCGCCAGGCTCACCCGGTAGTTGGGGAGGAACACCACCTGGATGCCGGTGCGGCCCGAGTCGGCGTTCACCACCTCGGCGATGCCGTTGATCAGCCGGATGATGAGCTTGGCCAGGAGATACCCGGGCGCGGCCTTCGCCCCGAAGAGGAAGACCCGCGGGTGGATGACCGCCGCCGGGTTCTCGCGGGCCCGCATCCACAGCGACACGATGTGCAAGGCGTTGAGGAGCTGCCGCTTGTACTCGTGCAGCCGCTTCACCTGGACGTCGAAGATGGCCGTGGGGTCCAGGTTGAGCCAGAGCGTGTCCCGGACGTGGTCCACCAGCCGCTGCTTGTTCGCCTGCTTCGCCGCGCGGAAGTCGTGGAGGAATGCGCCATCGTTCACCAGCGGCTCGAGCCGGTGGAGCGCCTCGAGATTCCGCACCCACTCCTCGCCGAGGCGCGAGGTGATGAGCGCCGACAGCCCGGGGTTGCAGAGCAGGAGCCAGCGCCGCGGCGTGACCCCGTTGGTCTTGTTGTTGAAGCGCTCGGGAAAGAAGTCGGCGAAGTCGGGGAGGACGTCGCGCTTGAGCAGCTCGGTGTGCAGCTCGGCCACTCCGTTCACGCTGTGGCTGCCCACCACCGCCAGGTGGGCCATCCGCACCCTCTTGTCCGGCCCCTCCTCGATCAGCGACATCCGCCGCAGCCGCTCGGCGTCGAAGGGGTGGCGGATCTGCACCTGGCGCAGGAAGCGCTGGTTGATCTCGTAGATGATCTCCAGGTGCCGTGGCAGGAGGCGCTCGAAGAAGCTCACCGGCCACATCTCCAGCGCCTCGGCGAGGAGGGTGTGGTTGGTGTAGCCGAACGTGGCGACGGTCACCTCCCAGGCCTCGTCCCAGGGCACGTGCTTCTCGTCCACCATCAGCCGCATCAGCTCGGCGATGGCCACCGCCGGGTGGGTGTCGTTGAGCTGGACGGCGACCTTCTCCGGGAAGGCGCGGAAGTCCTCGTGGCGCCGCAGGTACCGCCGCACGATGTCCGCCAGGCTGCAGGCGACGAAGAAGTACTCCTGCCTGAGCCGCAGCTCCTTTCCGGCCTGGTTCTGGTCGTTGGGGTAGAGGACCTTGCTGATGACCTCGGACTCGTTCTTCTCCACGACGCTGCGCTCGTAGTCGCCGTCGTTGAACAGCCGGAAGTCGAACTCCTCCGAGGCCCGGGCTTGCCACAGCCGGAGCGTGTTGACGGTCGTCACCCCGAAGCCGGCCACCGGCATGTCGTAGGGGATGCCGAGCACCGTCTTCCCGCCCACCCAGCGCGAGGCTGGCGTGCCGTTGCGGCCCGAGCCGCGCTCCACCGAGCCGTAGAGGCGCACCGGCACCGTCTTCTCGGGCCGGACGATCTCCCAGGGGTTGCCGAACTTGAGCCACTCGTCGGCGCGCTCCACCTGGTGCCCGCCGATGATGTCTTGACGGAAGATGCCGAACTCGTAGCGGATCCCGTAGCCCATCCCCGGGTAGCCGTGGGTGGCCATCGAGTCGAGGAAGCAGGCCGCGAGCCGGCCGAGGCCCCCGTTGCCCAGACCCGCGTCGGGCTCCAGCTCGATGAGCCCGTCCAGGTCCACGCCCGCGCCGCGCAGCCCCTCGCGGGCCGCCTCGAGCAGCCCGGTGGCGATGAGGTTGTTCCCCAGGGCGCGCCCGAGCAGGTACTCGGCGGACAGGTAGTACCCGCGCTTCGGGTCCAGTGACCGGTAGGTCCGCTTCGTCGCCACCCAGCGCTCGGCGAGCCGGTCGCGCACGGCCATGGCGATGGCCTGGAACTTGTCCCACGGTGTCGCCCGATCGGGACCCTGCCCGCGGGTGTACTGAACGTGGGCCAGGAACGAGCGCTGGAGCGCATGGGGGTCGGTCCGGAGCTGCGGCACCTCGGGTGTGGACGGAGGCACGTCGGGAACGAGTCGGACGGGGCTGTCGCTCATCGTCGGGTGCACTCTAGCCGCTCCGGCGGGGGGCGGTGACGACTCGACGCCCGCGGGGCACGGCCCGGGATCAGCAGGGATTTCACCGCGCGACGCTCCGTGTCGTGAGCGCCAGGGCGTCCCGGGCGTCAGCGGCCGGGAGGGGTGACCGCTGCCAGCGAGGGAGCGTCCAGGCTGGCGGCGATGGGGGCCACGGCGGCGTGGAATCGCGCGAGGAGCGTGGGAGGCACCGGCTCGTTTCGGGGGAACTTCTGGTTCAGCGGGTTCACGAAGGCGCCGTTGCGCTTCATCGCGAAGTGCAGGTGGGGCCCGGTCGTCCGCCCGGTGTTGCCGGAGTAGCCGATGACCTGCTTCTGCGCCACCCGCGCGCCGGTGCGGACGCCCGCGCCGTACGACGACAGGTGCAGGTAGCAGGTCTCGAAGCCGTTCCGGTGCCGGACGCAGACGCCGTTGCCGCCGGCGCCGGTGTTCCCGGCCACGGTGACCGTCCCGTCGGCCACGGACCAGACCGGGGTGCCGACCGCCGCCGCGTAGTCCACGCCCTGGTGCGCCTTGAGGTACTCGAGGACCGGGTGGAAGCGCATCCCGAACCGGCTGGTGACCTGGGCGAACTTAAGCGGCGACTTGAGGAACGCCTTTCGGGCGCTCGTCCCGTCCTCCTGGAAATAGGACCACTCGCCGTCCGGGAGCTGCCAGCGGAAGACGCGCTTGGTGCCCACGGTCTCTCCTCGGTACTCCGCGGCGAGCACCTCGCCGTAGCGCAGGAGCCGGCCCTTGCTGAGGACCTTCTCCACCAGGCAGCGGACCCGGTCGCCCTTTCGCACGTCGACGTAGAAGTCGATGTCCCAGGCGAAGACGTCGGCCAGCGCCATGGCGATGGTCGGATCCTCCTTGGCGGTGACCGCGGCGTCGTAGAGTGAGCTCGCGACCTCGAGCTCGACCCGCGAGACCTGGGTCTCGACCTCGATCTCGCGCTTGCTGGCGACGTACTTCTCGCCGTCGCGGCGGACCTGCCACTCGTCCACGGGGCTCTGACGGTAGTCGAAATGGTCCAGCTCGCCGTCGCGGAACACCAGCCGCAGCTGGTCACCCACCCGCGACCTCCGGAAGTCGAACACCCCCTGGAGCGCACCGACCACGCGGTCGGTCTGCGCGCCGTCGAGCCCGGCCGAGCGGAGCGCGGTGGCCAGCACCTGGGCCGGCTGGATGCGGCGGTTCAGGATGCGAACCTGAGGACTGGATGGCGCGGCGGTGAGCAGCGCGGCAACGAGGGCCGGAGCGAGGACGGTCATCGGGGGCGGGAAAGATCAGCCTACCAGGCTCCCGGCGCGAGCCAAGCCGACATTCCCGCACGCCTGCGGACTGCTCGTCGGGTTTGGCTAGAGCCCGAGCGCGCGCCGGAGGGCGGGGCCCGACATGCCGGTGTTGTAGACGGGCGTTCCCACGTCGAAGCGGGCCGAGGTCTCGAGGCCCCCGACCACGACCGGGTCGAAGCCCGCGTCGCGGACCAGCTCCTCGGCCACGGCGAGCGCATCCGCGTCGTCACCCGCCAGCGGGACGCCGACCTGATCGCCGGCCCGGTGAGCCTCGCGCTTCAGCACCTCGAAGTAGACGCTGTTGAAGGCCCGGACCACGCGGGCTCCGGGGAGCGCGGCCGCGGTGAAGGGACCCGAGCCCCGGCCCGACTTCAGCACCTCGGTGGCGACGGCGCCGTCACGCGACGGGTAGGGGTTTCCAGCATCGAGGACCACCTTGCCGCGGAGCGCGTTTCCGACCGCCTTTCCGAGATCCGGTGTCGCCCCGAAGGGAACGGCGAGCAGCACCGCCTCGCCGAATGCGGCCGCCTCGGCGGGGCTACCTGCGCGGGCCCCATGTCCGGTGTCGCGGACGAGCTGCGCGAGGTTCTCCGGGTGCCGGGATGCGTACAGCACGCGATGCCCTGCCTTCGCCCACAACGGGCCGACCGTCCCGCCGATCATCCCGCTGCCGATGATGCCGATGTTCATGGTGTCCTCCGGGGGACCATCTCGCATCGCTCCGAGCTCAGCACAATCGTCTCCGCGGCGATTGCGCCGGCCAGGTTAGAGTGACGCCGTGGGACTTGCGCCAGGCACCCGGCTGGGACCCTACGAGGTGCTCGCCACGCTCGGCTCGGGGGGGATGTCCGAGGTTTACCGGGCCAGGGACAGCCGCCTGCAGCGCGAGGTGGCCATCAAGGTGGTCGGGGAGGCCCTCGCGGGCGACACCGGGTTCCTGAGCCGGCTGGAGCAGGAGGCCCGTCTCGCCGGCGGCCTGAACCACCCCAACATCGTCGCGGTGCACGACATCGGGGTTCACGAGGGTGCGCCGTACGTCGTGACCGAGCTGCTCCAGGGAGAGACGCTCCGGGAGCGCCTCCTCCGTGGCCCGGTGCGGCTGCTCCAGGCGCTCGACTGGGCGGGGCAGATTGCCCACGCGCTCGCAGCGGCGCACGGCCACGGCATCGTCCACCGAGATCTCAAACCGGAGAACGTCTTCATCACCCGGCTCGGCCAGGTGAAGCTGCTGGACTTCGGCATCGCCAAGGCCAGTCCCAAGGTCATCGAGGCGCGCGGGTTGCTCGACCCCACGATGAGCCCCGCGGGCTCTGCGACCCGCACCGGCGCGGTGCTGGGGACGCCGGGCTACATGTCGCCGGAGCAGGTGCGGGGCGAGCACGTGGATGCCCGGAGCGACATCTTTGCCCTGGGGACCATTCTCCACGAGCTCCTCTCCGGACAGCGCACCTTCCGCTCCGGCTCCATCGTCGAGAGCGGGTACTCCATCCTCCACGACGAGCCGGCGCCGCTGCCTCCCTCGGTCCCGGCCGGGGTGGCGCAGGTGGTCCAGCGGTGCCTGGCCAAGGATCCCGAGCAGCGGTTTCAGTCGGCGCGTGACGTGGGCTTCAGCCTCGAGGCGCTGCGCGGGACGGGCTCGGCCACGCCCGCCGAGCCACTCCCGCCCATGGGCCGGGGTCCCCCCCGCGCGCTCCGGCTGGCCGGATGGCTCGCTCCGGCGCTGCTCCTCGCCCTCGCCACCTACGTTGCCGGGCGCGCGGCACGGGTTCCGGCGCCGCAGCCGCGCATCCACCAGCTCACCTTCCACCGCGGCGCCATCTTCTCGGCGCGCTTCGCGCCCGACGGCAAGACGGTGCACTTCAGCGCCGCCTGGAACGACAACCTGCCGGAACTGTTCACCACCAGCACCGACTCACGGGCCTTCCGGGGTCTGGAGGTGGGAAAGGCGGAGCTGCTGTCCGTCTCCGGTGGGGGCGAGTTCGCGGTCCTGCTGAACCCGACGTACCCGCTGGCCTTCGGGCTCAAGGGCACGCTGGCGGTCGTGCCGCAGCTGGGGGGTACCCCGCGCGAGCTGGCCACCGACGTGTTCTACGCGGACTGGGCGCCCGACGGAAAGTCGCTGGCGGTGGTCCGCGGTGGGAACGAGGGCACGGCGCTCGAGTTCCCGCTGGGGACCGTGGTCTTCCGGTCCGGCGGCTTCGTGAGCGATCCCAGGGTCGCTCCGACCGGGGATCGCGTCGCTTTCCTGGACCACCCGCGTCCCGGCGACAGCGCGGCCAGAGTGATGGTCGTGGGCCGGGATGGGCGGGCCGAGCCGTGGAGCTCGCTCTTCGACGACGGGTTCGGAGTCGCCTGGAGCCGCAGCGGGGACGAGGTGCTCGCCACCCTCGCGCAGCCGGGTGACCTCGCCGCGATCTGGGCGGTGCGGAAGGGGAGGGCGCCGCGGCTGATCTACCGCGGGACCGGCAACCTCATGATCGACGACGTCGACCGTGATGGCCGGATGCTGGTCAGCGAGCGGGACTGGGGTCAGGAGCTGGTCGTCTTGCCACCGGAAGGGCCGGCACGTTCCATCGAGTGGCTCGACTGGGCCAGCGTGAGCGGCATCTCGGACGACGGGAAGAAGGTCCTCTCCTTCGAGTCCGGGGTGGGCGCCTCC
The DNA here is from genome assembly GCA_035543115.1 of Myxococcaceae bacterium. Lineage (GTDB taxonomy): Bacteria > Myxococcota > Myxococcia > Myxococcales > Myxococcaceae > RPRB01. The sequence continues at coordinate 14,561 of DATKKF010000056.1, forward strand.
CCGAACCTCCTGGTGGTGCTCCGAAATCTGGACCAGCGGGCGCCGCTGCAGCTGGGAATCGGTCGCAGCCTCGCGCTCACCGCTGACGGGAGCCAGGCGCTGGTGAGCCTCCGGGAGGACAAGAGCGACCAGTTCCGCGTCCTCCCGACCGGCGCGGGGGAGCCACGGGACTTCGTCGTTCCAGGGATGGAACGGGTCTACACCGCCAGCTTCTTCCGTGACGGGAAGCGGGTGGCACTGTTCGGAAGGCGCGGCGAGGACGCGAGCCGGGTGTTCGTGCTCGACATTGACAGCGGCGAGCTCCGTTCCATCTCGCCGCCGCTCGCCCCGGGCTACACCATCGCCGTCTCCCCGGACCAGAGATGGGTCGCCGCCCCGGACGCGGAGGGAGCACCGATCCTCCTTCCCGTCGAGGGTGGGTCGCCGGACCGCGTGCCGGAGCTCGGATTGAGGTTCGGGCTGATCGGCTGGATGAAGGACCAGACCCTGCTCGCCTTCGAGCGAAACGCCTTGCCGGACCCGGTGGTCCGGTTCGACCCGAGGACCCGGGAGGTCACGCCGTTCCGGACGCTCGCGCCGGTGGACCTGGCCGGGGTTCCGCGCCTGACCAAGGTGCTCGCCACGCCGGACGGGAAGACGTTCGCCTTCCACTTCCGGCGCCGCACCGACGTGCTCTACCTGCTCGACCCCGTCGAACCCTGAGCCCGAGGGGCAGTCGCTCACCAGCCAGGAGGGCCGCCCATGCCGCCACCGGTGCCGCCGCCGCCCCCACCGCCCGGCATCGGCGCGGGGGTCATGACTCCGCCGTCGGGGAGCGTCTGCTGCTGGGACCCGTTGCCCGGTGACGGCCGGACCGCGGTGTCGCCACCGCAGGCGCCGGCGACCAGCGCGCCGCCGCCGAGAACAAGGACCTGGAAGAGCTTGCGCAGATGCATCATGTGTCTCCTCGGCCTCCGAGGAGGCTCGCTCTGGAGGACACCGTGGGCGGCAGCGCGTTGCGTACGGTTGCCGCTGGCTGCGCCACCGGCTCCGGGACGTCCCGGAGGTGGCACACTTCTCGGTGGATGAGCACCATCGCCCGGTTCCAGGGGATGCTTGGCCGGCTGTCGCGGCGCCGCGGGTTCCTCGCACTCACCGTCGTCGTCCTCGGCCTCGGGCTCGGCGCGGCGCTCACGGTTCTGGAGATCGCCGATGCGCTCTTCTGGAGGCCCTTGCCCTACGCCCACGCGGACCGCCTGGTCTTCGCCTGGCAATCCGACGGCCGCGGGACACGCCTGACCGTCAGCGGCGCCGACTTCCTCACCTGGAAAGCGGAGGCCGAGCCCTTCGTCTCGATCGGCGCGATCAGCGCCCGTGGGTTCAACCTCGCCGGTGACGGGGAGCCCGAGCGGGTGGAGGGCGCGCTGGTCTCGGCGGAGGTCTTCCAGGTGCTCGGTGTGCGACCGCTCCTCGGTCGCCTCATCGACCCCGGCCCGCCGGGCCCGCGTGTGGCCGTGCTCTCCGAATCCCTCTGGCGTCGGCGCTTCGGTGCCGATCCCGGCGTGCTCGGGCGCACGCTCTCGCTCGATGGCGAGCCGGTCGAGGTCGTGGGGGTGGTTCCGGCGGTCTTCCGGCTCCCGGCCACTGCCCAGCTCTGGGTCTCGGCGCGGGCACGGGTCCCCGAGCACCCGACGTACCCCATCGATCCGGAGACCGACCACGCGCGGCACTTCCTCACCGTGGTCGCCCGTCTCCGTCCGGGCTGGTCGGCGAGCACCGCTGCGGCGGCGCTGTCCACGGTGCAGGCGCGGCTCGCCCGCGAGTTCCCCGACGACGAGCAGGAGGTCGGGGGTGTGGCGCTGACCGCCTTCCGCGAGCAGCTGTTCGGAGCGGCCCGGCCGCAGATCTCGGTGCTCCTCGCAGTGGCCGCGCTCCTGGGGTGCGTGGCCTGGGTGAACGCGGCCCACCTCTTCCTCATCCGCCGAACGCGCCGCACCCACGAGCTCGCGGTGCGCCTGGCGCTGGGCGCGAGCCGTCGCTCGTTCTGGCTCCTCTTCCTCCGGGAGGCGGGCCTCATCGCGGTCCTGGCAGGAGCCCTGGCGGTGGGGCTGGCAGCCTGGGCCGCGCCGCTGCTCGTCGTGGCGAGTCCCCAGGCGACGGGGCTGCCGGTGCCCGGAGTGTCCGGCCGGGTCCTCGGGCTCGCGGCGCTCCTGGTGCTCGCGACGGCGATCTCGATGGCCGTGCTCGCGGCGCTCCAGCCCGTGCACACCACCGAGCAGATCCAGGAGGGTGGGCGCACCGGCACCGAGGGCCGCGGCGCACGCCGGCTCCGGGCGGTGCTCCTCGGCTTCGAGGTCGGGCTGTCGCTCCTGTTGCTGCTCGGCAGCGGATTGTTGGCAAAGAGCTACCGGGCGGTCCAGACGGTGGACTCCGGCTTCCGGAGCAGCGGCGTCCTCGCCGTGGACCTGCCGCTCGCCCGGCTCCGACACCCCACCCCCACGTCCCAGGCACGGTTCGCGATGGATGTCCTGCGCGCGCTGGCGAGGGACGGACTGGTCGACGCGGCCGGCTTCGTCTCCCGGCTCCCGCTGTCGGCGTCGAACACCATCGGGGACCTCGCGCTGCCCGGGCAGGAGGACGCGGCGTTCCCCTGCGACCTGCGGCTGGCCAGCCCCGGCTACTTCGAGGCGCTGGGCATCCCGATCCGGAGCGGGCGGCTGTTCGACCCCCATGACGTCGAGGGCGGCCCTCCGGTGGCGATCATCAACGAGCTCGCCGCGCGGCGCGCGTTCGGCACCCGGAGCGCGCTGGGGCAGCGGATCCTGATCTGGGGCGAGCGGGTCCCGAGCGAGGTAGTCGGGGTGGTGGGCAACGTCCGCCACACGGGGCTCGACGCCGAGCCCAGGCCCGAGGCGTGGCGGCCCATCGGCGCGGTGGGCTGGGCCAACCTCTCGCTGGTGGTGCGCGGGAAGGTGCCGCCCGAGGCGCTGGTGGGCCCGGTCCGGGCCGCGGTGCATTCCGTCGACGCCGAGCAGCCGCTGGTCAGGCCGGAGCCGATGCTCGAGCGAGCCGAGGCCTCGCTGGCGGTTCGCCGCTTCACGCTCGAGGTGCTCACCGCCGGCGCGGTGGTGGCGCTGCTCCTTGCCCTGGCGGGAATCTACGGGGTGACGGCCTACGGGGTGGCGCAGCGGACCCGGGAGCTGGGCGTGCGTCTGGCGCTCGGGGCCACCCCGCGGCGCCTGGTGCAGATGGTCACCCGCGAGACGGTCGCCGTGGTGGTCGTGGGCTGCCTGGTCGGGCTCGTGGCCGGAGCGCTGCTCTCCCGGGTGCTCTCGAGCTTGCTGTTCGGTGTCTCCCGGCTCGACCCGCTGACCTTCCTCGGCTGGCCGGTGCTCCTCACCGCGGTCGCCGGCGGAGCAGCCTGGTTCGCCGCTCGGCGGGCCGCCTGGGTGGGGCCGGCCGAGGCGCTCCGGCACGAGTGACGCTGGGCGCGCGGAAGAACCGCCTGGCCCCATCGAGCTCGCCGACGGCAGGCCCTGGTGCTATCCGTCCTCACCCCGCACCCGGGCGGTGACGGCCATCCCGGTCGGCGTGGCCGCGAGCCCGCCCTCGCCGGTCTCGCGCAGCTCCGGCGGGAGCATCCGACCCACCGAGGCCATGGCCCCCACCACCTCGTCGGGAGGGATGAACGACTCGAGCCGCGCCAGCGCCAGCTGCGCCGCGCAGACCGCGTGCACGCTGAAGAACGCGTTCCGGCTGACGCAGGGGACCTCGACGAACCCCCCGACGGGGTCGCAGACCAGGCCAATGCTGTTGGCCAGCGCCAGGGTCGCGGCGTGGACGCAGGCGCGGGCCGTCCCTCCGAGCAGCTCGGTGACGGCCGCGGCGGCCATCGCCGCGCTCGAGCCGATCTCCGCCTGGCACCCGCCGGCGCTCCCCGAGATGTGCATCTGGCGCGAAATGGCCTGCCCGACACCGGCCGCGAGGACCAGCGGCATGACCAGCTGCGCGTCCTGGAGTCCGAGATGGTCGGCCACCCCGAGCAGCGCGCCGGGCACGGTGCCCGCGGAGCCCGCGGTGGGCGCGGCGACGATGCGCCGCATCCGCGCGTTCTCCTCGTTCACCGCCATGGCGTAGGCCTGGACGCGGCGGAGCAGCGGCGCGTTCAGCACGTCGGGGGCGCTCCACAGCCCGTTGGCGTTCCAGCCCACCATCCCGGTGAGCGACTTCTCGGTCGAGGCGAGCCCGGCGGTGATCGACGCCCGCATCAGCCCGAGCCGCTCGCGCATGGTGCGGCGGATGGCCTCCGGGTCGGCACCGGTCTCGGCGCAGTCGTGGGCCAGCACCCACTCGGACGCCCGTCCGGACACCGACTCCAGCTCGCGCAAGGTGAAGCCTGCCATCGTCTCCTCAGCCTTCGTCCATCACGGGGGGAAGCATGCGCACCCAGTGCATCCCGTGGATCCGCCCGATCCACGCCAGCGCCGGGTCGGAGAGCCGTCCGTCCAGCTCGAGACACATCAGTGCGTCGCCGCCCCGCCGGTCGCGGTTGCTGGAGAGCGCGGCGATGTTCACCCGGTCGTCGGCCACCACCCGGGTCACGGTGGCGATGGCGCCGTAGAAGTCCTGGTGGCCGACTAGGAGGGTGTGCCGCGCGCCGCCGAACCGGACCGGGACTCCGTCGATCTCCACGATCTCCACCGCGCCGCCCCCGATGCTCGAGCCGAGCACGGTGGTGCGTCGTCCTGCGCCGTCGAGCGTGAGCCGGACCGAGTTGGGATGCACGTTCCCGAGGTCGGCCACCGTCCAGGTGACGGCCAGCCCGGTGCGTTCCGCCTCGGCGAGCGCGTCCGGGAGACGCCCGTCGTCCGGCCGGAACCCGAGGAGGCCGGCCACCAACGCCCGGTCCGTGCCGTGTCCACGTCCGGTCTTGGCGAAGCTGCCGTGGAGCGCGACCTCCGCCTTCTCCGGAGCGGCGTCGAGGATGGCACGGGCCAGCAGACCGATCCGGCACGCGCCGGCGGTGTGGCTGCTGCTCGGGCCGATCATCACTGGGCCAATCATGTCGAGGATGGACATCGGGGCGTCGTGCCCGCTTCTGCCAGATCCGCCGCCCGTCGCGCCACACGCCGGCGCTGCAACTTCTCCGGCGCAGCCTAGGCGGGGAGCCTGGCCGGTGTGCTCCGCTGGAGCTCGTCGACGACGTCCGCCACCGTGAGCCGCCGGTCGATGGCGCCGACCTGCTCCTCCAGCCGTTCGGCGCGGAGGATGTCGCGTGCCGAGGCCCGCGCGCCCACCAGGCGCAGGGGAACGCCCGCCGCGCCAAGCTCCTCCTGGAGCCCGGCCAGCATCCGCGCGCCGGCGACGTCCACCACCGGCGAGGAGGACAGGTCGATGAGCACCAGCCTCAGCGGCCCGGTGGCGCTCCGGATGCCCTCCCGGATCGCCTCGCGGACGTGCTCCACGTTGAAGTAGAGCAGCGACGCCTCCATCCGGACGATGAGCACGCCGGGAATCGGCTCGTTGTCCGGGCTCCGCTCCAGATCCGAGTAGTTCCGGGTTCCGGGGATGCGGCCGAGGAACGCCACGTGGGGGTGGGACGCGCGCCGGAGCAGGAGCAGCAGCGAGACCACCACCGCCACCATCACGCCCTTGAGGATGCCGAGCACCAGCACCGCGGCGAAGGCCGCCATCGAGACCGCGAACTCCCACCGGCTCACGTTCCACAGGTGGCGCAACTCGCGGACGTTGATCAGCCCTTTCACCGCCACCAGCACGATCGCCGCCAGCACCACGTTCGGGAGGTTGGCGAGCATCCCGGTCAGGAACATCAGGCATACGCCGATGGTCACCGAGGCGAACACCAGCGACAGCGGCGTCCGCGCGCCCGCCTTGTCGTTCACCGACGATTGCGACAGGCCTCCCGCCAGTGGGTAGGATTGGAAGAGTGCCGCGGCGAGGTTGGCCGCGCCCAGGCCGAGCAGCTCCTGGCGCGGGTCGATCTCCTGGCGGTGCGCCTGGGCCAGGGCGCGGGCCGCGGAGACGCTCTCCACGTAGGAGAGCAGGAGGCAGGCGAAGGCCAGCGGGATGAGCCCATCCACCTCGCGCGGCCGCAGCCCGGGGGGCTCGAAGTGGGGCAGGCCCCTCGGGAGCGCTCCCACCACCTTGAAGCCCAGCTCGCCCAGGGAGGTCACCGAGAGCAGGAGGATGGAGACCGCCACCACCACGAGCGCAACCGGTCGGCCGGGGAGGAACTTCTCGCCCAGGAGCAGCACCAGGATCGCCGCGAGGCCGAAGCCGAGCACCGTCAGGTTGGTCGAGGGGAGCTGGCCCCAGAGGACCCCCAGCCGCTCGAAGAAGCCCTCTCCGCCTCCCTTCACCCCGAACAGCTTGGGGAGCTGGGTGGTGGCGATGGTGAGCGCGGCACCGGCCTTGAAGCCGAGGAGGATGGTCTCGCTGATGAAGTTCACCAGCGAGCTCAGCCGCAAGATCCAGGCGAGCACGCACATCACCGCGGTGACCAGCGCGGTCACCGCGGCGATCTCCGCCCAGCGCCCCGGGTTTCCGCCGGCCATCCCCGCGACGGTGACGCCGACCATCAGAGAGATGGCGGAGGTCGGGCCAATCGCCAGCTGGCGCGACGAGCCGAACAGGGCGTAGGCCAGGCCTCCGACGAGGTACCCGTACACTCCGTACTGCGGCGGCAACCCGGCCAGCGAGGCGTAGGCCAGCGAGACCGGGATGCCGTAGGCCGCCAGCGTCACGCCGGCGATCGCGTCGCGAGGGAGCCAGCTCGCCTGGTACGTGGGGAGCCACTGGGCAGGGGGAAAGGCGGCGCGCCATCCCCGGACGGGAGCCCCGCCCGCCACCGCGCTCGCCGCGGGCGCATCCGTGCTCATGGCCGGACTTGGCCACACCCGGCCGGTTCACGGCATGGGCCCTAGGTCGTACCGGCTACGGCGCGTCGCCCTTGCCGGCCTCGGACTTCAGCCGCTGGTACTCCTCCCAGTGACGGCGGGCCTCCTCGAGGAGCCGGCGAATCTCCTTCTCCTCGGCCGTCCCCAGCGCGCCACTGCGCTGCCCCCCGGGACCGGGAGTGGAAGTGGCCTTCCCCTCGATGATCCGCAGCTCGCGGGGCTCGGCGTCCCCCTCCCAAGAGAGCAGGAGATGGAGGTCGCCGCGGTGCCGCTGGAAGAGCGGCGCGAGCAGCCGCAGGGTGAAGGTGGCCTGGGGATCCTCTCGGACCGCGAGGCTCTCGGCCTCGAGCCCCTCGGCCACCTTCCGGAAGCTCAGGCGCGAGGCTCCGAACGAGATCTCCGCCCCGTCGTGCGTCGACAGCCGCAGCCCGGGCAGGCCCGCATCCTCCACCGCCTGGGCCAGCGCGCCCGGGGTGACGCTGAGCCGGAGGACGAGCACCTCCGCAGACGAGAGCGTGGGCGACGGGCTCAGAGGTCCACCTTCTTCTCGGTCTGGTTCTGACCGTCGAACCGGAGGCACACGCCCTTGTTCTCCACCTTGGTCACCAGGTTGCAGGGGCGCCGCCAGATGGTCTGGAGGTTCCGCAGCGTCTCCCGCGCATAGTCCGGCTTGAGGTCCTGCCCGTCGTGCTTGTGGGCCAGGAGCAGCTCGCCGCGGTTCTCGAAGTTCCCGTCCACCACCTCGATGATCGGCTGGCCGAAGTTGGTGAGCTGGGAGAGGAGCTTGTTCTTCACCTTCCGGAACTCGCGGTCGAGGATCTCCCAGCTGTTCCTCTTCTCGTTAAAGCCGTAGACGAACAGCTTCTGCTCCATCGCGAACTCGGGGGTGAGGAAGGTGTCGATGAAGGTGACGTCGTTGTAGTGCTTCCGGACCTCGAAGATCTTCTCCCGCCCCAGGCCCAGGTTCTTGTCCCAGGCGCGGCGGGCCTTGAGGTCGTCACACTCGTCCCACTCCTTGCCGAAGCGGCCCTTGTTCCACCGCTCCTCGATGTCCCGGTACAGCTCGATGCCCAGCTTGTAGGGGTTGAGCGCCCCGGGCCGCGTCCCCAGCGTGCCCGAGTGGTGGTCGGCGTAGTCGATGACCTCGTCGGCGGTCAGCGCCTTGCGGGTCATGATCGTGGAGTGCCAGTAGCTGGCCCAGCCCTCGTTCATGATCTTGGTCTGGCCCTGGGGCGCGAAGTAGTAGGCCTCCTCGCGGAGGATGGCCAGCACGTCGAACTCCCACGGCTCGAGCGGCGCGTGCTCCAGGAGGAACAGGAGCACGTCCCGCTGCGGGCGCTCGGGGAAGTGCTTCTTCTTCGCCTTCTCGTCCTCGACCTTCTTCCGTTGCGACTCGAGGAACTCGGTGGGGTTCACGTAGCCGCGCATGTACTCGCGGTCGACCCGGAAGCCCTCCACCCGCTCGTTGCTCTTCTCCTCCTGCTCCGCCCGCTTCGGGTCCGGGGAGCGGCGGATGTAGGGCGAGTGGTAGTCGATCAGGTTCTCGAGGCTGAGCGCCCGGTCGATGAAGTCCTCGACCTTCTCGATGCCCACCTTGTCCACCCAGCGCCGGACGCGGGTGGCGTGGTTGGCCATCTCGTCCATCATCCGGCGGTTGGTGTGCTGGAAGTAGAAGTTGTTCTTGAAGAAGTCGCAGTGCCCGTAGACGTGGGCCATCACCAGCTTCTGGTCCACCTCGGCGTTCGACTCGAGCAGGTACGCGTAGCAAGGGTCGTTGTTGATGACCAGCTCGTAGATCTTCGACAGCCCGTACTCGTAGCCCTTGCTGAGCTGCTCGTACTCCATCCCCCAGCGCCAGTGCGGGTAGCGGTTGGGGAAGCCGCCGTAGCTGGCGACCATGTTCAGCTCGTCGTAGCCGAGCAGCTCGAAGACGGTCTCGAAGAAATCCAGCCCGAACCCCTGGGCGTACCCTTCGATCTCGTCCTTGAGCTGTGCCAGCCGGGGCGTGAGGCTCTTCGGCATCAGCGCCCCTTCCCGAGGAAGTCGCGGATGGACTGGTAGATGGCGTCCTTGTCCGCGATCTCCGAGAGCGCGACGTTCTCCGAGTCCCCCACCGTCTCGCGCAGGTCCTTGATGAACTGGCCCGAGCCGTAGGGGCTCTCCACCTGCCCGTAGGCGAACTGGTTCACCGCCGGGAGAATGTCCGTCCGGAGCATCTCGATACAGTGCCGGGTGTCGTCGGCGCTCCAGTTGTCGCCGTCGCTGAAGTGGAAGGGGTAGATGTTCCAGCTCCCCGGCGGGTAGTCGGCGCGGATGATGTCCCGGCAGAGCTTGTAGGCCGAGCTGATCATCGTCCCGCCGGACTCACGGGTGTGGAAGAACGTTTCTCGATCCACCTCGCGGGCCACCGCGTCGTGGATGATGTACCGGCACTCCAGCCCCTTGTACTGGTGGCGGAGCCAGGTATCGAGCCAGAAGCTCTCGATGCGGACGATCTCCTTCTGCTCGTCGCCCATCGAGCCACTGACATCCATCATGTAGACGATGACCGCGTTGGTCTCCGGCAGGTTCTGCAGCCGGTAGCTGCGGTACCGCCGATCCTCCCTGGTGGGGATGATGATCGGCATCTTCGGGTCGTAGGTGCCGAGCGCGATCTGCCGCCGCAGCGCCTGCTTGAAGGTGCGCTTGAAGTGGCGGAGCGACTCGGGGCCGGTGGTGTTGACCCCGGTGTACTTGATCTTCTGCGCGACCACCTGCTCCTTGCCGCGCCGCTCGATGTTGGGGAGCTGCAGCTCCTCGCCGAGGATGGAGGCCAGCTCCTCGAGGCTGACGTCCACCTCCAGCGCGTGGTCTCCCTCGCCCTGACCCGCCTTGTGCCCGTCGCCCGGCTGCACCGCCCCGGGGCTGAGCTGCTGCCCGACCTCTCCCTCGCCCTGGCCGACGCCGCCCGATTCCTTGTGTCCGTACTTGAAGTGGGGGATGTCGATGAAGGGGATGGGGATGGAGATGGTGTCCTTCCCCTTCTTCCCCAGCATCTCGCCCTTCTGCACGTACCGTCGCAGGTTGGCTTTGATCTTCCCCCGGACGATCTGCTTGAAGCGCGAGTGGTCCTGATGGATCTTCAGCGACACCGCTACTCCTTGGCGTCCCCGCGCGCGAAGATGCTGGCCACGAAGTTGAGGACGTCGGTGGAGCAGATCTCGCAGTAGCCGTAGTTCTTCATCAGCCGGTCCTTGACCAGGTCGATCTTCTCCTGGGTCTCCTTGTCGACGACCGAGCTCACCAGATTCTTCAGCTTGATGCTGTCCTTCTGGTCCTCGAAGAGCTTCAGCTCCAGCGCCTTGTGCAGCCGCTCGTTGGTCCGGTAGTTGAACGTCTTCCCGTCCACGGCGAGCGCCCCGATGTAGTTCATGATCTCCCGGCGAAAGTCGTCCTTGCGGCTCTCGGGGACGTCGATCTTCTCCTCGATGCTCCGCATCAGCCGCTCGTCCGGCTCCTCGTAGAGGCCGGTGTACTTGTTCCGGACCTTCTCCTTCTGGGTGTAGGCCTTGATGTTGTCGATGTAGTTCCCGCAGAGCTTGCCGATCGCGTCCTCGTCGGCGCTGATCGCCCGCTGGACCTCGTTCTTCACGATGTCCTCGTACTCCTGCTTCACCGTGGTGAGCAGCTCGCGGAAGCGCTTCCGGGTCTCGTCCGAGGAGATGAGGCTGTGGCCCTTCAGGCCCGCCTCCAGCTCGTTGAGCACCATGAAGGGGTTGATGCAGCCCTCGCCCTTGTCGCTGACCAGGGCGTTGGAGATCTTGTCCTGGATGTACCGCGGGCTGATGCCCTCCAGGCCCTCACGGGAGGACTCCTTGCGGAGCTCCTTGATGTTGTCCTCGGTGAAGTTGGGGAGCGTCTTGCCGTTGTAGAGCTTCAGCTTCTGGAGCAGGGTGAGGTTGTGCTTCTTCGGCTCCTCGAGCCGGGTGAGCACCGCCCACATCGCGGCCATCTCCAGGGTATGGGGCGCGATGTGCTTGCCCTTGATCGCCTTGGCGTTGAAGTCCTTCTCGTAGATCTTCTGCTCCTCGGCGAGCTTGGTGATGTACGGGATGTCGATCTTCACCGTGCGGTCCCGCAGCGCCTCCATGAACTCGTTGTTCTCCAGCTTCTTGTACTCGGGCTCGTTGGTGTGTCCGATGATCACCTCGTCGATGTCGGTCTGGGGGAACTTCTTGGGCTTGATCTTGTGCTCCTGGGAGGCGCCCAGCAGGTCGTAGAGGAACGCCACGTCCAGCTTCAGCACCTCGACGAACTCGATGATTCCCCGGTTGGCGATGTTGAACTCGCCGTCGAAGTTGAAGGCCCGCGGGTCGGAGTCGCTGCCGTACTCGGCGATCTTCCGGTAGTTGATGTCCCCGGTGAGCTCGGTGGAGTCCTGGTTCTTCTCGTCCTTGGGCTGGAAGGTGCCGATGCCCACCCGGTCCTTCTCGCTGAAGATGAGCCGGTTGACCCGGATGTGCTGGATGAGCTTCGCGAAGTCACCGCCCTCCTGGGTCATCAGCTCCTTGAACACGAAGCGGCAGGCCGGGCACAGCTCGTTCCCCTCGGGGATCTGGAAGTCACCGCCGTCCTGGAGCTCGGCGAAGACCTTCGGCCGCCACTCGCGGGGGATGAGGTTCAGCGGCTCCTCGTTCATCGGGCACTTCATCCGCTCCCTGTGGAGCGTGCCGTCGGTGCCCTTCTTCTCCAGCAACCAGGTGAAGGTGTAGGCCGCGCCCTCGGGCGACTTGCTGTACTCCTCCATGCCCTTCTTGAGCAGGCGGGCGATGGTGCTCTTGCTCGAGCCCACCGGCCCGTGGAGCAGGATGACCCGCTTCTCGGTTCCGTACTGCTGCGCCGCCGACTTGAAGACGTTCACCAGCTTCATCAGGGGAACGTCGAGGCCGAAGATCGCGTCGCGCCCGCCGAAGCGCTCGTCGCTGAAGAAGTGGTAGCGGATGAGCTTCTTCTTGTTGTCGATGTACTCCGTCTTCCCGTGGCTGAGGATCATGTCGTAGATCCTCTGGAAGGCAGTGCGCGTCACCCGCGGGTTCTGGCGAACCAGGGTGAGGTAGTCCTCGAAGCTCCCTTCCCAGTGCAGCTCGGCGTACTGCTTGCTGTCCTGGAGCTTCGCGATTCGCTCGAGCAACGAGCCCTGCGCCACGTTCGTCATGTCTCGTCTCATCCCTCTGGACGCTCCGCGCGGGCGGACGCCCATTGAAAACCCCACACCGGCGCGGGGTAGGACCGCGCGAGCGTGTCCGGTGCTGAGGGGGCGGACGGCTCGCGGAGGCGGTAGGCCTGCCGGGGGGCGCCGTCCCGCGCGACCGGGACGCGGGGTGGAGACTTCCTGACCCCTCGAAGCTTATTCCTTCCGGCGGAGCGCTTCCAATGCCCCCATGTCCCTGCTAGGCGCAGCGGACAGATCGATGCCCACTCCATCCGTCGCTCCCCGGATCGAGGACTCCTCGCTGGCCAGCTCCCCTTCCCGTGCGTCGAGCGAGGAGGCGAGAGCCGTCTGGGGCGTGCTCTTCGCCTGCGCTCTGGTCCTTCTACCTCGCCTGGCTGTCTTTCCCTGGAGCGAGAACCTCTACGGGGACGCGGTCGTCCGAACCGAGCTCGCCCAGCGCTGGCTCCAGAACCCCCACTGGATCGCCCACATGGACGACGGGGCCTTCCAGTACGGGCCGTTGCACGTCTATCTGGTGGCAGGTGCGCTCGCCCTGGGCATCGACCGCGAGGATGCGGGGCGGTGGGTGAGTCTGCTGTTCGGTGTGCTCACGGTGCTCCCGCTCTGGTCGCTGTCGCGGCGGCTGGGAGGGGCACAGGGGGCCTGGTGGGCCACGGCCGGGCTGGCGCTGTGGGGCATGCACATCCAGATGTCCACCACTGCGGGGAGCGAGTCGGTGGGCCTCTTCTTCGTCCTCTGGTCGCTGTCGCTCCTGGCCGAGGGCCTGGAGGAGAACCGGTTCTCGCCGCTGTTCGGCAGCGCGCTGGTGCTGAACCTCGCCTGCGCGGTCCGCTACGACTGCTGGCTGCTCATCCCGCTCATCTGCGTTCTCTTGCTCCTGGGGGACCGGGACCGGGTGGCGGCCGTGACCCGCTCGATCTGCTACGGGCTCTTGTCGATTCCCTTCGTCGCTGCCTGGATGCAGGGGAACGAGCGGGCCAAGGGCGACCCGATTGCGCCCATCAGGTACATCGAGAGCTTTCACCGGGCCTGGGTGGCGGAAGGGGTCGCGCGGTGGACCTCGGCGGGGTACCGCGCGCAGAACCTCTTCTTCTGGCCAGGCGTGGCGCTCCTCACGCTCTCGCCCCTCGTCGCCTGGTTCGGGATTCGGGGCCTGGTGCGGGTCTGGCGGCAGCGGCGGGAGTACCGCTGGCTGATCTGGGTGGTGCTGGTGCCGACCGCGTACTTCACCTTCCGCAGCGTGGTGCTCCTGAACTTCGTCCCGCTGGCCCGCTTCGCGGTGTCGCAGGTGGCGCTGCTGCTCCCGTTCGTCGGGGTGGGCTACCTGGCCACCGTCGAGGGCAAGTCGGTCACCACGCGCCGCGCCTGGGCCGGGGCCGCGCTGGGGCTGGCGGTGCTCTTCCCGGTGGTGATGGCCATCCTGACCGTCAACCGCGACGACCAGGTGGCCCGCTCGCTCCGGCCGGTGAGCCCGGTGTCCACCAATCCGCCGGCGGTGATGAAGGTGGCGCGCTGGCTCAAGGCCGAGGTGGCGCCGGTGGGTGGGGCCGCCGCGCTCGACGTGGACGACCAGTACTGGGACCTGCAGATCGCCTTCTTCAGCGGCCTGCCCGACACCCGCATCTCCCGGATGCGCTGGGACATCTTCCGCAAGCAGCTCGCCGAGCAACGCCCGGAGGTGCTGGTGCGGCGCGAGGGCGGGGCGCTGGAGAAAGAGCCCGACTTCCTGCTCCAGGGCGATACCATCTCCTTCGACGGGGACGGCTGGGAGGAAGTGCCCGGCTTCCAGCGTCCCTGGCACGTCTACCGTCGCGCCGGCAGCCACTAGAGGGCCTCTCATGACCCAGGCATCGACCGCCGTGACCCGCTCCGACGCCCGCACGCCGCCGAAGTGGGTGTCCTTCTTTGTCCTGTTCCTGATCGAGATGTGGGAACGGTTCGGCTACTACGGGATGACCGCGGTCGTCGTCCTCTACATGGTGAAGAAGCTCGGCTACACCGACACCCGGGCGAACCTCACCTTCGGCGCCTTCGTGGCCATGGCCTACGCCTCGCCGGCCATCGGAGGCTGGCTCGGGGACAAGGTGCTCGGCACCCGGCGGATGACGGTCTTCGGGGCCACCATCCTGGCCATCGGGTACGCGCTGCTGGCCACCCCGGGGATGCCGCTGTTCCTCGCGCTTGGCGTCATCGCCGTGGGGAGCGGGCTCTTCAAGCCCAACCCGGCGAACCTGGTCTCGAAGGTGTACGAGGGCGACCCGGCGAAGATCGATTCGGCCTTCACCCTCTATTACATGGCGGTGAACGTCGGCTCGACGCTCTCGCAGATCGCCACCCCGCTCATCGCCGAGCACGTGAGCTGGAACGCGGCCTTTTGGGTGTGCGCCGGCGGGATGGTGCTGGGAATCCTGAACTATCTCTTCATGAGCCGCTTCCTCCGGCACGTCGGGTCGCCGCCCGACTTCCAGCCGTTCCCCTGGAAGAAGTTCGCGCTGACCCTGGTGGGGTGCCTGCTGGCGGTGGGATTCGTGTCGTGGGTGGTGCAGAACCTCACCGTGGCCAAGGCGATGGTGTGGCTGGCCACCCTGGTGATGCTCGGCATCTTCGCGATGCTGATCGCGAAGGGGACGCCCCGCGAGCGCAGCGGGCTGTTCGCGGTGCTGATCCTCACCGCGCAGGGCATCATCTTCTTCATCTTCTACCAGCAGATGTCGACGTCGTTGACCCTCTTCGCCGACCGGAACGTGGACCTGAACTTCCTGTTCGGGTACCGGGTGCCGGCGGGGCAGGTGCAGGCCCTGAACCCGATCTGGATCTTCATCCTCAGCCCGCCGCTGGCCTGGCTGTATTCGACCCTGGGGAAGAGGTCGGGCGGAGACCTGCCGGTGGCGCTGAAGTTCGCGCTCGGCTTCGTGGTGCTGGCGCTCGGCTTCTTCATCTTCGGTGGGAGCGGCTACCTCGCCGGGCCGGACGGCAAGGTGTCGCTGTGGTGGATGATCCTCGGCTACGGCCTGATGTCCCTGGGCGAGCTGCTGATCAGCGGGCTCGGTCTCGCCATGGTAGCCCGCTACGTGGGCCCAAAGCTCCGCGGCTTCCTGATGGGCACCTGGTTCCTGGCCACGGGCATCTCGCAGTACCTGGGGAGTTACGTGGCCACCTTCGCCAGCGTGCCGCAGAACGTGACCGACCCGCACCAGACGCTGCACCTCTACATGCGGCTGTATTTCTGGCTCGGCGCGGTGGCGGTGGCGGGGGCGCTCATCTCCTTCGGGCTGCTTCCGCTGATGAAGCGGCTGTCGGCCGAGTCAGCCCAGGAGGAGCCCGCAGTCGCCGCTGCCGTCGCGAGCTGAGTGCGCCCGCACGCGCTTCCGATCGTCTGCCCCGCTGCGCACGCGCCGCTGCCGCCGTTGCACAGGCGTGCATCGCGCTGCACTCCACGGCGCGCGCGGAGGGCGTGCCTCCGCCGGGACGACCGGTGGCGCGCGGATTGCTCCTCGCCGCTGCGCGCTCACCAGCAGGGTGCGCAGCAACGGGGGTCACACCCATGCACGGTCGTCACTTGGTCTCGGTCGTCGTCGTCTGTTCGCTCCTTGCTCTGGGTTGCGACCCCGAGCCCCCGCCGAAGGGGCTCTGCCAGGGGGTGGCCGTCCCGTGCACCGCCTTCCCGGTGGGGACCTCCGAGCAGACGATCTCTGCGGCCTTCGCCCAGGCCGCCCCGGGCGCCACGCTGGTCTTCGACAGCGGCACCTACGCCTTCACCAACAGCCTGAACCTCGCCGCGGTCGCCGGAGTCACCGTCAGGGGACAGGGCGCGGACAAGACCATCCTCGACTTCAAGGGCCAGGCCGCCGGTGCCGACGGAATTCTCGCCGACCGCACCAACCGGGTGGCCTTCCGCGACTTCTGGGTCCGCGATCCGATCTCCAGCGGCGTGCGGGTGAACCACGCCGACGGGGTGACGATGCACGGCCTCAAGGTCAGCTGGACCACTCCGGACATCTCCAAGCACGGGGCCTACGGGCTCTACCCGGTGCTCTCGCACGACGTGGTGCTCGAGGACAGCGCCGTCTCCGGCGCGTCCGACTCGGGGATCTGCGCCTCCCAGCTCGACCATGCCATCGTTCGCCGCAATGACCTGAGCGGAAACGTGGCCGGGATCATCGTCCGCAATCCCTACCTGCTCGACCTGATGGACAACCGCGTGCACCAGAACAGCGTGGGGATCATCGTCGGCACCCTGCCCGGGGATGAGCAGCTGAACGGCCACGACATCCGGATCGCCGGGAATCAGATCGTCGACAACAACGTGCCCGGCCTCGACCGTCCGGACGCCACGGTGGACCGCGTTCCCTCGGGCACCGGCCTGGTGGTGGCCGGGAACCACCGGGTGGAGATCTCCGGCAACACCATCAGCAACCACGGCACCAACGGCATCGCGGTGGTGAGCCTGCTCTTCGCCGGGATCCCGCTCGACCCGGGGATCGATCCCTTTCCCACCGCGATCCACGTCCACGACAACACCCTGAGCGGCATCGGCGCCTCTCCGGACATGACCAAGGCGCTGGGCCAGCTCCTCGCCTCCGGAGCCGCGGCCTGGGACGCCTGCTGCGGCGGCCACCTCCCGGACATCCTGGTGGACGGGATCGTGAGCCCGTTCGTCTCCCCGGGGGCCAACCCGATGGGCTGGTGTGTGAAGCCGGGCACGTCCACCTTCGCCAACCTCCACGCGGACCGGCTGGACCCGGAGATGGACAACCTGGGTGCGATCGCCGAGACGACCGCCTCTGCCTTCGACTGCGCCTCGCCGGTGCTTCCGCCGGTGGTGGTGCCGGGAGCCTGAGGTGAGGGGCTCGCATCGAGCGTGGCTCGCGGCGGCGGCGCTGGTGGCCGCCGCCGTCGCCTCTGGCTGTGGCGAGCCGGAAGGCGCCTGCATCCCCCGATCGGGGACCTCGGAGCCGCCGGACTCCCTCGCGGAGTGGTGCATGCTCTCGCTCGAGCAGGGGCGGGTCGCGTTCTCGGAGGGCGTGGAGCCGTTCGAGCTGAATACTCCGCTCTTCTCCGATGGGGCGACGAAGTTCCGGACCTTCTGGATGCCGCCGGGGAGTGCGGCCCGGTATCCGGCGGACGGCGGTGTGCTCGAGTTCCCGGAGGGGACGGTCCTCACCAAATCCTTCGCTTTTCCACCCGACCCGCTCCAGGACGGAGGGACCGTGCGCTTCATCGAGACCCGGGTGGAGTGGCTCTCGGGGGGAACCTGGCGCGCCGTCAGCTACCGGTGGAACGACGCCCAGACCGAGGCCCGGGTGAGCTACGCGGGCGAGGTCGTGCCCCTCACCTTCGTCGACGGCGAGGGCGTCGTTCAGTCGGCGCACTACCTCGTGCCCAGCCAGCAGCAGTGTCGCCAGTGTCACCAGGACGGGGACCACCTGCTGCCGCTCGGGCCGAAGCCGCGAAATCTCAACCGAGAGGTCGCGTCACAGCCGAGCGGGGGAGGGAACCAGCTCCGGGCATGGGCCGCGAAGGGCGAGCTCGTCGGATTGCCCGCGGAGCAGGACATTCCCCGGCTGCCGGTGTGGTCGGATCCGGCGACGGGCAGCCTTGCCGAGCGAGCCCGGGCCTACCTGGACGTGAACTGCTCGCACTGCCACCGGAAGGGAGGCGAGGCTGAGAACACCGGCCTGGTGCTCACCCTCGAGCAGGACCCCTCGTACCATCTCGGGATCTGCAAGCAGCCAGGGGGGACGGGACCGGGCCCCGGGGGACGGCCCTGGGAGATCGATCCCGGGCACCCGGAGAGCTCGGCGGTCGTCTACCGGATGTCCTCCACGACGCCAGGAACGGCGATGCCTCAGATTGGCCGGAGCCTGGTCGATTCCGAGGGGGTTGCGCTCGTCGCCGGGTGGATCGCGCAGCTCCCCGGCGGCTGCCCCTGACTCGCCGGAGAAGCAGCCTCGGAGCTCAGCTCGTCCTGGGCGCACACTCCGGCTGCTTGCGCCGGGGGAACGGCCGGTGGTGCGTGGCTCGCCACAGCGCGGCAGGCGAGACTCCGAGCTCGCGGCGAAAGGCACGGGAGAGGGTTTGACGGCTGCCGAAGCCAGTGGTCGCCGCGATGCGAGCGAGGTCCGCCTCACCAGACCGAATGAGCTCCGCCGCACGGCGGATGCGTGCCTGGCGCAGAAGGCCCGAAGGGCTCGTGCCGCCGAACTGCGCGAAGCGCGCGCGGGCCCGCTGCCGAGACCGCCCCACCGCCCTCGCCAACGAGGCCACGGTCGCTCCCGGCCGGCTCGCCTCGCTCAGCTGCTCGCGCCGGAGCGGGTCCGCCAGCATCCGGAACCATCCCTAGTCGGCCCACGAGCGGTCGCTGATGTGGGCCCGCAGCGCCTGGACGAAGAGCACCTCGCAGAGACGAGTTGCCACCACGCCGCCTCCGAGCGTGGGAACGGCCAGCTCCTCCCGGAGCGCGTGGAGGGACGGTCCGAACGACCGGGGGATCCGTCCGGCACTGGTCCGGATGAGCGCCGGAAACGACTCGCGCATCGGGTGTCGGAGCCGGGCCTCGAGGTGAACACGGGCAGACGGTACCTGGGGTGGGCCGCCTCGGTCGTGGCCCGTAGCGCGCCCGGAACCGCTCGGTTCACCACCAGCACCTCGCCCGGGTCGAGCCGGTGCCGCCACAGCGTCGGGCCGGCGTCGATCAGGCAGCCTCCTTCGAGCACGACGTGCAGCGACACCGTGTCCGCCGGGAAGGCGCGCTCCACGGTCGGGCACCGTCGCCGTCGAGCACAGGACGCACCGGAGCTTCAGCTCGTCGTGCGCAACCACCAGAGGATCTGTTCCAGGGCCCACATCCGCCCCGGGTAGCAAGAACCGAGCGCGGGGCTCGTGCAGTCACCCATGAACGCTTCCCGAAGCAGTTTGGAACGGTCCGCCCCGGAAGGGGGGCGCGTGCCCCTCGGGGGCGCTCCACTTGGCTTCGCAGACAGCCGATGCGAGCCCATTCCGTTGTGGTCGTACCGCGGGCAGGACGCCGGGTCCGGGCCTTCGGACCTGGATGAGACGGTGGAGCGGGGTCGTCGCTGCGCCATCGCTGCGGCCGCACAGTCCCTGGCAGCGGGGGACGAACGAAAACACCAACGGCCTGCTTCGACCAAGGGCACCGACCTCAGCGTCTTCACCGGAGAGGAGCTCGACGCGGTCGCTGCAGAGCTCAACGACCGACCTCGACAAACCCTCGGCTGGATGAGACCGTCCGAGGTCCTCGCCCAGGCGTTGCTATGACCGTTTGAGACCGCCCGCGCAAGCGAGACCGTTGGCGCGTGTCAGAGGCTCGCGCCGCCAGCCCAGTCGATTCAGTGCCCGGAACGCCCGCGCCGTCGCTGCTCGGCCCAGTAGTCCACCTGCCACTTCTGCACCGCGGCGTTGTGGCACTGGAGCGTGGGGCAGAAGACGTGCGTGCCGTCGTTCCGTGACACGAAGTAGAGGTCGCTGCAGGTCGCGGGGTGGGTGACCGCCTGGAGCGCCGCGGCGCCGGGGCTGGCGATGGGGCCCGGGGGGAGCCCGTGCACGGTGTACGTGTTGTACGGGTGCGGGGTGACCAGGTCCTGCCGGGTGATGTTCTTCACGAACTTCCCGCGGATCATCATCATCGCGTAGAGCACGGTCGGGTCCGTCTGCAGCGGCATCCCCAGCCGCAGCCGGTTCAGGAACAGGCAGGCGATCCGCGGCCGCTCCTCCGGCGCGCCGGTCTCCTTCTCCACGATCGAGGCCAGGGTGACGATCTGCAGCGGCTCCAGCTTCACCGCCGGATCCATGCTCGCCATCGCCGCCTGCAGCTCCTCGAGCGTCCGCGAGACCATCTTCGCGAGCACGCTCTCCTCCGTGTACCCGTGGGTGAAGCTGTAGGTGTCCGGGAAGAGGAAGCCCTCGAGGCGGGTGGCGGGAACGCCGAGCTTCTTCACGAACTCAGGGTCCGCGGCCAGCGCATCGAGACGATCGAGCCGGAGCTTGAGCTGCGAGGAGGCGAGCAGGGGGAGGATCTCGTCCAGCCGGAGACCCTCGGGGATGGTCACATGGTACGTCTTCTGCTGTCCGCTGATGAGCTTCTGGATGGCCTGTTCGGGCGTCAGCGGGAGCGTGAACTCGTACTCGCCGGCCCGGAGCTTCGGACCGAGCTTCTCCCGGCGGAGCCAGGCGTAGGTGAGCTCGGCGTCGCTGACCACACCGGCCTGCGCGAGCACGTCTGCGACCCGCCGGGGTCCGCTCCCGGGAGGGATGGTGACGTCCCTGGTGCCGGCCGCGCCCGCCGGGGTCCGCGCGAACTCGGTGATCCGCTGGTCCCGCCACCACCACCAGGCGGCGCCGGCGCCGGCCACCAGCACCAGCAGCAGGAGAATGCCGAGGACCCGCGTCACGGCTCGTCCCCGTGTGCGGCGGGCTGGTGCGCATCGAGCCAGCCCTGGAGGATGAGCGCCGCCGCCACCTGGTCGACGACCGCCTTTCGCCGGGCCCGGGACACGTCGGCCTCGATGAGCATCCGGTTGGCGGCGGCGGTGGTGAGGCGTTCGTCCCAGTACTCGACGGAAAGCCCGAGCTGCCGCGCCACGGCCTCGCCGAAGCGCCGGGCCTCGGAAGCGCTCGGGCCCTCGGTGCCGTTCATGTTCAGCGGCAGTCCCACCACCACCTGTTCCACCGCATGGTGCTCCGCCAGCCGCCGGAGCTCGGTCAGGTCGGCGCGGAGGTTGGTCCGGCGCAGGGTCGTGACCGGCTGAGCCGTCAGCCCGAGCGCGTCGGACACGGCCACGCCGACCGTCTTCGTGCCCACATCCAATCCGAGGCTCCGCACCATCACCCTCGGAAACATACCAGCCCCGGCCCGGCGTCCCGCCTCGTGGACCGGCCCGTCCTCCGGGGGGGACAGTGGGGCGCCGCTCCCCGCGGGCAAGCCCCGGCACTCTTCTTGTACCGCCCCCGGGTGCCCGGCGAGCCAGCCCGGGAAGGGGGACGGATGGGATTCTTCGACTTCATCGGGGATGCGCTGGGTGCCGTCGCCTCGCCGTTCACCGCGGTCATCGACGCAGGCACCAAGCTGCTCGGCCTGCCGCCGGTCATCGGCGACGCGCTGAAGATCGCGGTCGGCGCAGCGACCGGGGACTTCGTCACCCTGATGCAAGGCAGCACCAAGCTCCTGAAGGACCTCGCCGGGAGCGCGGCGGAGACCGAGTACGCCCCGCCGACGGACGAGGCCTATGGCGGCACGGACGGCTGGGCGCCCGCGGCGTCGGCCAAGGCGAGCCCCGGTACGGACGCCCCGGACCCGGTCGAGGTCTCGGAGGACGTCGTGTCCACCGCCGCCGCCTCCGGTCCTCCCGCGCTTGCCGCCGCGGCGACCGACGGAACCGCCGACGGCGGGACGGACGTCGAGCCCTCCGGGACGAGCGACGTGGACCCGGAGGAGACGCGGGCGCTGGACACGCTGCGGCGGAACTTCGACGCGATGAACCGGGACCACGGCTTCCTGGGCGCGTTCGGGGACAAGGTCATCACCGAGAAGGAGCTGCGCGAGACCGCCGAGGACCCCGACGCGCCGCTCGACCTCAAGCGCGCCGCCCGGTACATCCTGGACCACCCCGACCTCCTGGAGCGGTTGTCGCGGTCGAAGGACGGCGGTGACCAGGGCATCGCCCGGAGCGACATCGACCTCGCCGCGGAGGAGGCCGGGTCCGACGTCGGAGAGACTTCCAGCACCGGCGACTCGGGTGGGCCCGCGGGAGGTGACGAGGTCTCGGCGCTGCAGACGCTCCTCGTCAACTTCGACGGCCTCAACCAGTGGACCAACGGCCTGGTCCCACCCGACAAGGTCCTGAGCCGGGACGAGCTCGAGCGTGCGGCGAGCGACCCCGACACCTCGCCGGCGCTCAAGCGTGCCCTCCGGTACGTGCTCGATCACCCCGCCCTCTTGGACAAGCTCTCTGGCTCCCGGGGTTTCGGTGTCCAGGGGATGTCCCGGAGCGACCTCGAGCTCGGGATCGACGATGCCCGGCGCGCCGGGAAGACCTCCGGGAGCACCGCGAAGAAGACCGCGTCCACCGCGCCGAAGCCAGCGACCTCGAGCGTGAGCAGCGCGACCACGAGCAAGTCCTCGAGCAGCTCCAGCAGCCGGAGCAGCGACCCTTCGATCAAGGACATCCTCAACGACAAGAGCCTGAGCCTCGAGGAGAAGATCGAGATGATCCTCATGGTCCTCGAGAACCGGGCGGACGATCAGATGCTCTCCGTCACCCAGCAGATGGACCAGAACGACGACAAGAAGACCGCCAAGGACGATCGGAAGAAGGTCACCCAGCTCGACAAGGTCGACCGCGATCTGAACTTCAAGATGGAGCGGCTCATGAAGCGCAAGGAGCAGCTCTCCAATCTCCTCTCGACGATGGAGATGAAGTTCGCCTCGATGGCCCAGACCGCCATCGCCAACATGGGGCGCTGAGCATGCGACGGAACGATCGAGAGAAGCTGCTGGCCTTCGCACGGGGCGAGGCCACCTGGGCCGAGGTCGAGGGCATCACCGCCGCGGACGCCGCGCGCATGGCCCGGACCGGGGTCGAGCTGGCGCAGGCCGGGCGGCTCCGCGAGGCGGCGCTGGTCTTCGAGGCGATGGTGGAGATCAACCCCAGGGACGCCGGCGCGCATGCCGCGCTCGGCACGGTGTACCAGAAGCTCGGCCGCACCGAGGACGCGCTGGGTGCCTACGGCGAGGCGCTGGCGCGCGACCCCCGGCACCCGGTGGCGCTCGGCAACCGGGGCGAGCTGCTGCTGCGACTCGGCCGGCGCGAGGGCTTCGGCGACGTGGCCGCGGCGGTGGCGGCAGACCCGGAGGGCAAGACCGCCGCCGGCCGGCGCGCGGCGAGGCTGGCCAAGGCCATCACCGCGGACGCGGTGGCCCGGCTCGGGCTCCAGTGAGCTGAGGGGAGGCCGCCGGAGCGCCAGGGGGGAGGCGCTCCGGCGGTGCAGTCTCCGGCGCGGGTTGGCCCACTCGAGCTGCCACCGGGACGGCGCCGAGTAGCGATTCAGCCCCCGGTGTCGGGCGTGGCGCTCTGGGCGGTACTCGCCGGAGCAGCGCGCGGCCGGGCAATGCTCCGCCGGCGGGAGGCAGGCTTGCTGGCTGGCTCCGGCGGCGGCGGCGGCTCGTCGGGCACGTCCGCCTCGGCCAGCAAGAGCTGCTTCATCCGCTCGAGGCTCGCCCGTGCCCGGTCCACGAAGGGCCCGGCCGTTCCGATGCGCTCCGCGGTGGCGACGGTCGTCTCGTAGACGCCGATCGCCTTGGTCAGCAGCACCTTGATCCGTCGCCGCAGCTCCTGGCGGTAGACCTCGACCTCCTCGGCGTTCAGCTCCCGCGGGGTGGGCGAGTCGATCATCTGGCGGTGCAGCACCTCGTACAGATTGCCGATCCGTTCTCCTGCCGCCGTCGCCCAGTAGCCATTGCCGATCTTGATCGCTCGGAGGTAGTGGCCTTGCGCCGACAGCAAGAGCTCCGCCTTGTACTCGAGCGTTCTTGACAGCGCGTCGGCCTTGGCGTCCGGATCGAACGTCACCCCCTCGCAGTGGAGGCGGTAGATCTCCCCGAGGAAGAACTGGCCCTGCGCGGTGATGTACTCGTCGGCCGGCTCGCCGCGGTCCGCGGCGGCCTTGGCGCTGGCCAGGGCGGAGCGAAGCGTCTTCTCGCCCTCCTCCAGGTCGCCCGCGTCCACCTGGCAGATGCCCTGCTGCACCTGGGCCTCGATCCGTCGCGCCGCCGGGAGATCGCTCCGCGCCGCGATGCGGCCGAGCAGGGTGGCGGCCTCGGGGTAGCGATCCAGGTGGTACAGGGCCTCGGCCTGGTGGAACGCGGCGTCGAGCGGGTCGCCCTTTCCGAGCGGGTCGGCGACCTCCGAGAAGTGCTGGCGGGCCGCGTCCCAGTCCTCCATCCGCTCACGCGCAAGGCCGGCATTGAAGCGCGCCCGCGCCCGGTGCGAGCTCTCGGGGAACGCGGTCACCAGCCGCTCGAAGCACGCCGCCGCCCGCCCCGCGTCGCCCGCGGCGAAGGCGCTCGACCCCGCGGCGAAGAGCTCCTCGTCGTTCATCCTCAACAGGGCCAGGTCTGCGCGGACCTCCTGGGGAGGCATGGCGATGGGCTCCGTCCGGGCCCCCCCCGATCCGGTGGTGGCGCACCGGGTGAGGAGCAGGAGCGGAAGGAGGGCGAGGGCCCGGTGAAACGCGGCGTGCAAGGGCAGGGAAGGCGGGCGGGGAACCGACGAAGGAGCCTACAGGATCGCAGCCTCGCCCAGCAGGTAGGACCCTGCCCGCCACAGTGCGGGCAGGTCGTGGATCTCCGACGAGAATCGGGGAACCGCGATCAGCGGCACCGGCGCGGTGCCCTCCCGGAGGAGGCGGATGCTCAGCCGGTCTCGCTCGGCCAGCGCCCGGGCCTCGCCAAGCGTCCGGACCAGCGCCCCGCGCAGCGGGTCGGAGAGGCCCTCGGTCTCGGCGTCGGCCGAGGCCGGTGGCTCCTCCTGCACCCGGTTCACCACCACGCCGTCCCGTTGCAGCCCGCGGTCTCCCAGCACCGCGTGGAAGCGGAGCGCCTCCTCACGCCGCTCGGGCGAGGCCCCGGCCACCAGGAGGAAACCCGTCTCCGAGGACGAGAGCAGCGAGCGGACGGCCCGCGCCCGCTCGCGGAAGTTCTCGTTCATCCCGCTCACCGCGCCGAGGAAGGCTGCCAGCTCCTCGAGCGTGTCGCCGCCGATGATGCGTCCGATGGTCTTCGCTGCCACCCCGCCGCCCCACCGCGCCAGCCGCAGGGAGAGCCGGCCGGCCCGGAGCGCGGGGTCGAGCAGCCACCGCGCCGCCTCGTTGTCCAGGAAGTCGAGGATGCGCGACGGGGCGTCGAGGAAGTCCAGGGCGTGGGCGGTGGGGGGAGTGTCGAGGACGATGAGCTCGGCGTCCGAGCGCTCGCGCAGCTGCCCCAGCCGCTCGAGCGCGATGTACTCCTGGGAGCCGGCGAGCACCGTGGAGAGCGTCTGGTAGAACCGGTTCTGGAGGATGCGCTCCCGCTGCGCCGGGGGGGCCTGTCGCTGGATGAGATCGTCCCAGCTGGCCTTCAGGTCCAGCATCATCGCCTGGAGCGGCGCCTTCAGCGTGATGCCGGCCCTGGCGAGGACCTCGGGCTTGACCTCGGTGGGCGTGTTGCCCAGCCAGGTCAGCCCCAGCGCGTTGGCCAGCCTCCGCGCCGGGTCGATGGTGCAGACCAGCGCGCTGCGCCCGAGCGCCGCCGCCTGCATCGCCGCCGCGGCGGCGAGGGTCGTCTTCCCCACGCCCCCGGCTCCCACGCACACCAGCACCCGGCGCCGCCGCAGCACCTCCTCGAGCGAGGGCCCGCTCACCGCAGCCCCTCCGCCAGCATGTCGCCCAGCGATACCAGCTCGCCCCGTCCGAGTTCGGGCGTCACCAGCCGCGGGAGCTGCACCAGCGGCGCGTCGAGGGCTCGCAGCCGCTCGACCGATTCCTCGGTGTGCTGCGCGTCCTCCTCGTAGGCCTCCACCAGTGCGCTCAGGCCCGGTCGTCCGGAGAGGGCGGCCCGGTCCGCTGCCCCGAACCGCGACGGCACCGACTGGTTCAGCACCACCGCGCCCACCCTGACCTTGAGCCCGGCGCGGAGCGTCTGGGCGAGATCGAGCGTCTCGTTGACTGGCAGTTCCTCCGGAAGGCTCACCAGCACTGCGGAGGTCACCACCGGGTCGGTGAGGAGGTCGTACATCCAGCCGGCCTCGGTGGACATCGGCCCGGAGGGGAGGGTGGAGACCAGGCTCTGGGGCACCCCGAGCAGGGTGAGCGCGTGCCCGGTCGCGGGCAGGTCCATCACGATCCGGTCGAAGCCGCCCGGCGCGTCCGGCCACTGCCGGAGGTGCCACATCACCTTCCCCAGCATCACCGTCTCGGCCAGCGCGGGGATGAAGCGGAGGAAGTAGCGCACCATCCGGTTCTCGAACACCGCCCGGTAGACGCGCTCCAGGCGGATCTTCGACAGGACGTACTCGCGCATCGAGGCGTCGGGCTCGAGATCCACCATCGAGAGGTTGGGCTCCAGCAGCCGCACGTCCGGGCCTTCCTCGGGATGGCCGAGCATCCGGCCCAGGCGCCTACCGGCGTTCACCTCGCAGAGCAGCGTGCGCAGGCCGGCCGAGGCCAGCCGGAGCGAGAGCGAGGCGGCGACGGTGCTCTTGCCCACGCCGCCCTTCCCGGTCACCAGCAGGAGACGCCTGTCGAGCAGACCGGACATGGAGGGCAGGAAGGAGCGCCGGACCGTAGGGAGCACCTCCGCGGACTGTCAACGGGCTCGGGCGAGCGGTGCTTGACAGGTCAGGGCGCGGCTGCGAAGTCCCCGGCGCACAGGGGCGCCATGCTGAAGAACAATCCGATGGTCAAGAGGCTGGTCGAGACCGGCGAGGAGCGGGTGGGGAAGCTCGCCCAGGCGCTGCTCTCCAACGAGCGGTTCGTGGTGGCGATCCAGACGCTGATCCAGCGGACCCTGTCCGCCAAGGGCGCGCTCGACAAGAGCCTCCGCTCGGCGCTCGCGGCGATGAACCTGCCTTCGACCGAGGACGTCGAGTCGCTGCGGCGGAAGATCGCCGACCTGGACGCGACCCTGACCCGGATCGAGTCCAAGCTGGAGAAGGTTCCGGAGCAGCCTCGCTGAGCCCCGGCGCGCCGCCCGTGCGGAGGATCGCCTTCGTCAACGAGAAGGGTGGCACCGGGAAGACGACGCTGGCCGTCCACGTGGCCGCGTGGATCGCCCGCGCCCAGAAGCTCCGCGTGCTCCTGGTGGACCTGGACACGCAAGGGCACGCCGGGAAGACGCTCGGGCTCGACGTGCGGGAGATCCACCCCAACGTCTTTGACTTCCTGACCGACCCCTCCATCGGGCTCGCCCAGGTGCGCCACGCCACCGAGGTCCCCGGCCTCTCGGTCGTCCCGGCGTACAAGCAGATGGCGGGCCTGGCCGCGGCGCTCGGCACCTCGTCCGCCGCGGCGGAACGACTCCGCGAGCGGCTGGACCAGTTCGCCTCGGAGCAGGACGTGGTGGTGCTCGACGGGCCGCCGTCGCTCGGCCTCAGCGTGACGGCGATGCTGGTGGCCGCGACCGAGGTGGTGGTGCCGGTCGCCCTCACCTACCTGGCGCTCGACGGATGCGCGGAGGTGGCGCGCACGGTGGAGCGGGTCGCCGAGGAGCACCACCGGCCGGGCCTCCGGGTCACCGCCGTGGTGCCGATGATGCACCGGCGCACCGCCCTGGCGGAGGCCGTCCGCGAGCGGCTCGAGGCCTACTTCCCCGGACGGGTGACTCCGCCGCTGGGGATCAACGTCGCCATCGATGAGGCCCAGAGCCACGGGAAGACGGTGTGGGACTACGCGCCCCGGAGCCGCGGCGCGCAGATGATGACCGCGGTCGCCGAGTCGGTGTGGGCGCTCGGTGGCCGAGGCGGCGACGGCGATGGTGCCGGGCCCCAGCCGGGGGACGCTCCCCCGGGGTGACTAGGTCTCCTCCCGCGGAGCGGCGGGCTTCTTCTCCAGCGCGTCCAGCCGCCGCTCCAGCTCCTCGAGCCGCCGGCTGAGCTGCCCGAGGTCGGAGCCGAGCGCCGGCAGGTTCCCGGTCACGCTCTCCACGAGGGACTTCACCCGGTCGTCCGCGCGGCGCTGCCACTCCTCGATGGTGCGCTGGCCGGCGCGGAGAAGGTCTTCCTTCAGCTCGCCGGTGCCACCCTCCTCACGGCGGAGCAGCCGGTCGAGCCGCGTCTCGGCCTCTTCGCGGATCGAGGCGACGCGAGGGCTGACCTCCTTCTGGATGAAGCCGGAGAGCGCGTCGCCCGGGCGGCGGATGATCTCCCGCAGCACGCTGAGCGGCATCTGGTTCTTCTTCTTCTCCTCCTCGAAGATGATCTGCGCCAGCGTCACCGAGGTGAGATCGTCCTTGGTGCGGTTGTCGACGATCTTCACTTCCGCGCCCTGCTTGATCATCTCGGCGATCTCGTCGAGCGTGACGTACCGGCTCTCGACGGTGTCGTAGAGCTTCCGGTTCGTGTAGCGCTTGATGATCTTCGGCTCGCGAGGAGCTTCGTCCTGGGGGGGATGCAGCTGTTCGGGTTCAGTCATGGTTCGTGTGTCGCCGTCGTGAACGGTGGGCCCGCTCCTGCCCAGCCATGCCGCGCTGCAGCGCCTCCCTGGAGAGACCGCCAGGTTCCGGCTGGATAGCAGCACGGTTTGGCTCGGTGCAACAAGGTGGAGGGGCTGCACCTACACGGAGGGCGGGCGGGCTTCCCCTGGTATTCTCGCGGGTTCCGGCCCGCTTGTGGCTCGCCCCCCGTGATCATCGCCTGCACGCAGTGCCACACTCGCTTCAAGGTGCCCGACGGCAAGGTCACCGCGCGGGGGCTCAAGGTCCGCTGCTCGCGCTGTGGGCACACCTTCCGCATCTACCCGGACTCGGGCGCCGAGGCCGGGGCCGATGCCACGCCTGCCGCAGCGCGTCCGAGGGGCCCCGACCCGTTCCCGGCCTTCGGCCC
>DATKKF010000057.1:0-4324 GCA_035543115.1 Myxococcaceae bacterium
CCTCGATCGTCCGGCTGCGTCGGGGAGCCTCGATCCCGCCGCAGCGGAAGCGCCGGGGCCGGGCGGCCGGGCGCGACCGCTCGCCGACGCTCGACACCCCCGACCCCGAGAGTCCGCGCGCCGCACGCGACGGCGCCTGACGGGGGTGCGCCGGTCAGGCCGTCTCCATCAGCTCCACCAGCTTCCGCGCTTCTCCCGCGACGTCGTGCAGCTGCGCCACCCGCGCCGCCCCCGCCCGGCCCATCGCCTCCAGCTGGGCGGGCGACGCCTGCAGGGCGGCGCGCATCGCCTCGGCCAGGGCCTCGACGGATCCCGCCGGGACCATCCACCCGTTCACCCCCGGCTGGACCAGCTCCGGTATGCCGGCGATGGCCGTCGAGATGACCGGGCGCCCCAGCGCCAGCGCTTCCATGAGGACGACCGGCAGACCCTCCGCGAAGCTGGGCAAGACCAGCGCCCGCGAGGCGAGGATCGCCTCCCTCACTTGCGCCTCGCTCATCCAGCCCGCCAGCGAGACGTGCCGCTCCAGCCCCGAGGACCGGATGAGTCGTTCGAGCTCCCCGCGCAGCGGCCCGTCACCGGCGAGCACGATCTCGAACGGCAGCTGCTCGGCGGCGAGCATCGCTGCCGCCTCGACCAGGAGCACGTGACCCTTCTGCTCGCTCAGCCGCGCGACACACACCAGCCGCGGGGCCCCCGGCACGGGCGTGTGCGGCGCCCGGAGCAGCGCGTCGTCCACCCCGCACCGGACCACCCGGATCCGCGGCCAGTCCTGGAAGCGGGCCCAGCGGAACAGCTGCGCCCGTCCATAGCTGGACACGGCGGCGACGAAGGAGGCGTGCTGGACCTTGTCATCGAGCCGTAGCGCTCTCGGCTCGTCGAACTCCAGCATGTGGGCGGTGAAGCTGTAGCGGGGTCCGCCCAGCATTCGACAGAGCATGGCCACCGCGGCGGAGTTCGTCCCGAAGTGGGCGTGCAGGTGGTCCACCCCGGCGCGGCGCAGCCACCGCGCGAGGACGCAGGCCTCCGCCAGGTAGGCGGCATGCCGGATGGGCCGCCCGGCGCTGAGCACCAGGCGCGCCGTCTCCCGGAGCGCCCGCAGGAAGGCGATGGGGTGGCGCGCAGCCGTCGCGGTCAGTGCCCAGGCGTGTCCCGGCATTCCCACCGCCAGCACCACGCGCGTCCGCGCGGCCTCACGCCGATCAGCCTCGCTGACCAGATCGCGGCCCGGGGGCCTCAGGCTGAAGCGCAGCACCTCGTGGCCCTGTGCTTCCACCGCCGCGATCTCGCGCCGCACGAAGCTGAGGCTCGTCTGCGGGTACTGGTTCACGAGGTATCCGATCCGCACGTCTTCCCCCTCCGTCAGTCCACGCGCGACGGGCGCGGCCGCCACAAGGTACCACCGGGTGCCCAGCGGGGGCTCGGGTCAAGCCACCTGCGTCCCCGTCCCAGGGCCATGGCACGGGCCCCGGGCGCGCACTCGTTGACCCCCCTTTCGTTCCTGACTACGGTCGCAGTCCGCCTCCGCCCCGGCGAACGTCCCGCGAGGAGTCCATGCCCGCTCAGCTCGCCGTCATCGTCCTCAACTACCGGACGCCCGGACTGACCGTCGACTGCCTCGCCTCGCTGGAGCCGGAGATCGAGCCGGGGATCACCGTCGTGGTGGTCGACAACGCCTCGGGCGACGGCTCGGCCGAGATCCTCCAGCGGGCCGTGGTCGAGCGCGGATGGGCCAAATGGGCGCGAGTGATCAGCTCCCCGGTGAACGGAGGCTTCGCCGCCGGCAACAACCTGGGCATTCGCTCGGTGGAGGCCGCTGCCTACCTCCTCCTCAACAGCGATACGCTGGTGCGGCGGGGAGCCCTCCGCTCGCTGCTGCAGGCCATGGAGGCCCACCCCGACGCGGGCGCGATCGGCTCGGCGCTGCTCGGCACGGATGGCACCCGGGAGCACAGCGCGTTTCGCCTCATCCACCCGGTATCCGAGTTGATCCGCTCCGCGAACCTGGGCCCCCTCACCCGCGCCATGCACCGATTCCACGTGGTCGGACCGCTCGCCGAGGCTCCCGAGGAGGCGGGCTGGGTCTCCTTCGCGTGCGTGCTTCTGCGCGCCGAGGCGATCCACGAGGTGGGACCCCTCGACGAGGGCTTCTTCATGTACTTCGAGGACGTGGATTACTGCCGGCGGGTCCACCGCAGCCGCTGGAAGGTCCTCACCTGGCCCAGCGCACTGGTGGTGCATCTCGCCGCCGGACATTCGGGTCCGATGAGCGGGGAGGCGGCGCGCCGTCGCTTGCCCCGCTACTACTATGCGGCCAGGGCGAGGTACTTCGCCAAGTACTACGGCAGAGCGGGCCTGTGGCTGGCCAACCTCCTCTGGCACCTGGGGAGGGGGCCGGCCTTCGTGCGCCGCCACCTGGGACGGCCGGACACGCCGCGCGAGCGCGAGTTCCTCGACATCTGGACCAACGCCCTTCACCCTCTGCGCACCGGACAACCCTCGGCGCGATAGCACCTCTTCGGTCTCGAGAGCTCCCTGACCACCGTTCCCACCAGTTCCTGCTCGCTCGCGGCGGGGCTCGAGAGGCCGAAGCCAGGCACGGTCGCCTCTCTCGCGGGTGGCCCCCTTTGTGGACCACCTCTCGATTCGCGGGGCGCATCCGATCGAGTCGGCCGGGTGGCGTCCGTTCCGGTCTTCGAGGGATTCCGTGTATCCTAAGCGATCTGGGCGCGAAGGCTCGACGACCACCTTGAGTGAGGCCACTGCCTTCGCGGCAGCCCTGGAGAGGATGTTGATGCCCCAGCGTGCAAGATCAACCCTGCGCCAGCGGCTGCTTCAGCCCACCTCCTTCCGGTGGCACCGCACCGTTTCGCTGCTCAAGCGGCGGACGTGCATACCGGTGCTGTTGACCACCGACGGGCTCGCGCCGACCAGCGATCTGCAGTACGCGCCCGTGCGCTACCACGCGCGAGCTCTCCGCGACCGCCTGGGCGTGGCGGTGCGCTTCATGAACATCGAGGACGCGCTTCGCCTGGGCGCGGCGCAGCTGCGTCAGTATGATCTGGTGGGCGTGAAGCTCAGCTTCCGCACCTCCGCCGAAGCCGCCCTGTCCACGTTGCGGGCCCTGCGAGAGCGGATCGGCCCCGCGGCCACCCGCCTCGTCTACTTCGACGGCGACGACGACCTCTGCGTCCAGTGGCCTCCCCTCCTCCGCCTCGTCGACCTCTACGTCAAGAAGCACGTGTTTCGGGAGCTCACGTCCTACAGGCCCTTCGTCGGGAAGAGCAACCTGACCGACTACGTGGCCCGGACGCACGGCTTCGATTTCCGCGACGACACCATTCCCTCCTTCCCCGGGCTCTCCCCGGAGGAGGCGGCCAAGGTCCATCTGGGCTGGAACGTCGCCTTCGACGAGCCGATCCGCCGGCTGGCTTGCAGGAGGCTCGCCCCCATCCCCAAGGACACCGACGTGATCTGTCGCGCCTCCGTTCGCAGCGGGGACTGGGTGGAGCCCCTTCGTCGGCCCGTGCTCGAGATCCTGGAGAGCACAGGCGCGCGCTGGAAGGTCCTCACCCCTCGCCAGCGCGTGCCGCAGCGGCAGTACTACCAGGAGCTCCTGCGCTCCAGGGTCTGCATAAGCCCGTTCGGCTACGGCGAGATCTGCTGGCGGGACTTCGAGGCCATCCTCTGCGGCTGCCTCCTCGTCAAGCCCGACGTCGGGCACCTGCGCACCTACCCGGACGTCTTCGTTCCCGGGAAGACCTATGTGCCCGTGCGCTGGGACTACGGCGACCTCGTCGAGACCTGCGCCCACTTCCTCTCCGACGAGCCGGAGCGCCTGCGGATCGTGAGGCGAGCGAGGGAGGTGCTCGACCAGGCCACGCGGCCCGACGCCTTCGTCTCCGCCTTCGCCCACCTGCTCGATCGAGCGGGGATCCCCGTGACCGCCCTCCCCCCGGTCGAGGCCGCAGTCGGCGCGGGCGAGGTCTGACCCTTTGGACACCTACGACTTCATCGTCGTCGGCGCGGGCCTCTTCGGTTCCATCTTCGCCCAGCAAGCTCGCGAGGCCGGTCGATCGGTGCTGGTGCTCGAGAGGCGCGGCCACATCGGCGGCAACTGCCATTCCCACGAGTTCGAGGACACGGGGATCACCGTCCATTCCTACGGAACACACATCTTCCACACCTCCGACGAGCGCGTTTGGCGCTACATGCAGCGCTTCTCCGACTTCAACCAGCACCGGCACCGCGTGCTCACCACCTGGCATGGCAAGGTGTATTCGCTGCCGATCAACCTCGGGACCATCAACTCCTTCTTCGGAGT
>DATKKF010000058.1:0-85608 GCA_035543115.1 Myxococcaceae bacterium
CCTGGTGAAGTACTGGGGAAAGCGCGACCCGGTCCGGGTCCTCCCGCACCAGTCGAGCCTCTCCCTCACCCTCGCGCCGCTGGAGGTGTTCACCACCGTCGAGTTCGGTGCCCCCGCCGATGCGGTGACGCTCCACGGCAGCGAGGCGCGCGGGAAGGAGCGGGCCCGGGTGCTCGGCCTGCTCGAGCGGGTGCGCGCCGAGACCCGGCGGGCGCTCGGGCCGGTGCGCGTCGACTCGCGCGGGAACTTCCCCATGGCCGCCGGCCTCGCCTCGAGCGCCGCCGGGTTCGCCGCGCTGGCCCTGGCCGGACGCGCCGCGGCGGGACTCTCCACCGAGCCGGCCGCCGTCTCCCGGCTGGCGCGTGAGGGCAGCGGCTCGGCCTGCCGGAGCGTGCAGGGCGGGGTGTGCATCTGGCACCGGGGAACGCGCGAGGACGGGGAGGACAGCGTCGCCACCCAGGCCTTCCCCGAGGGGCACTGGCCCGAGCTGCGGCTCCTGGTCGCGGTGCTCAGCCGCGCGGAGAAGGAGGTCGGCAGCCGCGACGGAATGGCCCAGACGGTGGAGACGTCGCCGTACTACCCGGCGTGGGTGAAGGACGCCGAGGCCGAGATTCCCCGGGCCACCGCCGCCATCGCCGCCCGCGATCTCGAGGCGCTGGGTGCCCTCGCCGAGCGCAACGCCTGGAGGATGCACGCCACGGCCCTCGCCGCGGAGCCGCCGCTCTGTTACCTCTTGCCCGGCACGCTCGGTCTCATCCTCGCGCTCCCCGCCGCGCGCCGCCGAGGGGTGCCGGTCTGGTTCACGCTCGACGCCGGCCCCAACCCGGTGCTGCTCACCCTCGCCTCGCACGAGGCCGAGGTGGAGCGGCTGGCCCGCGAGGCGGGCGCGGTCGAGGTGGTGCGCTGCCGGGCCGGCGGCGACGCCCGGCTGGTCGAGCCCTGAGGTCGCCGGTGGAGGTCTGCCTCTCCGCCCCGGGAAAGCTCTTCCTCTCCGGGGAATACTCCGTCCTCTGGGGTGGCACGGCGCGGCTCGCGGGCGTGGGCCCGCGCGCCTTCGCGCTCGCCCGGACGCGCGAGGACAGGGAGGTGCACCTGGTCCTCGCCGAGGGGAGGCTCCGCGGCACCATGACGCCGCTCGGCGTGCGCTGGGCGACCGAGCCCGCCGCTCCGTTCGTCTTCGCCGCGCGGGCGCTCGACCTGGTGGTGCGCGCGCGGGCGCGGGAGTCGCTCGGCCTCGAGCTCGCGCTGTCGCCGACGGCGCCCGGCCCGGGTGGGCACAAGCTGGGCCTGGGGAGCTCGGCACGGGCGGTGGTGCTCGCAGTGGAGAGCGCCGCCCGGCTGCTCGAGGTGCGGCCGCCGCTGGCGCTGGCGCTGCTCGCCCACGCCGAGGCGCAGGGAGGGAAGGGGAGCGGCGGGGACGTCGCCGCCTGCGCGGTGGGCGGTCTGCTCCGCTACCGCCGCTGGCCTCTGGAGCGGGTGACCTCCGCGGCCTCCCTGGGCCTGGGCCTGGCCGCGGCCGGGGCCCCGGACGTGGTGCGGCTGGGGACGACGGCGCTCCCGGCGAGCTACGCCTTCAGCGGCCAGAGCGCCTCGACGCCAGGGATGATCCAGAAGGTGGAGTCCGCCCTCCAGGGGCCGGCCCGGCGGCGCTTCGTCGAGTCGAGCGACGAGCTCGGGCGCGAGCTGGAGGACGGGCTCCGCGCCTCGCGCTTCGCCCAGGTGGACGAGGCGTGCCAGGGGCTCGAGGCGTCGCTGGAAGCGCTTCCGGGCGTGGGGACGCCGGGGGCGACCCGCATCCTCGCCCTGGCCCGGACCGCGGGGAGCACCGGGAAGGTGAGCGGCGCGGGCGGGGGGGACGGCTGCGTCCTCTTCTCGCCCGACGAGGACGCCCGGCGCGCGCTCCTGGCGGCGCTCGCCCACCGGGGATTCGTCGCGGTGCCGCTCTCGCTCGAGCCGGGCGTCCGGGCCGAGAGCTCGACGCCGCCCGAGCTCCGGGCCTGGCTCGGCCCGGGAGAGCTTCTTCAGAAGAGCTGACCGAAGGCGAGGTAGATGCCGGTCCGCTTCAGCACCCAGTCCACGCCGAAGTCGGCGCGGATGACCGCCGCCCTGCGCATCAGGCGCAGCCCGCCGCCGGCGCCGCTGTGCCACTGGCTCGGGTCGAAGAACCTCCCGTTGGGCTGTCCCGGCTGCCACACCCGGCCAGTGTCGAGGAAGCCCGAGAGACCGATCTGCAGCGGGGCGGGTCCCCAGGGAATCTCCACGGTGGCCCAGCGAAGCTCGACGTTCCCCAGCACCTTGGTGTTCCCGCCGTAGCGGTTCCGTGGAACGCCGCGCACCGTGTCCAGGCCGCCGAGCCCTTCGACGCTGGAGATGCCGCCGAGCTGGTTCCATTCCCAGAACGGGACGTCCCCCCAGAGGTGGTCCGCCTCGCCGTGCAGCGCGAGCACCAGCCGCGGCGTCCACAGCGAGAAGAAGATGCGGGTGCCGAAGGTCACACCCTGGTCGCTGAACTGGCTTCCGGTCCAGGGCCGCGCCACGCGGCCGGCGAGCTGCACCAGGAACCCCGAATGGGTGTTCTGCTCGTCGTCGCGGGTGTCGAAGAGGATGCCGCCGAAGGCCCCGCCGTTGCGGCCGCCGGTCACGCCGTTCGGTCTCTCCAGGTCGAGGTTCGATCCGGCGTAGGGAGTGATCCAGAAGAACCGGTACTGGTAGCCGGCATAGACGGTGAGCGGCGCGTCGTCCCCGAACGGCTTGATGCGGAAGCGGATCCAGTCCCAGGTCCAGGTGCTGGTGTAACCGAAGAACCTGTCCGGACCCTGGAGGAACTGGCCGGGGAAGGTCTGGTTCCCGGGGCCGTAGTAGGGCGCGTACGGGTCCTTGTGGAGCTCCAGATGGGCCTCGACCCGAACCGGGCCGAGCAGGTGCGGCGCGTCCCAGGTGATGTCGTGCCCCTGGAAGCCGGTGGTGGTGGCGAAGAACTGCGCGGTGAGACCGTGCCGGTATGGCCGGAAGTCCTTTCCGTAGACGTAGGCGAGGAGCACCAGGCCCAGCCCGAAGCCGGTGTCCGAGTTGAACGTCAGCACCGGGATGGGGACGAAGTCGAACCCCTCGTCCTTGGAGGGCCCGCGAAGGGTCTCCGGGTCCGGCGGCGCGACGGCGAAGTCCGCAGGCAAGGTTCCCTGGTGCACTTGCCCGCCCGGCTCCGAGAGGGTGAAGTCCTCGGGGCGAAGCAGGCCCGGGGCCAGCTCGGTGTCCGGATCGGGGCTCGGGGGCGCTCCGGGGGCGGGCGCCTGCGCGAGCAGGACGAGCAGGAGGACGTGCACGCGAGCCGGAAGGTAGACATCGCGTGCCGGAGTGGCCGCAGGGCCGAGTCGGGTGCTCGACACTGGACCGAGCAGCCGGGGGGAGCGGCTCCGTCATCACCCCTTCGCGCGCCGTCGAGTGGTGCAGGCCCCAGGGCGATTCCGAGGCGAGCGGGCCCTCGTGGGCTGGGCGACCTCGTTCAGCCGGTTGCGACTCCAGGGTGTGGCGCGACCGGGGTCCCGAGCGACGGATCCGCCGGGCTCGTGGCCCACCGCAACGGCCAGGCGCCGCGGGCCACGCAGATCTTCCCCACCAGGGCGTAGCCGGCGGCGACGGTGAAGACCGGACCCCAGGTGCCGAAGCCGAGATCGCCGTAACCCTGCATCACGTAACAGATCTGCACCGCCGCGGCGCCGAGCGCGGTGATGCGCTCCACCGGATCCCGCGCCCAGCGGTACGCGCGCGCGGTGAAGAACATCCCCACCGGGAACACCGCCCAGAGGAGGGCGAACCCGAGGAGCCCCCCGAAGGCCCACAGTCCGAGCACGCTGTTGTGGGGCACGTAGGGCTCGAGCTCGTACGCGGCGGTGACGTCGGGGAGCCTCACCGCCTCGACCATCGGATGGCCGAACCCGAGGCCGGTCACCGGCGCCATCCGGTAGGTCTCGACGAGGTTGAAGTTCTCCATGTCTCGCCAGGCCGTGGAGGCGTCGCGCTTGGAATCGACGATCGAGCGGATCTTCTGCACCGGGCTGAACAGCCGCGAGCCGGAGTTCCAGCCCACCGTCAGGTAGAGGAGCGCGGGCACGCTGCCCAGCACCGCGAGCCGCGCCAGCCGTCGCTTCAGCGGACGCCAGGGCGTGACCAGCCAGAAGAAGACCGTCACCATCGCCAACTCGGTCCAGACCAGGCGGCGGTTGTTGGCCACCATCGCCCAGAGGAAGAGCCCGCCCAGAAGCACCAGCGCCCTGGAGGCGCGCCGGCTCGGGGCCTCCAGGACCCGGGCTCCGAGCAACGCGAGACAGGTGGCGAAGAGCACCGAGTCGTGGTGGCTGGTGGTGTGGGGCACCTCCTCGAACGAGGGGTAGCGAAGGCGGATGATGACCGCCTCCAGCGCCCGGAACACGCCGGCGCCGAGGAGGACCTGGCCGGTGAGCCAGGCGTCCTTCGGACCGCGGAGGCCCTGGTTCATCAGGGTGTAGACGAGCGGCACGTAGAGCCACTTGATGGCCTGCCAGAGCACGAAGCGGAAGCTTCCGCCCCGGGCGAGGCCGTGGGCGGTGATGAGGAGCACCGCCACCACCGTCAGCCAGGCGAAGAGGCCCAGCGGCACAGGCGAGGGAACCCAGCCCTCGCGATCCACGGGGCTCCGGGTGAAATGCCGCACCACCACCAGGGCGAGGAGGAGCACCGCGACCAGGTCGAACCCGGTGAGCACCAGCGGAGAGAAGGGGACCAGGAGGTTCAGCTTGGCCCAGAGGAAGCGACCCACGATGGCCCAGGGGGTGTGGATGCGGCCCGAGGCGAAGACATCGGACGGCGACTCGACGGCCCAAGCCAGGGCGAGCAGGGTGAGCAAGGTCGCGCGCAGGGGCAGGGTCCACAGGAGCCAGATGGCCAGCGCGGCGAGCGCCGGGACCAGCGCGAGCCCCAGGTTCCCGTTCCCCACCAGGACCGCGGCGGCGGTGAGCACGACCAGTACCCCGAGCACGACCCACCGGGGTGTCGCCGACCCGGGCCGAGGCGGCGAGGCGAGGGTCGAAACCCGGTCAGACATGGTGCGGGTAGAGGAAGACGAGGAACATGGCGTAGGCCACCTCGGCCACGGCGATCAGGGCGAGCGTGGTCCAAAGCCCCCGGCGCGGGTCGCGGATGCGCGCCGTGCCCAGGGGGATGAGGAAGGTCGCGAGGAGGATGCCGAGGAGGAGGAACTTCGTCACGCCGGAGCAGGAGCTTACGCCGAACCGCTGGCGGACAGCCCGTGGTGTCCCCCCGTCGGCTCGGGTACGGTGCTCCCAGGGTGAGCGAGGGCGGTCGAGGAACACGGGGAATGACGCAGCTCGATGCCGGGGCGCACCTCGGCGCTGCCGGCCGAAGGCAGCCGGTCGCCGCGGCACGCGCGGATCGATGGGCGCTGGCGGGGGGCCGCACCCTGCTGGTGCTCCACGCGGTCCGGCGGCATCGGTGGCTGTTCCTGGTCCTGTGGACGAGCGTGATCGGGCTGTCCCTCGGAGGGGCCGCCGTCCTCCCCCGCAAGTACGAGGTCCAGGCGACGATCCAGGCGCAGCGCACCCAGGTGATGAGCTCGCTCGTCGGCCGTCCCTCGACGAGCGAGCTGGAGGCGTCCATCAGACAGGCCGAGGACACCATTCTCCGGCAGGAGAACCTCGTGTCGATCATCCGGAAGACCGACCTCATCGCCCGGTGGAAGGCCCACCGCGCGCCGGTGGTGCGCTGGAAGGACGCCATCGTCGGCCGTCTGTTTCGCCCGCCCTCGGAGAAGGACCTGCTCGACGGCTTCCTGAAGGCGCTGGAAACGCGTCTGTGGGTGAAGCACACCGAGAGCACGGTCACCATCGGAGCTCGCCTTCCCGATCCGGACCTGGCGATGGACGTGGTCTCGGCGGCGGTCCAGAGCTTCCTCGACGCGCGCAGCGTGGCGGAGATCGACGCCATCGGCGACGTGATCGGCATCCTCGAGTCCCGGGCAGTCGACGCCCACGGCACGCTGGAGCGCTCGCTCTCCGAGCTGGAGCGGCTCCGCGGAGCCCGGGCGGCGAAGCTCGGCCGGCAGCTCCCCCCCACCAGCCGGGGCAGCGGCCTCGCCCCAGTGGTGGACCCCGAGACCGAGCGGCTCATCGAGCAGGTCCAGGTCAAGCAGCAGGCCATCGCCGACCTGGAGGACTTCCGGCGGCGCCGCACCACCGAGCTCCAGTCGCGGCTGGAGGAGGAGCGGGCGCTTTACACCGATCCTCACCCGGCGGTGCTCGACCTGCACCAGAGCCTCGAGGAGATGAAGAGCGAGTCGCCGCAGCTCCAGCTCCTCAAGCGAGAGCTGCACCCGCTCGAGCAGGAGCTCCGGCGCCGGGGGTTCGCCGGCGTGGCCCTGCCCTCGAGCCGCACCACCGAGGCGGTGCTCCGGGCCACGGCGCTCGAGGCGGCGGACCCGCGCGAGGACGAGGATCCGGACATCGAGTACCAGAAGGCGGCCGTGCGCCAGGGGCTGGCCCGCTACAACGAGATGCTCGGACGGGTGGAGACGGCCCGGCTGGAGCAGGACTCGGCCCGCGCCGCCTTCAAGTACCGGTACCTGGTCATCCGCCCGGTCGAGCGGCCGAAGGGACCTGTCTGGCCGAAGCTCCCGCTGGTGGCGCTGGCTGGCGCGGTGGGGGGCCTCGCGGTCGCCCTGCTCGGGGCGGCGCTCCTCGACCTCGGCTCGGGGCGCATCCTCGAGCCCTGGCAGGTGGAGCTGCAGGCGCGGGTGCAGCTCCTCGGTGAGCTCGATGCACTCTGAGCAGGCCTCGACCATCGGGCCTCGAGCAGGGGTCGGGTTCAAGGAGCGCGACCTGGAGCTGCTCTGGTACCGGCTCGCCTCCCTCCGCTGGCGCGCGCTCGCCCTCGTCGCGCCGGGACGGCCGGAGCTCGCCTCCCGGCTCCTGCAGCGGCTGCTCGACGCAGTCGGCGGCCCCTCGCGGGCGGTCCGGGGGGTCGACGCCTCCCAGGCGACCCCCGGACGCATCCGGGCAATCTCCCGTGCGCTCGAGCGCGCCGCGCCGCGAGACAGCCGCGAGCGGGTGCTGGTGGCGGTTCCGAGCCCGGCCGAGCTGCCGGAGGCGCGCGACCTGGTCGCCGCCTGCGACCATGCGCTGCTCGTGCTCCTCCTCGACGAGAGCCGGCTGGTGGAGGTGGACCGCACGCTCGCCCTCATCGATCGGGCCCGGGTGCTCGGGGCGGTGCTGGCCCGCAGCTTCCGGGCCTCCTGAGCGATGCGAGCTGGCCGGACCGCGCTCCGGTTGGGGCTGCTCGCGCT
Source organism: Myxococcaceae bacterium (assembly GCA_035543115.1). Taxonomy (GTDB): domain Bacteria; phylum Myxococcota; class Myxococcia; order Myxococcales; family Myxococcaceae; genus RPRB01. The sequence continues at coordinate 7,334 of DATKKF010000058.1, forward strand.
GGGTGTCCTGGTGGTGGGGCTCGTGGCCTCGCACCGGGGACGCGCGCTTCTCCGTCATGCCGCCGCCGCGCTGCTGGGGCGGGTGCGGCTGGCCGAGCGCCGCCGTCTCCCACCCGAGGAGCCCTTCTTCTCCCGTCTCGCGCTGAGCCAGGTGGGCTACGCGCCGGCGATGGAGAAGCGCTTCACCGCGCCCCGGGCCTTCCGCTCCTTCGAGGTGCGGGAGCTCGCCACCGGACGGGTGGCGCTCCGGGGCGGCGCGCCGGTGCGGACGCTCCCCACCGACCTCCTGGGCGAGGTGCGGAGCGTGTCCATCGGTGACTTCTCGGCGCTGACCCGGCCAGGGCGCTACTGGGTGGTGAGCGACGACGGAACGGAGAGCTTCCCCTTCGAGGTGGGCTCCTCGGTGTTCGACCCTCCGCTCCGGGCCGTGCAGCGGTGGTTCTACTTCCAGCGGGCATTCACCCCGGTGCTCGCCGCGCACGCCGAGGGTCCGTGGGTGCACGCCGACGATGCCCGTCTGGCGCCACCAGGCGTCGAGGGAGGTTGGCACGACGCCGGCGACCTCACGGTCTACAACGCCTACCTCACCTCGGCCCTCTTCTGGCTCCTGCTCGCCGACGCCGACTTCGGCCCCACCGCCGACGACACCAACATCCCGGAGTCGGGCAACGGGGTGCCCGACCTGCTCGACGAGGCGCGCTGGGGCCTGCGCTGGCTGCTCTCGGTCCAGGACGACTCCGGGGGATTCCGCAACACCAGCTGCCAGGATGGCTACGGACCCTACGGGCGCAACGCCCCGGAGCGAATGCCTCCGTACGGCGGGGGAGAGGTGGGCACGCTGGCCACCGCGCGCGCGGTGGGGACCCTGGCCTTCGCCGCGACCCGCTTCCGGCGCGTGGACGCGGCGTTCGCCGAGCGGTGTCTCCGTGCCGCGCGTGCCGGGGTGGGGTACCTCGACGCGCACCCCGAGACGACGGACGGCCCGAGCTGTCCCTCCGCCCGGCGCGACGGCGACGCGGCGGTGGGCCGGAGCACGCGGTCCTACGCCGCGGCCGGCATGGCCCTGGCCACCGGCGAGACGCGCTTCCACCGGGACGTGCGCGCGCAGCTGGCGATGCCCGTCCCCGACCCGGTGTATCTCCACATCGACGGCCTGGCCGCGCTCCTCTACCTGCGCGCGCCGGACGCCGACCCCGAGCTGACGGCGAGGCTCCGCCAGGCGCTGGAGGCCAACGCCAGGGTGGCGCGCGAGGACGGGGCGCGCCATCCGTTCGGCTGGGCCGGCCGCTACTACTGGGGCTCGCTGGGCGCGGCGCTGATCCGCACCGGCACCGCGAACGCCTGGCGGTGCCGGCAGGACCCGCGGGCGATGGCCGAGGACTGCGCCGAGGCGCTGGCCAGCCTCCACTACGCCTTCGGCCGGAACGGACGCCAGTTCTGCTACGTCACCGGGTTGCCGGGCGTGAGCCACGGGATGCGGGCCGGCTTCCACCAGTGGCTGGCCACGCTCGCCGCGACGCCGCGCGACTTCCCGGGCATGCTCGCCGGCGGGCCGGTGCGCCTTCCCGAGCCGGCGGACGTGTCGCACCCGGCCGGGCTCCCCATCCCCGCCTGGGGCTACTGGGGTGATCCGGCGTTCCCTCGCGACGACCGGACGCCGGTGGAGGCCCGGTACACCGACAACGACAGCTGGAGCACCAATGAGGTCTCGGAGGAGTGGGAGGCGCAGGCGCTCTACCACCTTCACCTGGCCCGCTGGCTCGCGCAGACGCCCTGAGCGCCTGATCATGAGGCGGCGTCAGGCCGAAGGCCCGGCCACGCCCAGCGCGCCCGAGGCGCGGGGCTGCTCGCCACCGGTCAGCCGATCCTTGAGCGCGAGGAAGCGCTTCTCGAGCAGGTGGTAGCTGGCGAAGGCCACCGCGCAGGAGACGCCCACACCCACCACCGCCTGCAGCGCCACCGCGAGGGCGTGAGAGCCGAGCCGCGCCGCGAGGGCGTGTTCGGTCTTGTGGCTGGAGAAGTAGAAGGAGAGGAAGTGGTGGTAGACGTAGAGGCCGTAGCTATAGGTCCCGAACCAGCGCATCGTCCTGCTGGAGAAGGCGCGCACCACCGGCGCCTCGCACGGCGCGGTGAGCGCGCGAAGCAGGAGGCAGGCGAGGAGCACCACCAGCAGGCTTTCCCGCACCTGGAAGAGTGGCGCGCTCCACAGCGGGGTGAGCCGGCTCCAGAGGAAGCGCACCCCGAAGAGCGCCCCCGCCGCCGCCGCGAGCCGGGGGAGGAGCCAGCGGATCCGCTCCATCCCGCCCGGCCGCCGCGCCAGCGCCGCGAAGGCGCCGCCGAGCGCGAGCCCGTCCAGCCGGAAGGGGGTCAGCACGTAGAGGACATGCGGGCCGATCCCCGCGGCGGCGCAGAGCACCCGGCCGAGCAGCGCAGCGGCGGCCAACCCCACGCTGGTGAGGAGCAGCGCGCGCGGGCGCCGGGCGAGCGCCCAGACCACGAACGGCCAGACGAAGTAGAAGTGCTCCTCGACCGAGAGGGACCAGAAGTGGTCCAGGTACGAGAGGGCCCACTCTCCCTTCCAGGCCAGGTACACGTTCACCCCGTAGAGCCAGGCCCAGGCCTGGTGGGCGCGCAGCGCGTCGAGGGTGGACGAGGCCAGCCCGGGCACCCGCGGGAGCACGAGGAACAGCACCGCGAGCACCGCGTAGTACAGCGGGAAGATGCGGAGCACCCGCCGCAGGTAGAAGTTGCGGAAGTAGTCCGGGCGCTCCCGGGCATCCACCAGGATGCCGGTGATCAGGAAGCCCGAGAGCACGAAGAAGAGGTCGACGCCGTACTGACCCCAGCCGGCCACCAGGGCGATCGCCCGCTCGAGGCGGGTGGCGGGCTCGGTGTCGGCGACGAAGTGGAGCGCCAGCACCATGAGGATGGCGAGCCCGCGCACTCCGTCGAGCACCGGAAGATGCCCGCGGCCGATCACCTCGCCTCCGGGCTGCACCCGCCGCTCGCTCATCCGCACCCTCGCGCGGCCGACACTATCTCCTGCCCGCGGCCTCGCCGGCCACCACTCCGCGGGCGCCGAGCGAGAGGAGGAAGCGCTCCAGCGTCCCGGCCGCCGCGTCCCAGGAGTACCGTTCCTGGACCAGCTTCCGGCCCGCCTCTCCGAGGGCACGACCGAGCGCGGGGTCGGTGAGGACCCGTCCCACTGCGGCCGCGAGGCCGGCGGCGTCGTCGGCGATGAGCAGGTCCTCTCCCGGACGGGCGTCGAGCCCCTCGGCGCCGAGCGTGGTCGAGACGACGGGCCGGGCCATGGCCATGGCCTCGAGGATCTTGAACCGCGTGCCGCCGCCGATGCGCAGGGGCACGATGGTGACCGCGGCCGAGGCCAGGTGCGGTCGCACGTCGTCCACCCGGCCCGTCACCTCCACCCGTGGGCCCTGGAAAGCGAGGATCTCCCTGGTCGGGTGCTGGCCCACGATCTTCAGCCGGCACCCGGGGTGCGCGGCGGCGAGCAGCGGCCAGACCTCCCTGACCAGGAAGAGGATGCCGTCCACGTTGGGGAAGTAGTTGATGGCGCCGAAGAAGAGGACGGTCCTTCCGTCGGGCCGGGGCAGCCCCGGGGCGGGGGCGAAGGACTGCACGTCCACCGCGTTCGGCACCACCACCGCGTTCACCGAGGGGACGAGCGCCCGGGCCTTGGCCGCGTCCAGCTCGGAGCAGAAGGCGACCCCGTCGAAGCGCCGGAAGGCGTCCAGCTCCTCTCGCCGGAGCTTCGGCCAGTTCGCGCTGTTGTGGATGCGCCGGAGGGGCGCGTGCTCCCGGCCGGCCTGCTGCCGGGCGAGATCGAACTCGATGTTGTGCGCGTCCAGGACGCGGAGCGGGCGCCGCGCCCCGGGAGGCGGGTCGGCGAGGACATCGCCGGCCAGGAAGGGGAACTCGAGCAGAACGGCGTCGAAGTGCCGGGTGGCGAGGAGCCGGTGGAGCTCGGCGCGGAATGCGGTGAGGTCCATCGAGAGCCGCTCGAAGCTCCTCGGGGAGACGAGTGCCCGGAGCTGCAGCCACCGCTTGGCGAGCCGGCCGCCCTCCCGCGCGGTCACCAGCGACACCTCGCGGCAGTAGGCACGCATCGCCTGCTCCACCTCGACCCGGTCGAGCTCCGCCGACACGATGCTCAGCGCGGTGACGGGGTGACGGCGGGCGAGTGCCGAAAGCAGCCCCTGCATCCGGCGCTGGGCGCCGAACGAGGGTGGAGAGGGGGGAAACGGCGAGACCGAGAGGAGCTGAAGCGAGACGTCGAGCATCGGCAGGACGGCTCGCGTTTATGGCACGATGCCGCCCGCCACATGTGCGGAATCGCCGGCATCCTGGGGAGTCTCGACGCCCGCACCCGCGCGGCGCTGGAGCGGATGAGCAACGCGCTCCGGCACCGCGGTCCGGACGACGTGGGGACCTGGGAGTCCGCGCCGGGACCGGACGGACGGGGCGCGATGCTCGCCTTCCGCCGCCTGGCCATCCTCGACCTCAGCCCCGCGGGCCACCAGCCCATGGTTCACCCCGCGACCGGTCAGGTGCTGATCTTCAACGGGGAGATCTACAACTACGCCGCGCTCCGGGCGGAGCTCCATGCCGCGGGCGAGGAGGTGCGCTCCAGCGGGGACAGCGAGGTCCTGCTCCGGGTGCTCGCCCGGAAGGCGGAGGACGCGCTGCCAGCGTTGCGGGGGATGTTCGCGCTTGCCTTCTGGGACGCGCCCCGGCGGACGCTCTTGCTCGCTCGGGATCCGCTGGGCATCAAGCCACTCTACCTCGCCGTGTCGACCGACCCGTCCTCCGGGTGGAGCGTGGCGTTCGCCTCGGAGGTGCGAGCGCTACTCGCCTCGGGGCTGCTCGGAACTCCGCGCCTGGATCCGGCGGCGGCCGCTTCCATGGCCTGGAATGGCTTCGTGGTCGGGCCGCGCACCTCGGTGGAGGGTGTCCGCTCGCTCCTCCCGGGCGAGTTCCAGGTGCTGGGGACTGACGGACGGCTGGTCCGCGGCGGTGAGTTCTGGCGCCTGCCGGCGCCGGGAAGTGCGCCGGCCATCACCGAGGAGGAGCTGGCCGCGACGCTCGAGGAGTGCGTCCGGCTCCACCTCGCCTCCGACGTACCGCTGGGGGTCTTCCTCTCCGGCGGCGTGGACTCCTCGGCGGTGGCCAACCTCGCCCATCGCGCGGGAAGGGGCCCGGTGCACACCTTCACCCTCGGCTTCGAGGAGAAGGAGTTCGACGAGGGCGAGGCCGCCCGCGCCATCGCCCGGGCGATCGGCACCGAGCACCGGGAGATCGTCCTCCGCGAGGAGGCCTTCGCCGGCGAGCTGGAGCCGGCGCTGGAGAGCATCGACCAGCCCACCTTCGACGGCCTCAACGCCTACGTGCTGTCGCGCGCCATCCGTGAGGCCGGATTCACCGTGGCCCTGGTGGGCACCGGGGGGGACGAGCTCTTCGGTGGCTACACCAGCTTCCGGGACCTCCCCACGCTGCACCACTGGACCCGCCACCTCGGCGCCGCGCCCCGGGCCCTGCTGGCCCGGGCGGCGCTCCTGGGCATGGCGGCGATGCACCGCGACCGGGGACCGCTCCCGCGCCAGACCCGCTGGGCCAAGCTCCCGGCCATGGTCCGGCGCGGGGAGGACCTCCTCGCGCTCTACCAGCTGGCGTACGCGCTCTTCCTCCCCGAGTTCCAGCGGGAGCTGGTCGCGGACGGCGCCGCGCCGCTCCTGGTGGACGGCCTGCCCCCCGAGGCCCGGGCACGGCTCGAGCGGGAGCTGCGCGGACGCTCTCCGCTCTCGGCGATCAGCGTGCTCGAGCAGCGCCTCTTCCTCGGCGAGCGGCTGCTCCGGGACAACGACGCGGCGAGCATGGCCGTCTCCATCGAGCAGCGGCTCCCGCTGGTGGACACCGTTCTCCTCGAAGCGGTGGTGCGGCTGCCCGACGACCCGCGCTACCAGCCGGTGCGGCGCAAGGCGGTGCTCCGGCGCATCGGCCTGGCGGGGCTGGATCCGGCGCTGTTCGAGCGTCCGAAGAGCGGCTTCGTGCTCCCCTTCGAGCGGTGGATCCGCCAGGGGCTGCACGGGGCGGTGGACCGCACCCTGCGCGATCCGCAAGCGGTCCGTGACGCGGGGCTCGATCCAGCCGCGGTGGACCGGCTCTGGCGCGGCTTCCAGTCGGGTGCGCCGGGGCTCTACTGGTCGCGGATCTGGGCGGTGTACGTGCTGGTCCGCTGGTGCCAGCGACACGGGGTGCGTCGGTGAGCGGCCGCCGCTATCTCCTGGTGACGCCCTGCCGGGACGAGGCCCGGTACGCGCGGCGCACGCTGGACTCGGTGCTCGCCCAGACCGAGCCTCCGGCCGAGTGGATCATCGTCGACGATGGCTCGCGTGACGAGACGCCGGCCATCCTCGAGGAGTACCGGGCCCGGGCCCCTTTCATCCGGGTGGTGCGCCGCGCGGACCGCGGGGCGCGCAGGGTGGGCGCCGGGGTCATCGAGGCGTTCGACGCCGGGCTGGCCACCGCCGACCTCGCCCGCTTCGATTACCTTTGCAAGCTCGATCTGGACCTCGAGCTGCCCCCCGGCTACTTCGCCGGCCTCATGGACCGGATGGAGCGGGAACCGCGGATCGGCACCTGCTCGGGCAAGCCGTACTTCTTCCGCCCCGGAACGGAGCCGCTGCAGGCCAGGTTTCCGCTGACCGACCTGAGCAACCTGGTCTCGGAGAAGACCGGTGACGAGAACTCGGTGGGGATGACCAAGTTCTACCGGACGGCGTGCTTCCGGCAGATCGGCGGGTTCGTGCGCGAGGTGATGTGGGATGGGATCGACGGCCACCGCTGCCGACAGCTGGGATGGATCGCCGTCTCCTGGGACGACCCGGAGCTGCGCTTCGTGCACCTCCGGCCCATGGGTACCAGCGACCAGGGGTTCTGGCGCGGACGCACCCGGCACGGCTACGGGCAGTGGTTCATGGGCACCTCGCCCCTGTACATGCTGGCCAGCGCCGCGTACCGGATGACGCGCCCGCCGCTCCTGGTCGGCGGCGCGGCGATGGCCTGGGGGTACTTCCGGAGCATGCTCCAGGGCGCGCCGCGCTACCCGGATCCCGAGTTCCGCCGCTTCCTCCGCCGCTACCAGTGGACCTGTCTGCTCCTCGGGAAGCACTCGGCGACGGAGGCGCTCAACCGGCGGCAGGCCCCGCAGTGGTCTCCGCAGTCCTCCTGAGCGGAACGGGGTCGGCGGTCAGGGCCCACTTCCGTGGATGGCGTCGAACCGCACCTTGGCCGGGAGCGTCCCCACCCGCGCCGGGTCGGTCGCGGCGGCGGGATCGATCCACGGCCAGGTGTTGCTGCCGAAGAAGGCCGGCTTGCGCGACAGGTAGAGCGACGGCGGCAGATCGTGGTTGGGGTTGCTGGGGTCCCAGGCGACGGCGTTCGAGACGTAGTCGAAGTTGCCGTGTCGGTACGTGCGGGCCACCACCAGCGGGTCGGCCTTGGTAGGCCAGGTCACCGTGTCGTAGCCGATGATCCACATCGGCACCGCGCTGTCGTCGTTCAGGTTGTTCACGTTCATCTGGGTGACGAAGTGTGTCTGGCCCGAGCGCAGCGGCATGTTCGGAAAGCCGAGCACGTTTCCGAGGAAGGAGAACCACCAGCCGGCGGTCTGCACGCCCACCGCCCGGCGGTTGCCGGTGTCGTTGAGCTGCAACGGCGCGGCCGAGCGGCGGAGCCCCGTCCAGTGGTTCCGGAACACCGTGCCGTAGATCGAGTTCCCCCAGTACGACTCGGTGTCGTAGTTGAACCCCTCGTTCCCCTCGAAGAGCTCCATGTGCGCGCCGGCGTAGTGGTTGGGCCCTGCGCCCACCTCGACGAAGTCGCGGTACCCGTCGCCGTAGCCGTCCTGGAGGTAGTTGTAGCCGAACACGTTCCCGCCGCCCGAGGCCCGGGCCACGGTGAGCTTGTTGAAGGCCCACACCACGTTGTTCTCGAAGAGGTTGTCCGCGGCGTACTGGTTGACCCCGATCCCGTAGCCGTTGCCGCCGGGGTTGGGGTCGCGGGTGCTGTGGAAGTACGAGTCACGCACCTCGCAGCGGAAGCTCCCGTCGAGGTTGCAGCTGTGGCCGAGGCTGCCCCAGCTCTCGACGTTGCGGACCCAGGAGTACGCCGCGGCGAAGAAGTGGATGTTTCCCCCGCCGTCGCCCCCGTCGCCGTTGGCCACCGCCAAGTCCTCGATGCCCGAGTACTTCACCACCTCCACCGCGTCGCCGCCGGCGGTGTCGGAGATCCGAAGGATGTGCGCGGAGAGCACGGTCTCGAAGTCGATGTGAAAGGGCGTGGTGAAGGTGAGCTGGGTGCCGTTGACCTGGGCGATCTCCATCGCCTGGCCCAGCGGCCGGTTCTGCTCGCAGAACCAGCCCCGCGCGTCGGAGGTGGGGCCGCCAGCGTTGTTCCCCCACCAGATCTTCCTCACCGGCGCGTCGGTGTCGTTGCGCTGGTCGTCGTCGGAGACCTGGCTCAGATGGACGATCTCGCCCACCTTGAACCCGGGGTTGGCGGCCACGGTGACCGTGGCGCTGCCCTTCACCCCGTTGGAGGCCAGCGCCACCGGGGCCGAGTACTTGTACCAGCGCAGCCCCACGATGATCACCGGGAAGCTGCTGCCGGACTTCATGAGGATCGTCTGGCCTGGTCCGCTGCCGCGCAGCACCACGCCGGAGCGGCCGATGGACAGACCGTCGCCGGAGATCTTGAACGTCCCCGGGCCGAGCTTCACCACCTGACCCGAGGGGCAGCCGTCGAGCGCCGTCTGGATCGCCGAGGTGTCATCACCGCCCGAGGGGGCGAGCGTCCTGTAGACGGTGGTGCGGGCCGGGATTCCGCCCACCGCGTTGAGCCCGGGGTTCCAGATGGTCAGCCGGTCGGGGGGAAGAATGGCGCTGGTCCCCACGGTGATCAGGGCCGAGTCGCTCCGGCTCGGGTCCGCGGTGCTGGTGGCGACGACATGGTACGTGCCAGGCGCGGCCGGCGCGGTGTAGCGGCCGGACGCATCCACCGCGCCGCCGCCGGACTCCTGGACCGACCAGGTCACGGTGGCGGCCTGGCCGGCGCTGGTGCCGCCCACGACCGCGGAGAAGGACACGCTCCCGTTCGGCACCAGGGGCGCGGTCCGGGGAGAGATGGTGACCGTGAGTGCTGCCTGACCCGGCGGCGGCTCGGGGGTCCCCGGTGAGTTCCCCCCGGTGAGCCCGGCAGGTGGTTTCACGCTTCCGGTGGTGCAGGCGAGCAACAGCCCGACGAGTGGAGCGGCGATCGCGCGGGCGGTGAGCGGCATCCGGTGTGGGTTAGCAACCGCTCTCGACCCGATCAATTGCCCGAACGGGTTCGTGCACAGCAGCGCCACAATCGTCCACCGGCGGTGCTAAGGAATCGCACCGAGCCGAGGGAGGAACGATGAGCGGCATCGCCGCAGACGTCGCGGTGATCGGCGCGGGAGTGGTGGGGCTCGCCGTCGCGCGGTCGCTGGCGCGCACCGGCCGCGAGGTGTTCGTGCTGGAGCAGGAGCGCTGCGTGGGCTTCCACACCAGCTCGCGCAACTCGGAGGTGGTCCACGCCGGGCTGTACTATCCGCCGGGTTCGCTCAAGGCCCGGCTCTGCGTGGCCGGCCGAGAGGCGCTCTACGCGTACTGTGCCCAGCGGGGGGTCACCCACCGCCGGACCGGAAAGCTCGTCATCGCCACCCGCGACGAGGAAGTTCCGGCCCTGGAGCGGATCCTCGGCAACGCGAAGGCCAGCGGCGTGGACGACCTCCGCTGGATCGACGCGGACGAGATCCGCGCGCTGGAGCCGGCGGTGCACGGGGTCCGCGGGCTCTTCTCGCCGTCCACCGGCATCGTCGACAGCCACGGGCTCATGGAGGCCCTGCGGGCTGACGCCGAGGCCGCCGGGGCCCAGGTGCTGCTCCGGACCCCGGTGCTCTCTGGACGGGTGGAGGACGGCGGCGTCTCGCTCGCGCTGGGGGGCGATGAGCCCTCCACCGTGGGGTTCCGGCTGGTGGTGAACTGCGCCGGGCCCTGGGCCCAGACCATCGCCCGGCGGATCGACGGCGTACCGGCGGGAAGCGTGCCGCCGCAGCGCTTCGCCCGCGGGCACTACTTCGTCCTCTCGGGGCAGGTGCCTTTCCACCACCTGGTGTACCCGGTGCCGGAGCCGGGCGGGCTCGGAACGCACGTGACCCTGGACCTCGCCGGCCGCGCCCGCTTCGGCCCTGACGTGCAGTGGGTCGACGGGGTGGAGTACGCGTTCGACGAGGCACGGGTGGACGCCTTCTACCGCTCCATCCGCAGCTACTACCCCGCGCTCGCCGACGGAGCCCTGGAGCCCGGGTACACCGGCGTGCGCCCCAAGCTGTCGGGCCCCGGCGAGCCCGCAGCGGATTTCCTGGTCCAGGGCCCGGCCGAGCACGGCGTGCCCGGCCTGGTGCAGCTGTACGGCATCGAGTCGCCGGGCCTCACCGCGGTGCTGGCGCTCGCCGAGCACGTGCTGCCGCTGACCGGCGCCTGAGCGGCGTTCAGACGGGGACGAGCAGCCCCGCGCCGGCGAGCTCTGCCGCGGCCCGCCGCAGGTCGGGGAAGGGGAGCCGCGAGCGCTCGGCCACGTCGAGCAGCGAGTGGGCTCCGTCGGAGAGGTTGAGTACCCAGAGCATCGCCATCTGCCGTGCCTGGGCGTGGCTCCGCCCGCCCACCGAACCGTAGAGGCCGCGCTTGCCGAGCTGGGGCTCGCAGCGGGGTGAGGTGTTTCGCCACCGTCGGTTCCCCTCGAGCACCTCGAACACCTCCAGGTAGCGGCGAAGCGTGTCCACCAGCGCCTCGGGGCGGACCAGGCTGAGGTCGTCCGCGGAGGTGTGGTACTCGGGGTACTCGCCGTACGGAGTGCGGGTGAGCGAGCCGACGGGAAGGTCGAACCCCGGCGAGCAGTACTGCCGCTCGTCGTAGCCGTAGGGGCTGAAGTCCCGGAGCCCGTGCGGCTGGCCAGAGGCGGCGAGCACCAGGGCGGCGGCTCGGTCCACCTCGGCCGTGCCTCTGCGGCTCCGCTTGTAGGTGAGCTGGCCTGGGTCGGCCACGCAGGCCGCCACCAGGCCGTGGGCGATGCGGGGGGTGCGGGCCTCGTTCCCCGCCAGCCAGGTGATGGCCCCGATGGTGCCGGGGACGAAGAGGAAGCGGTAGCCGTGCCGCGGCCGGAGCGGGGCGAGCATCCGGGCCAGGGTGGCGCACATCACCATCCCCGCGCAGTTGTCGTTGGCCAGCGAAGGGTGACAGCAGTGGGTGGAGACGAGCACCTCGCTGTCCTCTGTGCCGGGGACGAACACCTCGCCGTAGCTGAGCGCGCCGTCCTCGAGCCGGGTGTCGATCTCCACCTGGTAGGCCCCCGGGGGAAGCGCGGCGCGCACGCGGTGGGCGAGGCAGAAGCCCCAGGCCTCCCGGTAGTAGCTGGTCCGGTAGGGGATGAGCTCCGGCTGATCCGGGAGCGAGTACAGGTGCGGCTCGAGCTCCTCCCGCGACACGGTGCCATGGAAGGGCACGCTGTAGCCGAGAAGGTGGAGGTTGCACCGGGCCACGTCCGCGACGACCCGTCCGTCGGGTCCGGTGAGGCGGGCGGAGCGGACGTTCCACTCGCGCGGCACGGTCCAGTCGAAGACCTCCGTCCCGCTCGGCACCTCATGCAGCTGGAGCGGGGCGAGGCGCTGGAGGAGCCGGAGCGAGGCGCGGAGCCCATCACCGGTGATGGACCGGTTGAGCGGATAGAGGTCGCGCAGGTGGGCCATCAGGTCGGGACCGAGCGCGGACGGCTCGAGCCCGTCTGCGAGCTGGCGCAGCGCCTCGGCGGCCCCGTCCACCCTCGGCTGCTCAGAGCCCGCGGAGCTCATCGAACTGCTCCAGGCGCGCGTCGGGGTAGTCCCGGTCGCGGGGGGACATCACCTCCGGCCGCCCGGGCCAGGCGATGGAGAGGAGCGGGTCGTCCCAGCGGAGGCCGCGCGCCGTCTCCGGCCGGTACTCCTCGGAGATGAGGTACTCGATCTCGGTCTCGGGGAGGAGGGTGAAGAACCCGTGCGCGAAGCCGCGGGGGATGTAGAGCGCCCGGCCGTTCAGCGGGGTCAGCTCCACCTCGACCGAGCGGCGGAAGGTGGGCGAGTCGGGCCGCAGGTCCACCGCCACGTCCATCAGGGCGCCGCGAAGGCAGCGAACCACCTTCACCTCCGCCGCCGGGGGCGCCTGGTAGTGGAGCCCCCGCAGCGTCGCGCGGGACCGATTGAAGGACACGCTGCACTGGGCCAGCCGGGGCTCGAGCCCGTGCGCACCGAGCTCGCGGGTGCACCAGGTCCGGGCGAAGTAGCCTCGGTCGTCGGCGTGGCGCTCCTGCTCCAGGACGAACACCTCCGGCACCGCGGTGGAGAGGAAGAGCATCGCGGGGCGGCCCTCCTAGTCGAGCACCTTCACCGCGGGGATGGGCACCACGAACCTGCCGCCCCAGCTCCGCACCTCGGCCATCTGCTTGACGATCTCCTCCCGGAAGTTCCAGGGGAGAATCAGCACGAAGTCGGGGCGGACCTCGCGGATCTTCTCCGGGGCGAAGATGGGGATGTGCGTGCCCGGGAGGAACTTGCCCTGCTTGTACGGGCTCTTGTCCACGGTGAAGTCGAGGAAGTCGGTCCGGATGCCGCAGTAGTTGAGGAGGGTGTTGCCCTTCCCCGGGGCGCCGTAGCCGACCACCGTCTTGCCCGCCCGCTTGGCCTCGATGAGGAACTGGAGCAGCTTGCGCTTGGTCTCCTTCACCTGCTCGCCGAAGCCGGCGTAGGTCTCGAGCCGGAGCAACCCGGCATCCACCTCGCGCTGGCGGAGCGCCCGGGCCCGCTCGGTCATCGGGCGCGCGCCGTCCTCGGAGTGCCGGGCGTAGACCCGCAGCGAGCCTCCGTGGGTGGGAATCTCCTCCACGTCGAAGAGGGTGAGCCCCTGCGCGGCGAAGACGAGCTCGGCGCTGAGGAACGAGAAGTACGAGAAGTGCTCGTGGTAGATGGTGTCGAACTGATTCTCCGCCATCAGCTTCATGAGATGGGGGAACTCGATGGTCACCACTCCCCCGGGCTTGAGGAGCGTCTTCAGGCCGCGGACGAAGTCGCTGGGGTCCGGCACCTGGGCCAGCACGTTGGCCCCGCAGATGAGGTCCGCCGGGCCGGTGTCGGCGAGCACGCTCCGCGCGGTCGCCTCGCCGAAGAACTTCACCAGCGTGGGGATGCCCTTGTCGATCGCCACCTTGGCCACGTTGGCCGCCGGCTCGATGCCCAGGACCGGGATGCCCATCCGGACGAAGTGCTGGAGCAGGTAGCCGTCGTTGCTCGCCACCTCCACCACGAAGCTGTCCTTGCCCAGCGAGAGCCGGTCGCTGATTGCCTCGGCGTACCGCCGCATGTGCTCCACCCAGCTGTCGGCGTACGAGGAGAAGTAGGCGTACTCGGTGAAGATGTGCTCGGGGCTGACGAACTCCTGAAGCTGGACCAGGAAGCAGCCGTCGCAGACGTAGACGTGCAGCGGGTAGAACGGCTCCATCGCCTCCAGCTTCTCGGCCGGGACGTAGCTCTCGCAGAGCGGCGACATCCCCAGGTCGACGAAGGTGTGGCGGAGCGGCCGGCTGCAGGCCAGGCATCCCCGGCGGGGCGCGGGCGTGCTCTCGTGGGTGGTGGAGCTCATGGTGTTCTTCTCCGGGGTCGGGGCGGGCCTCAGGCTGCCACCGGCTCGCGTTGCCAGCGGAGGTCGGGTCCGAGGTTTCCCGCCGCCACGAGCTGCTTGATCTGATCGATGCGCCGGTAGCGCGGCCCCTCGAAGTCCTCGAGGACCAGGCCGACCTCCTGGTAGGCGCGGTACAGCTGCTGCGCTCCGCGGCGGGCGTCCCACTCGGGGTGGAACTCCGGCAGGAGCCCGGCGATCTTCGAGAAGTCAGCGCGATAGTTCCGCTTGTCGGGCCCGGCGCCCTCGGCGAACTGCACCTCGGATCCCGGCACCGTCTCCTTCACGATCTGGGCGATGTCGCGGATGCGGTAGTTCTGGTCGTTCCGGCCCACGTTGAACGCCTGTCCGTGGATGCGCTCGCGGGGCACGCTCAGCACCGCGAGGAACGCCCGGGAGATGTCCTCGATGTGCACGATGGGTCGCCAGGGGCTCCCGTCGGACTTCAAGAGGACCTTCCCCCCGGCGAAGGCCCAGGCCACCAGGTTGTTGAGCACGATGTCGAAGCGGAGCCGGGGCGAGACACCGTAGGCGGTGGCGCAGCGGAGGAACACCGGCGAGAAGCCGTCGGTGGCCAGGGTTGCCACGTCCCGCTCCACCCGCACCTTCGACTCGCCGTAGGGCGTGACCGGGTTCAGCTGCGAGTCCTCGTTCACCGGGGCGTCACCCGCGGCCCCGTAGTTGCTGCACGAGGAGGCGAAGGCGAAGCGCTGAACGCCCGCGGCGCGCGCCAGCTCGGCCAGCCGGACCGAGGCCAGATGGTTGATGTCGTAGGTGAGCTGGGGGTTGAGGTCGCCGAGCGGATCGTTGGAGAGCGCGGCCAGGTGCACCACGGCGTCGAGGCCGCGGAGGTCGGAGACCTGGACCTCGCGGATGTCCTTCGTCACCGTGGGGACGGTCTCCCTCCAGGAACCGAAAGTACTGCGGCGGTAGAGGTCCGAGTCGATGCCGCGGACGTCGTGCCCCGCGGCCTGGAGGAAGGGGCCCATCACGGTCCCGATGTACCCGCGGCTTCCGGTGAGGAGGATCTTCATCTGTCTGCTCCGGCCAAGGCGGCGCTCGCGACTTGGATCCCACCGCCCCGGCGCCAGCGAGGGGGGGGAGAGGAGGCCCGTCCGAACAGCGCCCGAGGCCGCCCAGCCAGAGCATCGGGCGCTGGGCGATGGCGAACTCTCGCCGGAAGAGAGCCCGGTCCACCGCGGCGCGGGACAGACGGGGGTAGGCGGCCGCGCCGAGGATCGGCGAGGGGGCGAGCAGCGTCCCGATGATGGTCTTGGCCGCCCCGTACCAGCCCACGACCTCCTTGGGGACCAGCTTGGAGAGGAGCACCGCGTCCAGGGAGGGCTGGACGTAGACCGCGAGGCCGATGGCGACGATGGCGGTGCCCCCGACCAGGATCTCCCGGGCGGTGGCCCGCGAGACGCGCAGCCGTCCGCCCCCGAGCGCCCGGTACAGCAGCGTGGCGGTGAGGAGCGCGGCCGCGCCGGCGAGGCCCTGGGCGAGGAAGAAGGGCAGGTTGAAGGCGATGAAGAGGACCGAGAAGGCGATGGTCCTCCGGTCGTAGCCGAGCGCCCACGCCGACAGCCCGGTGGGGATGGAGACCAGCGCCGTGCCCAGCGCCCGGAGCGTGAGCCCGGTGCCGAGGAGCTCGGGGCCGCGCCCCGGTGCCCGGGCCACCTCGCGGATCCCGAAGTACTGCTGTCCCCCAGTCCACCAGCATCAGGGCGAAGGTGCTGAACGAGCTGAGCAGGAAGTAGAGCCCGAAGTCCCCTGCTCCCAGCGCCCGGCCGAGCGCGGCGCTGAAGAGGATCCCCAGCACCATGGTGGTCGCCTGTCCGGCGACGAGATGGAAGGCGTTGCGCGCCAGCGAGGCGCTGGAGCCCGGCTGCGCAGTTGCCCCGCCCCCCGGAGCGGTGTCGGCCGCGTCGTTCATCGATTGGGGCACTCAGTATCACGGGCGCTCGCGCACCGGATCGGCACCATGGATGCGGTCACCCACGACCCCCGGGTCGATCTCCTTGCACGCGAAGTCGTCGCTTGCGTCGCGGTGCCCGGAGGCTCGAATCTGATCAACGTGCACGGGCGGAGCGGCGGTCGGGGGGCCGCGGGCGTGGTCCGATCCGGGCGCCTGGCGTCTTTCTTGGAATGTGGAGCGAGACCCTGGGGGACTCGATCCCGGGGAGAGGTGGATCGGCGATGAAGGTCGTTCTGTTCTGCGGTGGCCTGGGCACGCGGCTTCGCGAGCTCACCGGGGAGATTCCCAAGCCGATGGTGAAGATCGGCTACCGGCCGATCCTCTGGCATCTGATGAAGTACTACGCCCACTTCGGCCACAAGGATTTCATCCTCTGCCTCGGGTACAAGGCCGACGTCATCAAGCAATTCTTCTTGAATTACGAGGAGTGGATCTCCAACGACTTCACCCTTCGCCGCGGAGGCAAGGAGCTGGCGCTGGAGCGGAGCGACATCGAGGACTGGAACATCACCTTCGTCGACACCGGGCTGCACGCCAACATCGGGCAGCGCCTGATGGCGGTGAGGAAGTACGTGGAGGACGACGAGATCTTCCTCGCCAACTACTCCGACGGGCTCACCGACATGGACCTGAACCGGATGGTGGCCACCTTCCGCACCTCCTCGAGCGTGGCGGCGTTCGTCGCCACCCCGCCGTCACAGAGCTTCCACGTGGTGAAGATGGGTCCGGAGGGACGGGTGACCGGCATCGAGGCGGTGCGCGACACCGGTCTGCTGATCAACGCCGGGTTCTTCACTCTGCGCCGGGAGATCTTCGAGTACCTGCGGCCCGGTGAGGAGCTGGTGCTCGCTCCGTTCGCCCGGTTGATCTCCGCAGGCAAGCTCATGGCCCATCGCTGCGACCGCTTCTGGTGCATGGACACCTTCAAGGAGCAGCAGGAGCTGACCGACCTCGCCAACTCCGGGCGTGCGCCCTGGGAGCTCTGGAAGTCTGTTCCGCAGCGGGAGGCGAGCGCAGGGTGATGCTCGGGTTGGGCCTCGGCCCGCCGCCGAGCAGGGGATACGAGCTGCTGTGCCTCGGCGCGCACAGCGACGACCTGGAGCTGGGCTGCTCGGGCACGGTCATGCGCCTGCTGGCCGAGGCCCCGGTGCGGAGGATCACCTGGGTGGTGCTCTCGGGAAACCCCCAGCGCGCGCGCGAGGCGAGGCGCGCCGCCTCCCGCGTGCTGGGCAAGCACCCCGGGGCCAGGCTTGTGCAACAGAGCTTCCGCGACGGGTTCTTCCCCTACGTTGCGGTGGGCATCAAGGAGTTCTTCGAGCAGCTCAAGCGCGAGGTGACGCCCGATCTGGTCCTCACCCACTACCGCGAGGACCGGCACCAGGACCACCGGCTGGTCTCGGACCTGACCTACAACACCTTCCGCGATCACCTGATCCTCGAGTACGAGATCTTGAAGGTCGACGGCGACCTCGGCCGGCCCAACGTCTACGTGCCGCTCGCGCCGGGGCTGGTGCGGAGAAAGGTCTCCCTCCTCGAATCCTGCTTCGGCAGCCAGCGCGACCGGCGCTGGTTCAGCGAGGATGCCTTCCGTGGGCTGATGCGGCTGCGCGGGGTGGAGGCGGGCGCCCCGGAGGGTCACGCCGAGGCGTTCTACGGACGGAAGGTGGTCCTCTCCGGGGGCGAGGTGAGACGGCGATGAGCTTCGAGAACTCGAGAAGGCTGAGGGAGCGGGCTCACCAGCTCGTCCCCGGTGGCGCCCACACCTACGCCAAGGGAGACGATCAGTACCCGCTCGAGGCCCCGGGGTTCATCGCCCGGGGAGCCGGGAGCCACGTCTGGGACGTGGACGGCAACGAGTTCATCGAGTACGGCGCGGGCCTCCGCTCGGTGACCCTAGGCCACGGCTTCGCTCCGGTGGTCGAGGCCGCTCTCCGGGCGATGCGCGACGGGACCAACTTCGTCCGGCCCGCCGCGATCGAGGTCGAGGCCGCCGAGCGGTTCCTCTCCCTGCTCCCCGGCGCGGAGATGGTGAAGTTCGCCAAGAACGGCTCGGACGTCACCACCGCGGCGGTGAAGCTGGCGCGGGCCTGGACCGGGCGAGACCTGGTGGCGATCCCCGCAGAGCACCCCTTCTTCTCGACCGACGACTGGTTCATCGGCACCTCCCCGATGGACGCCGGCATCCCCCGGGCGGTCTCGGAGCTGACCCTCCGGTTCCACTACAACGACCTGGGGAGCCTCGAGGCGCTGTTCGCCGCCTACCCGGGGCGGATCGCCTGCGTGATGATGGAGGCGGCCACCGCGGTGGAGCCGAGGCCCGGCTTCCTCCAGGCGGTGATCGATCTCGTGCACGCCCACGGGGCGCTCTTCGTCCTCGACGAGATGATCACCGGGTTCCGCTGGCACCTCGGCGGCGCGCAGACCCACTACGGCATCCGGCCCGACCTCTCCACCTTTGGCAAGGCGATGGCCAACGGCTTCGCGCTGTCGGCGCTGGTCGGCCGGCGCGAGGTGCTGGAGCTCGGCGGGCTGCGGACGGCGAGGGACCGGGTGTTCCTGCTCTCCACCACCCACGGCGCCGAGACGCACGCGCTGGCCGCGTGCATGGCCACCATCGAGGCGTACCAGCGGCACGAGGTCATCGCGCACCTGCGCCGCACCGGCGAGGCGCTGCGCGAAGGCATCCAGGCAGCGGTGGAGCGGCTCGGGCTCGGCCAGGCCTTCCAGGTGATGGGGCATCCGGCAAATCTGGTCTTCGCCACCCACGACGCCTCCCTGGCGCCGTCGCAGCCGTTCCGGACCCTCTTCCTCCAGGAGACCATCGCCCGGGGTCTGCTCATGCCCTCGCTGGTGGTGAACCTGGGCCACGGCGAGGAGGAGGTGCGCCGGACCATCGACGGGGTGAGCGGCGCGCTCGAGGTCTACCGCCGCGCGCTCGACGAGGGCATCGAGCGGCACCTGGTGGGACGCCCGGTGCAGCCCGTCTTCCGGAGACGGGTGTGAACACTCGGGCCGCGCTGGCCCTCCCGGTGCTCATCGTCGCCGGCTGTCAGGCTCCGGTGGAGAGCCTGCCACCGGTGGTCCGTCTCGACCTGGAGCCGGCCCGGGCCGGCGCCGGGGTGGGCGAGCGCATCCAGCTGGAGCTGCTCGCCACCCGCCGCGACGGCTCGCGGCAGATCGTCACCGCCGCTGCGCGGTGGAGGACCTTCTCGGGGCAGGCGAGGCTCGATGGGGCAGGGGGAGTCCGCGCCCCGGCGCCCGGCACGGTGGTGGTCGAGGCCAGCTGGGAGGGCCGGACGGCGCGGGCGACGGTGAGCATCACCGCGGAGCCGCCAGGGGTGACTGCGCCCTCGCTGATCCCGGACGCGGCGCGCTCCCCTCCGGGAGGCGCGGTGGCCTTCCGGGCCGAGGCGACGCTGACCGACGGAACCGAGCGCGACGTCTCGACCGAGGCGGAGTGGAGCGTGGACCCGGCCGGCGTCGCCCGGGCGGGCGACGCCCTCCCGGGCTTCGTGGAGGTCGACCATCCCGGGGTCGCCGAGGTCAGGGCCCGCTTCGGCGGCCGGATCGCCTCCGCCCGGTTGCGCGCCGTGGCGCCGGAGCGGAGGGCGCCCGAGTTCCCGCTCCACCTCTCCCCCGACCGTCGGTTCCTGGTGGACGCCTCGGGACGTCCGTTCCGGATCCATGGGGACTCAGCCTGGTCGCTGGTGGCGAACCTCGACGACGCCGAAGCGGAGCGCTACCTGACCGATCGGGCCGCCCGCGGCTTCAACACCTTGGTGGTCAACCTGATCGAGCACCGCTTCGCGGTGGCCGCTCCGAGGAATCGCCGGGGCCAGGCCCCGTTCGAGCCGCCGGGGGACCTCGGGCATCCGGTCGACGCGTACTTCGACCCGGCGCTGGAGCGCGTCCGGCGGGCCGGGTGGCACGGGATGCTGGTGCTGCTCGTCCCGGCGTACCTGGGCTACGGGTGCCCCCGGACGCCCTCCCCGAGCAACGAGGGCTGGTCGGCGGAGCTCGACCGGACCCCTCCGGAGCGCTGCCGGGCCTACGGCAGCTACGTCGGGAGGCGCTTCGGGGCGGAGCGAAACGTGGTCTGCGTGGGCGGAGGAGACTGCACCCCGCCGCCGGGGAGCGCCCTCGAGCGGTGCGCGCTGGAGGTGTTGCACGGCATTCGCGACGCCGACTCCGAGGCGCTCCAGACCGGCCACTTCCGTCCCAACGGCCACTCGCTCGACGATGCTGCGTTCGCCCCGGAGATGGCGCTCGATTCGGTGTACCGGTACCGCACCCCCTACCTCGGCGACTGGGTCTCGGTGGGCCAGGTGATGCCCCGCGGCCTCCGGGTGTTCACCACCCCGGGCGGCCCGGCCGGAGCCGACGACTGGCTCCTGGTCCCGGAGGCCACCTGAGCCTTGCACCGCGAGACGCCGTGGCCTTCTGGGGCAACTTCGGCACCCGGAACCTCGGCAACGAGGTCACCGTGTCGGCGGCGGTGGAGGCCGTGCGCCGCCGACGTCCCGCAGCGAGGCTCGAGCTGGTGTGCACCGCTCCCGCAGACGCCGGGCCGCGGCACGGGCTCCCCGCGTCCTCGCTCCGCTCCTGGTCCACGGCGCCGTCGCCACCGGCGAGCCTTCCTCTGCGGCTGCTCCGGCGCGCGGCGCGCGAGTGGCAGGAGTGGGGCAGCGCCCTCCGCAAGACCCGGGAGCTGGACACGCTGGTGATGACCGGCACCGGCATGCTGACCGACGTGGGAGAGGGGCCGCTCGGGCTCCCGGCGGACCTCTTCCGCTGGGCGCTGGCGGCACGGGTCGGCGGCTGCCGGGTGGTGTTCCTCAGCGTGGGGGTGGAGCCGCTTCGCCATCCGTTGACCCGGGCCCTCGTCCGCGGCGCCCTGGCCCTGGCGGCCCACCGCTCCTACCGCGACCGCCAATCCCGCGACCGGCTGGTGAGCGCCGGCATCCCGGTGTCCGGCGACCCGCTCGCTCCCGACCTCGCCTTCAGCCTGCCTCCGGTCCGGACGGAGGCGACCTCGCCCGGAGCGGTCCGGACCGTCGGAGTGGGCCTCTACGACTACCGCAGCCGCGGGGTCGCCGGCGGCGAGGACGCCCGGGCTTACCGCCGGTACCTCGAGCAGATGGCGGAGCTGGTGGAACGGCTGGTGGCCCGGGGCGACCGGGTCCGGGTGCTGATCGGCGACAACACCTACGACGAGCCGGTCCTGGCCGACTTCCGCGCGCTCCTCGCGGCCAGAGGCCGGGTGCCGGCGGGGAGGGTGGAGGACACCCCGGCCGAGAGCTTCGAGTCGCTGCTCGGCCAGCTCTCCCGGGTCGACCTGGTGGTGGCCAGCCGGTTCCACAACGTTCTGCTCGCGCTGATGCTCGGCCGGCCGGTGGTGTCGCTCTCCTACAACGAGAAGAACGAGGCGCTGATGGAGGCAGCGGGGCTCGCCGGGCACAGCCGGCCCCTCGAGGCGCTCGAGGTGGACTGGGTGCTGGAGCGCCTCGCGTCGCTCGATGTCCGCCGCGGGGCGCTGCGAGCCTCGCTGCTGGACGCGGCCGATCGTTGGCGGGCGGAGCTGGAGACCCAGTACGACCGGGTCTTCGGCCCGGCGCCCTAGGCCACCCCGGTCTCGCGGAGAGTCCAGCGATCGGCGATGGCCGACAGCCGCGCGCGCCGCGCCTCCAGCTCCGGGCCGGGGGCCACCCCGGCGACGCGGAGGATGCGCAGGAGCCGCTCCGACCAGTCGTGCCGGCGCAGGGCGTTCACCACCCCCGCGCGGCGGATGCGCTCCACCCGCGCCGGGTCCGCGTCGAGCCGATCGAGGGTGGCGGCGATGTCCGGGGCATCGAACGGGGTGCGAACCACCGAATCCGGCCAGTCGAACTGGGAGCGGAAGTCGTCGGTGTCGGGCGGGTCTCCGAGCATCACCGCGCCCGCCGCCGCCCCCTCGTAGAAGCGGGCGGCGATCTCGTCCTTCCCCTGCGTCAGCGCCGGCCGGTCTGCCCAGGCGCGGTTGGCGATGAAGTACCGGCTTCGCTTGAGCAGGTTGGAGAAGAGCAGCCGGTGCTCGGCCGGATCGATGACGTGGAAGGTGGTCGCCGCCAGCGGGCCGCCCCGGCGCATGGTGTCGTAGAAGTAGAAGCGGTCGGTCCCGGAGGCCCAGGCCAGGAGCGCGCGGTGGGTCACTGCTGAGCGCCGCCCGATGCCGCACACGTCGATGCCCCGCGGCGCGGTGGGCGAGGAGGGGAGGAAGCGCAGCGCGTCCACGCCCATGGGCAGATAGGTGCAGGGCCGTCCGGTGAGGCGCGCCACCGCCTCGCACGCGCCGTCCACCCCGAGGAAGAGGTGGTCGAACCCGGAGAGCAGCTCCAGCAGGTAGTCCGGGAGCTGCGATTGCCAGGCCTCGCAGATGTAGCAGGCGGCGAACCTCGAGCGGGCCCGCCAGTCGGCCAGGGCGTGCAGGTTGAAGAGCTCGTGGGGATGGTTGAAGACCGCGAGGAACAGCCCGTAGTCGCGCTCGAGGTGGCGGCTCCCCAGAGGAGGGGTGAGCGCGCGCCCCAGCCGGCGAGAACCGGTCAGCAGCCGGACCGCCTTGTAGGCCCGCCGGCCGCGCTCGAGCGCCGCGTCGCTCCGTGGCGCCGCGCGGTCGCCCCGGAGCAGCTCGAGGACCAGATCCTCGAACTCGTACATCGCCACGTACCCCACCACGTCCGCCACCCGGCGCATCGAGAGCACCAGCGCATCGCCGCCCCGTCCCCGGACGAGCTCGACGGGTGCGTGCTCCTGGTGCGGATCGCCGGTCATCTGGGCGGAAGGGTGAGACAGCCCAGGAACCTGGCCCGCCCGAGCGTGTCGAGGGTGCGGCGCGCCGACTCCAGCGACGAGCGCCCCAGCTCCACCCCCAGCACCGCCGCGTCGGCGGCGAGCGCCAGCGGGATGCCGGTGGGCTGCGAGACGATGGACTCGATCACCACCAGCACCCGCTCGCTCCACTCGGGGGAGGCCGGACGGGAGGGGTTGGCGCCGAGCATGTCGATGACCATCCCCGCAGCCCCGCTCACCTTGACCTCGCGCGCGTCGAGCAGTCGCAGCCGCTCGCCGAGCGCCAGCCGGCCGACCTCGTAGAGCGGCCGGCCGAAGTCCATCCCCGAGCTCTCCGGCCCTGCGGGCACGACCACCAGGGTCGACCACTCGCTGCGCTGGAGCGTGAACCACAGCTGCTGCACCCCGAGCGGTGGTGGACCACCCCAGTAGGAGGCGTTCTCCGGAAGCTGCTCGGCCAGCTTGAAGATGGGTCCGCTCATCGCCGCTCCGGAAGGTCCGGACTACCCGCGTCCCGCCGCCCGCGCCGGCTCGGGCTCTTGGGGAGGAGTCGCCGGCCGCTCGGGGACGGCCGGCTCCGCCGCGGCGACGGCGGGAGCGGCGTCGGCGGCGGCGGCCGGGAGCGGCGGCTGTACCGGAAGAAGGCTGGGCTGTTTCGGGGGCAGGGCGCCGAGGATGGGCAGCTCGAGCAGCCGCTCAACCTGCCACGGCTCGATCAGCCGCCGCGACCGCACGTCGGTCAGCGCGGTGGCAGCGAACATGGCGAGCACCGAGAACACCAGCCCCACCGCCACCACCAGGGGGATGTTGGGCTTGGTGGGGTGCTTGGGGAAGAGCGGAGGGCGGATGACGGTGTAGCGGTACTTGAAGGCGGCGCGTGCGGTGTCGAGCTCGATCTTCGCGCTGTCGATGCGCTCGAGCAACGAGTCGTACTTGGCCATCGCGAAGCGGAGCCGGGTGCGGGCCAGCTCGGCGTTGGTCTCCTCGGGGCTGCCGGCGACGGGCCGGCGTACGCTCGCGTTGGCCGCCGAGGTCGCGGGCGCCGGGAGGTGAGCCAGCTTGTCGTAATCGGTCATCAGCTGACGCTCGTCCTGTCGAAGCGAGGCCAGCTGGGGCGAGTCCTTCTGCAGGGCGGCGACGCTCTGCAGCAGCTTCACCACTGCCGGGTGCGCGTCGGCGTAGACCGCGCGCTGCTGCGCGAGCTCGACCTGGAGCTCGGCCAGCCGGCGCCGCCGGAAGTCCTCCAGCTCGCGAATCGCCTGGCGCTTGCTGTCCAGCATCACCTTCATCTCCAACGCCTGGCCCCGCTGGGCCTCGATGGCCGGGTCGCGCCGGGCGGACACCGGGGCGACCGGGGTGCCCCGGCCCCGGGCGGACTTGGCGGCCTCGGCGCGGGTGAGGTCGTCCATGGCCAGGTCGATGGACTCCTTCAGGTTCTGGGCATGGCCCTCGAGGATGGAGATGGTCTCGGCGATCGCCGAGACCTCCACCTGGTGCCGCTGCTCGAGGAAGTTCTGCTGAGCGGCGTCCACCAGCCGGTAGCCCTGCTCGGCGTCGGGCCAGTCGATCCCCATGCTGACGGTGTCGTCGGTGGTTTGGACCCAGAGCTGCTTCTCCATGTAGTCGATCATCGACTGGAGCCGCTCCTCGTCGGTGCGCGCGGGACCGAAGGTGTCGATGGCCCAATCCTTCAGCTTGAGCAGCCGGGGCCGGGTCGCCTCCCAGCGGTTCATGAGGTCGGTTTGCTTCATCAGCGAGACCAGGTTGTCCCGGCGGAGCACCGTCTCGTGCGCTGCGCGGGTGGGGGCATCGGCGTCAGAGGGCACGGTGCGCCCCGGGTTGCCCAGCGCCGGCATGAGCGAGTTCTTCTGGGCGAGGAGCTGGGTCTCGACGTGGTAGGTGCGCGGCAGGATGACGAGCACGCCCCCGGCGACCGCCAGCACCAGGAGGAAGACGGTCGCCGCGATCCGGGGATGGCGGCGCACCGAGCGCAGGACGAAGCCGGACTGCAGCTTGAGCAGGGGCAGGTCGATGAGCTGGAACTCGTCCGCCGGCTCGGACGAGGCCTGGACCTCGCCCTGGCTCATCGGCCCTCCGGGCTCGCCCGCTCGAGCCGACCGATGCACACGTT
Source organism: Myxococcaceae bacterium (assembly GCA_035543115.1). GTDB lineage: Bacteria > Myxococcota > Myxococcia > Myxococcales > Myxococcaceae > RPRB01. The sequence continues at coordinate 32,067 of DATKKF010000058.1, forward strand.
CACCGCGCGGCTGAAGTCGCTGCGCTTGAAGGGCTTCACCAGGTACGCGGTCGCGCCCACCTCCTCGGCGAAGGCGCGGTCCATCGGCTTGGCCCGGGCGCTCATGACCAGGATGGGCACGTCCCGGAACTCGGGGCGCGAGCGCATGAACTCGCAGACCTCGAACCCGCTCAGCTCCGGGAGCATCAGGTCCAGGCAGACCAGGTCCGGGGCGCTCGTCTCCAGGGCCCGGATCGCCGACCGGCCCTCGGCGACGTCGATGACCTCCAGCCCCATCGCCAGGAGGTAGGTGCGAACCAGCGCGCGCGCGTCGGGGTGGTCCTCGACGACCAGGACCTTACGAGGGGAAGCCATCCGTTCCTCGGTGCTCGGGGGCATCAGCAGACACCACTTCCTGAACTCGACTCAAGCGAACGCTTCGGCCGTTCGCTCCGCCTGGAACCGCGATCCTCACAGCGCATTTCCCAGGTACGTGGCGACGGTGAGGAAGCCCAGCCAACCGAAACCCTTGGTCCCGGGGAGGTTGTACCCCTCGAGCCAGGCCGCGCGCCCTCCAATCGAAAGCGCCAGCTGCGGGGCGAGGCCGAAGGTGAGCTTCCCCTCCAGGCGCGCGTCCCGCTGCGCGACACCCAGGGTCTGACCCACCTCACCCGTGAAGCCGAGGATGATGCGCTCCTTCCAGCTGAGGGTGGAGATGAGCAGCCCGCGGGCCCGCTCGGCCACGGTTCCTCCGATCCGGTCGGGCGCAGGCGCGGCAACCGCCTGGAGCTCGTTCCGCCAGCGGACCGACCGCCCGGCGACGGTCTGCCGGACCGAGATGCCGCCCATCGGGAGCAGGTCGGACTTCGGTGGTTGCACCGGCACGTTGTAGGAGTGGAACGCACCGATGCCCCCCAGGAGGTCCGTCTCCAGGCCCGGGGTCCAGATGTGGGTCCAGTTGGCGGTGAGGTTGACCAGGGTGGAGATGGGACCGTTGGTGAACCGCACGTGCGACACGTCGACCAGCGCGAGCAGCGTGTCCTGGCGAGACAGGGTCCAGCGGGGGCCGGTGGCGGCGATCGGTCCCCGCTGGAGCGGGACGAACGCCCGCGCGGCCTCGTCCGCCCCGCCGCTGGCCAGGTACCCGACGGAGGCGATCCACTGCCAGACGGAGGTCAGCGAGTAGGAGATTCCGGCGCTCGCCTCGAAGTCGAGCACGTTGACGAATCGCTTGTCGGGTGAGGTTCCCAGCACCGGCGGGGCGGGCGGCCCCGAGCCCGGCGTCTGTGGCAGCCCGGTTCCCGGCTGGCTCCCTTGTAGCCCGCTGAGCGGATTGAAGTCGTACTCCCCGAAGGAGGAGCGACTGTTGACGTAGAACTGCCAGCGGGGCGCCGGATGGATGTCGAGGGCCAGCCGGCCCTTGTGGAGATAGTAGACCTTCTGATCGGCCTGGCTGGCGATGATGATGATCCGCGGCTCGTACGCCACGGCAAAGGTCCCGGCGCGGAAGTTGAATCGGCCGGCCAGGAGCGGGTTGATCTCCAGATCGGTGGTCGCCGCGTCCGGGTTGGTGTTCAGGCCCAGGCTCTCCAGCGGATGGCCGGAGCGCAGCTCGACCCGTGCCCCGATGGTGAGCCGGGTCGGGTTCGGGGGAGGCGCGACGGTGCTGCTCTCCAGCACCTGCGGTGCGGCCCGGCTGGTCTCGCCCGCCTCGTCCCCCTCGGCTCCGAGGAGGAACGCGACCAGCAGCTGGGCGGAGACCGCGACCATCCAGGGGACCCTCGCCTACTCGACGAGGACCGTGTCTCCCGCGCGCAGCCGGAAGGTGGCTGCCTTGCCCTGCACCTGACCCAGGTCCTCGTAGGTGAAGCGGATGCGCGCCCGGGTGGGCGTCTCGCGGAGCACGAAGATCTTGTCCCTCGACGCGTACTGGGTGAAGCCGCCGGCCGCGGCGAGCGCCTGCATGACGCCCGAGTTCTGGGGCACCGGATACACGCCCGGCTTGGTCACCTCCCCCATCACCGCCACCGAGAACGGCCGTGCCTCCTCGAGCGAGATGGTGACCACCGGGGCGTTCATGAACTCCTTGAGCCGCTGCTGCAGCGTCTGGGCGAGCGCGGTGGGGGGCGTGCCTGCGGCCACCACGTCGTTGAGGAAGGGGATGGAGACCTTCCCGTCCTCGCGAACCCGGGCCCGGGCAGACATGTCCGGCTGGTTGAAGACGCGGATCTGCAGGACGTCCCCGGGCTGGATGACGTAACCCGATTGCGCAGGCAGCGGCGGCTCCTCGTAGTCGCCGGCCCAGACGAACGAGCCCGAGGTGCTGGCGCACCCCGCGAGCGCGGCCAGACCCACGGCCAGAGCGAATGCACGGTGCAGGTGTGGCCTCATCTCGGCGAGCGTCCCCTCGCTGGAGGGAGCTCGGCCCACGAAGAGCGAGCTCCAAGTGCGCGGCGGGACGTAGCATGCGCCGCGCGGACCGGGCAAACGGCCCCAGGGGGGCGATCGCGAGTCATTCTCGACTCATCCACGCGTTGCGCCCGGCGTGGGAAGGAGCCTTCACTGGCGATGCGCGCGCGCTTCCACATCGGACGTCTGTCGGCGGACGTGGTGCGGCTGGACGAGGCGGTGGACCGGATCGAGCAGCTGGTCGCCGCGGGCGCGGGGGGCAGCGTCTTCACCCCCAACGTGGATCACGTGGTCAACGCCGAGCGTTCGCCGGCCCTGGCCGACGCGTATGCGCGGGCGAGCCTCTGTCTCGCCGACGGCATGCCCCTGGTCTGGGTCTCGCGCCTCCGGGGGCCGGCCCTTCCGGAGCGGGTGGCCGGCTCGGATCTCGCGGGCCCTCTGCTGGAGCGGGCCGCCGCGCTCCGCTGGCGGGTCGCGCTCTTCGGCGGAAGCGGGGACGCCGCCGAGGTCGCCGCGCGGGTGCTGGTGGATCACGGCGTCGACGTGGTGGCAGTGGACGCACCACGGGTGACAGCGGAGGGCATCGCACCATCCGAGTCGCTGGACCGACTTCGGGTGGCTGCTCCGCAGCTGCTTCTGGTGGGGCTCGGCTCTCCGAAGCAAGAGCTGTTCGTCGATCGCGCCCGGGAGGTCCTCCCCGTCACGGTGGCCTTCGCCTGCGGGGCGGTGATCGATTTCCTCGCCGGGCGGATTCCTCGCGCTCCGGAGTGGATGGCCCGCGCTGGGCTCGAGTGGGCGTACCGCCTGCTGCGAGAGCCGCGCCGGCTGTGGCGCCGCTACCTGGTGAACGACCCCGCCTTCATCGGCATCGTGGCCCGGGACTGGCTGCGCCCAGCGGGCTCGCGTCAGCAAGATTGTTCGTGAGGGCGGTTCACGCCTGACCCAGGAGGGTGTGCGACGCCTCAGGCGACTTCACACAGAAGCCGTTTGTGTGTGGTGACGTGGTGCGAAAGACTCTCGCCTCGTCGAGGAAGTGACTCGCCGGGACGCGCGCGCCGGCGCGGCGCGCAGGGGAGCGGTCGGTGTCGATCAGCATTCAGCGCTTTGCGCCAACCCGCACGGGGAAGTTCGGGCTGGCGGTGGATCTCGCGGTGCTCGCGGCCAGCATGGTCGCGGCGACGCACGGGCCGTGGGCCGTGCGTCTTGCGTGGATCGCTTGCGGGCTGGGGGTGTTCTGGAGCACGAGCTCGGTCGCACACCACTACGCGCATGCCGCGGAGCGCGCGCCCTGGGAGGACGTGCTCCTCACGGTGATCATCCTGCTCTCGGTGGCGACGGTGCTCGCGGTCGGCGGCCGGTTGTTCCCGCGGAATGCGGCAGACCCGCGGACCATGCTCCTGCTCGCGCTTCCGGCGCAGGCGTTGCTGCGGCTCACGCTCTTCGCCTTCCTCCGCCGGAGGGCGCGGGCTCCGCGCCAGGTGCTGATCGTCGGCACCGGCCCTTTGGGGCGCATCACCGGTGAGGACCTCGGGCGGTGCCGCGCGCAGAGCAGCTATCTCAGCTGGCCGGGCGAGAGCATCCCCGAGCCGCTGCGGGGCCGGTACCTGGGCGAGGCGGGCGATCTGCCCGGAGTGCTCCAGCGCGAGGTGTTCGACGAGGTCTACCTCTGCGCGCTTCCGCCCGCGCAGTCCCGCTCGCTCCAGGCGGCGGTTCGCACCTGCGAGACCTTCGGGGTGCCGTTCGCGCTGCCTGCCTACAGCGTGCGGCTCGGGCGGGCGCACCCGGTGGCGAGCAGGGCGGTGGCGGACGGGTTCCTTCACTACGTCACCGGCTCGGTGAAGCCCGAGTACCAGACGCTGAAGAGGCTACTGGACATCGGTGGATCCGCGGCCGCGCTGTGGGTGCTCTTCCCGCTGCTGCTGGTGGTGGCGGCACTGGTGAAGCTCACCTCGCCCGGCACGGTGTTCTTCCGGCAGCTCCGGGTGGGGCTGCACGGCAAGAAGTTCCACATGCTGAAGTTCCGCTCGATGGTGTCCAACGCCGAGGCGCTCAAGGCGACGCTGGCCTCGCAGAACGAGCAGAGCGGGCCGGTCTTCAAGATGAAGCACGACCCGCGCGTCACTCCGCTCGGCCGCGTCCTCCGCAAATACAGCATCGACGAGCTCCCGCAGCTGGTGAACGTGCTGCGCGGCGACATGACGCTGGTCGGTCCGCGCCCGCCGGTGCCGCAGGAGGTGGCGCTCTACGAGCCCTGGCAGCGGCGGCGTCTGTCGGTCCCGCCCGGCCTGACCTGTCTGTGGCAGGTGAGCGGGCGGAACGACGTCGCCTTCGAGGACTGGATGTACCTCGACCTCCAGTACATCGATCACTGGAGCGTCGGTCAGGACATCGGGCTGCTCTTGAAGACCGTCCCGGCGGTGGTCAGCGGCCGCGGCAGCCACTGAGCAGGAAGCGGCGCGAGTCCCCCACGCCTCCCCGTTCCCTCGGCTCGCCGGGGGAGCGGGTCACTTCACTTGCCCAGGAGAGGACTCGAACCTCCATGCCTCGCGGCGCTAGACCCTGAATCTAGTGTGTCTACCAATTCCACCACCTGGGCGGGTGCGGAGGCGGGCCTTATAGGAGGGTGCCCTCAGCGTTTCAAGGGCCACTTCCCCTCGGATTCCAGACGGTGGCGGAGATCCGGATTCTCATCGAGGAACGCCTGGAGCGACTCCTGGGTGATGTCCACGTCCACGTCCTCCGCGCCGAGCAGGGACTGGCAGGCCAGCCGGGAGTAGGCCCGCACGTCGAAGGCCTGGTCGAGCCGGTCCGCCTCGGCGTCCTCCTGCTCGGAGAGGGATTCCAGCCCTCGACGCACCCAGACGTGGCAGGTCGAGCAGGCGCAGACCCCGCCGCAGGCGTGCCCCACCGTGGCTCCGCACTGCTCGGCCGCCTCGAGGAGGCTGGTCCCTTCAGGAACCTCGATGACCACGTCGTCGAAGGGGCTCCGGAAGCGGACGCGAGGCATCCCTAGACCTCGTCGACCTGCCGGCCCTCGAGCAGGCCCCCCACCGCCCGGTTCATGATCCGCTCGACGAAGGGACGCGACACGTCGTCGAGCGCCTTGATCGCCTCGGCCAGCGCGCCCGACTCGGTCGCGGTCTGGCGCAACTCGGCCACCCGGGCGATGCCGGCCTCGACCTGACGGCGCTCGTCCGCGGGCAGGAGGTCGGCGAAGGCGGCCAGCTGCTTGCGCGCGTCGTGGAGGATTCGCTCGGCCTCGATCTGCTGCTCGCGGAGCTGGCGCGCCTGGATGTCCTCCTCGGCGTGCTCGATGGAGTCGAGCAGCATCTGCTCGATCTCCTCGTCGGTCAGCCCGTGGGTGGGCTTCACGGTGATGGCCTGACTCACCCCGGTGCTCAGCTCCTTGGCCGACACCGAGAGGATGCCGTCGGCGTTCACCTCGAACCGCACCTCCACCCGCGCCATGCCCGCCGGGAGCGGCGGGATGCCCGAGAGCCGGAACCGCGCCAGCGACCGGTTGTCGGTCACCAGCTCTCGCTCGCCCTGCACCACGTGCACGTCGAGCGCGTTCTGGCCGTCCTGGAAGGTGGTGAACACCTGGGCCGCGGCGGTGGGGATGGCGCTGTTGCGGGGAATGAGCTTCTCCACCACCCCGCCCATCGTCTCCAGGCCGAGCGACAGCGGGATGACGTCCAGGAGCAGCACCTCGTCGGCGCGGTCCCGGTTGGTCAGGAGGTCGGCCTGCACCGCGGCGCCGAGCGCCACCACCTGGTCCGGGTCGATGTCCCCGAGCGGCTCCTTGCCGAAGAGCTGGGCCACGAACCTCCGCACCGCCAGGACGCGCGTGCTCCCGCCGACGAGGATGACCCCGTCCAGCTCCCCGCGGCCGAGGTCCGCGTCCTTGAGCGCCCGCCGGCAGGCGATGCCCGTCCGCTGGAGGAGGGGAGCGATCCACGACTCCATCTCGCCGCGGGTCACGGTGAACGTGCGTCCCAGCGCCGACAGCTGGGTGGTCTCCTCGTGGGTCAGCGTCTCCTTGGCCTTCCGCGCGGCGGCGAGCAGCTCGGTCACCGCCGCCGCATCGGGATGGACTGCCTCAGCCAGCCCGTGCGCCTCGAGGAAGCGGGTGGCGATCGCCCGGTCGAAGTCGTCCCCGCCGAGCGCCGAGTCGCCGCCGGTGGACTTCACCTGGAAGACGCCCTCGACCAGCTGGAGGATGGAGATGTCGAAGGTGCCGCCGCCCAGGTCATAGACCGCGAAGATCCCCTGGCTCCCCTTGTCCAGTCCGTACGCCAGCGCCGCCGCGGTGGGCTCGTTCAAAAGGCGCAGCACCTCGAGCCCCGCCAGCCGCCCGGCGTCGCGCGTGGCCTGGCGCTGGGCGTCGTCGAAGTACGCGGGCACGGTGATCACCGCCTGCTCGACCTTTCCGCTGAGCGCGGCCTCGGCGCGGCGCTTCAAGGTCCGGAGGATCTCCGCCGAGACCTCGATCGGCGTCACCGGGGGTCCGCCCTTCACCTCGAAGCGGACCACCGGCCCTCCCTCGAGGAAGCGGTAGGCGCCGAGCGACCGGGTCTCGGCGTCCTCGGGCCCCTTGCCCATGAAGCGCTTCACCGAGGCGATGGTGCTGGTGGGCTCGGACGCGGCGAGCGCCCTGGCCCGGGCTCCCACCACCACCGAGCCGTCGGCCCCGTAGTGCACCACCGAGGGGAGGAGCAGCGCGCCGCCGTCGTCGACCGGGAAGGCGCGGGGCTTCCCGTCGATCACCGCGGCGACCAGGGAGTTGGTGGTGCCGAGGTCGATGCCCACCGCGTGGCCGCGCGGCTTCAGCGGGTCGTGGATCTGGAGGAGGCCGCCAGCCATGGCTCAGCGCTCCTCCTCGTCGGAGCCCTCGGCCGCCTCGAGGAACCGGTGGTGGTAGCGGAGCCGGGCGAGCGCCTGCGCCGCCTCGTCGCGGGCGGCGGCATCGGCGGGGTTCCGCTCGAGCCGCCGGAGCGCGGACTGCGCCGCGGACAGCGTGGTCGCCGACTGGACCCGGACCCGATCGCTCAGTGCCGAGACCTGCTCGTCGTCCCCCGAGGCCCGGGCCGAGTCCAGCTGCTCGCGCAGCTCGAGCACCTCCTCCAGCACCTTCGGCGGAACGGTCACCGCCCGGGCCTCGTCCTTCTGCAGGTCGAACCCGTGCAGCTTGAGCAAGTAGAACGCCCGCGGCTCGGGCGCGCGCAGCGTCTTGTACGCCTCGTTGAGGAGCGCCGTCCGCTCCAGCGACAGCCGCCGCTCGCGCGGGTCGTCCTTTCCCGCGCGGTCGGGGTGGAGACGCAGCGAACGCTCGCGGTAGGCGCGCTCCAGCTCCGCCTTGTCCACGTCCACGCCGCGGGGAAGGCCGAGCACGTCGAAGAGGGTGGTGCCCGGGGCCACCGGCAGGACCCTCCCGCAGGCCGGGCAGACGTCGGCGCCCGTCACCTCTGACTGGCAATTCCAGCAGCGCATGGCCAGCGCCTCTAGACCGTGAAGCTCTCGCCGCACCCGCAGGCGGTCTTCACGTTCGGGTTCTCCAGCTTGAAGCCGGAGGCCATCAGCGTCTCCTCGTACCGGAGCTCGGAGCCCATCAGGTACAGGTAGCTCTTGGGGTCCACGAAGACGCGGACTCCATCCTTCTCGAAGATCTTGTCCCGCTCGCGCGGCGCCTCCGCCCACTCGATGGCGTAGGACAGGCCCGAGCAGCCGCCGCCGCGCACCGCCACCCGCAGACCCGCGTCCGGCGTGTTCCGCTGGGCGAGCAGGGTCTTGATCCGCGCCGCCGCGCCCTCGGAGATTCCGAAGGTCCTCGAGGCGGGGCGGGGCGGGGCGGCAGCCGGGGGAACGGCGTTCTGGGACGAGGCGGTCATCAAGTCGAGGCGGCCTTCGCCGCGCCCTGACGCTCGGCGCGCTTCTTCTTGAAGTCCTCGATCGCTGCCTTGATCGCGTCCTCGGCCAGCACCGAGCAGTGGATCTTCACCGGCGGGAGCGACAGCTCCTTGGCGATCTCCCGGTTGGTGATCTCCGTCGCCTCCTCCACCGTCTTACCCTTCACCCACTCGGTCACCAGCGAGCTGCTGGCGATGGCCGAGCCGCAGCCGAAGGTCTTGAACTTGGCGTCCTGGATCACGCCCTCGTCGGAGATCCGCAGCTGCAGGCGCATCACGTCGCCGCAGGCCGGTGCGCCGACCAGACCGGTGCCCACGTTGGGATCGCTCTTGTCGAGCGTGCCCACGTTGCGGGGGTTCTCGTAGTGATCGACCACCTTGTCGCTGTAGGCCATGGCAGCTCTTCCTAGTGCGCCGACCAGGCGATGGACTTGAGGTCCACGCCCTCGCGGGCCATCTCGTAGAGGGGACTCATCTCGCGCAGCTTCTTCACCTTGTCCACCACCAACCGCGCCACGGCGTCCACCTGGGCCTCGGTGTTGAAGCGGCCGAGACCGAAGCGGATCGACGAGTGCGCCATGTCCTCCTCCACCCCCAGGGCCCGGAGCACGTAGGAGGGCTCGAGCGAGGCCGAGGTGCAGGCGCTCCCCGAGCTCACCGCCACGTCCTTGATGGCCATCATCAGCGCCTCGCCCTCGACGTAGGCGAAGGACACGTTCAGGTTCCCGGGCAGCCGGTGCTCGAGCGAGCCGTTCAGGATCACCATGTCCAGCTCCGAGGTGAGCTTCGCCCGGAGCCGCTCGCGCAGGGCGAGGACGCGCGCCGACTCGGCCGGCATCTCCGCCTTGGCGATCTCCGCCGCCTTCCCGAAGCCGACGATGCCCGCGACGTTGAGCGTGCCGGAGCGCATGCCGCGCTCGTGTCCGCCCCCGTCGATGATCGGGGCAATGCGCACCCGCGGCTTGCGCCGCACGTAGAGCGCGCCGATGCCCTTCGGTCCGTAGAGCTTGTGCGCGGTCACCGAGGCCAGGTCGATCTTCATCGACTCGACGTCGAAGGGGACCTTGCCCACGCCCTGCACCGCGTCGGAATGGAAAAGGACTCCGCGGGAGCGACAGAGCTTGCCGATCTCCGCCAGCGGCTGGACGGTGCCGATCTCGTTGTTGGCCAGCATCACCGAGACCAGGATGGTCTGGTCGGTGATGGCCGCCTCGAGCTTGGCCAGGCTCACCCGCCCGTCCTTCTCCACGTCCAGGTACGTCACCCGGGCGCCCGTCTGGACGACCGAGTTCCAGCGCTGCAGCAGCGGGTCCTGCGCCAGCTTGTACTGCGCGGCGAGGGCATCCACGTCCTCGGGCTTCACCTCGCCGCCGGTGAGCTCCATCAGGCGGAGCAGCTTCAGCTCGTCGAGCCGCTCCTGCCGCATGCGCTCGAGCCGCTTGCCCGAGTCGAGGATGGCCTTGTGCTCGGTCTTGAGGGTGATGATGTGGTCGCCCTTGGACCGGTAGAACTCGGCCACGCCCTTGAGCGCCAGATTGTCCGATTCGGTGGCACCGCTGGTGAAGACGATCTCGTTCGGCTGGGCGCCGATGAGCGCCGCCACCTGGGCCCGGGCCTGCTCCACCGCCGCCTCCGCCCTCCAGCCGAAGGCATGGTTCCGAGAAGCCGCGTTCCCGAAGTCCTCCCGGAGATAAGGAAGCATGGCCTCGAGCACGCGCGGGTCGAGCGCAGTCGTGGCATGGTTGTCCATGTAGATCGGGAGGTTCATCGGTCGTCCGGGCCCGGTGCCTACATTAGCCTACCAATGTGGACCGGGTAGGTCGATTATAACGGCGGAGGTCCTGACATCAAGGTGGAAGCCGGCAGCCCCCGTGGGCGTTCCTGCTCGGATCCCGGAGCGAAACTCCTCTGAAGACGACACCATCGATGCAGGTGGTCTGGGTGGCCGGCCTGGCGGTCGTGGCCGCGCTCGGCCTTGCGCTCATCCCGGCCGCCCTGCCCACCGGCCCCTCTGCCAACCTCGACGCCGCCGGAGCGCTCGGCGCGGGCCGGCTCGGCGCCGGCGCGCTGCTGGTCTTCCTCGGCGGGCTGCTCACCGCGCTCACCCCGTGCGTGTATCCGCTCATCCCGATCACCGTCGGCGTGTTCGGTGCGCGCCCCGGGGTGGGCCGGGGGAAGGCCGTCCTCCTCACTTCGAGCTACGTGGTCGGGATGGGCGTGGTCTTCGCCACGCTCGGCGTCGTCGCGGCGCGCACCGGGGCGGCCTTCGGGCAGCTGCTTGGACATCCGGCGGTGGTCATCGGCCTGGCGGTGTTCCTCCTCGTGCTCGCGGCGAGCATGTTCGGCGCCTTCGAGCTCACGCTCCCTCAGGGGCTCGCGCTCAGGCTGAGCTCGGTGGGGGGCTCGGGCGTGGCGGGCGCCATTCTGATGGGGAGCGTTGCCGGCTTCCTCGCCGCGCCATGCACCGGCCCGGTGCTCACCGGCCTCCTCACCTACGTGGCGACCAGCCGGAGCACGCTGCTCGGGGCGGGGCTCCTCTTCGTCTATGCCCTCGGCATCGGGGTCCCCTTCTTCCTCATCGGTGTCTTCGCGGTCCGGCTCCCGAAGAGCGGCGCGTGGATGGACTGGGTGAAGAGCGCGCTCGGCATCCTCCTGGTCGCGCTCGCCGCCACGTACGTCCGCGATGCGTTCCCCGCGCTTCGGACCGCGGCGGCCTCGGCTGCCCGCGTCTGGGGCGCGAGCGGCGGGGTGTGGCTCGCCGCCGGGCTCGCCGCCGCGGGCATCCTGCTCGGGGCCATCCACCGGCGGTTCGGCGGGGGAGCGCACGAGGCGGTGCTCAAGGGCGTCGGGGTGGCGCTGGTGGCGGGCGCGGTGCTGCTCCGGCTCTCGGCGCTCAACGTCGGCGTGGAGAGCGCGGGCCTGGTCTGGAACCTGCGCTACGCCGGCGAGGGGGTGAAGCCCGAGCCGGTGGACGCCGCGCTCGCCCGCGCCCGGGCCGAGCACAAGCCGGTGATGATCGACTTCTTTGCGGAGTGGTGCGCGGCCTGCAAGGAGCTCGACCGCGAGACCTACGTCGCCCCGGCAGTGGTCGAGGAGGCCTCGCGCTTCGTCCGCATCAAGGTGGACGGCACGAACGCACTGGACCCGGTGGACGCGCTCTACCAGCGGTTCGGGGTGAACGGGCTGCCCACGGTGGCGTTCGTCTCGTCCGACGGAAAGGTCCTGGATGACCCCCGGGTGACCGGTTTCCTCGGGCCGGAGAAGTTCACCGCGACGCTCCGCCAGGTCCGGTAGCGGCCCCTTCAACAGCCCTGTCGCTCGCTTCCCGGGGGAGGAGGCAGGCGCATAGACTCCCACCACGGGGGACAGGCGGCGCCACGCCCCTCTCCCCCCAGAGGCGGGGAGCCCGAGCGCGAATGGCGGTCTCGCAAGAGAGGACAGTCACCCCGACTCAGGTTCCGGCAGGTGGTCGCGGAACCGCTCCCGGCGGGCGGCGCGTGCTGGTCGTCGAGCCGCAGGCCTCCACCCGTGGCCTCCTGCAGTTCGGCCTGGTCCGCGCAGGCTTCCAGGTGACCTCGGTCCGGAGCGCCGAGGAGGCCGAGCGCGTCCTCGGCCAGGGGCCGGTGCCGGCGCTGGTGGTGAGCGAGACGCGGCTGCCGGGGCTCGACGGGGTGACCTTCTGTGCCCGGCTCCGCCGTTCCGCGCTCGCCGAGGTGCCGGTGCTGCTCCTGACCACGCTGCCCTCCGAGTCGGCCACCGCCCAGGCGCTGGCGGCCGGCGCGCACGACGTGCTGGCCAAGCCGCTCTTCGTCGGAGACCTGGTGTCGCTGGCACGGCTCGAGTCGTCGCGCGCCCCGGGGAGCCCCACGCTCGTCGCCTCCACCCGCGAGGTCCCCGTCGCCGCGGCGCTCCGGGCGCTCCTGGCCGGCACCCGGAGCGGGAGGCTGGTGCTCGGGACGAGCGCCGAGCTGCTGTTCCGCGCAGGCCAGGTCGTCTCCGCCCAGGTGCGCGCCACCCGGGGGGAGCGCGCGCTCCGGCGCATGCTCTTCCTCGGCGAGGGTGCGTACGCCGTCCACCTCGGGCCGGTGCGGACGAGCGCCGAGCTCGGGGTGGACCTCCGCGCGCTCTGCGGGCCGTGGGCCGACGACCTCGCCGCCTGGCGGGCGCTGACCCGGGTGAGCATCCCGCTGGAGGCGGTGCTCTGCCCCGACCTTCGCGCACTCCTGGCGCAGATCTCCCAGCTTCCGGAGGAGGTCGAGCCGGTGGTGCGCCTCTTCGACGGGGAACGCACGGTGCGGGCGGTGGTACTCGAGTCGTCCTTGCCCGAGGCGCTGGTGCTGCAGGTCACCAACCGCCTCTACGCCTCGGGGGCGCTGCTCCCGGCGCGGGTGGCGCGCGCACGGGGCCTCGAGCCCGTTCCGCACCGGGTTCGGACTGGCTGGGACGACCCGGCCCCCCGCACCTCGACCCCGCCTTTGCCCTGGTCGACCGGACAGACGCCCGCCCCGAGCCCCGCGCTCGCCCCGACGCTCGCCGAGCCCATGCCGGCGGCCCTCGGTCCTTCCGGGCCTGCGACCGCGCCTCCACTCACCGGCCCGGGGCCGGTTCCTCCCGAGAGCCCCGGTCTCACCGGCTGGGATAGCGCGCCGCGGGTGGGGGAGATGGAGCGGGCCATGCGCTCGGTCCCACTCGGGCTCGAGCCGCTCCCGCCGCCGTCGCCGCGCGTGGAGACCCCCTCCGCGCCGCCGGCCGCGCCGCGCAGCACGCCCGTGTCGCTGACGCCCCCGCCCCCGTACCGCCCCCCGACGCCGCCGAGCGTCCCGGTCGCGCTCGAGGCGGGCGAGGAGTCGCCCCTGGCGGTGGCCGCGCGCCGGGTGGCGCTCGCCCAGCCGGTGCCCGGCGCCCCGGGGTGGCCGCGGCGGGTGCTCCTCGCCGGCCTCGCGGTGATGCTGCTGGCGTTCGTCGGGACCACGGTGTGGGTCCGCTCCATCGCGCCGCCGCGGGTTGCTCCTCCTTCTCCGGTCGCGCCGGCCGGGCCGGTCATCGACACCGAGGTGGACCGGCTGCTGGCCCGGGCCATGGAGCGCATTGACGCCCACGACGACGCCGGGGCAGAAGAGGCCGCGATGAGAGCGGCAGCCGTCGATCCGTCGGACCCCCGGGCCCCCTTGCTCCTCGGCCGGATCCACCTCCGGGCGGGGCGGACGCAGCAGGCCAGGGTCCAGCTGAACCGGGTCCTCGACCTGGAGGCGTCCGGCCCCCGGGCGGACCAGGCGCGCGCGCTGCTCTCGACACTCCCGTAAGGGCGAGGGCCATGTCCGGTCACAACCGTTGGACGAAGATCAAACGCCAGAAGGAGGCGATGGGCGCGAGCAAGGGGAAGCTCTTCACCAAGCTCATCAAGGAGATCACCGTCGCCGCCCGCCTCGGAGGCGGTGACCCGGGAGGCAACGCCCGGCTCCGGGCGGCGATGACCGCCGCGCGCGAGGCCAACATGCCTTCGGACAACATCTCCCGGGCGGTGAAGAAGGGCACCGGCGAGCTCGAGGGCGTGCACTACGACGAGGTCACCTACGAGGGCTACGCCCCGGGCGGGGTGGCGGTCCTGGTCGAGTGCCTGACCGACAACCGGAACCGAACCGCGGGCGACGTGAGGGCCACCTTCAGCAAGGGCGGGGGCAACCTCGCGGCGGAGGGGGCGGTGTCCTGGAACTTCCAGAGGAAGGGCAGCATCACCGTGAAGCCGGGCCCGAGCGAGGACCGAGTGATGGAGGCTGCGCTCGAGGCGGGCGCCGACGACGTGGTGGCCCAGGGCGCGGATGGCTTCGAGGTGCGCACCGATCCGGCCCTCCTCCACCAGGTGTCGGGCGCCCTGGAGAAGGGGGGGCTGTCGCTCGGCGAGCAGCGCTGGGTGTACCTCCCGCAGAACACGGTGAAGGTCGAGGGCGAGGCGGCAAAGAAGGTCCTCCGGCTGCTCGAGCTGCTGGAGGACAACGACGACGTGCAGAACGTCTGGGCGAACGCCGACATCCCCGACCGCGAACTGGAGCAACTGGGGGCGTAGTGCTACACATCCGTTCCGTGCTCGGTCCGACGCGCGTCCTCGGCATCGACCCCGGGAGCCGGGTGGTGGGCTGGGGCGTCGTCGAGCGGAGCGGCAGCGCGCTGGGGCACGTGGCGCACGGCGTGCTGCGGCTCGACCCGTCGGCCTCGCTCGAGCTGCGGCTGGTGGAACTCTTCGCCCGGCTCTCCGAGACGCTCGCCCGCCACGCCCCGGCCGCGGTGGCGGTGGAGGGGGTCTTCACCTTCAAGAACGCCCGGAGCGCGCTGGTGCTGGGGCAGGCCCGCGGAGTGGCGCTGCTGGTCGCCGCGCGCGGCGGCCTGCCGGTCTTCGAGTACGCCCCGGCGCTGGTGAAGAGGGCCATCGGCGTGGGTGGCGCAGGCCCGAAGGAGGCCGTCGCGCGGGCGGTGTCGTCCTTTCTCCGGCTCACCGACGCGCCGCGCGCGGACGCGACCGACGCGCTCGCGGTCGCCGTCTGTCACCTCCACCGCGCGGGCTCGCCGCTGCAGCGCCGCCCCCGGCGCGCCGCTCCCGACCTGAGCGACCGGCTCCGTCCGGCGGTCGTCCGGCCGGCCAGGTCCGGCGGGTGATCGCCGCCCTCCACGGCACCGTGCTCGAGAAGTCCGAGGACGAGGCCATCATCGAGGTCGCGGGCGTGGGGTACCGGGTAGCGTTCTCGGTGCTCACCCTGGCCCGGCTTCCGGCTCCGGGCGAGCCGGTCCGGGTCCGCGTCCGCACCGTGGTCCGCGAGGACGCGCTCGAGCTCTACGGCTTCCTCGGCCCGGTCGAGGAGGCGATGTTCACCCTGCTCACCTCGGTGTCCCACGTGGGGCCGAAGCTGGCGATGACGGTGCTCTCCGGCCTCGAGGTGGACGAGCTGGTCGTCGCGCTCGAGCGGGGCGAGGTGGCGCGGCTGACCCGCATCCACGGCGTGGGGAAGAAGACCGCCGAGCGGCTGGTGCTCGAGCTGAAGGACAAGGTGAAGGTCCTCCCCCGCACCGCCGCCGGTGCCGCGGCCGGGCCCCGGGGAGAGGGCCCGCGTTCCGACCTGGTCTCGGCGCTGGCCAACCTCGGCTACCGGCCCGCGCAGGCCGAGGTTGCGGCCGAGGCGGCGCTGGAGAAGCTCCCGGGCGCCGAGCTCGAGGCGCTGCTCCGGGAGGCGCTCCGCACCCTGCGCACGGCGTCCTAGCTGGTGGTACCCTCACGTTCCGTTTCGCCCCCAGCGTCCATGTCCCGCGTGCCTCCCGAAGTCGCCATCCCCGACGAGAAGCGCCTCGAGGCCTCGCTCCGGCCGCGCAACTTCGAGCAGTACGTGGGGCAGTCCACCGTGGTGGAGAAGCTCAAGATCTACGTCGCGGCGGCTCGGGCGCGGGGCGACGCGCTGGACCACTGCCTCTTCTCCGGGCCCCCGGGCCTGGGGAAGACCTCGCTCGCCCACATCCTCGCCGCCGAGCTGGGCGTGGGCCTCCACGTCACCTCCGGGCCCGCGCTGGAGCGGAAGGGCGACCTGACGGGGCTCCTGATCAACCTCCAGCCGCGGGACTTCCTCTTCATCGACGAGATTCACCGGCTCCCGGCGCCGGTGGAGGAGTACCTCTACCCGGCGATGGAGGACTTCCGGCTGGACATCACCATCGACTCGGGTCCCGCGGCCCGGGCGATGAAGATCGACCTGCCGCCCTTCACCCTGGTCGGCGCGACCACCCGCACTGGGCTCCTCACCTCGCCGCTGCGCGACCGGTTCCAGATCCAGGAGCGGCTCGACTATTACGCCCCCGGGGATCTCGAATCCATCCTCGCCCGGAGCTCGGGCATCCTCGGAGTGCAGCTGGCCGAGGACGGCGCCCGGGAGATCGCCACCCGCTCCCGGGGCACGCCGCGCATCGCCAATCGCCTGCTCCGACGCATCCGGGACTTCGCCGAGGTCGGCGGGGTGAAGCGGGTGGGGCGCGAGGTGGCGTCGCGGGCGCTGGAGCGGCTGGAGGTGGACCGCAGCGGGCTCGACCCGATGGACCGGAAGATCCTCCTCACCATCCTCGAGAAGTTCGGCGGCGGGCCGGTGGGGCTCGACACCATCGCCGCGAGCGTGGGCGAGCAGCGGGAGACGGTGGAGGACGTCTACGAGCCGTTCCTCATGCAGGAGGGCTTCCTCCACCGCACGCCGCGGGGCCGGGTGGCCACCGCCCGCTGCTGGAGGTACTTCGACAAGCCGCCGCCGGCGGACGTGCAGGGGGCGCTGTTCTGACCGCTCCCGCCGACCCGCGCGCTCCCGCCATCCCGCTCCCGCGCCTCGGCCCGGGCGGGGAGGTGCGGTTCGCCCGCGACTACTTCCACGACCTGGTCCGGGACAGCCAGCCCCACCCCGGGCTCTCGGCGGAGCGGGAGCGCTGGCTCCGGAGCTGCCGGGTGGAGGGCCGCGAGGAGCGGCTGTTCGAGTTCGAGATGCTGCTGCGGGGCATGGAACGGTACTTCAAGCTCCACAACCTCCCCATCGACTCGGTGGCCCGTCCAGTGGTCACCCGCGACTTCTCGGACGAGCTGCGCGACGTGCGCGACGCGCTCGGGCAGGCCATCAAGCTGGCCCGGCGCCTGCTCGACCCCGGCGAGGACCAGCGGATGATGTTCCGCCGCTATGTGCAGGAGCAGCTGGTGGACGACCGCGCCCGCCGCGCCCTGATGGACGAGGAACTGGAGGAGGACACGCCACAGGAGAGCCTCTTCCTCCTCCGGCAGAGCTTCGAGTCGCTGCGCACCGTGGTGGACTCGCTCCTCAGGCTGGAGACGGTGAGCTTCCGGGTGTTCCACGAGGTGGGGAACCTCGTGCTCCGGGCCATCCTCCACAACCAGTACTTCCGCCCGTTCCGGCCGCTCGAGTTCTGTCTGGAGTTCGACCGGGTGAAGTCCGTCCCGGTGCTCGACGCGCTCCGCAGACTCGGCGACCCGGAGCGGCGGCTCTTCACCACCGTCTTCCTCGGGCTGTTCCGGCTCCTCCACTACCTGGCCTATGTCCGGGCCAGCCCGCGCGGGGTCGAGCGGCGGGCGCGGGTGGTGCTGGCGCTGGTGCGGAGCGAGGCGTTGACCCTGGTGGGTTACCTTCGCACCGAGCTCGCGCCGCGGGTGGCGCTGCGCCGGCACCAGGGCGCAGGCCTGCGGATCGCGCGTGACCTCTCGCGGGTGGCGGACGAGATTGGCCGGCGTCTCCGGCAGGAGGCGGACGACCCCGAGCGGGTCCTGGACATCGGCGCCTCCGCCGCCGAGCACTTGAAGGCCCAGGTGGTCCGGCTCGCGGCCGCGGTCGAGGCGCGTCTGCCGGCCGACGAGAGCTTCGTTCGCCTCGTCTCTCCGGTCATCCTGGCGCAGCGGCTCCGGAACGACCTCTGGGTGTTCGCGCAGCTCGCCCGTGCGGCGGACGAGGCGCTCACCTCCGGGACCGAGCAGGCCATCCAGGGGGTCGACACGCTCGGGGCGTTCCTCTCGTACTTCCAGGACGTCAGCTACCAGCTGCTCCGGTACGGAGACCTGCAGGCGTTCGACCAGTTTGCCGCCATTCTCCGGGAAGCAGGGGCGATTCCGGCCGGCCCCATGGCCCGTGCCCGCCTGGCCGAGGAGTGCCGGGCATTCGCCGAGGCCGCCGAGGGTTGCTTCGTCGCCGTGGGGCGCAGGTCCGACGTGGCCGGACGCCGGTTCGACGAGGCCCACGCCAAGGCGGTGCTGGTGCGGTTCCAGCAGGTGTAGAAAAGTACCCAGTCGGACGCTCAACAGCAGAAAAGTCCGACAAGACGGACACTTGTGCGGTCGTCTGGCTGTTGGTTAAGTGTGCGGGCGTTGTCACGTTGCGGCATGCGGGGGGGAGTCGCCAGCCGTGCACAACTTCGAGACGCAGGTCGGTGTTCATCCGGAGCCCATGAGCGACGCGTCGTTCCACCAGCGAACCTTGGAGCAGCCCGTCGCCACCCGGGGAGTCGGACTGCACTCCGGCGCCCAGGTCACTCTGACGCTGCGGCCCGCTCCGGCTGACCACGGCATCGTCTTCCACCGGGTGGATCTCCCCGGCGCGCCGGGCATCCCAGCCACCGCGCCGCACGTGGTGGAGACCGCCCTGGCCACCAGCCTGGGCCGCGGCGAGGCGCGGGTCGGGACGGTGGAGCACTTGCTCGCCGCACTGAGCGGGCTCGGCATCGACAACGTCCGTGTCGAGGTGGACGGGCCCGAGGTCCCCATCCTCGACGGCAGCTCCGGCCCCTTCCTGTACCTGGTTCGCTCCGCGGGCATCCGGATCCTCGAGGAGCCCAAGTCGTTCGTGGTCATCCAGCGGCCGGTGATGCTGCGCGAGGGGGACCGCGAGGCCTCTCTCTCGCCCTGCGACCGGCTGCGCATCGACTGCGCGATCGACTTCCACCACCCGCTGGTCCCGGGACAGTCGCTGTCGATCGACTTCTCCGGAAGCTCCTTCAGCCGCGAGCTGGCGCGGGCCAGGACGTTCGGCTTCCTGAAGGACGTGGAGCGGCTGAAGTCCGCCGGGCTCGCCCGCGGCGGCTCGCTGGAGAACGCCATCGTGGTGGACGAGTTCAGCATCCTCAACCCCGAGGGGCTGCGGTACCCGGACGAGTTCGTGCGTCACAAGACCCTGGACGCGCTCGGCGATCTGGCGCTCTTCGGGCACCCGGTCATCGGGCACCTTCGCGTCACGAAGAGTGGGCACGCGCTGCACCACCGGCTGGTCAGCAAGGTGCTCGCCGACGCCTCGTCGTACGCCATCGTTCGTGCGCGTCGGCGGGAGCTCGAGCGGCTCGACCTGCGGCTGCCGGACTTCGCGCTGGCGCTCGAGTCGATCTGAGCCGCGGCCGCCGGGCCCCATCCGCCTGCGCTGTGGCCGGGAAGACCGGGCACCCGTCAGGGGTTTCTGGGCTTGCGCCGCAATGTCCATTGCTGGAAAGGTGCGCCTCCCCATGAATGTCTCTCGGTTCTTCGCCCCCGCGGCGCTCGCCGCCTTCGCCCTGGCCTGCGCCTGCTCCAAGCAGGCCAGCACGGCCTCATCCACCTCTGCTGCCGGCGGAGGGACCGCGCCCGACCGGGTGGTGGCGACCTTCAACGGCGGGAAGATCACCTCTGCCGAGCTGGAGAAGGAGGCCCGGCCCCAGATCGCCGATCTGGAGAACAAGATGTTCCAGGCCCGGAAGCAGGCCCTCGAGCAGATGGCGATGGAGCGCATCGTCAAGGCCGAGGCGGCCAAGGTCAACCTCTCTGAGCAGGACTACATCCGGAAGCGCATCGAGGAGGCGCCCGTCCAGCAGCCGACCGAGGCCCAGGAGCGCCAGTTCTACGACCGGTTGAAGAGCGGCGGGCAGATTCCCCCCGACGCGAGCTTCGAATCGCTGAAGGACCGCATCTCCCAGGCGCTGGTGAACCAGCAGCGGCAGAGCCAGATGCAGAAGGTGGTCGCCGACCTCCAGAAGCAGGCGAACCTCAAGATCGACCTGCCCCAGCCGCGGGTGCAGGTCGCTGCCGAGGGTCCCGCCCGCGGCCCCAAGGACGCGCCGGTGACCATCGTGGAGTTCTCCGACTTCGAGTGCCCGTACTGCGGCGCGGCCCACGACACGGTGGAGCAGGTGATGAGCAGCTACGCCGGCAAGGTCCGGCTGGTGTACCGGCAGTTCCCGCTGAGCTTCCACCCGCACGCGGCGAAGGCCGCCGAGGCGTCGCTCTGCGCAGCGGACCAGGGGAAGTTCTGGGAGTACCACGACGCGCTGTTCAAGAATCAGAAGAAGCTCGACCCGACGGAGCTCAAGGCCCACGCCAGCGAGGTGGGGCTGGATGGGCAGAAGTTCGGCCAGTGCCTGGACTCGGGCGACAAGAAGAAGGCGGTGGACGCCGACCAGCAGGCCGGGCTCGCGGCCGGAGTGGGCGGGACGCCGGCCTTCTTCATCAACGGCATCTTCCTCAACGGCGCCCAGCCGATCGACGAGTTCAAGAAGGTCATCGACGGGGAGCTGGCGTCGAAGTGAGCGGGGCCCGCGAGCGCATCGCCTGGGCGGCGGACGTGCCGCTCGACGAGGCGCTCCGCCTGTGGCCGCTCCTCTCGCCCTGGGTGGGGGTGGTGAAGGTCGGGCTGTCGCTCTTCGTCGAGCACGGCCCGGCGGCGGTCCGGGCGTTCCGTGACCAGGGCGCCTCGGTGTTCCTGGACCTCAAGCTTCACGACATCCCGAACACGGTGGAGCGGGCCGCCACGGGTGCCGCCGCCCTGGGGGTGACCTACCTCACGGTGCACGCCTCCGGAGGAGAGAACATGCTCCGGGCGGCGCTGCGGGGCGCGGCGACGGGGGCGAGCGCCGCCGGCGTCGAGCCGCCCGTCCTTCTCGGCGTCACCACCCTGACCTCGCTGGGGGATCGCGAGGTGGGGGAACTCGGGTTCGGCGGCTCCGCACGCCAGATGGCCGATCGCCTGGCAGCGGTGGCGGTCCGCGCGGGTCTCTGGGGGCTGGTCTGCTCGCCGCAGGACGCGCGGCAGCTGAAGATGAACCCCGGGGTGGTGTTCCTCTGCACCCCGGGTGTCCGCCCCGGCGGCTCCGACGCTGCAGACCAGGCCCGGACCGAGACCCCGGCCGCGGCGATCGCCGCCGGGGCCGACCTGCTGGTGGTCGGCCGTCCGCTTCATGCCGCTCGCGATCCGGCGGCGGCTGCCCGGGCGCTGCACACCGAGGTCGCCGCAACGCTCGGCTGAGGTCGGGGCCTGGCCCGCCCACGCGTCCAGGTCTCAGCGGGGGGCGGTGCGGGCGCGGCTCTCGAGGAACTCCGCCAGGGTGCGGACTCCGATGCCGGTCGCACCCTTGCCCAGGTACCCGCGCTCCCGGGGCGCGAGCGCCGGCCCGGCGATGTCCAGGTGCGCCCAGGGCGCGTCGCTCACGAACTCCCGGAGGAAGATGGCCGCGCTGATCGCCCCGCCCCAGCGATCGCCGTGGTTCTTCATGTCCGCGACGTCCGAGCGGAGCGTCTCCTTCTGGAGATCCACCAGCGGGAGCCGCCAGAACGACTCGCCGGCGCGCGCCGCCGCCGAGAGCAGCTCGTCCGCCAGCGCGTCGCTGCCGGAGAAGAGCCCGCCCACCCAGTGGCCCAGCGCCACCACGCAGGCACCGGTCAGGGTCGCGAGATCGATGAGCGCGGCGGGGTTCCGCTCCACCGCGTAGGCCAGCACGTCGCCCAGCACCAGGCGACCCTCGGCGTCGGTGTTGGTCACCTCCACCGTC
This sequence comes from Myxococcaceae bacterium, assembly GCA_035543115.1. Taxonomy (GTDB): domain Bacteria; phylum Myxococcota; class Myxococcia; order Myxococcales; family Myxococcaceae; genus RPRB01. The sequence continues at coordinate 53,666 of DATKKF010000058.1, forward strand.
TTCCCCAGCCGGGAGACCAGGATGTCGCCCGGCCGGTACGCGGCCCCGCTCGGCATGTTCTCCGCGGCCCCCAGGTACCCGAGCACCGGGAAGGGCGGAGCGAGATCGGCGGCGACCTGCATCGCACCCAGCACCGCCGCGCTGCCCGCCATGTCGGACTTCATGTCCGCCATGTTCTCGGCGCTCTTCAGCGACAGCCCGCCGGAATCGAAGGTGATCGCCTTGCCCACCAGCGAGATCGGCCGGGCCCTCGCCGGCGCCGACTTCTTCGGCCGGTACGAGATCTCGATCAGCCGCGGCGTGTTCTGGCTGCCCTGACCGACCGCGGAGAACATCCCCATCCGGAGCTTCTTCAGCTCCCGCGGGCCACTCACCTTCACCTCGAGCCCGTGGCCCTTGGCCGCACGCGATGCCTCCTCGGCCAGCGCCTCGGGCGTGAGCCGGCCCGCGGGCTCGTTGACCAGGGTGCGGGCGAAGTTCGTCGCCTCGGTGACGTGGAGCACGCGGTCCAGGATGTCCCCGAGCTCGCGCGGCCGCGCCGCTCCGTCCGGGAGCAGGAGACGCACCGCCTCGAGCGCCACCCGCTCGTCCCGCCCCTCGGTGCGGTACTGGTCGAACCGATAGGCACCCAGGGCCGCGCCCTCGGCCACCGGCCCGAGCGTCTCGGTCGGATCGCCGGGGAGGGCCACCGCCACCGAGCGGGCCCGGAGCCGCTGCGCCATCTTCACCGCGCGACCCGCCGCCTGCCGGAACGCCTCGGGGTCCGTCTTCTCGCGCGGCCCGGTGCCCACCAGCACCACCCGGCCCGCCGGCAGCCGCCCGTGGGTATGGAGCACGAAGGTCTGGTCCGGCTTCCCGCGGAACCCTTCCTCGGTCGCGGCGCGAAGCAGCTGCCCGGCCAGCGCCTGGTTCACGTCGGCCACCGCGCCGTTCGGGCGCGGAGACTCCTCGGAGAAGAGCACCAGCACGTCGGCACGGGTCCCGGCCGGCGCCCCGGTGGCCAGGGCGAATCGAGGAGAGGTGTCGGGCATAGGTCGGTTCAGTCGCCGTCGCGGCGGCGGCGACTGCCGGTGTCCTTGCCGGCCTCGTGCACCAGGAGCGGGGAGAAGAAGCAGTCCTTCTTCGTGTACTCGTCGAACGAGAAGGCAAAGCGGTAGCTCGCGGCGGCGCGCTGGTTGCAATCGGTGCGCTCGCAGAACCGGCAGCCGATCCCGGTGGGCACCGCGTCACGCCGGAGATCGGTGGTGGGCAGGCCGTAAGCGAGGAACTGCGCGTTCTCGGCGTGCGTCCCGAGCCCGATGCTGTACGCGGTCCCATGGACGATGGAGCCGCCGATCGGCTGCAGCTGCACCTTGGCGAAGCAGAAGTAGGTGGTGCCGTCCGGCATCATCGAGTACTGCCGGGTGAGCTGCGACGGGTTGAGGAAGGCGAGGTGCACCGCCCACTTCCCGCACGAGCCGCCGGAGGCGAACTTGAGCCCGTCGCCGCTGTAGCGCTTGCTGATGTTCCCCGCGAGGTCGGCCCGGAGGAAGTGGAACGGGACGCCGAGCTGCTTGGGGTCGCTCAGGTTGCAGAGCCGGTGGGCCACCGTCTCGTAGGTGGTGCCGAACACCTGGCTGAGGAGCTCCACGTCGTAGCGGGTGCGCTGCACCTCGCGGAAGAAGTCGCCGTAGCTGAGCAGCAGCGCGCCGGCGAAGTAGTTGGCCAAGTTGACCTTGATGAGCTTCGGCGTCTCGGCATGGCGCGTGCGGGTCCCGCCGAGGATGGATTCCAACAGCCGGTCTCGGTCCATCACCAGGAGGCCGATGGAGGTCGCCAGCTGGAACTTCAAGGGCTGCTCGGTGAGCGTGGGCGAGAGGGTGAGGGTCTGCTTCTCGGGGTCGAGCCGGCGCACCACCGAGCTGCCCGAGGGGCCGTTGGCGAACTCCACCCGGTACCCGAAGCGGTCGGCCAGGAGCTTCACCAGCTGATGGGACGTCACCTGCGGGTCGAGCGCGAAGTCACCGCGAAGCCGCTCAGCTTGCTCCTCGATCTCCGGGAACCAGTTGCGCTTGGCCTGGAGGAAGTCCGAGACCTCGTCGAACGGCGAGTAGTCGAGCGGGACGTCGGCCCCGTGCATCGCGCCCGCGGTGCCCGCTCCGTTGGTCTGCTGGGCAGCGAGCTTCTCGAGCTGGGTCCGGGTGTTCTTGTAGAGGTTGAACAGCGCGGCGACGGTACCGGCCAGCTTGGGCTCGGCCGAGAGGTGCTGGAGGTCCTCGGGGTCGATCTCCAGCGACTTGAGGAGCGGCTCGTCCAGGAGCTTGGCCAGGGTCTCGTCCACTGGCCCCTGGCCCAAGGAGCCCATGAACTGCTCGGGGTCCTGGTCGAAGTACCGGAGCGCCTTCCACAGGAGCGGGAAGGGCATCACCCGCTTCCCCTTCTCGATGAGGTTCAGGTACGCCGGCGACACGCCGAGGTCGCGCGCGGCGTCCGCCTGCTTCACGTGTCGCTGGAGGCGGAGCGTCCGGAGCTTGAAGCCGACGCTGGCGTTGAGGCTGCTTTCGTTCATCGAAGGGGGCCGGGCCGGGCCCGGGCGACCTCCTTCGCCTCTAGCAGCCAGGCGGCGGATTTACAAACGAATGGTCAGAGACGGCGCAGGGTTACGCCGCGCCGAGTCGAGGAATTTACAAGAGTCCGTCCAGCCTGGATTTCGGCTCTCACGGAGAGGGGGGAATCCGGCAGACCGGCTCCGGGAGGGCCCAGCGGCGGACCCAGGCCGCCACCGCGGCGTCGAGGCGTGCCCGGTCTGCGGGGCCGCGCACGAAACAATCCTCCAGGCTCCAGCCTGGCGGCGCGTTTCCCGAGTAGCCGTTGAGGGTGGGGACCCGGGCGGTGTCGGTGACCCAGAGCGCGTCGATCTGCGCGTGCCACGGCGGCCAGCCATCCGGCGCCGGCGTGTAGACGAACGCCGCGCAGCCCGGGTCCACCTCGCGGGCAATCTGGTTCACCCGGGCCCGATCGAGCGCCGGGACGAAGTGGCGGTAGGACACGCCCCGCTCGAGGAGGCAGAGCAGCGCCAGCGCCGCGGCGGCGAAGGGACGCGCTCGGGACACGGCGTCAATCGCCAGCGCCAGGCCCGCCGCCCAGCCGAGGAGCACCACCTGTCCCACGCGAGGAACCGCGCGGATCGCCCTCGCCCCGGGGACAACGGCGTACACCACGGTCCAGGGCGAGGCGGCGCGCCAGGGGCCGACCTGCGTGGCGAGCAGCACCAGGGCGAGCGCGGTGATGGCCAGCACCATGACTCCGCCGCGATGGCGAGCCCGCCAGAACCCGACTCCCGCCACCCCGAGGGTGAGGAGCCCCACCCCGAACTGCTGCTCGTTGGTCTGGGAGCGCAGGCCCTGGAGCCTCCGGACCAGGCCTCCGTACCACCAGCTGTCCGGGCCGACGTTGACCCACGACTGGCCCCGGGCGAGGAAGACGTCGTGCGCGTTCCGGAACCCCACCACCTGGGCGGCGCTCCACCACGCCCGGAGGAGGGGGAAGGTCAGCGCCGCGGAGAGCGCGCCGGCACCGGCGATGACCATCCAGTCGCGACCCAGCGACTCGAGGACGGCCGCGCGGGTGGTGCGTCCGCACAGCGCCACCCCCAGGGCGATCGCCGCCGCGAACGCGAGGAACCACCAGAGGTAGTAGCTCGCCCACGCCTGGGCAGCGGCGGCGATGCCGGCACCCATCCACGCGCACCGCGCCCGCCAGCTGCCTGGAGCCCGGAGCGCCTTGGCCAGGAGCGCCACCGCCGCCAGGGACCCGTAGGCGCCGATCAGCTGCGGGTGGTCGAGCAGGTGAATCCGCGGGGCGCCCGCGGCGATGAGCACCGCCCCGCTCGCCGCGGCGAGCCAGCGCACCCCCAGGGCGCTCCGGAGGAACCAGGTACCCGCGGCGGCATTCAGCGCCGTGGAGCAGAGGAGCCAGCCCACGTATGCCGCGTCCGGTCCGGCCCCCAGCGCCCGCATGACCCAGTACGGGGGCGCCACCCCGAGCAGGACGTCGCTGTAGGCGCCGGCGTTGGGTGCGGGGAAGTAGAAGGGAAGGTCAAAGAAGCGGCGGTGGAGCGGGTGACCGGTCAGCCACGCCCAGGTGTGCTCGATGCAATAGTGCACGAAGCGCACGTCCCCCGGGTCGCCGGGGACGCGGACGCCGCCGCTGGCGAGCAGCGTGTGGTGCGCCAGGAGAAGCGACGCGGCGGCCGCCAGCAGGGGCGCGGCGAGGGCCGGGCCGACGTTCCGCCAGGGCAGCCGGTGTAGAAGCTTGGCCGGATCCACGTGCGCGCGCGCTTTTCGCTGACTTCGGAGCGGACGACAATGGCTCTTCTGCTCGGGGCGATGGTGGGCCTCGTGCTGTGGCGCGCGCTGCCCTTCCTCGGCCCGGTCCCGCCCGGGGGGCTCTACAACTCCGACAGCGCGGTCCCGGTGCTCATGGCCAACCTCGCCACCGGCAGCCCGGTGGACTGGCTGTACTGGGGACAGGACCGGTTCGGGGCCTGGCCGTTCCTGCTGGCCCGGGTGGTGGGAGCGCTGACCCAGCGGGCATGGACGCCGCACGGGATGCACGTGCTCCGGACCGTCTGGATGGTGGCCGCGCTCGTGCCGTGGATGGCGGTGGCCGGCCGGGCCGGGGCGGTGGCCGCCGCGGGGCTGCTCCTCCTCCCAGGCCTGAACCCGCTTCTCGAGCGGGTGCTGGTGGACCTGGGCACCGTGGACGGATGGCAGATCCCGGCGCTGCTCTGGGCCTGGTGGGGGCTGCGCCGGGCAGCGAGCGCGGCGCGACCGGACGGCTGGCTCGCGCTCGCCGCGGTGGCTGGGGCCCTGGCGACCTGGACGTCGCTGGTGAGCGCGCCGCTTCTGGCCGTGCTCGCGCTCGTCGAGGGAGCAGGACGCGGCCGCGCGGTCCGCCAGCGCGCGGCGCTCCTGCTGCCGGCGCTCGCCGGGCTCGCATTGGAGGCGGGAGTGCGTGGAGCCTGGCATCGTGCGGTGCGGGCCCGCGGCTGGCCGGACGTCAGGACGCCGGCGTCGCTGGACCTCGGGCATCTCCTGGAGAACGCGGGACGGGTCGCCTCGACCGCGTGGCACGTCGGCGCGGTTCCCTGGCTGCTCCTCGCAGTGGCCGCGGCCGCGGGTGCGCTCACGCTCGGGCGCTGGCGTACGGCGCCCGAGGGCCGGACGGTGGCCGGTGCAGGCGCGTCGGCGCTCACCGCGCTGCTGGTCGTCGTCTCGGTCCGGCACGTGCGGGACAACGGCTACAACCCCCGCTACCTCTGCCTCGGCCTCTCCCTCGCCGTCCTCGGCGCCTCGGTGCTGCTCGGGCTCGGGGTGCGCACGCTCGTCTCGCGGATCGCCCTGGGGGCCGCGCCGGCCACGCTGGGCGTGGCGGGCCTGGGGGCGGTGCTGCTCCTCGCTCCAGTCGCTCAGCCGGATCCGCGAGAGGTGGTGCTCCGGCCTGCGGCCGGGGAGATCGCCGCCAGTCACCCCGGCGCCGTGCTGGTCCTGAGCTACTGGCGCGCCTACGCGCTCGCCGGTCTGCTCCCACCGCGCGCGGTCATCCCCCTGCCGCGCGAGGGGGAGTGGAACCGGCGCCCGGACTGGGTGGCGGCGCTCCGGAGCGGCCGGCCGGTGCTCGTCGGGTCGCCTGACATCGAGGGCGAGGGACCGCCGCCGAGGCGGATGGAGCGGGGCACGCCCTTGACGCTGGTCCAGCCCGGCGTGCTCACCATCCCGCCCTTTCCCGGCGAGTCGACCGGCGAACGGCTGTCACTCTACCGGCCGTCGGCGGACGGCAGCTGACGCCCCGTCCCACGCCAGGGCCTGCGTCCCCCTGCTAGAAGCGGCCGGACCGCCGATGCGACTCCTCGCCCCCTTCCGCGCCCTGCGGCCCCGGCCCGAGCTGGCCCCGGCCATCGCCACGCCGCCGTACGACGTCGTCAGCTCGTCCGAGGCGCGCGCGCTGGCCGCCGGGAACCCGAGAAGCTTCTTCCGCATCAGCCGGCCCGAGGTGGACCTGCCTCCGGGAGTCGACGAGCACTCCGACCCCGTGCACGCCCGTGGCCGCCGCGCGCTGGACGAGTTCCGCCGGAACGGCTGGCTCCTGCTCGACGACGCCCCCCGCTTCTCGCTCTACCGGCAGAGGATGGGGTCGCACGTGCAGACCGGGCTCGTGGCCTGCGCGAGCGTGGACGCGTACGGACGCGGAGACATCAAGCGGCACGAGCTGACCCGCGCGGACAAGGAGGACGACCGCACGCGGCACATCGAGGCGCTGGAGGCGAACGACGAGCCGGTGTTCCTGGCGTACCGGGCGCGGCCCTCGGTCGACGCGGTGCTCCGGCGCTCGGATGGGCGCGCGCCGGAGGTGCACTTCACCAGCGACGACGGGGTGGAGCACACGGTGTGGGTCCTGCCGCCGTCGGAGAACGCGGCCATCGAGGCGGCCCTGTCGGAGCTGGACACGCTCTACATCGCCGACGGGCACCACCGGAGCGCGGCGGCGGCACGGGTGCAGTCGCTCCGCCGGTCGCGAGGTCAGGGCGCAGGAGAGTGGGACTGGTTCCTGGCGGTGGTCTTCTCTCACCAGGCGCTCCAGATCCTCCCCTACCACCGGCTGGTGAAGGACCTCGGGCCGGGAGGGAGCGCCGCGCTGCTCGAGGGGTTGCAGGCTGGCTTCGAGGTCGGCCCTGCTGCCCGGCCCGAGCCGGAAGGCCCGCACCGCTTCGGGCTCTACCTCGACGGCCTCTGGTGGCGGCTGGTGGCCCGGCCGGGCACGGTGCCCGCGGATGCCCACGGCGCACTCGACGTGTCGATCCTCCAGGACGCGGTGCTCGGGCCCCTGCTCGGCATCCACGACCCACGGCGAGACCCCCGCATCGAGTTCGTGGGCGGCATCCGCGGCACGGCCGAGCTGCAGGCGCGGGTGGACCGGGGCGAGGCGCGGGCGGCGTTCGCCCTGTGGCCCACGTCGATGGGCGAGCTCTTGGAGATCAGCGATGCGGGGCAGATCATGCCCCCCAAGTCGACCTGGTTCGAGCCGAAGCTCCGCTCGGGGCTGTTCCTCCACCCGTTCTGAGGTGCGCCGGCCAGCGGCGGGCCGTCAATCCCGGGGCGGCCGGTCGCTGGCCGCGGCGCCCACCGCGTACCGGAGCTGCACCAGCCCCGACGGGTACGTCTGGGTGGACTCGAGCGTGAGCCGGTGCCGGCCCGGGCTGCTGGCGAACAGCCGGATGCCCGTCCCCACCACCACCGGCACGATCGACACCACCAGCCGGTCCAGGCAGCCCGCGGCGAGCAGCTGCGTCACCACCTCTCCGCCGTCGGCATAGACGTGGCGTGCGCCCTGCGCGGCGAGCGTGGCCAGCACCTGGTGGGGGTCGCCGGAGAGGAAGCGCTCGCCGAACCGGGGCGCCCGCGCGCTCCTGCTCAGCACCGCCACGCGCTTGTCGCCGAAGGGCCAGGCGCCGAAGCCGAGCACCGTCTCGTACGTCTTGCGCCCCATGAGCAGCGTGTCCACCGACGCGTAGAACGCCGCGTACCCGTGCTCCTCCTGCTCGAAGGGCTCGAGGAACCCGAGGCCCCCGTCGGCGTCGGCGATGAAGCCGTCCAGGCTCGCGCCGAGGAATCCCGACACCCGTGGGCGATCCATCACTGTGCTTCTACGCCTCCCCTGCGAGGTGTAGAAGGCCCGGCATGCGAGCCATCAACTTCAACGCGGGGCCGGCGGGTCTCCCCCTCCCGGCTCTGGAGCGGGCCCGGGACGAGTTCGTCGACTTCAAGGGCACGGGGATGTCCATCCTCGAGCACAGCCACCGCGGGAAGGACTACGAGGCCGTCCACGACGAGGCCATCGCGCTCCTCACCCGGCTGCTCGGGATTCCCGACAGCCATCAGGTCTTGTTCCTCCAGGGCGGCGCCTCCCTGCAGTTCGCGATGGTGCCGATGAACTTCCTGCCCAGGGATGGCTCGGCGGACTACATCCTCACCGGCACCTGGAGCGAGAAGGCGCTCGACGAGGCCAAGGTGCTCGGCGCGCCGCGGGTGGCGGCCACCGTCATCGGACCGGACAAGCGCTACACCCGCATCCCTCGTCAGTCGGAGCTGCAGCTCGACCCGAAGGCGGCCTACGTCCACATCACCAGCAACAACACCATCTTCGGCACCCAGTGGCACGCCTGGCCCCAGGTGGGCGCGGTCCCGATGGTCGCGGACATGTCCTCCGACTTCCTCTGGCGGCCGACCGACGTGTCGCGCTTCGGGCTGATCTACGCCGGCGCCCAGAAGAACCTGGGCCCCTCCGGGGTGACCGTGGTCGTCATCCGGAAGGACTTCATGGCGAAGGGGCGCAAGGACGTCCCGAAGATCCTCAGGTACTCGACCTTCGCGGAGAACAACTCGCTCTACAACACGCCGCCCACCTTCGGGATCTACCTAATGCGGAACGTCCTCGCCTGGATCGAGGAGCAGGGTGGGCTGCCGGGGATGGAGCGGCGCAACACCGAGAAGGCCGAGATCCTCTACGGCGCGCTGGACCGGATGAGCGGCTTCTACCGGGCCCCGGTGGAGAAGGCCGCGCGGAGCACGATGAACATCGTCTTCCGGCTGCCCACCGAGGAGCTCGACGACCGCTTCGTGGCCGAGGCCAAGAAGCAGCGGATGGTGGGCCTCAAGGGCCACCGCAGCGCCGGCGGCATCCGGGTCAGCGCGTACAACGCGGTGAGCCCGGAGGACATCCGGACGCTGGTGTCGTTCATGGAGTCGTTCGCCAAGGCCAACGGCTGAGGCGACGGACCGACGGAGGAGGGGACCCTGATGACTGGAAGCCTGCGCACCGCTCTCTTGCTGCTGTGCTCGCTGGTCGCGTTTCCGGTGCTGGCCAAGGACGTGGAGGGGACGCTGGTCCCGGACACGGTGAGCTCGGACGGGAAGACCCTCCGGCTCATCGGCGCCGGCATCCGGAACAAGTGGTTCTTCAACGTCTACGTGGGCGCGCTCTACGCGGAGAAGCCCACCTTCAACGCCGCGAACCTCATCAAGTCCGAGCAGCCGAAGCGGATGGATCTCCACCTCCTCCGCGACGTGGGGAAGGAGAAGATCGTCGAGTCGATCCGCGAGGGCTTCGAGAAGCAGTCCAGGGACCAGATGCCAGCCCTGCAGGGCCGGCTGGACCAGCTCGCGGCCGCAGTGCCTGATCTCAAGAAGGGCGACGCGCTTTCGCTGACCTACGTCCCGGAGAAGGGCGTGGTGCTGGGTGGGGCCGCCAAGGAGACGGTCATTCCCGGCAAGGACTTCGCCGATGCGCTGTTCTCCGTCTGGCTGGGTCCGGACCCGGTGGACGCGGATCTGAAGCGGAAGCTGCTCGGCGGTTGACCGTTTTCCGCTAGGGTGCCGGGCGCTTCGAACCCTCCAAGGAGCTGACAGGCCGTGAAGCGCCTTTTCGTCCTCGCCCTGCTCGCCGCGGGCTGCGCCTCTGCGCCCCCGAGCACCCCGTCCAGGCCTCCCCCGAGGGAGCCGGCCCCGGTCGCCCCCCCTCCCATGCCCGCTGGACTGGACGCGGCGGCGATGGACCCGTCGGCGAACCCGTGTGACGACTTCTACCAGTACGCCTGCGGCGGCTGGCTGAAGGCCACTCCCATCCCCCCGGACCGGAGCATCTGGGGGCGCGGGTTCAACATCATCGAGGAGCGGAACGAGCAGATCCTCAAGGAGATCCTCGAGGCCACGGCCGAGGGCAAGGCACCCCCGGGGACGCCCTATGCCAAGCAGCTCGGCGACTACTACGCGACCTGCATGGACGAGTCGAAGCTGGAGAGCGCGTTGCCGGAGCTTCGCACCGCGCTCCGGAAGATCGACCGGGTGACGACCTCGAAGGACGTGGCGACCGAGCTGGCGCGCCTCCACGACGCGGGGGCGAATGCGCTCTTCGGCTACGGGTCGGCCCAGGACTTCAAGGACGCCACCCAGGTCATCGGGATGGTGGACCAGGGCGGGCTCGGCCTGCCAGACCGTGAGTACTACCTGAGCGACGCGCCGAAGATGAAGGAGATCCGCGACGGTTACCGGGCCTACGTGGCCCAGACGTTCAGCCTGCTGGGCGACGCGCCGGAGGTCGCGGCGAAGAAGGCCGACCAGGTGATGGGTCTGGAAACGAAACTCGCCCAGGCCAGCCTCGATCGGGTCTCGCGGCGTGATCCGAACAAGCTCTACCACCGGACCGACCCGAAGGCCCTGGCCCGGGCCGCACCCGGCTTCGATTGGAGCCGGTACTTCGCCGCGGTGGGCACGCCGGGGGTCGAGGCGCTGAACGTGACCCATCCTCCATTCGCGGCGCAGGTCGGTCAGCTGGTGCGCAGGGCACCTCGGCCGCAGCTCCGCACTTACCTGGCGTGGCGGCTGATCTCCTCGCAGGTGATCGCCCTCCCCAAGCCCTTCTCCGACGCCGACTTCGCCTTCCAGAGCAGGTTTCTCACTGGTGCCAAGCAGGACCTGCCCCGGTGGAAGAAGTGCGTGAGCGCGACCGATGCGGCGATGGGCGAGGCGCTGGCGGTTCCCTTCATCGCCCAGACCTTCGGCGCCGACGGCAAGCAGCTGACCAAGTCGATGGTGAACGAGATCGAGGCAGCGTTCCAGGCCAACCTCGACACGCTGTCCTGGATGGACGCCACCACCAAGGCCCGGGCCCGGGAGAAGGCCAAGGCGGTCTTCGACAAGATTGGCTACCCGGACCAGTGGAAGACCTACGACGGCCTGGTGACCGACCGCGGCACCTTCCTGGGCAACCGGATGCGGTCGATGGCCTACGAGAACGCGCGGGACCTCCGGAAGATCGGCAAGCCGCTCGACCGCGGGCTGTGGGGAATGACCCCGCCGACGGTGAACGCCTACTACAATCCGGCGCTGAACGAGATCGTCTTCCCCGCCGGCATCCTCCAGCCTCCGTTCTTCAACAAGGAGGCCACCGACGCGGTGAACTTCGGGGCGATGGGGATGGTGGTCGGGCACGAGCTGACCCACGGCTTCGACGATCAGGGCCGTCAGTTCGACGCCAAGGGCAACCTCAGCGACTGGTGGACCCCCGAGTCCGGCAAGGCCTTCGTGGAGCGGGTGGAGTGCGTGAAGAAGCAGTTCGACGGGTACGTGGCGATCGACGACCTGCACCTCAACGGCGCCCTGACCCTCGGAGAGAACGTGGCGGATCTGGGTGGGATGAAGCTCGCCTTCTCCGCGATGCAGGCCTACGCGAAGGAGCATCCCGAGCGGGCGGCCCCGCCCAGCCGGTTCACGCCGGAGCAGCAATTCTTCCTTGGCCAGGCCCAATCTTGGTGCACCAACGTGCGTCCGGAGACGGCGCGCATGCTGGCCACCGTGGATCCCCACTCGCCCGCCGAGTTCCGGGTGAACGGTCCCCTCTCCAACCTGCCCCAGTTCCAGCAGGTGTTCGGGTGCAAGGCGGGTGACCGGATGGTTGCCCAGAACCGCTGCGAGGTCTGGTAGACGATGCCCCGCGCGCTCCTGCTGGTTCTCCTCGTGGGGTGCGCGACTGGGCAGTCCACTTCGCCCCCCGCGTCGCCGCGGGTCGCCGAGACGCCCGCCCCCGTCGCCGAACCCGCGTTCCCACCCGGCGTCGAACCGATGGCCATGGATCCCTTGGTCGCCCCGTGCGACGACTTCTACCGGTACGCCTGCGGCGGCTGGCTGCGCGACACGCCGATTCCGCCCGACCGGAGCCGGTGGGGTCGGGGCTTCAACGTCATCGAGGAGCGGAACCAGCAGATCCTGAAAGAGATCCTCGAGGCCACCGCAGCGGGGCGGCCGCCCGAGGGTACGCCGTACGCGAAGGAGCTCGGTGACTTCTACGCCACCTGCATGGACGAGGCGAAGCTGGAGGATGCGCCGAGCGAGCTGCGCGTCGCGCTCCGGAGGATCGACCGGTTGAAGGGGCCTCGGCAGCTCGCCGCCGAGGTGGCGTCGCTGCACCAGGACGGAGTCAACGCGCTCTTCGAGTACGGGCCAACCCAGGACTACCGCGATGCCACCCGGGTCATCGGGATGGTCGACCAGGCCGGAATCGGCCTGCCCGACCGCGAGTACTACCTGTCCGACGCCCCGAAGATGAAAGAGACCCGGGAGGGCTACCGGGCGCACGTCGCCGAGATGTTCCAGCTGCTCGGGGACGCCGCCTCCGTGGCGGGCCGCAAGTCGGCCGAGGTGATGGACGTCGAGACGCGGTTGGCCCGGGCGAGCCTTGACCGGGTCTCGCGGCGCGATCCCCGCCAGCGCTGGCACCCGGGCGACCGGAGCAGCCTCGCCCGAGAGGTACCGGCGTTCGACTGGGCGACGTACTTCCGGTTGGCGCAGACGCCCGACCTCGCGGACCTCAACGTGGGGCACCCACCGTTCGTCGCCGAGGTGGGGGCGCTGGTCAAAGGGACGCCCCGCCGCCCGCTCCAGACCTACCTGGCCTGGCGGCTGGTCTCGGCGCAGGTCATCGCGCTCCCGCGCCGCTTCGCCGACGCAGAGTTCGCCTTTCAGAGCCGCTACCTCACCGGGGCCAAGGAAGACCTCCCCCGCTGGAAGAAGTGCGTGAGGGCCACGGACCAGCTGCTGGGGGAGGCGCTGGGAGTGCCGTTCGTCGAACGCACCTTCGGGGCGGACGGGAAGGCCCGGACGAAGTCGATGGTGGCCGCCATCGAGAACGCCTTCCTCAGGAACCTGGACTCCCTCACCTGGATGGACGGCGCGACCCGGGAGAAGGCGCAGGAGAAGGCGCGGGCGATGGTGGACAAGATCGGCTACCCCGATCGCTGGAAGACGTACGACGGGCTGGTCACCGACCGGGGCACGTTCCTCGGCAACTGGATGCGCGCGATGGCTTACGACAGCGCGCGCGAGCTCCGGAAGATCGGCAAGCCGGTGGACCGCGCCCTGTGGAGCATGACCCCGCCCACGGTGAACGCGCGCTACAGCGGCACGCTCAACGACATGCTCTTCCCGGCCGGCATCCTCCAGCCGCCGTTCTTCAACAAGCAGGCCACCGACCCGGTGAACTTCGGGGCGATGGGAATGGTGGTTGGCCACGAGCTGACGCACGGCTTCGACGACCAGGGCCGGAAGTTCGACGCCAGGGGCAACCTCACCGACTGGTGGACCCCGGCGGCAGGGGAAGCCTTCGTCGAGCGGGCGGACTGCGTGAAGCGCCAGTTCGACGGCTACACCGTGCTCGACGAGCTGCACCTGAACGGGGCCCTCACGCTCGGCGAGAACGTGGCCGACCTCGGCGGACTCAAGCTGGCGTACAGGGCGATGGAGGCCTACGCCCAGGAGCATCCGGACCGGCGGCCACCCGTGGGGCGGTTCACCCTCGAGCAGCAGTTCTTCCTCGGGACGGCGCAGATGTGGTGCACCAACGCGCGGCCCGAGGAGCTGCGGCGGAGGGTGGCGACCGATCCACACGCCCCGCCCGAGTACCGGGTGAACGGTCCCCTCTCCAACCTGCCCCAGTTCCAGCAGGCGTTCGGGTGCAAGGCCAGCGATAAGATGGTGGCCAAGAACCGCTGCGAGGTCTGGTAGCGCCGCCGGTCAAGAGGCCGGAAGCCGGCCCGCGGGTAGAGGTTTCGGGGCTACGGACCAGTTGCTGCGTTCCGCGAGGACCACAGCGCGAGCGCGAGGCAGAGGGTGTTTGCCGCGCTCAGCGCCAGGGGTGGAAGGAAGAAGAACCGAACCACGAGGACCAGCTGGGCCACGTTGGCGACCAGGTACGCGAGGACGATTGGACGCAGGCGATGCGCCTCCTTCACCGCGAGCATTGCCAGCAGCCAGAGGACCACGGCCTCGAGCAACAGGAAGACGCTCACCGTGAGGCCGAATCCCTCGTAGAAATCCCAGTAGGTCCTCTCCGAGCCCAGGACAAGGAAGCGGTAGGACTTCATGAATCCGATCACCGTGCTGGTCGCGCCGCCGCCCTGTGACGGCGTCCAGGGCATCCCGGCGGAATGCCCGAGGAAATAGAGGAAGCTCAGGACCGAGGCGGCGCGCAGAAGTGCGGAGGGTTTCATGGGGTTGGCGATGGCCGCGGGACTGAACCGGGGATTCTACTGCGGCGTGGAGCTCACTCGGGAAGCCCTCCAGGGCAGGTGGAAGCCGGATCAGAGCAGCGAGAGCTGCGCCCCGGCCCGCTCGGGGCGCCGGAAGGTGTCGGGCCGTGCCTCGTCCGGCCAGCGCGGCTCGAGGCCGACCTTGCGGGCCTGAGCGGCGAAGAGCGCGGCGATGGCCTCGGCGTACTGCCCCTCGCCGCGTTGCCGCAGCCCCCAGGTGGAGTCGTACATCTTGCCGCCGCGGGTCTCCTGGATCCGGTGCCGGACCTTGTCCGCGCGGAGGGGGAGGGCCTCGCGCAGACGTTGCTCGAACACGGGCCGGACAGAGCCAGGAAGCCGGAGGAGCACGAACCCGGCGAACTTCGCTCCGGCGCTGGCCGCATCCGCGAGCACGCGCGAGACGCCGTCGTCCAGCCCGGGGACGATGGGCGCGATGCTCACCCCGACGCGGATGCCGGCAGCGGCGAGGCGCTCGATGACCCGGAGGCGGCGCCGCGGTGTCGCGACCCCCGGCTCGAGGGCGCGCGCGACGTCCTGGTCGTGGAATGGCAGGCTGATGGCCACGCTCAGGCTCGCGGAGCGCTCGAGCTCCTGGAGCACGTCGATGTCGCGCTCGATGATGGGCGACTTGGTGATGACGCCCACCGGGTTCCGGAACTCGGCGCAGACCTCGAGGCAACCCCGGGTGAGTCGCAGCGACGCCTCGAGCGGCTGGTAGCAGTCCGTCACCCCGCTGAAGACGACCAGCTCCCCCCTCCAGGACGGCTTCCAGAACGCTTCGCGGAGCAGCTCGGGTGCGCGGCGCTTCACGACCACCTGGGTGTCGAAGTCGGTGCCCGCGCCGAAGCCGAGGTACTCGTGCCCCGGCCGCGCGTAGCAGTAGGCGCAGGCGTGCATGCAGCCCCGGTACGGGTTCACGCTGAACCGGAAGCCGACGTCGGGGCTGTCGTTGGTGGCGAGGATGCCCTTCGTGGCGTCGTCCCAGACGTGCACCGAGGCGCGCGGATGGTCCTCCTCGAGGTACTCCAGCGCGGTGGGGGCGAAGGGGTTCGGTGGGTTGGACCAGGCCCGGGGCTTCATCGGGCGCCATGCTGTAGGGAACAAATGTTCAGGTCAAGCCATCGACCGAGCCAGCTGCCGTTCCTGCGACGTTCCAGCGCGGGCTGCTCAATCGCCGGGCGGGATGAAGCTGTCCTGGTAGCCCGGATCCTCGACTGCCAGCGCGGCCGCGGTCGTCTTCAGCGGCAGCGCGGTGTCGAGCATCACCGCCAGCTCGTCGGTCCGGGACTGCCCAATGCTGCCCTCGTATGCCCCCGGATGCGGCCCGTGCGCCACGCCGGCCGGATGGTGGCTCACGCTGCCCGGGCCCACGCCGCGACGGCTGGTGAAGTTCCCCCGCGCGTAGAACAGGAACTCGTCGCAGTCGATCGACGCGTGCGGGTACGGGCAGGGAATGGCCTCGGGATGGAAGTCCACCACCCGGGGCACGAAGCTGCAGACGAGCGCCCCCCGCGCGGCGAACGTCCCGTGCCAGGTGGGCGGCAGGTGTACCAGGCCCGCGCGCGGCTGGAAGTTCAGGATGGGGAAGGCCCAGGGGTACACCGTCCCGTCCCACCCCACGATGTCCAGCGGCGAGTGCCGGTAGCGAAAGCCGTGGAAGGCCTGGCCCTTCTTCACCACCAGGTCGCGGATGTCCTCGTCCATCGGCCCCTTGAACTCGGGGCGCTTGAAGTCGCGGTGGCTGTAGGGCGCGTCCATCCGCAGCTGGCCGACCTCGTTCCGCCACTGCCGCGGCAGGTGCAGGCCGCCGTTGAGCTCCATCCACAGCCACCCCTGCGGCCCGGCGTCCGGGATCAGCCGGTGGAGCAGCCCGCGAGGAACGAACAGGTAATCGTCCGCGCCGAAGCGCACGTCGCCGAGCGCAGTCCGCAGGATGCCGCCGCCCTGGTGGATCCAGAACAGCTCGTCGGCGTCGGCGTTGCTCAGGTAGACCGGATCGGGCCGGTCCGGGAAGGCCATCCCCAGCGTGACGTCGGCGTTGAACAGCAGCGGGGTGCGTGCGTTCACTGGCGCGCCGCCCTTCCGGGCCATGTCTTGCGTCTTGTAGTGGCGCTTGGCGAGCCGGCGGCCCTCGGTGGCATCCTCCGGCCGGGACCACCCGTGCCTGGCCTCGGCGAGCCGCTGGGTGTGCGGCGCCCGCTGGTGGTAGGCGATGGTGTACGGGCCCTCGAACCCCTCCTGGGTGACGCACTCCTCGAAGGCCAGCTCGCCACCCGGAAGCCGCAGCTGGATGTGGTGCTTCCTGGGGATGGTGCCGAAGGCCAGCCGCTCGATCATCGCCCCTGCTCCTAGACCCGGCCCGCGGCCTTCTGGTCGCGCTCGATGCTCTCGAACAGCGAGCGGAAGTTCCCCGCGCCGAAGCCCTTGTCACCCTTCCGCTGGATGACCTCGTAGAAGAACGGCCCGGCCTCGCGGTCACCGTACAGGCTGGCCGCGTCCTTCATGAAGATCTGCAAGAGGTAGCTGTGCTCCTTGTTGCCATCGATGAGGATGCGCAGACGCCGCAGGTCGTCCGGGTTCTCGTCGATGCGGCCGATGCCGAACACCTCCAGCCGCTTGCCGAGCTGGTCGTAGTAGCTGTCCGGGGTGTCCATGAACTGGACGGCCCGGGTCTTCAGCATCCCCTCGACCGCCGGGATGATCGCCTCGACCCCGAGCGCCAGGTGCTGGATGCCCTCGCCCCGGTTGTCCTCGACGAAGATGTTGATCTGCGAGGCGCGGAAGTTGGGCCGGGCGGGCTCGTTGTTGGCGAACTTCACCCCGGACTCTGGATCCCACATCACCGTCGACCGCAGGCCCGATCCCTTCTGCAAGGTGTCCGCCGCGTCGTCGGTGTGGAACTCGATCTTCCAGAAGCGCTCCAGCCCGAGCACTTGCTCCATCCACATGATGGCCGGCATCAGGGTGCGGAAGTTCGACGTCACGTGGTCGATGACGTTGAAGCCGTACCGGTTCTGATCGCCGGCCTGCTTCTCGTGGAAGATCATCCCCGGGAAGAGCGGCCGGTATCCGTCGCGCTCGGCGAAGCGGAAGGTGGTGTCACCGAACGGAGTGGTGATCGAGAACCAGCTCAGCTTCCCGCCCCGGTTGTCCCGGACGGTCTGGATGTCGTCGATGAGGGTCGCCCCGCGCCGGTCGAGGAGGCGGAAGGTCCTCTCCACGTCCTTCACCGCGAAGGTCAGCGTCCCGACGCCGTCGGGGTGCTTGTCGAGCCACCGCGCCGCGCGCCCGCCCTCGCCCCGTGGCTGGCTGACGACCAGCACGATGTCGCCGGCCTGGAACACCAGGCTCTGCTGCTTCCCGCGGGCGGTGAGGTCGGGGTCGCTGCCGCCGATCTCCTTGAAGTCCATCCCTTGCGTGTAGAAGCGGCGGCTCCGCTCCAGGTCGCGCACGTACCAGTGCGCGGATTCGATTCCGAGGAGTCCGAGGGATTCGTTCTGGGCCATGGTGCGTGTTCCTTGTTCAGCGCGGCGCGCGCTCGGCGTCCGGCTGGCGGTCGGGGTGGGCGGCCTGGAAGGCGGGCAGGGTCTCGCACGCCGCCTCGACGCGGGTGAGGGTGGGGAACGGGGTGAGGTCGAACTTCCAGCGCCGGGCAGCGTAGAGCTGGGGCACCAGGCAGCAATCGGCGAACGAGGGCGCATCGCCGACCGAGAACCGACCGGCCGTCCGGGAGGTCTCCTCTTCCAGCGCGGTCAGGCCTCGCGTCAGGAAGAAGTGAACCCACGCGCGGTCGTCGCCTCCCGCCGCCTTCACCTGTCCGGTGACGAGCGGTGTCTGGAACGGCTGGATGCCCGAGTTGACCATCTCCGCGAGCTGGCGGGCGCGTGCCCGGAGCCAGGGGTCTGCCGGGAGGAGCGGCGGCGACGGGAAGCGCTGCTCGAGGTGGTCGAGGATGGCCAGGCTCTGTGCGAGCCGGCGGATGGCCCCGCCGTCGTGCCACTCCAGGAGTGGCACGGACTCCAGGAGGTTGAGCTTCCGGTAGGGCTCCTCGTGCTGCTGCCCCTGGAGGAGATTCACCGCCTGGTACTCGTAGGCGACGCCCTTCCAGGCGAGCGCGATGCGCACCCGCCACGTCGCCCCGCTGCGCCAGTAGCCGTAGAGCTTCATCCGGGCGCCCTCACCGTCTGCGAGATGCGGCCGAAGAGGCTCCGGCCCGCGGGGTCGAAGGTCTCCACCTCGATGTGGTCGCCCACCACCATGAAGGGGGTGGTGGGTTTGCCCTGCTCGATGGTCTCGATCATCCGCCGCTCGGCCAGGCAGCTGATGCCGCGCGCGCGGTCCTCGTTGCTCACCGTCCCGCTGCCGAGCAAGGTGCCGGCGGTGAAGGCCCGCGTCTTCGCCACGTGCTCGAGCAGCTGGAAGAAGGAGAAGTGCATCTCCGGGCCGGCCTCGGTGTCGCCCACCACGCGGCCGTTGAGCGTGGACCGGACCCGCACCTGCGCCCGACCGTCGCGCCAGGCTGGGCCGAGCTCGTCCGGTGTCACCGCGAACGGGCCGAACGCGGAGGCGGGCTTGCTCTGGAAGAAGCCGAAGCCCTTGGCCAGCTCGGCGGGGATGAGGTTGCGCAGGCTGACGTCGTTGCACTGGGTGACGAGGCGCACGTACTTCCCGGCTTCGGCGGCCCTGGTCCCGAGCGGGACGTCGCCGAGCACCACGACGATCTCCGACTCGAAGTCCATCCCCCAGGCGGGGTCCGGCAACACCAGGTCGTCGGTCGGCCCGAGCAGCACCCCCGAGCCGCCCTGGTAGACGAGCGGATCCGTCTCCAGCGTCGGGGGAGGCTCGGCCCCGCGCGCCTTGCGCACCAGCCGGACGTGGTTGAGGTACGCCGAGCCGTCCACCCACTCGTAGGCCCGGGGCAGCGGGGCGTGCAGCTGGCGCACGTCGAGCGGCTCGCCGTCCAGCCTCCCGGCGTCGAGGCGCTCGGACAGCGCGCGCAGGCCGACCTCGGTGGAGTCCCACGCATCGAGTGCCGCCTGGAGCGTGCGTGCCACGTCGTGGGCACGGGCGAACGCGGCCCCGTCGCGGCGCACCACCACCAGCGCACCGTCCCGGGTTCCATCTCGCAGGGTCGCCAGCTTCATGGGGAGGCCTCGGGCTTTTGTCCGTCGGCGCCGAGGGTGTCAAGGCGCATCGTTTCTCCCAGCGCCGCGCGGAGCGTCAGGGCGTCGTGCACTGCATGCCCGCCGATGTCGTTGTTGAAGAATACGTAGGCGTCCATCCCGCGCCGGCGGGTGCGGAGGAGGTCACGGGCGACCGGGTCCAGCGCGCCGGGCCCGTACCGCCCGCCGTACTTCGCCCCTGCGCCGTGGAATCGCAGGTAGCGGAAGCCACCGGTCAGCCGGGGAGGGGAGAGCGGAATCAGGTCGTGCTCACAGAACGCGGCCCGGTGCGCGTCCAGCACGGCGCAGGTCTCGGGCAGGTACCAGCTCGGCTCGCGGAACTCGACGGCGTGGCGGAGGCCCCGGGGCAGCGCGGCGAGGAACTTGTCCAGGCGTGGCAGCGCGTCGACGTCGAACCGAGGCGGAAGCTGCCAGAGCACCACCGCGAGCTTCGGCCGCAGCGGCCGGAGTGGGGCGAAGAAGCGTTTCAGCGCCTCGGCCGGGTCCCTCAGCTTCTTCATGTGGGTGATGTACCGGCTGCCCTTGGCGGCGAAGACGAAGCCCGGTGGGGTGGTGTCGCGCCAGCGCTCGGCGGAGGCCGTGGTCGCCAGCCGGTAGAACGTGGCGTTCAGCTCGAGCGTGTCGAACAGGCTCGCGTATCGCGTGAGCCACCATCCGGTCCCGACCCCTGGCGGATAGAGCACGCCCCGCCAGTGCCGATACTGGTATCCGCTGGTGCCGACGAGGACGCGCGCCATCCGGGGGTACGGTAGCCACGCCCACCGGAACATCCAGGACGAGCGGGTCCGCCTCGGCTGCGTGCCGTGAAGCGGCTTGAACCCGGGGGGGCGGTCGTAGTACCTCGATCGGGTCGTTCGCGGGAGTAGCTCAGTGGTAGAGCATCGGCTTCCCAAGCCGAGGGTCGCGGGTTCGACCCCCGTCTCCCGCTCAGTCAAAGCACCTGAAAGGCGGGCGGAAATCCCGCCCCCTTTCCCCGGTGGATCGTCGTCCGGATCAATCTGCCGGAGATCTGCCGTGCGGGATGCGCTCGCCACGGCGGACCGTGGGACGAGCTCCGCCGTCTTCGCTTCGCCGAGGAGCCTCAGCTTGCCGAGCTCGGCCTGGAGGTAGCCTGGAGCCAGGTGGCCGTACGTCTCGGTCGTGAGCCGGAGGTCGCGGTGGCGGAGGAGCTTCTGCACGGCCACCGCGTCCGCGCCGGCCATGAAGAGAAGGCTCGCCGCCGAGTGCCTCAGATCGTGAAAGCGAATCGGACGCACGTGTGGCTTCGGCCAGAGCAGGCAGTGGTGCTCCGGACACCGGCGCTGGCCGTTGTCGGGCGCATCGTCTCGGTGCGCGCATCGGTGGCGCCGGCAGACGTGCGTCCAGTAGGTCACCAGGCCAGCCCGGGCCATCGCTCTGCGCAGCACCGCCGCCAGGTCCGTGTCCTCGGCGAACATCTCCCCGTCGGGTCCAGGGAAGACGAGCGGGCTCGGCGAGCTGTCGATGGCGTGCCGGAGGAACGGCACGAGCTCCGGGTGGATGGGGATGGCGTCTCCGTGTCCCCCTTCGTCGTCGCCCGCCCTCCCGACCGCCGAACGAGGATGGGGCCGCGCTCCAGGTCCACGTCCTCCTTCCGCAGCGCCCGGAGCTCGCCCTTTCGCAGCCCGGTGTACAGCGCCGCGGCGAAGAGCGGCCGCCAGCGCCGCGCGAGCTGCTCGAGGACGACCGGGACCTCCTCGACGGGCAGGTAGTCTCCTACGACGCCCTTGGGGACAGGCTTGCGATGCACATCGGTCACCGGGTTCACGCCCGTCCACCAACCCTTGCGCCGCGCGGTGGTGAATGCGCGCGACACGTAACCCCGGAGGTGGTTCACGGTCTGCGGGGCGAGCCCTCCCGCGAGCTTCTCATCCAGGAAGTTCTCGAGGTCCGATGCCTTGAGCTGCGACACCACCATGTCCGCCAGGGCCGAACCGAGGAGGTGCTTCGCGAGGGGGGCGATCTCGATCGTCCCGAGGTCGACGCCGAAGAAGTGAGCTCGCCAGTGTCCCGAAGAGACGACGGCCCGAGCACTGCGCCCGGGCCGCGACCTCGACTGGCTTCGGCCTCGTCTCAGGCCGAGCGCTCGATTGTGGAGCTCTGGACGGTGTAGTCGCGGACCAGCAGGGCGCCAGCACCGAAGTACCCGAGCGCGAGAAGGACGCCGGCGAGCAGCACGTTCGAGCGACGGCGGGAATTCTGGAAGATGCTGGACACCGGCGGGGTCTGGGCGTTCATGGGGGGCTTCTCCTTCCGGCGTCACCTCGCCGGACGCCTCGACACAGATGCAGCGCTCATGCCCTTCTGCGCCCATGACGCGACCCGCGGTCGTCACGGGCGGTTCGCCCGCCTGCGCACACACGCGCCGGTGCGCCCCGGGAGACGGGGATTCGAGTGGGAGGTGCTCGCCGCGCAACAACGGAAGCCGGCTGACTCAGCCATCGGCGTTACCTTCTGACACGCTTCCCTTCGGAGTTCGGCCGCGACATGAGGACGCACCCGGGGAGGAGTCGACGGTCGTCACGGTCCGGATTCCCCCCGACCGGAAGCCTGGTCGACTCCCCGTTCCGCTCGATCCGTCATCCCATTGCGTGAGCTCGCTCGGAGTTGAACGTCTATGCGAACGGGAACTCCGGCGTCGCCTTTCCCCAGCTGAACACCTGGTACGTCGCGGCACAGACCGAGCGCTAATGTCGGCCATGCCATCCTCTCAGGAACCGGAACGACGCCTGAGAATTACGAGATCGTCGCCGTCTTCAATTCCAGCATCGGGACGTCGGGCTGCCTCAGCGGTGTGGACTGGTACTACGGATTCGACGGAAATCACGGCCAGAAGCTCAACCTCCTCAGCGTCGTGCTCCACGAGTTCGGCCACGGCCTGGGCTTCTCCTCCTTCGTCGACCCCACCACCGGCAAGGAGCTCAACGGGCAGAACGACGTCTGGTCGCACTTCCTGTTCGACGAGGGTTCCGGAAAGCACTGGGTCGACCTCGACGACAGCGGCCGGCTCGCCTCGCTGACCAGCGGGAACGGGCTCGCCTGGGACGGGTCGGCAGTAAAATCGCTGGTCCCCACCTCCTTCGAGCCCGCCCTCGTGTTCACGGACACCTCGGCGCTGCAGAGTCCAGACGCGGTCAAGGACTACCTGAGCCTGGCCCCGGCGGAGTTCGGGGCGACCATCGGCACCCATCCCATCTCGGCCCCGGTCAAGGTCGCTTCGCCGTCTGATGCCTGCACGGCTAGCGGGGCCTTCCAGCCGCTCACGGGTGCCCTGGCCATCGTCGATCGAGGCCCGCAGGCCGCGCCCTGTAGCTTCGTCGAGAAAGCGAGAAACGCGCAGGCGGCCGACGCGCTGGGCATCCTCATCGCGAACTACACCACCGGGCTGGTCGCGCCGGGCGGCAACGCTCCCGACGTCACCATCCCCGTGCTCGGGATCACCCAGACCGACGGTGCCACGCTGAAGACAGCGGTCGCCGCTGGTCCCGTCACCGCCTCGCTCCGCCGCGATGCCACCAAGGGCTACGCCGGCGCGGACACCTCGGCCCGGGCCTACATGTATGCACCGAGCGCGGTCCTGACCGGCTCCTCGCTCGTCCACTGGGACACCTCGGCCGCGCCTCCGCTCCTCATGGAGCCGGTCATCAGCCCTTCCCTGGGCTCGGACCTGGACCTGACCGTGCCGCTCCTCACGGACGTCGGCTGGTTCCTGGTCGACGTGTCAGTCACCGGGACCGGGCCGAGCACGCTCGCCTCGGGGGCCACCGGAAGCTTCACCTTCACCGTGACGAATCCTGGTCCTTCGACCGCGCGCAGCGTGACCCTGTCGAATGGGGGTAACGGACTGAGCTTCGTGTCCAATTCGGGTGACTGCGCCACCGCCTTCCCCTGCGCTCTGGGCGACATCCCCCCGAAGACCTCGCGGGTGGTGACCTCGGTGTTCCGGGCAAGCTCGAGCAGTGCAGCGAGCGCGAGCGTCACGGTGTCCTCACTGTCTAACTTCAATCCCGCCAACGACAGCGCCACCATCGCGGTCAATGGAGCATCCGGACCGAAGCCCGGCGCGACCACCGGCGGCTGCTCGAGCACCGGCGACACGCCACTGCCTGCGCTCGTTCTCCTCCTCGGACTGACCCTGCTGACCCGGAGGCGGGTCCGCGTCTGATCCGGGCGCAGCGGTCATCCCGGCGCGACCTGCGAAGCGTCCTCGCAGGACTGAACCTCCACCGTGAGGTGGCTCAGACCTGGCAGGTCCGCCAGCGCCTGCCGGAAGCGATCAGCACCGGTGACCTGGTGCGTGACGAGGGAGACGATCGCCGCGTGGTGGCCGGGGCCGACCCTCCAGACGTGCAGATCGCTGATCCGCACGTCTCCCCGCTCGACCCTGGTCCGGATCTGTCCCGCCAGCTCCGGAGCCACGGCCAGGTCGAGCAGGACCGCGGCGGCGCGACGCATCAGGCCCAGGGACCAGCTGGCGATCAGCGCCGCTCCGACCAGCCCCATGGCCGGGTCCAGCCAGCGCCATCCGAGGTAGTGCACTCCCAGGATTGCACCGATGGCGAGCACCGAGGTCGCGGCGTCCGCCAGGACGTGCACGTACGCCGAACGAAGGTTGTTGTCGTGCTCGTCCTCATCATCGTCGTGCAGGAGCGCGGCGGAAACGAGGTTGACGAGCAGGCCCACGCAAGCGATCGGCAGTGCCTCCGAGAAGGCGAGGGCCACGGGATGGACCATCCGCTGGACGCTCTCGATGGCCACACCGATCGCTACCACCCCGAGCAGGATGGCGCTGGCGAAGCCGGCGAGGTCTCCCACCTTGCCCGTCCCGAACACGAAGCGCTCGCTTTGCCCGTGCCGCTTGGCGTAGCCATAGGCCAGCGTGGCGATGCCGATCGCCAGTGCATGGGTCGACATGTGCAGGCCGTCGGCGAGGAGCGCCATGCTGTGGGTCCAGAGGCCACCCGCGACCTCGACCACCATCATTCCGAAGGTGAGCGCGACGACCCATCGCGTCCGGCGGGCATGCTCGTCGTGACGCGCACCGAGGAAGCGATGCGCATGCACCCAGGGTTCGAGAGTCAGTTCGTGCATCGGAATCCCTTCAGCGCGGTGAGAGCGTGAACGCGTATCCAGTCAGCGTCTGCATTCCCTGGAGCAGCTGGGCGTGGAAGGTCGTCTTGTTGTCCCAGGTGTAGTTCCCATCCGGATCCGGAGTCGAGCCCAGGAGCTGGGAGAAGTCCGTTGTGTCGAACCAGGGAGAGGGATCCACCCGGAGGGAGAGCTGCTGCGGGCTCGGGCTGAAGGTCAACGACGGGGTGAAAGAGCCGATGATCCGCTGGAGCGCGACGGCCGGCTTCTGGGGGCTAGCCTGGCTGATGTCGATGGTCACGAATCCGGCGAACGGCACCGTGACCCCAGCCTGGGTGGCCGTTCCGCGGACGTACGCCTCTGACTGGCCGAGAAACGCATGGTCGTCCGCCGACTGGCTCGCGTCCGGAGGTAGGAGGCCCATCTCCACCGCGACGGCGGTGCCGGTCTGGCCGTCGGCGCCGGCGGAGGCCGAAGCGAGCGTCGGATCGAGCGGGTCGACCACCAGCTGCTCGGTCACCTGCACGATGACGATCCCGGTTCGAATCGCGGCGCCGGACGGAGGACTGACGTTGAAGTAGTACGGGCCGAGGCAGATCCGGGCCTCGTCGAGCGTCACGGACCAGCCGGCGGCAGTGGTGAACGAGAAGGGTCCGGCTGCGCCTCTCTCGACGCCGCCCACGGTGAAGGGAAGATGGATGAGCGCGCCTCCGGTGGTGTTGCCGCAGGAGGCCAAGAGCACCAGCGCGCCGGCGAGCAGGATTCGCTTCATGGGCGAGTCTCCTGATCGAAGATCAGCGCCAGGGTCACCAGAAAGGTCCGCGGGGCCGCAGCAGTGAAGTGCGATGCCGGGGCGAGCGTCGGATAGGGCCGGGTGTGAAAGTCCGAGGCATAGAAGAACTCGCTCTGCGCGTACTCGCGGTTGAACAGGTTCCAGACGTTCACGCCGAGCTCGACCAGGCTCCAGCGCAGTGTCGCGTGGAGGTCGGTGACGAAGTTTCCCGGAGCGGTCTGGCTGAAGGGAAGAGCCCGCTCCCCGACGTAGCTCAGACGTACGCCCAGTGTCCCGGTGATCGGCCGGTCCGCAATTCGCAGCCCCGGGATTGCCCCGAACAAGGAGGTGTCGGATCGGGCCACCCAGGCCGGGACGTAGGGGACGAGGAGGCCCGTGTCATCGAACGTCGCGTAGGCGTAGGTAACCGAGGCGCTCTCGTCGATGAACCGCCCGGTGGCCCGGAGAGCTCCGACGAAACCTCGTCGGGTCGTGCCGTTGGTCTGATCCAGCCGGCCGAGCTGCGGGTCGAAGATGAGGTCGTGATCGACGTGGGTCCAGTAACCGACCGCGCGTGCAGAGAGGTCCGCCACGGACGACTGGTGGTGGAAGAGCACTCCCCCCTCCGCCGCCTGGAGCTTGGAGAACGGCGACTCGCTGTTCTGGAACACGTACCGCGCGTCGGAGGACGCTGCCCCGATCCCGTAGCTCGCGGTCAGCGTGAGCCACGGAAGGACCCGCGCCAGGGCGCTGACCTTCGGCTCGAGCACGCTCCCGCTCGCCGAGACGCGTGTCTCCGGAAGCCGGGGACCGGCCCGGTCGTACGGCGGGCAGTCCACGTCGAGCGGCTGGCCGCGGGTGTAGTTGCCTGCGGTCGCGCACTGATTGAGGACGTTGTACGAGAAGTACTCCTGGCGAAGCCCGCCGCGGAGCGAGAGCCAGGAAACCGGCCGGAGATCGAGGTCGAGGTAGCCGGCCAGGTTGAAGATGTCGTCTACGAAGTCGTCCTCGGTCTTGTACGGAATCTGGGTCCCGAAGCGAAGCCGCTGAGCCTGCGGGGTGACGTGGTCGTACCGAGCGTAGTAGCCAACCTCGAGCGACTGCTCCTGACCGAGCAGCGTCGTGGAGGCCCGGTAGCTCCCGCGGGCGCCCGCGACGATCGCGTTGTAGGCCTGCTGGCGGGCGTCGCCCCGCTGGTCGTGCAGGCTCTGGCCGATCTCCTGCACGTCCTCGAGAAACCCGGTGAAGTTCTCCACCAGGCGATGGGACCGGTAGGTGAGGAAGACTTGCTGGGTCACCGTGCCTCCGGCCAGCGGCGAGAAGACGTCCGCAGCGAGCGTGTAACGCTGGGCGTCCCCTCCCTGGCTCGGGTCGAAGGTTCCGTAGAAGCCGATGGCATCGAGAGCGTCCCGGCGAACGACGCCTGCGCTCCGGTAATGGTTCGAGTAGGCAGTGGCCAGCAGATGCCAGAGGCCGCGCTCGCCCAGCTCACCCTCGTACTGCCCCATGGCGCTGAGGTACGAGTAGGCGCGGTTGGAGCCCCAGCCGTCGCTCGTCTCGTACTTCACGCCAAGGAACGTCCCCTCCCGCTCGCCGGGAGGCGCGACGATTCCGAGCGCCTGCTTCGTTCCGTAGTTCCCCAGACCTCCCTGGAGGCGGATGCCACGCTCGACCACGCCCA
This sequence comes from Myxococcaceae bacterium, assembly GCA_035543115.1. Lineage (GTDB taxonomy): Bacteria > Myxococcota > Myxococcia > Myxococcales > Myxococcaceae > RPRB01. The sequence continues at coordinate 80,527 of DATKKF010000058.1, forward strand.
GCTGGTAGTCGGCGCTCCCGGCCACTGCGAAGTCGCCCTGGTGAGGATCGAAGGGGCCCTCGATCACTCTCAGGTTCTTCACCAGCTCCGGGATGATGAAGTGGTAGTCGGCGTAGCCGTGGCCATCGGGGTTGTCGACGTCGTTGATCGGAACCCCGTTCACCGTGAACTCCAGGCTCTGGCCCTGCTCGAGGTTGAAGCCGCGAAGGAAGACCTGGTCGGCATGCCCTTCGCCGCCCTCGTTGGCGATGAAGATGCCGGGCGCAAGCAGGAGAACGTCGCTGGCCGTCCCGCTGTTGGTGACCACCGAGAGCTTGCCGATCTCGATCTGAAAGTCGCTCGCGCCGCGTTCCACGCGACGCCTCCCACGCACGGTGACCTCGCCAGCCGGGGATGGCGCCGGAGCCTCCGGCGGCGGAGCGACCGGAGTCACCACCGGTGCCGCCTCGGGTGCGACGGGAGGCGGCGTTCCCGCATCGGGCTGGATCGATGCTGCCGGGCCCGTCGGAGGCTCGAACCGGAACGGAATGCGGATCCGGGCGGCGAACGGTTGCCCGTTGCGAAGAGCAGGCCGGAAGGTCCATCTCCGCACTGCGACCAATGCCGCGTCGTCGAACGCCTTCCCGGCTGATTCGGCGATCTCCGCGGTGGTGACGTGACCTGTGGCGTCGACCGTCACCTCGGTCACCACCGTCGCGCTGGCCGTCTCCGCGGAGGGGTACTCTGCGGGCGGAGAGTCCACGACCTCGGGCGGGGTGACCGACTGTGCGAGGGCAGCGGTTCCCAGCACGCTGCTCAACAGCAGGAGGGCTCGGGTCATCGAACGAAGTGAATCGACAGCGAGGGAATCATTCCCGCGATGGACTGCCCTTTTTCGTCGCGGGCGGGGTTGAAGCGCTCGGAGCGCGCACACACCCTGGCGGCGACGGCGAAGGCCGGGGTCGGGCTCTGCAGGACATCGACACCCCGGGCCGCTCCGTCGCGATCGACTTCGATCCGGACCGAGACACGGGCCTCGCGCAGATCGGACGATTGCTCCTCGTCCGGCCACGGACAGCTCCAGTCCCGCCGGGCGGGGGTCGCCGGACGAGTCAAGGTTCCCCCGGGAGCTGCACCAACACCGTGGGCACGGGCTCGTGGATCGTTCACCGCTACCTTGCTGGTGCCGGTGGCTGCGGTGAACCCCCCGGCGTAGCTTTCGCTCTTCCCCACGGGCATGTCGAACTGCGTGAGATCCAGTGGCTCGTCCCGCTTCGTGGGCGCGGTCACCACCCGCCCCGCCTGCGCAGCCGCCGGTGGGGCGCGACGGATCGGACGGGGCGAGGGAGGCCGGGGACTGACCGGCTCCTGGGCGACCGGGAGGCGCTCGAGAGTCACCGCCGTGGTGATGACCGGCGGGGGTGGCCGGCGGTCGTGCGCGATGTCTCCCCAGACTGCCAGCGAGACGAGGGCTGCGTGGAAGAGGAGCGTTGCCCCGAGGGCGAGCGCGACCCGCTTCAGCAGCTCGGCGCTGCCCAGCGTCTCCGCTGGTTGGTACGCAGCTCCAGGAGCCGCCGGGAGCAGCACCACACGGTGAAGGAGGCTCCGTCGCCGGCGAGGGCGGCCGCTCATCGGCTACTCGCAGCGGCCGGATCGACCGTGACCGCGAAGGCGATCTGGGTCACTCCGGCCCGGCTCAGCAGATCCATGATGTGGACCACTCGGGCGTGCGTCACCTCGCCGTCAGCCTGGATGACCGCGCGGAGGTCCGGGTGAGCCTGTCGCTCCGCAGTGGCCCTCTGGATGAACCCGGCGTCGTCCGGGACCAGCTGCCCGTTCACTCGGATCGTCCCGTCGCGCGGCATCGTCACCGCAAAGACCGGGCTGACCTGATCGCCCGTACTGCTCCTGGGAAGTGTGAGCTTCAGCGCCGCGTTGGGAGCGACCACGAGCTTCGCGGTGACCATGAAGATGATCAGCAGCACCAACGTGACGTCGACCAGCGGGGTGACGTTGATGCTGGTGATGGTGTTCGACTCGTTGGGGGTCCCCGCCATCACTCGGCCCTCCGTGCTGCCGGCCGGACCTCGACGCTCGCCGATGCAGGTGGCGTCTCGGCGTTCAGGTGAGCCAGGACCACGTTGGTGAGCGCCTCGCTCCTGGCCATGATGGTGGAGATGCGACGCTGGAAGTAGTTGAAGGCGGCGACCGCGGGGATGGCCACGAAGAGGCCGACCGCCGTCGCCACCAGCGCCTCGGCGATCCCGCTCATGATCCCCTGCGGAGCGAGCGAGCCGGTCGCGGAGAGCGACTCGGGACGGCCGAGCACGTCGAACGCCTCGACGATGCCGATCACCGTGCCCAGCAGGCCGATGAACGGCGCGTTGTTCCCCAGCGTCCCGAGGAAGGCGAGCCCGCGTTCCATCCGGCTTCGCTCCAGGGCGAGCGCGCCCGCCACTGCTTTCTCGGCGGCGATCGGGCCAAGGTCCGCGCTTCGAAGCCCCGCCGCCGCCGCGGCGGCCTCGGCAGAGGGCGAGCGCTCAAGTCGTTCGATCGCCTCGCGAAAACGGCCTGCCCGAAGAAGTCCGTCCAACTCGCGCGAGAGCCCGGAGACGTCGTCCCGGATGCCCCGGAAGAAGAGGGCCCGCTCGACGGTGACCAGGATGCTCGCCAGGGAGAGGACGATGAGGATCCACATCACCCAGGAGGCATGCAGATCGAGGAGGACGTGCTTGAGATGCTCGGTCAGGGACATGTCGAGTCCTTGCGTCGAGGAGTCGAGCGCCCGGAGCTGGGTGACGCCTGGCCAGCCGGGCGAGGACGGCCGACCACCGAGGGTGGTCGGTCGTCCAGAAAACGCGCGTGGCTACTTGGGGAGACCCGGGACGTAGAACGGGTCGCTGGCGTGCTGTCCGGTGTTGTAGCAGAGGCCATCGGCGTTCAGATGCATCTGCGACTGACCGCTGAAGGCCATGAAGTCGGCGAGGTTTTTCACCACGGTCGACGGAACCGATCCCGCGCTGCCGGAGAGGTGGAACGTCAGCTGGGCTGGATTTGGCTGGAACGAGCTGTCGTAGCAGCTGGCGGTCGGCTCGACCGGCCCCCGGTCCGGCAGCGGCGTACCGTCCGAGAAGGTCGCCGCCAGCGGCTTCCCGAGCTGGTCAATCTCCAGCGGGGTGGCCTGGCTCGAGTTGGCCGCTGTTGCCCACGCGGCGAGCTGGTCGAAGTGAAGGGGAGTGCCGTGGATGATCAGCTGGTCCCAGAAGATGTGGTCGGTGTGCAGCGTGACCTGCGCGAAGACCGCGCCGGTGGGCGTGACCTGAACCCCGCGGCCAGCCGGGTCGTCCTCGGCGAGGTTGAAGTCCGGGTTGTTGCAGTTGATCGCGCTGTCGTGATCGTCCCACCCGAACTGGAAGTAGATGGTCTTCGGAAACGCCTTGAACTTGGCGTCGATCGCTGGGTCGCCACCGGGGTAGCCGTCGGTTCCTGCGAAGACCGCCTTGCCTTTCACCAGCTTGCTCCAGCCCTTGCTGATCATCAACGGCAGATCGGTGCTCACCTGCGCGTCGGTGAGGTTGACGTTGACCACCCCCGCCTTGGCCTGAACCACGTCGTAGCTGAAGGCGTACTTGACGGCCGGGTCGAAGCTGCCGCCCGAGTCGGGCCCGGTGAAGAGGTAGAGCGCTCCAGCCGGTTCCTCGCCGTCCGCTCCGACGAACCCCGAAGGGTTGTGCATGTCGAGGATCCATGGGCCGCCCTTGGAGCTCGCCACCAGCGAGCCCACGTCGGTCTGGATCACGTTCCCGGCCGTCGAGTTCAGGCGGATGTTATCAACCACGACGATGTACTCGTCGAAGCTCACGCTCCAGCCGTCGACGAAGAAGAGGGCGTCGGGACCGCCGTTGCAGTTTCCGGGATAGGGCAAGCCATCCACCCCGAACGTCTCGCCCGAGAAGGTGACTCGGATGGACTTGTCGATCTGCTGCGAGTTGGGAGTGAACGGTGGAGTGAAGGAGCGAGTGAGACCGCCATCGGGGCCACCCCCACCATCGGGGTTGCCGGAGCTACTGCCGCAGGCGGAGAGCGCGAGCAGGGCTGCGCTTGATGCAAGGACGACGTGACGACGCATGTTGGAACACCTCGGGAAGGAGTGAGAGCCATCTGGACGCATTGCCTGCGCGTGAGCGCGTCGCGCCCACGCACCCCATGACCGCATCCGGACCCGGTCCGACGACGGTGACCGGGAGACCAGAACGCGGCGCGCCGCGACGGTCCGGTGGCGCCACTGACCCTCACCCGACGGAGGTCACTCCGAGGCGAACGTCTGCGTCAGCGGATCGGCGGCGCTACGCCGCCGGAGGTGACTGCTTGGGTGCGACGCCGAGGCGTCCGGAGAAGTCCGGAGGCCAGAAGACCGGCGTCGCGATGCTGGAGGGGGGTGGGTGAAGCGCCAGGACCCGGACGACCGGTGCCTCGGGGACGATGGTATCCCGCCGTCCGTACAGCACGGGGCAGTGGGCGTGCTCGGTCGGCTGCGCTCGATCCGCGACAAGCCCTTCGCCGGGCGCCGACGCTAAGATGGGCCCCGGGTCGGCGACCGGGGTCCCGAGCTCGATCATCTCGCCGTGCTCGGCACAGATGCCGTGCTTGCCAAGAACCAGGTGGCCGAGTTGCGCCAGGTGCAGAACAAGGAGCGCGAGGGCCGTCAGCAGGACGGCCTTGGGAGCCCGTTGCGCTGCACTCGCCGTGCGCATCGCCGCGCGTGTCTACTCCGCAAGTCGCACGGACCGCAACCTGCTACCGTGGCGGCCCCTGAATCTCTGTGCGCTGCCCACCGTGGTCATGGCCGAGAGCATCACTGATTGCGCTCGGCGCGAGCGCTCTCAACCACGGGCTAGTGGTCCTGACGTGCCCCCGTTTTCTGGACCACCGTCAGGTTGAGGATCCCGCGAGCGTTTTCAGCGTGACGTGCCCCCGTTTTCTGGACCACCGTCAGGTTGAGGATCCCGCGACCGTTTTCCCCGTTTCGGCCCTCACCGTTCGAGCGAACTCGAGCGGGGTGAGGTTCCCGATCGAGGAGTGCGGCCTGTTCTGGTTGTAGTC
>DATKKF010000059.1:0-95519 GCA_035543115.1 Myxococcaceae bacterium
ACGCTCGTCGTCCCCCTTGCGCAGCCACTGGCCGCGCTGGCCGCGCACCTGCTCGAGCCCAGCGGGCCCGATTCGCTCACCGCCTGGGGCACGTTCAACGCCGCGTTCCAGCAGCAGGAGTACGTCGAGGCGTACCTGCTCGAACCATGGGCCGAGGCGGAGCTGGCGCGCGACCCTGGGCTGCGCGCCGCGTTCGAGGAGCGGCTCCGCGACCCCACCTTCGCCGCCGATGCCGATGCCCGACGCCGCTTCTTCCTGCTCCGCCACCCGTCGTACGACCAGCGCATCCGACGGGTCCCGGTGCTCCGGCTCGCCGCGCCGCTGACTGTGCGGAAGCGCTAGACGCGCCGGTGGCTCAGTCGGCCCGAGGAGGACCAGCGCCCCCAGCCCGGTTCTATCCGAGCTCCACCGTCCGGAGCCGGAGCGCGTTGCCGATGACCGAGACCGAGCTCAGCGACATCGCCGCGCTGGCCAGCATTGGGCTCAGGAGCCATCCAAGGAAGGGGTAGAGCGCGCCCGCCGCGATGGGGACACCGAGCAGGTTGTACCCGAAGGCGAAGGCGAGGTTCTGCCGGATGTTCCGCACCGTCGCCCGGCTGAGCCGCCGCGCACGCACGACTCCGCGGAGGTCGCCGGAGACGAGCGTCACCCCGGCGCTCAGCATCGCCACGTCGGTCCCGGTGCCCATGGCAAGGCCCACGTCCGCTTGGGCCAGGGCCGGCGCGTCGTTCACCCCGTCCCCGGCCATGGCCACCACCCGGCCGGCCTTCTGGAGCTCGGCGACCAGCGCCGCCTTGCCCTGGGGGAGCACCCCGGCGTGAACCTCGGAGACCCCGAGGCTCCGCCCGACGGACTCCGCGGTCGCGGGGTGGTCCCCGGTGGCGATCACCACCCGCATGCCCTCGCGCGCGAGGTCGGCGATGGCCCGGCGGGCCGACTCCTTGATCGGGTCCTCGATCGCCAGCGCTCCGGCGAGCCGACCGTCGACGCCGACGAACGCGACCGTCCGGCCACGCTCTCGCCAGCCGCGCGCCACCTCGAGGAGCTCGGCGACACCGGGGTCACCCGCTTCCACCTGCGGCTCCCGGCCGACCGTGACCCGCCTCTGCCCCACGCGGCCGCTCACCCCAGTGCCGGGGTCGGCGGAAAACTCGGTGACCGGCGTGAGGCTCAGCCCGCGGCTCCGCGCCCCGGCGACGATGGCCCCGGCGAGCGGGTGTTCGCTCCCCGCCTCGACCGACGCCGCGAGCGCGAGGGTGTCGGGCTCGCCGGCGCCGGAGACCGGCCGAACCTCCACCAGCGTCGGCCTTCCCACCGTGAGGGTCCCCGTCTTGTCGACGACGAGGGTGTCGGCCCGCTCCAGCCGCTCGAGCGCGGCAGCGTTCCGGAAGAGCACTCCGGCGTGGGCTCCCCGCCCCGTCCCCACCATCACCGCCATCGGCGTGGCGAGGCCCAGTGCGCACGGGCAGGCGATGATGAGCACCGCCACCGCGTTCACCACCGCGTGGGCCAGCCGCGGCTCGGGGCCAAGCAGCGCCCAGAAGAGGCCGGTCACCGCCGCGACGGCGACGACCGCCGGCACGAAGACTGCCGAGACGCGATCCGCCAGCCGCTGGACAGGGGCCCGGCTGCGCTGGGCTTCTCCGACCAGACGGACGATGCCGGAGAGCAGCGTGTCCGCGCCCACGCGCTCGGCGCGCATCCGGACGGTGCCGTGCTGGTTGAGCGTGCCCCCGGTGAGCGCATCCCCGGGACCCTTCTCCACCGGCATCGATTCACCGGTGACCAGCGACTCGTCCACGCTGGTGCGGCCGTCGAGGACCAGGCCGTCCACCGGTACCTTCTCCCCCGGGCGAACGCGGAGGACGTCGCCTACCCGCACGTCGGCGAGCGGAACGTCCCGCTCGAGGTCACCCTCGACGCGCCGGGCAAAGGCAGGCTGGAGCTTCAGCAGGGCTCTGAGCGCGCTGCCCGTCGCCGCGCGCGCCCGGAGCTCGAGCACCTGGCCCACCAGCACCAGGGTGACGATGACCGCCGCAGGCTCGAAGTAGACGTTCGCCCGGCCGCCGTGGCCGCGGAGCTCCTCGGGGAACCAGGCCGGGGCCAGGGTCGCGACGAGGCTGAACCCGTACGCCACGCCCACGCCGAGGCCGATGAGGGTGAACATGTTCGGGCTGCGGTTCCGGACCGAGGCGATGGCGCGCGCGAAGAACGGAGCCCCGGCCCACAGCACCACCGGCGAGGCGAGGGCCAGCTCGAGCCAGCCAATCCAGGTCGGCGGATGCCAGCCGACCATCTCGCCCATCGCGACCGCGAGCAGCACCAGGGTGAGGGGCGCGGCCACGACCAGCCTTCGCTGCATGTCCTTCAGCTCGGGGTTCGCAGGGGCGTCGAGCGCGACGGTGCGCGGCTCGAGCGCCATCCCGCAGAGGGGGCACGTCCCTGGCGCGTCCCGGACGATCTCCGGGTGCATCGGGCAGACCCACTGCGTCGCCGTGACCGCCACCGGCTCCTTCGGTTCGAGCGCCATGCCGCACTTCGGGCAGGGACCCGGCCGGGCCATCCCGACCTCCGGGTCCATCGGGCAGATCCAGGTGCCTCCGGGCCCTGCGCCGGCCGCCGGTGGAAGCGGCGGGTTCGCGAGATACCGCTCGGGGTCGGCGGAGAAGCGCTCACGGCAGCGAGGATTGCAGAATCCGTACGCCTTTCCGGCGTGGACGCAGGTCCCGCCCTTGGGGAACTCGGGATCGACCCGCATTCCGCAGACCGGGTCGAGGTCGGAGGAGAGGTTCATGCTCCCCCCGGCCGGCCCCGCCGGTGCGCGCCGCCGAGAGCCGGGCGAGGACACCGTCCACCGCTGGTACACACCCGCCGAGGCACCACCCGCTCGTAACTGAGCCGACGGTGAGGTGCAACGCGAGGCGAGAACACATACCGTCCATCGTGAATGGCAGCCTTCCGAGATGACGAGGTCGACCGTCTCGATTACGAGCTGCTCCGGGACGGACCGGTGACGAAGTACTTTCGCCCCGAGGTCCTCGAGCGGGATCTCCACTGGCTGCGCGAGCGCGGCTACGTCATCAGCTCGTTCGACGCGACAGGCTGGGCCTCGGGGGCCGATCCGCTGAGGGAAATCGCCCGGGAGCTCCAGTTCCCCCAGCACTTCGCGGGGAACCTCGATGCACTCCACGAGTGTCTGTCGGAGCTCTCCATTCCCGACGACTCCGGCCGAGCGATCGTGATCCGGCGCTTCGAGGCCCTCTACGGGCAGGACCCCGGATTCGCGTGGAACCTGCTCGACGTCTTCGCCGCGGAGAGCCGAAACCACCTTCTCCGCGGTCGCAGACTGATGGTCCTCGTTCAAACCGACGATCCGCGCCTGAGCATCCGAGCGGTTGGCGAATGCCCGGTTGGCTGGAATCTCCGGGAGTGGACGGACAAGGCCCGGGGGGTGTGAGTCGTGGCCGCCGGTGACCGCTCGAGGCGAGTCACCGCAGCCGCTCAGAGATCGCGCAGCACGGTCCGGGCACAGGCCAGCCCCGACGCGCCGAAGACGCCGCCACCCGGGTGCGTGCTCGCACCGGTGAGGTAGAGCCCGGACACCGGCGTCCGGTACCGCGACAGCGCGGGCGTGGGCCGGAAAACGAACATCTGATCCAGGGACATCTCCAGATGCATCACGTTTCCGTGCAGCAGCCCGAACCGCCGCTCGAGATCCAGCGGCGACTGGATGTGCCGGTGAAGGATGCGCCCGCGCATGTTGGGAGCGAAGCGGAACAGCTGCTCGAGGATGCGGTCGGCCTCACGCTCGCGGATGCCGTCCCAGGTCTCCCCGCCCGAGAGCGCGTACGGGTGGTACTGGCTCCACAGGTAGCAGACGTGCTTTCCGGCCGGCGCGAGGTCCGGGTCGAACGCCGAGAAGGTCATGGCGATGACCTGCGGCTCCGACGCGCTCTGCCCGAGCAGGTACTCGGCGTACGCCCGGCGCACGGTGGCGCCGGAGCGGGCGAGGAGCTGCAGCCCCATGTGCCGGTCCAGCGGCGCGCCGAACGGCTCGCCCAGGTACTCGGGGAGCACCTCCGCGGCGCAGCGGACGGCCATCCCGAACCCGTTGCCCACGCGCGTCGCCGCGACCTCCTCCCGGACCTCCGGCGGCAGATGCTCGGCGCCGAGCAGCTGGAGCATCGTCGTCCGGACGTGGGCGCCCGAGACGACCAGGTCGGCCTCGACGCGCTCCCCGCCGGCGAGGGTGAGGCCGCGCACCCTGCCGCCCTCGACGTCGATGCGCTCCACCGGCGCCTCGGCGCGCACCGTGCCTCCGTCCGCGGCCAGGCGGCTCGCCAGCGCGCGGGTGAGCATCCCCGAGCCGCCGCGCGGGTGCTTGGCGCCGGTGCGGTGCAGCACCGCGTGCCAGCCCACGAAGGGCGCCGAGGCACGCTCGTCGGGTCCCGGCCCCGACTGCGCGGCGAGCCAGAGCAGCGCGGCGCGAACGGGCGCGGAGTGGAACCGGCGCTCGATGAGGTCGCCGTAGCCCTGGAGGATCTCCTGGAGCCCCGCGCCCATCGGCTTGCGCGGGCCGCGCACGGTGACCAAGCGGCGCCCGACCGACATCGGCGTCGGGGGGTCCTGGAACACCTTGAACGTCGCCTCGGCGAGCGGGGTCCAGTCGTGGACGAAGCGCCGGTAGGCGTCGGCGTCCTCGGAGCTCACCCGGGCGATGGAGGCGCAGGTCCGGTCCAGGTCCCGGTAGAACGCGAGGTGCGGACCGTCGGGGGTCGGGTAGTACGCCCAGGGGTCCATGTCGAGATACTCCAGCCCGTGCCGCGCGAGCTCCAGCTCGTCGAGGATGGGGGTGGCGTGAATCATGATGTGGGCCGAGCTGCCCACGTCGTAGAGGAAGCCGGGGAACAGCTCCTCGGTGCACACCGCGCCGCCCACCTGCCGGCTCCGCTCGAACACCGAGACCCGATGGCCGGCCTTCGCCAGGTAGCACGCGCAGACCAGCGCGTTGTGCCCCGAGCCGACCACCGCCACCCGTCTCGACCGCGCCATGCGGCGCCGGAACCTAGGACAGCTTCTTCCTCCCGGCATCCGAGCCGCGGCCCATCCGCGTGGACGGCTCGAGCTCGAGCCAGGCGGTGCGGCAGGCGAGGCAGGCGACCTTGCGCCCCTCGGGGAAGGTCCGTTCGGTGACCACCTCCACCGCCGGCCCCTCGCCCGGAGGGCACTGCGGGCAGCGCGCGCCGGGCGCCTGCGCCGGGTAGGCGCGCTCGTACGGGGGGAGGCGGAGCAGCTTGAACCACTCCACCACCATCTCCTCCGAGAGCTGCACCTGGAGGCCGTGGCGCTCGGGCTGGACCAGATCGTGCCGGAGGGCGAGCCAGTAGAGCCGCAGGGGCGCGAGGTGCCCGTGCATCCCGCGCTTGCGGAACTCGGCCCCGAGACGCTTCACCATCCCCAGGAGCTCGGTCCGTTCCATGTGACTGAACATACGTTCAGAGACGGCTCGGGGCAACGACGCTCCCGGGCCGCCCGATGGCGGCGCGCGATGCGCCCCACTCGCTCAGCGTGCCGCGCTGCCACCCCCGAGGCCGGAAGGCGACGCCGCTCGCCACGCGCGCCCGAACGCGCCGCTGGCCACGTAGCGGGGGAAGGTCAGCCACTGCTCGGCGAGGATGCGCGCGACGACGTCACCCGGTCCGCGGAAGGGCACGGGGGGCGTCTGCTCCCGCCGGTGCGTCCGTCCCTGCATCACCATCGCCCCGGCCATCGCGCCGAAGCCCAGCGCGGCGAGCCAGCCGCTCAGGAAGGGCGCGGTCGCCAGCGCCACGGTGCCGACCTGGAAGACGGGAACCGTGAGCGCGTGCACCAGGAGATTGCGGCGGTCGCGGTGTCCGGCAGGGTAGAGCGACCACTGCCACTCGAGAAGTGAACCGCGGCGATCGTCGGTCATCGGTCAGACCTCCGCCCGGGGGCGATCGTGACACATCCCTCGACCCCGCGCTCAGACCGGCGTGCCGAGGTCGGCCGAGGGTGCGGTCGGCAACTCCCGGGCGCGCTTCCGCCGGCGCATCCGCACCGCATCGGCGATGCGCACCAGGAAGAGCACGCCGAGGAGCGCGGCCCAGGTGAGCGGCACCCGGACGTCGGACTTGACCCGCCAGACGAAGTGCACGACCGCGAGCATCCCGGCGACGTAAGCCAGCCGGTGCAGCGCCTTCCACCGCTGGAAGCCGAGCCGCCGCACCGAGGCGTCGGTGCTGGTCCAGACGAGCGGCAGGAGCGTCAGGAAGGCCAGGAACCCGACGATCATGAACTTCCGCTGGGTCGCGTCCTCCCAGAGCACCGGCCAGTCGAGCTGCTGGTCGATTCCCACGTAGGTCGAGAGGTGGAGCGCGGCGTAGAAGGCCGCGAACAGCCCCAGCATGCGCCGGATTCGGATCGGCCAGGTCCAGCCGGTGAGGATCTTCAGCGGGGTGCAGGCCAGCGACGCGACGAGGAACACCAGCGCCAGGTACCCCAGCTGGTTCAGGCCGACGGCGATGGCGTCGGCGCCGAGCGTCCGGTGCGCCGCGCGCCAGCCCAGCACCCAGAGCGGGATCAGCGCTCCGGCGAAGAGGCCGGGCTTCAACCAGGGAAGTGGCGGACGACGGGGTGCCATTGTTCAGTAGAGCGTCTTCGGATCGAGGCCGGCGTAGAGCTGCGCCACCTCGTCGGCGTAGCCGTTGAGGGGGAGGGTCTTGCGGCGCTCGAACTCGCCGATGCGGCGCTCGGTGGCCTGGCTCCAGCGGGGGTGCGACACCGCGGGGTTCACGTTGGCGTAGAAGCCGTACTCGCGCGGCCCCTCCAGCGACCAGGTGGTGGGCGGCTGCTTCTCGACGAAGCTGATCTTCACGATGCTCTTGATGCCCTTGAACCCGTACTTCCAGGGCACCACCAGCCGCAGCGGCGCGCCGTTCTGGTTGGGCAGCGCCTTCCCGTAGAGCCCGGCGGCGAGCAAGGTCAGTGGATGGGCGGCCTCGTCCATCCGCAGCCCCTCGACGTACGGCCACTCGAGGATGTGGGTGCGCTGCAGTGGCATCTGCTGCGGATCGAGCAGCGTCTGGAAGGCGACGTACTTCGCCGAACCGAGCGGCTCGACGCGCTTGATCAAGTCGCCCAGCGGGAAGCCGAGCCAGGGAATGACCATGCTCCACGCTTCCACGCAGCGCATGCGGTAGACCCGCTCCTCGAGCGGGAACCACTTCAGGAGCTGGTCGATGTCGACGGTGAGCGGCTTCTTCACCAGCCCATCCACCGTCACCGTCCACGGACGGGTCTTCAGCGTGCCGGCGTGGGTGGCGGGGTCGGTCTTGTCCGTCCCGAACTCGTAGAAGTTGTTGTAGTGGGTGACGTCCTCGTAGCGCGACGGCTTCTCGTCGGTGCTGTACCGTCCGAGGACCTTGAGCGGCTGGGGCTCGGGCGCGGGGTCTCCCTTCTGGCCCGCGCGTGCGAGCCCGGGGCCACCCTGGGTGATGGCGACCAGTCCCGTTCCGGTGGCGGCGGCGGTGAGCACCCCGAGGCCGGCGTTCCTGAGGAACTCGCGGCGGCGGAGGTACAAGGGCTCGGGGGTGACCGCACGGGAGGGGGGCTCGGGGGTCTCGGGCTTGCGCATGGGAGGCACCTCCCCCAGGAGGACGCGCCAGGGAACGGGTGGGTTACAACCGAGGCCGGTCCGGCGCCACTCCCAGCCTGCAGCTTGACGGCTCGGGGCCCGCCGGGCGGAACTGGGCGCTCCCCGGGAGGCCGAGGGGAGCTCCCAGGGGACATCCCTCGCCATGAAGACAGTCCTGACCGTCGCCGCGCTGCTCGCGCTGACCATGACCGCCTGCCGGGACGACACGAGCACCACCGACGCGGGCCAGCCCCTCCCCTTCCTCTCCGACCCGCTCCGGGCAGACGCGGGGTGTGACTGGGCCCAGTGGGGGCAGAACTGGGCGCACACCGGACAGGCCTGCGTGCCCGGGCAGGGATTCGGCCGGGTGCTGGGGACCGTCACCTTCGACCCCTTCGTTCCCCAGGAGGTCGAGGAGGCCGGGGGACTGTTCGGCCGAGACGACCTCTTCGCCCACTACGCCTCGCCGCTGATCGTCGGGGACGACCTCTACATGGCGGTGAAGTCCGGGGTGTACGTGAGCTGCAGCCCTCCTGGCACGTTGGGCAACCCGGCTCCTTGTGGGTTCGATGCGTGGGACCAGCAGTCCTGGACGGTGAAGCATCTGGCCTGGGAGTCCGGCACGCTCACCCCGAAGCAGAGCTTCCCGAGCAGCTGGAAACCGCCACCCTGGCGGGTGGTCGCCGGCTGGGAGCCGGTGTTCCAGCCCGCGATTCACGATCAGGTGGTCTGGGTTCCCGGCGCGGAGGGAACGGTGATTCGCCTGGACCGGCAGCTCGGGACCACCCAGGCGGTGAACCCCTTCGGCGACAGCAACCCCAACCGGTACATCACCGGGCCCCTGGTGATCGATGCGGACGGAACCCTGCTCTACAACGTGATCGAGCTCGACGCGCTGATGCCGCAGTCCGCGGATGCGCGGGGGTACCTGGTGCGCGTGCCGACCTCGGGGGCGCCGACCAAGGTGCTGTACCAGAGCATCGTGGCCGGCGCGCCCGCCGCCAGCGACCAGTGTCCCTACTCGTTCAGCGCCGCCCACATCTCCGGACCCTACCCGGCGACGGTGCCGGTCCCCACGGGCCCGTGTGGCTCGCAGCGGCCAGGGTTCAACTCCGGACCCGCCATCGGGCCTGGCGGAGTCGTGTTCGTCGTCAGTCGGGCGCACTTCGCACAGAACGACTCGTCGCTGGTGGCGCTGAACCCGGACCTGACGCCGAGGTGGACGTTCCGCATGCGAGAATTCCTGGACGACGGCTGCGGCGTTCTCGCCACCGGCTGTCGGCAGGGCGCGCCGGTGGGAGTCGACCCGTCCACGGGGCTCAAGCCGAGCGTCTGGGTCAACGACGAGGCCTCCTCGGTCCCGGTGGCGCTCCCCGACGGCGCAGTCCTCTACGGCGGGCTGACCGCCTACAACGGAAGCCGCGGCCACCTGGTCAAGGTGGGCCCCGACGGCAGGCTGATGGGCACCTACGACTTCGGCTGGGACGTTACCCCGGCCGTCTGGGTGCACGGCGGCACCTACTCGATCATCACCAAGGACAACCACTACTACGCGGCGAACGGGGGCGAGGGCCCTTATGACATCACCCAGCTGTCGCGAGACCTGACGCCGCAGTGGAAGTTCACCTCCACCCAGACCCAGAGCTGCCAGACCGAGACGGACGGCGGGATGACCTGCGTCTCGGACCATCCCGACGGATTCGAGTGGTGCGTCAACGCGCCGGCGGTCGGCCCGGACGGGACGGTCTACGCCAACAGCGAGGACGGGCGCGTCTACTCCATCCGTCAGGGCGGCTCGCAGGGCGAGCAGCGGTTCCTGCTGCAGTCGCTCGGCGCCGCGTACACCCCCATCGCCATCGACTCGAAGGGCCGGGTCTACTCGATGAACGGCGGGCTCCTGACCGTGGTCGGGCAGTGAATCGCTCCCCGGCGACCCAGGATCGCAGCGGCACAGAAGAGCGCGTGGGCCTGCACCCTCGCGGGTCGGGACCAGGCAAACGGGTACCGACGGTGATCGGGCCTCAGGGCATCCGGAGCACGTCGGGCGCCACCGAGTAGACGTAGCGGAACCGGAGCTGGACGAAGCGTAGCCCCTCCACCAGGAGCCCCGCGGCGGCTGGCAGTTCCAGCGCGCGGACGGGTGTGTCGGGGGCGGCGGCCAGCCGGTACGGGCCTCCCCCCCCGGGGTACAGCGGTACACGAACAGCCCGCGCTCGGCCGCCGCGCGCCACCGGTCGTCCGCGGGTGCGGGCGGCGCGAAGAGGGCGCGGGTGAATGCAGGCGCGGCCAGCAGCACCTCGAGCGCACGGACGTGGGCGTCCATGTCCCGGAGCACCGCGTCGGGTGGAATCGCTTCGCCTCCGCTGCTGAAGAGCGCGACGTGCCCCTCGGCGGCGCTCGCCAGGCAGTCGAAGTCGAGACCCGCACTCTGCAAGGGAACCATCGAGGCGACGAGGACGGGCCTCATTCCTCGTGGCCAGGGCAAGGTCCGTCGGTGTCGCCGCGGGCCAAGGGCGCGAGCGCCAGCGCGGCGAGCAGCGTGGCGGCCCGCCATCGAATTGGGACCACGCCCGGCATCGGGCTTCTCCTTGGGTGTTGGGGCATGGGTCTGGTCAGACGAGCTGCCCCTCGGCAGGCAGCGAAAGCAGGAACCCGAGCTCGCTGGATGCGCCGAGCAGGCGCGAGGCGCCGGAGAGGATCCGGAAGTGCTCGGAGCGGATGTGGCGCTGGAGGTCGGGCCGCGTCTTCCAGCCACTGACCACGACCAGCAGGTCACCCTCCTCCTCGCGGCAGATGGCGCAGACGAGGCATCCAGGGGCCTGGCGGATCTCCTCGATCAGCGAGCGCAACGTCTGGAGAGCTCGTCGCGCTTCTCGGGCTCGGGGGACACCAGATACGCCACCGCGTGCATCGGCTGGCTCTCTGGCTGGGTCGAGACGGTCATGTCACCGGGCGACGGCTCGCCGCGGAGATGCGACGGAGGGGCTCGGTGGTGTCGAAGTTCCGTCCGGAGGCGTCCTGCAGCAGGCTCCCCCACAGCACCAGGTCGGAGTCGGGGAGCTGCCGGACGCGGGCGTCGAGCTGATCGAGCGTGAGGTCGCTGGTGTAGGTGAGCTCCACCCGCGGCGCGAGGGCCGCGAAGAGGACCTTCCCCTGCTCGGCTTGCCCGCGCTCGTAGGCGCTGGCTCCCAGAACCACGTGGATACGACGGGTCTCCGGGTAGAGCCGGAGCATCAGCTCGATGGTCCGGGCGGCGTTCTGTGCGGGGAGCGCCCCGGTTAGCTCGGGGCGCGTGCCGCGGGCGCCCTCGACCAGGCGTCCGGCGACGTAGCAGGTGACGATCGGCACGCCCGGGAAGAGGCCCTTCGACACCACGAACTCGAGCGCCGTGGAGCCCACCAGGACCAGCAGGTCGATCCTCCGGGAACGGTACTTCTCCTGAAGCATTGCCCGCAGCGCATCCTGGTACCCCTCGCTGGAGAAGCGGTCGAGCCCGGTGTACTCGCCGGACACGTCCACCGGGACCGGTGCGCCCTTCCGGATGCCCTCGTTCACCGCGACGCTCAGCTCGTGGAGGCCCGCCAGCTCCTGCGAGATGGAGTAGAGGGACCACCACCGAGCGGCGCGGACCCGGCGGTGGGGCTTCCGGCGCCGGGGCAGCACGCGCCACACCTGCGAGCACCACGAGGAGGGCGGCGACGGCCTTGCCCATGGCCGGAAGTCGTATCAGGCCCCGCCGCTCAGGGGAACTCGGCCTCGAGCGCCTCGGCGGTCACGTACCGCGGGGCGATGTCCACCGGGACCTTTCCCAGCCGGGAGAGGACCCGCTGCGTCTCCGGCCGGTTCACCACCAACCGGTCGAGGAGCGCCTTCGCCCGCGCCTTGTCGCCGGTGGCCTCGATGGTGAGGAGCTCCCGCGCCAGCGCCTCGAACGCCGGGCCCACCTTCTCGGCCACCAGGGTGAAGCGTCCATCGGGTGAAGCCGTGAACGCGCCCGCGTCGAGCAGCCAGTTGAGCTGCACCGCGGTCCCCTTGCCGTGCGCCTCGTTCAGGCCGAAGCGGACCGAGCGGAACATCCCGGCCAGCACCGT
The DNA here is from genome assembly GCA_035543115.1 of Myxococcaceae bacterium. Classification (GTDB taxonomy): domain Bacteria; phylum Myxococcota; class Myxococcia; order Myxococcales; family Myxococcaceae; genus RPRB01. The sequence continues at coordinate 11,746 of DATKKF010000059.1, forward strand.
GGGCGCGAGCGCCTTCCCCATCTCGGCCGGGAGCTGACCCTGGCTCACCAGCCGCTGCATCGCCCAGATTCCCACCACGTCGGCCTTGCACTCCTCGATCGCCCCGTAGGTTTCCTGAAGCTCCGCGCGCGGCGTCGTCTCGCGGCCGTTCAGCGTGATCCGCTGTGGTCCGATGCCGTGCATGAGCTCGTGCATCAGGATCTGGGTGAAGAAGGGCTCGAACTGCACCGACCTCTGCAGCTCCGGCGCGATGGCGACCCTGGCGATGGGGACCAGCGTCCGGTCGAACTTCGCCAGGTCCACGTTCCTCAGCATGACCCGCTTGCTCCCGTGCGCGGCCACCGTGCGCTCGTCGTTGGGCAGGTTGTACGCCGCGGTCTGCACGCCCCGGTTCGCATCCCCGGAGGCGAAGAGGCTGTTCACCACCCGGATCGGGGCGAGCGCGCCGATCTTCGGGTTCTTGTACCGGTCGTCCATCGGCAGCGCGTTCTCCAGCGCCTGGAGCTGGCCGGAGAAGCGCTTCAGCTTCTCGGTCTCGCCGGAGTCGACCACGGTGATGTACGCCTCGAAGCCCGCCTTCTGGTTGAACCACTCGTCCTCGTAGGTCTCGTACGGACCGAAGGTCGGGTCGATGGTGGTGTCGAGCTGCATCCAGGCCACATCCGACTCGGCGTAGTCGTCGGTCAGCAGCGCCGCGGCACGCCTCTCCAGGAAGCTCCGGAGCGCGGGCTGCTCGGTGGCGGCCGCCGCCTCCCGCAGCAGCGCCGCGGCCCGGGCGAGCTCGCCCTGGTACTCGAGGCTGTAGGGCACGGCGGTGAAGCCGCCGGACGGCGCGCGCCGGACGGTGGTGAAGAATCCGCTCGCCCGCGCCCGCTCCGCGGCGGAGAGTGTCGACAGCCAGCGCGACACGTCGTCCTTCGTCGCGCCGGCTGGATAGAAGTTCCCCGAGGCCGGCTTCGCCGGGACGCCGGGCAGGAACGGCGCGTCGTGCGACAGCCGGTCCCACGGCCCCTGGTTCAAGAGGAAGAGGCGGAGCCGGGCCTGGCCGAGCGGGGTCGTGTCGCGGGCGAGCTTCACCAGCCAGGCCTCGCTCCCGGCCCACGACTGGCGGAGGAAGAGGGGGTCGAGCACCCGCGCCGCCTGCACCAGCCGCGCGAGCGCCTTCCGCTCCGATGCCGGCATGGCCGACAGGTCCACCGCCAGCGGGGTGGGAACGAACTCGTCGACCGAGGCCTTCAGCTCGGGGAGCCCGGGGAGCGGGGTGGCGGAGGCGAGAGAGGTGCTGACCAGGAGCGGGATCAGGAGCATGGGGCGCCCCGCTTAGCACCTCCCACGCCCGGCGCGTCACCCCGGAGGAGCGACCGGGCACAGGCGAAGCCCGCGAACCCTGCTCCCACCACCACCACGTCTCCGGCCCGAGCCCGGCGCACCGCGCGACTCAGCGCGGCGGAGCGAGCGGGCCCTTCCCCGTCGGTTCGGCCTTCGGGCGGATCGCGCTCATCGCCAGGCCGATCATCGCCCCCACGTCGCTGAGGTTCGACGGCACGACCAGGGTGTTGGCCGACTTGGCGAGCTTTCCGAACTCGTTGATGTACTGCTCGGCGACCCGGAGCTGCACCGCCTCGAACCCGCCGCTGGCGTTGATGGACTCGGCGACGGCGCGGATCCCTTCGGCGGTGGCCCGGGCCACGGCGAGGATGGCCGAGGCCTGCCCCTCGGCTTCGTTGATCTGCTGCTGCTTCTTGGCCTCGGACTGCTTGATGACCTGCTGCTTCTGGCCCTCGGCGGAGTTGATCGCCGCGTCGCGCTCGCCCTCGGACTGGAGCACGGTGGCGCGCTTCTCCCGCTCGGCGCGCATCTGCTTTTCCATCGCGGCGATGATGTCGCGGGGCGGGGTGATGTTCTTGATCTCGTAGCGGAGCACCTTCACCCCCCAGGCCTCCGACGCCTTGTCCACCTCGCTCACCACCTGCGAGTTGATGTGGGTGCGCACCTCGAAGGTCTTGTCGAGATCGATCTTGCCCACCTCGCTCCGGAGCGTGGTCTGGGCCAGCTGGGTGATCGCGAAGACGTAGTTGGTGATTCCGTACGACGCCCGGCGGGGGTCCATCACCTTCATGTAAAGGATGCCGTCCACCCCGACCTGCACGTTGTCCTTGGTGATGCAGATCTGCTCGGGGATGTCGATCGCCTGCTCTTTCAGCGTGTGCCGGTACCGGATGGCGTCGAAGAACGGCACCAGGATGTGGAAGCCGGCCTCGAGCACCCCGCTGAAGCGCCCCAGCCGCTCGACCACGTAGGCGTTCTGCTGAGGAACCACCACCGCGGTCTTGAAGAGAATGACCGCGACCAGGATGGCAACGAGAACCCCCACGAACAGCAGCGCTTCGGTCATGTGCTTCCTCCGCCGGGCGTCCATCCGCCGCGGCCCTCGGTGCCGGCGAGCCACACCGTCAACCCCTCGATCCGCTCCACCGGGACTCGCTCACCCACCCGTACGGTCCGGTTGGCCTGCGCGTTCCAGGAGCTGCCTCGCAGCTCCACCTTCCCCACCGCCCCCGGGCGGACCTCTTCGGTGACCACCGCCCACTCGCCCTTCATCTCCTCCCCCGGGAGCGCCGGCGGTCCCAGGCCCAGCCGCTGCATCACCGGCCGGCGAAGAAGAAGCACTCCCACCACGGACAGAACGCTGAACAGCAGCCACTGAACCCACTCGGGGCCGACCAGGTGCAACACGGTCAGGAGCCCCACCAGGAGCGCCGCGACTCCGAAGAAGATCGCGAAGAAGCCGCCCGGGGTCACCAGCTCGAAGATCAGCAGCCCGACTCCGGCCACGAACCACATCCACCAGATCACGTTGCGCGCGACGCTAGCACGCGGGCAGGGGCGCGAACCCCTGGGAAAGCCGGAGGAGGTTGACCAGGGCCATGCCCATTCGGTAAAGGTCCCTTGACCATCTCGTCAAGTCACCTGTCAAAGATGCCGCCCACCCCACGCTTTCCCCCTGGGGAGCTGGAATGGCTCGAGGGCCGCAAGCGCGGGTCGCTCCTGCAGGAGCTCTTCCGGCTGGCCCGCCTCCTCGACGAGGCCGCAGTGGCCCGGGTGGCGAGCGCCGGGGCGGCGCGCCTTCGCACCTCGCACACCGCGCTGCTCCCGCACCTGGACCTCGAGGGCACCCGGCTGGTGGACCTCGCCGCCCGGGTCGGCACCTCCAAGCAGGCGGTGGGACAGCTGGTCGACGATCTGGAGGGGATGGGCATGGTCGAGCGCGTGCCCGACCCCGACGACGGACGGGCCCGACGCATCCGCTTCACCCGGGCGGGACTCCAGGCCCTGCTCCACGGCCTGGGCGTGCTCGAGCAGCTCGAGCGCGACCTCGCCTCCGCCATCGGCCGCACGAAGGTGGAGCAGCTGCGTGAGGGCGTCGAGGCCGCGCTCCGGGCAGTCGAGGCTCAGGCGCTCGTCTCCGGCAAGAGCGAGCGCCACGGAAGGCGGCGGTGAGCGTGCTGCCCCGGGCCGAGCGGCTGCGCTGGGCGGTGGGCGGGCTCTTCCTGGTCCTCGGCCTGGCGCTCGCGCTCAACCCGCGGCGGTGCATCGACTTCACCGTGTTCCGCACCGCCGGGGCGAGGCTGCTCGCAGGCACGAGCCTCTACCGCGCCGAGGACGGGCCGATGCCCTTCAAGTACGCGCCTCCGGTGGCAGTGCTCTTCGCCCCGTTCGCCCTCGTGCCGCGGGCCGTCGGCGTTGTGCTGTGGACCTGTGGCTGCTGGGGCTGGTCACGCTCGCCGCCGCAGCCGCTGGCACGGCCCGGGACGGTGGCGGCGTGGGGCTGGGGCCCGCGGTGCTCACCAAGCCGCCGGCGGTGTTCGCCGGACTGTTCTTCCTGGTCCGCCGCCGCTGGCGCACCCTCGCCGTCGCCGCCGGGGTCGTCCTGCTCGCCTGCGTGCTGTTCGCCGCCCGGGTGAGCCCGGCGGCGTTCTCGGCCGAGCTGGAGGCCTGGCGCGGTCTCGTTGAGCGGAGCACGGTCGAGTGGGTCACCGGCCCGAACCCGCAGGGCCTCCCCACGCTCATCCTCGACGTCAGCCGCTGGCTCGGGACGCGGCCGACCCCCGACGCGCTCTGGCTGGCCCAGCTGTCGGCGGCGCTCTTCTTCGCCGCGGTGGTGCTCGCCGTCCGGGACGATGCCGGAGCCGCCTTCCGGATGACCACCCTGGCCGTCGCCATGTCCTCCCCGCTCGCCTGGCGCGCCAACTTCGTCCTGGCCTTGCCCGCGGTGCGCCGGCTGGTCGCCGCATCGCGCGCGGGCGCCGCGCTCTCCCGTGGCGTGCTCGGGCTCGTCGTCCTGGCCAGCCTGCTCACCTCCGGGGCGCTCCTCGGCCGCACCGCGACGGAGCGGCTCCTGGCCTTCCGGCCCTGGGGCCTGCTCGGGCTGCTGCTGGTGGTCGTCGAGTTCTCGGCGTCGCGGACGCCGGGGCCCGTGCGCACCACCGCCCCACCTGGCTAGAACGCAGCGGTCCCGGGCAATGGCCGACCTCCTCACCATGACCCCGCAGGGGCTCTACTGCGCCCGCGGTGGATTCCACGTCGACCCGTGGCAGCCGGTGGCCCACGCGGTGCTGACCCACGCCCACGCCGACCACGCCCGCGAGGGAAGCGCCGCCTACCTGTGCTCCGGGCCGGGGTTGCCCGTCGTCCGGCACCGGCTCCCCGGAGCCGTCATCGAGGCGTGGCAGTACGGCGAGCGCCACCGCATGGGAGACGTCCAGCTCTCGTTCCATCCCGCCGGGCACGTGCTCGGCTCGGCGCAGCTCCGCATCGAGGCGGACGGCGAGGTCTGGGTGGTGAGCGGCGACTACAAGCGCGCCCCGGACCCGACCTGCGCCCCCTTCGAGCCGCTGCGCGCCGACGTCTTCCTGACCGAGGCCACCTTCGGCCTTCCCGTCTTCCGCTGGGAGCCGACCGAATCGGTCATCGAGGACCTCCTCGGCTGGTGGGAGACGAACCGCGAGGCGGCCCGGGCCTCGCTGGTGTTCTGTCACGTGCTGGGGAAGTCACAGCGGCTCCTGGCCGAGCTCGCGCTGCGCACCGACCGCCGGGTCTTCGCCCACGGCGCCATCGCCGGGATGTGCGACGTCTACCGCGACGCCGGGGTCCGGCTCCTCCCGGTGGACCGGGTGGCGGACACCACCAGGGGGAAGGACTTCGCCGGCGAGCTGGTGCTCGCGCCCATCACCGCCCGGGGCACGCCATGGATGCGGCGCTTCGGAGACGCGGCGGTCGCGCTGGTGAGCGGGTTCATGCGGGTGCGGGGAGAGCGGCGCCGCCGGAGCGTGGACCGGGGGTTCGCCCTGTCCGATCACGCCGACTGGCCCGCGCTGGTGGGCACCATCCGCGAGACCGGCGCGCAGCGGGTGCTGGTGACGCACGGGTACGCGGTGCCGCTCGCCCAGCGGCTGTGCGAGCTGGGCATCCAGGCCGAGGCGCTGGAGACACCGTATGGGCGTGACCAGGAGGAAGTGGTGACCGGAGAGAGCCCCCGATGAGGACCTGGGTCAGACGCATTGCAGCCCTGGTGCTGGCGCTGCTTGCCGCGGCAGTGGTGGTGGCCATCGTCGACATCCGCGGGCAGCTCCCGGACCGGAGCACCCCGCGCATCGCCGGCCTGGAGGCGTCGGTGGAGGTCACCTTCGACGCCCGGGGCATCCCGACGGTGCGCGCCCGCTCACTGGGCGACGCGATGCGCGTCGAGGGCTTCCTCCAGGCCCGCGAGCGGCTCTTCCAGATGGAGCTCGCCCGGCGCGTGGCCGGCGGCGAGGTCTCGGAGCTGGTGGGCTCGGCCGCGCTGCCTCTCGACCGGCGCCAGCGGGTGTACGGCTTCGCCGACGTGGCGGAGGAGGCCGCGCGACGGCTTCCGCCCGAGGAGCGCTCCGAGGCGCAGGCGCTCAGCGACGGCATCAACGCCTTCATCGCCTCGCACCACGGGCGCTGGGGGCTCGAGTTCCAGCTCCTCGCGCTCGAGCCGCGACCCTGGACGCCGGCGGACTGCATCCGGGTCCTGCTCCTCATGCACCAGCAGCTGTCCGAGAGCTGGCAGAAGGAGCTGATGGCGGAGGCCCTCGCCGCGCTCCCCGCCGAGCGCCGCGCCTTCCTGCTCCCGGACGTCAGCACCGACGACGTGCTGGTCGTCCCCGACGCCGAGCCCCGGCCGGCGCCGAGCACCGCGGGCCTGCTCGCCCGCGGTGCGCCCCTCTCCACCCCCGTCTCGCTCCCGTCGCGGCCCGAGCCGCTGGAGGTGCTGGGCGTTCCGCTGGAGCCCTGGGGCCGGGCGTCTCCGCCCGAGGTGGGGAGCAACGGCTGGGTCATCTCGGGCGCGCACACCGCAGGCGGCAAGCCGATCCTCGCCAACGACCCGCACCTCGGCTTCACCGCGCCGGGCACCTGGTACCCGATGCGCATCGAACTGCTCGCCGCGGACGGCGCCGTGCAGCGCTGGGTGCAGGGCGTGAGCCTGCCCGGGCTCCCCGGCCTGGTCATCTTCCAGAACGACCGGCTGGCGATCGGCTTGACCAACACCGGGACCGACGTGCAGGACACCTATCGAGAGGCCGAGTCGGGGCAGCGGGTGGAGCACATCACGGTGAAGGGCGGACCCGCCGAGACGCTCACCGTCTCGCTCGGCCGCCACGGGCCCATGGTCCGTCCGGGCCTCGCCCTGCACTGGGCGGCGCTGGACCCGTCCACCCTGCGCCTCCCGGTCGGGAAGATGATGCTCGCCACCGACTGGGCGAGCCTCAACGCGGCCGCGGACGGCTTCCTCGGCCCGGGCCAGAACATTCTCTACGCCGACACGGACGGGCACATCGGCTGGCGCGCCGCAGGCATCCTTCCGCTGCGCGCGGCCGGAGACGACGGGCGGACGCCGCGCGACGGGTCGAGCACCACGCAGGAGTGGTCCGGCTACCTGCCGACCACGCGGATGCCACGGGTGATCGATCCGCCCTCTGGCCGGGTGGTCACGGCGAACCAGCGCCTCATCGGGACCGCCAGCGGATTCCACTGGCCCTCCCACTGGGCGTCACCCACGCGGGCGAGGCGCATCGGCCAGCTCGTCGCCGGCGAGGGACACGACGCGCGCGCGGTCCGGGCGATGCAGCTGGACACCGTGGGCATCGTGCACCGCGAGGTCGTCGAGCGGCTCGCCCCGCTGCTCCGCCCCGAGCTGGCGAGGGCGTTCGCCGCCTGGGATGGTCGCGCCACCGCCGACTCGCGCCTGTTCCGTGCCGCCGAGGAGGTCCGCCGCCGCGCCTACCTGGCCATCGCCGCGGCCGCGCTGAAGGGCTCGAACGTCACCCCCGCCGAGCTCGACTGGTACAACAACGACCCCACCTTGCTGGCCGGCGTGCGCGCCTCACCCGAGGCGTGGAGGAAGGCCGGGCTCGGCGACCGGGATGCGGTGCTCGGCGCGGCGGTGCGCGACGTCCCGCTCGACGGGCCGCAGTGGGGCGAGGAGAACCGCCTCGACGTCAAGCACCCCTTCGGGCGGTCCGGGGGCGTGCTGGGGTGGATCTTCGACCCCCCCGAGCCGCCGATGTCCGGCTGCAACCGCTGCGTCCGCGTCGCCACGCCGCGCTTCGGGCAGAGCATGCGCCTGGTGGTGGACTTCGCCGACCCGGAGGCGACCACGCTGGTGCTGGCGCTCGGCGCCTCGGGCCACGTCGCGAGCCCCCACCGTACCGACCAGCAGCGCGACTGGCTCGAGGGCGACCTCGACGGGCAGCGCACCCGGCTGCACGCGCCCGCGGTGGGGCGGCCGCTGGTCTTCCCGCCATGAAGCGCTTCGCAGCGCTGTACGAGGCGCTCGACTCCACCACCTCGACCCTGGCCAAGGTGGGGGCGATGACCCGCTACTTCCGCGAGGCCCCGGCGCGCGACGCGGCCTGGGCGCTGTGGTTCCTGACCGGGCGCCGGCCGAAGCGTCTGCTCGGCGTGCGCGCGCTGGTGGGCTGGACGCTCGAGCTCACCGGCACGCCGGACTGGCTCTTCGGCGAGTGCTACGCGGTGGTGGGCGATCTGGCCGAGTGCATCGCGCTCCTGCTCGACGACGGAACCCGCGTCACCCATCCCGACGAGACGCCGCTGTCGGAGTGGATGGAGCAGCGCATTCTACCCCTCCGCGGACTGCCGCCCGAGGAGCAGCGAGCCCGGGTGACCGGGTGGTGGAGCACGCTCGATCGCCGCGAGCTGTTCCTCCTCAACAAGCTGCTCACCGGCGAGCTCCGGGTCGGCGTGTCGGCCACCCTCGTCCTCCGCGCGCTCGCCGAGGTGGCGGACCTCCCCCCGGCGCTCCTCGCCCAGCGGACGATGGGCGACTGGACGCCGTCGGCCGCGTTCCTGGAGCGCATCCTCGCCCGCGCGCACGTGACCGACGATGCGTCGCGGCCGTACCCCTTCTTCCTCGCCTCCCCGCTCGAGGACGGCCCGGACTCGCTGGGCGAGCGCGCCGCGTGGCAGGCGGAGTGGAAGTGGGACGGCATCCGCGGACAGCTCATCCGCCGGGCGGGCAAGGTGTTCCTCTGGTCGCGCGGCGAGGAGCTGGTCACCGACCGCTTTCCCGAGGTGGTCGAGGCCGGCGGGACCTTGCCCGACGGCACCGTCCTCGACGGCGAGGTGCTGGCCTACGGCGAGGACCGGCCGCTTCCGTTCTCGCTGCTCCAGACCCGCATCGGGCGGCAGACGCTGACCCCGAAGGTGCTGGCCCAGGCGCCGGCGGCCTTCATGGCCTACGACCTGCTCGAGCACCAGGGCCGGGATATCCGCGAGCTTCCGCTGTCCGAGCGGCGAGCGCGGCTCGAGCCGCTGCTCGCCGGACGGCACCGCCGCTTCTTCGTCTCCGAGGTGCTCGTCGACCCGAGCTGGGAGACGCTCGGCGAGCGGCGCCGCGAGGCCCGGGAGCGGAAGGTCGAGGGCCTCATGCTGAAGCGCCTCGACTCGCCGTACCGCACCGGCCGCCGCCGGGGAGACTGGTGGAAGTGGAAGATCGACCCGTTCCAGGTCGACGCGGTGCTGCTCTACGCCCACCCGGGCAACGGGCGCCGGGCCAACCTCTTCACCGACTACACCTTCGCGGTCTGGGACGAGGGGACCCTGGTCCCGGTGGCCAAGGCGTACTCGGGCCTGAGCGATGCGGAGATCCGCGAGCTCGACGGCTGGGTGCGCTCACACACCCTCCAGCGCTTCGGGCCGGTGCGGGCCGTCGAGCCGACGCAGGTCTTCGAGCTCCACTTCGAGGGCATTGCCCGATCCACGCGGCACAAGTCCGGGGTCGCGGTGCGCTTCCCGCGCATCGCCCGCTGGCGCACCGACAAGCCGGCCAGCGAGGCGGACACCCTGGAGAGCCTGAAAGCGATGATCCCCGGGGCGAGGCACCCCGGGGACCACTGAGCTGCCGGAGGACCGCTCAGTTGACGATGAAGAAGTCGAAGGCCACCGACCCCGAGCCGACCTGGTTGAACGTGTCGGTGGCGTAGAGGGTGATGGTCCCGAGCCCGGTGGTGCACCCGTTGGGGAGCGTGCTGCTGTCCCAGGTCGCCGCGACCTGGGGCGGCCCGCTGGTCTGTGTCACGGAGATGTTGGTCTCGGTGCAGCCGCTGTTCGGGGACTTCCAGGTCCACCGGAGGCTCAGCGGCGCCTGACCGCCCGTGACCAGCGCTCCGAGCGAGATGGTGGAGCCCGCGTAGGCCGACGAGTTCGGCGCCGGACTGGAGATGCTGACCACCGGGGCCGCCGGCGTGGGCTGGATGTTCACCACCATCGACACGGACGCGGGCGTCCCGAACTGGTCCTTGGCGGTGAAGGTGAGCGTCCGCTGCCCGGTGCTTCCGGCGATGTAGATCTGCCCGCAGCCCGGGCCGATGAAGCCGTCGCTCGCGTCGTTGCTGCTCCAGGAGATGTTGGAGGTCGGATTGGGGGCCTGGCAGAGGTCGGACAGCCCCTCGAACGCCCGGCCGAGCACGTTGAACGGCCGCGCCTGGTAGATGGTGTCCCCCGCGCCGGGGCTGACGATGGAAACCAGTGGCGGTGTGTCCTTCACCGTCACGTGCACCTGCGCCGAGCTCGTCGCGCCCTGGCTGTCGTGCGCAGTGGCGGTGATGACCTGCGTTCCCAGCTGGTGGAACTGGAAGGTGGCCGACGCGCCGGTGCCGAGGTTTCCCTCCATGTCGGAGCTCCAGGAGATCTGGCAGCAGGCGTTGCCGTCCTCGAGGTCCTTCGCCTCCGCGCTGAAGCTCACCCCGGGCAGACCCACGGTGGTCGTGGTGCCGTCCGACGGAGCGGTGATCCGGATGGCCGGAGGATTGTTCTGCTTGGAGAGCGCCTTCTTCACCGCGGCCAGGGCGTTGACGACCAGGCCGTCCCCGGCCGGCGTCGAATCGGCGGTGTTCAGCAGGATGGCGAGCACCTCGTCGGCGTTCAGCGTCGGGTCCGCGGCCCAGACCAGGGCCGCGATGCCCGCCACGAACGGCGAGGAGAAGCTCGTCCCGCTGTCCCAGCGGCCCGCGCTTCCCTGGATGTTCCCGGCGCCGTCCGGGTCCGGGCCGACGATGACCGTGAAGGGGGCGTAGATGTCGACCGAGTTGTCCTGCGACGTCGGCGAGTCACTGCCGTTCCCCCGCCTCCGCTGGAACCGGCCCCAGTTGCTGCTCGGGTCGGGGTACCGTGTCCCGTACTTCAGCCCGCCGACGCACACCGCGTCGTCCAGCTCGCAGGGGATGATGACGTCGCTCTCCCAGCAGGCGATGAAGCAGTCCTGGTTGTCCACGTCGATGCCGTCGTTGCCGGCGGCGACGATCACCAGCGCTCCGGGCCCGAAGCGGAGCTGCACCGGACCGAAGGTCTTCCCCCGGAGGAGGGTGATCATGTTGTCCAGGGGCTTGATCATGAACCCCAGGGCGCCGGGCCAGGAGGAGGCCGCGCTGATGTTGATGATCTGTGGCCCCTCGGCGAGGCCTCCGATGAGGTTGACCGCGTAGGCTACGAACTGGAAGACGTCCGCCGAGGGGCTGGGCACCAGGATGGGGTCGACGACCGGGGCGCCCGTGCCCACGCCGCCGTAGCCGTTGTCGAGGACCCCGGCGAGGGCCGACGCCACCGCCGTGCCGTGCCAGGGGCAGGACGTGCCGCCGGTGCACGACGCGGGGTTCGGCTTGAGCCAGCTCCCCATCATGGTCGTCGAGCCCGGGATGTCGGGATTCTTGACGAAGCCCCCGTCCATGATCAGCACCTTCACCCGATTGCCGAGCTTCCCGGCGTCCTGCAGCGCCTGCCATGCGGCGGGCACCTGGTGGATCAGCATGTGCGGCCAGGTGAAGGGGTCGGAGGTGACCGAGCCGTCCGGCGGCGCACCCTCGGTGGCGGTTCCCTCCCAGATCCCCTGCGGCGCGAGCAGCGGATTGATGCCCACCGAGAGCGACGGGTCGGCCAGGGTCTCCTGGGTCGCCACCGCGAGGAGCTGGGTCACCCGGTCGCTCGAGACCTTGTGGGCGCCGCGGGCCAGCGGGTCGATGCTCTGCAGCTTCGTCCCCAGGCTCGAGGTGTCCACCCCGCTCGGGTCGATCCGCACCAGGTACACCTTGAAATCGGTCGGGCCGATGGCGTCGAAGACCGCCTCGGATTCGATGGTTCCCTTCCAGCGCGCGGCCAGGGCGTCCACCTTCGACTTCTGGTCGGTGACGACCATCAGCTCGTCGAGCACGAGGTCGCTGTTCTTCCCGCTCGGGCCCTGCACCGCACCCACCGCCCGGTCGGGGCCGCCGTTGATTCCGGCCACGGTCGGCACCGAGGGCGTCACCGTGGAATCGGTCTGGAGCGTGGGCGCTGGGGGACGGTTCGAGTTGTTGTTGCTGCTTCCCGGCTGCGTGCTGCAGGCACACAGCAGCAACGCCCAGACCACGGTTCGAACGCCTCTCGGGTGCATGGTTCCTCCGGTGACGGAGGGCCGGGCAAAGCAGCGACCGTGCCCGTGAGTGCTCCCGGGGCCTTGCGGAGGTGGGAGACGCCGCGGTCACACCGGGGGCCGCGTGGCGTCACACCCGCCGGGCACCGCTGTCACGGATGCGCGGGCTTCGCCGTCCGGCCCCGGGCCAGCCGCTCGAGACGGGCGAGCACCGCCACGTCCTCGGCGTCGAGGCGGGACCGGAGGGGGGCGAGCTCTTGAAACGCGGTCGCCAGCTCGGCGTCGGCCGACGACGCACGCCCCCGCACCATCCCGAGCGCATGCGCCAGGAGCGCGACCCTGGCCCGCAGGACGGGAAGCTCCAGCCCCAGCTCGGTCTTCGCCGCCCGATCCGGCTCGAGCGCGGCGCGCGCCTCGTCCAGCCCCGCCTGCGCCGCCCCCAGGTCCCGCAGGACCAGGTCCAGCTCGGCGCGAGACAGCACCAGGTCCACCTCGTCGTGGCGGCGGCGGGCGTTGCTCGGCTGCTCGGCGCGCATCGCACGGATGTCGACCAACGCGGTCTCGAGCAGCTGCCGGGCGTGCAGGGGCGACCGTACCCGCTCGGCCTCGGCGGCCCGGGCGTGCGCGACGCTCCACATCTGCCGGACGACCGTGTCCTTGGCACGCGTCTCGTGCATCGGCCGGACGAGCTCGATCGCTTCCAGGCTCGATCGGCGCGCCTCGTCCAGGTTGCCGCTCCGGCGCGCGACGTCGGATTGCTCGCTCAGGGCGCGGACCAGCCCCTCGCGCCAGGCGACCGTCCCCGGCTGCTCGCGAACCAGAGTGCGATAGATCTCCACCGACCGCGCGCAGTCGGGGAGCCCGTGCTCCGGACGCCCTTGATCGGCATCGAGCTGGCATCGGTCGGTGAGGGTGGAGGCGAAGATCTCGCGCCAGGTCCGGTTGGTCGGATCCTTCGCGGACAGCTGGCCGCGGGTGGCGACCGCCTCGTCCATGAGCTCGCGGCCCCGCTCCCGGTCACCTCGCCTACCGGCGACGACCGAGGAGATGTGGAGCGCCCCGGCGAAGACCGCCTGGACCGTGGCGTCATCCGACTTCCGCCCGGCCAGATCCCGCCAGAGCTCGACCGACCGAGCCAGCGCCCTCTGCGCCTCGTCGAGCCGGAAGAGGGTCTGGAGCATGTAGCCGAGCCCCAGCTCCGCGGCGGCCAGCTCGTGGAGTGACTGGTCCGAGCGATGCCCGGCGTCGTAGGCCGCGAGGCGATCCCGCGACTGCTGCAACATCCGGAGCGCCCCGTCGGCGTCGCCACCGCGATAGAGGACGTTCGAGGCGTGAGCGGCGACGCGGTAGACGTTCCGCACCACGAGGAAGTCCTCCGGGCTCTTGTCGGCCGCCTGCGTGGCGAGCGCGAAGGCCTGCCGTGCCGCCTCGCCTCCGGTGTCCAGGTGCCCGAGCGCCGCCTCGGACTGCGCGATCCGGCTCCAGCTAGTGCTCACCGCGAAGATCCGCTGCGCATCGCCCGGGGTCTCGGCGAGCACTGACTGGCGCAGCTGGAGCGCCCGCCGTTGGAGCGGCGCCGCCTTCTCGTTCTCTCCCCGTTCCCGGGCCACGTCCCCCAGCAGCTCGAGGGCCGCGGCGGCGCGGAGCCGGGCATCGGCGCCCGGGCTCGTGTCCACCGACTGCAGCCGCTCGTAGTACTCCTGCACCCGCTCACCGGTGCTGGCGAGGAGGTCCAGCCGCCCCACCGCGGTGAGGTCGTCGCGGAGCTTGAAGACCACGAACTGGACCAGATCCTCGGCCGCGTCGCGCCGGGTCTCGGCGACGACCCGCAGCACCTCGGCGCGGCGCTTTTCCTGCACGATGCGCCAGAACGAGACCGCGCCAGCGGCAAGCAGGACGGCGAGGGAGACCAAGGCGGCGCGCACCAGCGTCCGGTGCCGTCGCATCCAGTGAGAGACCAGCTCGCGCGGCGTGTACGCGTGCGCGCGTACCCTTTGGCCTGCGAGGTAGGCCCGCAGCTCGTCCGACAGCGCCGAAGCATCGGGGTACCGGTCCGCCGGCACGTAGGCCAGCGCGCGGTGGACGATGCTCGCCAGCTCCGGCGGCGCGGCGGGTGCCGTGGCGCGAAGTGACGGCGGTGGCCCTCCACGGACCCTCGCCAGGATCTCCGCGGCGGACTCGCCGGTATACGGCGGGGCGCCGGAGAGGAGGTGGTACAGCATCGCGCCGAGCGCCCACACGTCGGAGCGGGTGTCCGCCGGCTCTCCCCGGGCCTGTTCGGGAGGCATGTACGCCGGCGTCCCGAGGGCGCCCCCGGCGACGGTGAGCCCGCCGGATCCGCCGGAGCCGATGGACGCCTCGTCGCCGCCCTCCCGGTCGGGCGGCGCGGAGGTCTCCTTCGCCAGTCCCCAGTCGGCGACCAGCGTCTCGTCGAAGTCGCCGAGCAGAACGTTGGATGGCTTGAGGTCGCGGTGGATGACCCCGGAGGCGTGCGCGTATGCCACCGCGTTGCAGGCCGTCAGGACCCGGGGGACCAGCGCCAGCCGGGCCTCGAGCCCCTCCGCGGCGGCGATGGCACGGTCGAGCGGGAGACCGGTGCTGCGCTTCATCGCCAGGAATGGCTCTCCGGTGCTGAGCCGCCCCATCTCGTGCACCGGGACGATGGCCGGGTGCTGGAGCCGGGCGGTGATCCGCCCCTCGCGGACGAAGCGCTCCACCGCCACCGGGTCGTTGCGCTGGAGGATCTTCAGCGCCACCTCGCGCCCGAGGCGCCGGTCCCGTGCCATGAACACCCGACTACTCCCGCCCATGCCGAGCTCGGGGCCGAGTACATATGCGTCCTCCACCAGCACCAGCTCCGGACCGTGGCCGATGGTCAGGACCTGCCCCGGAGCCTCGGTGACCGCGCTCACCGTCTTCGACGGCTCGATCGGGCCGGCTGGCCCGGCCCGCTCGACCGGTGCCGCGGGGGATGTGCGTCGTTCGGACACTCTCGGGTCTCCGTGCCACGGATGATAGGCTCGCTCCTCGGTGGGCACGTCAAAGAGGGGCTCCGGGGGCCGCTCCACCGCCCCGGAACTCGGCTCTCAGGAAGAGCGACGGCCGTTTCGCGTCCAGCAGCTGGTACCAGTGTTCGGGCCCGACGGCCGACACCCTCCGCGGGTGACGCTCCGGCATTCGCCGCTGGTGCTCGGACGCGAGCCCGAGGATGACGGCATCGCGCTCGACGACCCCGAAGTCTCGCGTCGCCACGCGGTGGTCGAGCCGTCGGCGGACGGCTGGGCGGTGCGGGACCTCGAAAGCCACAACGGCACCTACCTCGACGGGGTGCGCTGCGTCGGCGGTGTGCTCCGGCACGGGTCGGTGCTGCGGCTCGGCCGTTCCCTGGTGCTCTTCCTCGATCAGTGGGTGCATACCGGAGAGCCGCGCATGCCCGAGACGTCGCTCAAGGGAACGAGCCTCCCGATGCAGCGTCTACGCCGGGAGATCGCCCAGGTCGCGCCGACGGTCGTTCCGGTGCTGGTGCTCGGCGAGACCGGCGTGGGCAAGGAGCTGGTCGCCCGGGAGATTCACCGGCTCAGCCAGCGCGCGGGCGAGCTGGTGTCGGTGAACTGCGCGGCGATCCCTGCCTCGCTCGCCGAGGCCGAGCTGTTCGGACACCTGAGCGGCGCGTTCACCGGCGCCTCCCAGAGCCGCGATGGGCTGATGGCGGCAGCGCACCGCGGGACGCTCTTCCTCGACGAGATCGGTGAGCTTCCGGTGGAGGTCCAGCCCAAGCTGCTGCGAGCGCTCGCCGAAGGGGAGGTGCGCCCGGTCGGGGGAAGCGCGGTCCGCCGGGTCGACGCGCGGATCGTCTCCGCGACGCGGCGGCCGCTGGTCGAGCACGCCCGTTCCGAGAGCTTCCGGGCCGACCTCTACGCCCGGCTCGCCGGCTGGCGCCTCGAGGTCCCGCCGCTGCGGGAGCGGAAGGAGGACATCCTCCCGCTGGCGGTGCACTTCCTCGCGAATGCCGGCTTCCCCTCGGGCCTCTCCACCCACGCCGCCGAGGCGCTGCTGCTCCATGGTTACCCCTTCAACGTGCGCGAGCTGGAGCGGGCGATGGCCGCCTCGGCGGTGCGCGCCCAAGGCGAGCCGATGCTCCGACGGACCCATTTGCCGCCGGAGATGGCCCCGGTGGCGGCGCGGCGGCAGACCCCGACCGACGCCGGGAGCAAGCGTCCGACGCCCATCGTGCCCGAGGCGCTGGTCCCCGACTCGGACACGCCGGATCGCGCCGCGCTGGTTCGGGTGCTCGAGCATTTCGGGGGCAACGTCGAGCGGACCGCCAGCTATTTCGGGAAAAATCGGAAGCAGATCTACCGCTGGCTCGAGGCCGAGGGCATCGACCCTGCAGATTTCCGGTGAACAGCCTTGGCGTTACATCCGGCGCCGCTCCCCGTCCGTGCGCATCGTCGACGCCCACACCCACCTCCTCCCCGACCGGCTCGGCCGGGCCATCCGCGCCTACTTCACCCAGGCCATCCCGCCCGAGTCGTTCCCCTACGCGCCCGAGCCTGACGTCGCCCACGCGGCGCTCCGCGAGGCCGGCGTCGCCCGCTGCTGGTCACTTCCCTACGTGCGCCGCCCGGGCTCGGCGCAGGCGCTGAACCGCTGGATGGCCGAGACCTGGGGCCGCGACGCCCTGGTCGAGCCCGCGGGGACCGTCCACCCCGGGGACGAGGTCGCCCAGGTCGTGGACGAGGCGCTGGGGCTCGACCTTCGACTGTTCAAGCTTCACTGCGCGGTGGGCGCGTTCTCGCTGGACGACGAGCGGCTCGCGCCGCTGTGGGCGCGGGTGTCGGACCGTGGAATTCCGGTGGTGGTGCACCTCGGCCATTCGCCGGCCGGGCCCACCGAGCCCGACGAGCTGGCTGCGCTCGAGCGGGTCGCCAGCACCTGGCCCGAGGCACGCATCGTGCTTGCCCACCTCGCCGCTCCGTCCGTGCACGAGGCGCTGGCCGTGCTGCGGCGCCACCGGTCGCTGCACGCCGACCTCACCCCCGTGATGTTCCATCCGGTGCCGCTCGCTCCGGGCGACCTCGCCGGAGTGGCGGATAAGATCCTCTTCGGCTCGGACCTCCCGAGCCTCGGAATTCCTTTCGCCGACGTGGTCGCCCACGTGCGCGGGCTCGGCCTCACTGCGGAAGAGGAGCGGGCGGTCTTCTCCGCAAACGCCGATCGCCTGGTCCCTCCGAGGTGAACAGGGGGAAGCGCGGATCGGGCTTCGAGGTGAGGGCCTTCAGGGGCCGATGACGGGAAACGAGGGATCACCGCGACTTAGAGATTGAAGGTTGCCCTGCCGTTCCGTAGAACGCGCGCCGCAGATTCTGCGCTCTCCCCCCGATTGCCAGGCAACCCCGGATGCCCCTCTTCCCACGTTGGACGAATACGGTCTCACGCCTCAGCGGCGTCCTGCTGCTGGCGCTCCCCGCAGTCGCAATTGCCGGGCTGATGATCGTGGTGCGCTCGACCTGGGGCACCAAGCAGGATCGCGAGGTCGTCCAGCCCATCGAGTTCGACCACCGGCACCACGTCGGTGACGAGGGCATCGACTGCCGGTACTGCCACTACACGGTGGAGAAGAGCCCGTACCCCGGGCTGCCCTCGACCACCATCTGCATGAGCTGCCACGCGCAGGTGTGGAACAAGAGCCCGCTGCTCTCGCTGGTGCGGGAGTACTACTTCAAGGACCGGCCCATCCCCTGGAACTCGGTCCACAACCTTCCCGACTACGTCTACTTCAACCACGCGATCCACGTGAACAAGGGCGTGGGCTGCGTGACCTGCCATGGCCGGGTGGATCAGATGGGGCTCATCAACCAGAAGGCGCCGCTCTCCATGGGCTGGTGCGTCGAGTGCCATCGGCATCCCGAGCCGCAGCTGCGGCCCGTGGAGTTCATGACCAGCATGACCTGGAAGCCGGACCCTGGTGTGGACCGGCAGAAGCTCGGGGCCCAGCTGGCCCAGCAGTACAACGTCCACACCCGCATCTCCTGCGACGCATGTCACCGATGACCACTCCCCGGTTCCCGCTCCCCGTCCTCGGCGAGAGCGCCCCCGTCGAGCCCCAGGCCGTGGACCTCCCGGACGAGGCCAGCTTCGCCCCCGGGCGTCAGCCCGGCTCGGAGCACGGCTTCGGCCGCACCTACTGGCGAAGCGTGGAGGAGCAGCTCCACGGCGAGGCCGCGCTCCCCCACCGCGACCAGGAGTTCCCCCCCGGCGCCTTCGACGTGCCGAAGGGGTTCGCCCGGCGCGACTTCCTCCAGCTGATGGGCGCCTCGGTGGCGCTGGCGGGGCTCACTGCCTGCACCGAGAAGCCGGTGGAGAAGATCCTCGCCTACACCAAGGCGCCGGACGGGATGGTTCCCGGCAACCCGCTCCACTACGCCACCGCGCTGGTGCAGGATGGGCTGGCCCTGGGCGTCCTGGCCACCAGCTGGGAGGGCCGGCCGGTGAAGGTGGAGGGCAACCCCACCCACCCCGTGTCCCGCGGCGCCACCGGCCCGCACGCGCAGGCCGAGCTGGCCACCCTCTTCGATCCATTCCGCGCCCGGGTGCTGAAGGAGCGCGGCGCCGGGCGGAGCTGGCGCGGGTTCCGCGAGGCGATGCGCGTCCGCTCGGGTGCGTGGGAGAAGGACGGCGGCGCGGGCCTGCGCTTCCTGTCCGCGCCCAGCAGCTCGCCGCTCACCGGGTCGCTCCGCGAGGCCATCGTCCAGCGCTTTCCCAGGGCGAAGTTCCACGCCTGGAGCGCGACCCCGCGTGACTCGGTCTACGACGGCACCACGATCGCCTTCGGCAAGCCGCTCGAGCCGCACTACCTGATCGAGAAGGCCGACGTCATCCTCTCGCTCGACGCGGACTTCCTCGAGGCCCGTCCGGACACCATCGACCAGAACCTCGGCTTCGCCAACCGCCGCGAGCCGCAGCACCCCGCCGGCCTGAACCGGCTCTACGTGGTCGAGCCGCGATTCAGCATCACCGGCGGCATGGCCGATCATCGCCTGAGGCTGCGCAGCGCGGACATCGAAGGGTTCGCCCTGGCGCTGGCCGCCGAGCTGGGCAAGACCGTCCCCGGGCTCTCGGGCTTCCGGAGCCCCGCTGGCCTGACAGGCGAACGGGCGAAGTTCGTCACCGCGGTGGCCAAGGACCTCGCGGGCAAGCGGGGCGCGGCGCTGGTGATTCCCGGCGAGCGGCAGACCGCGCTCACCCACGCCGTGGCCCAGGCGATCAATGCGAGCCTCGGCGCGGTCGGGGCCACCGTCACCTTCAGCGAGCCGGCGGTGCTGGACACCGCCACCGGTCGCGCGAGCTGGCAGTCGCTGGTCGACGAGCTGCGCGCCGGGAAGGTGGACACCCTGGTGATCAGCGCCTGGAACCCGGTGTTCACCGCCCCGGGCGACGTGGACCTGGTGGGCCTCCTCCGGAAGGTGCCCAACGCGGTGTACCTCGGTCTCCACGACGATGAGACCTCACGGGCGGTGAACTGGTTCCTCCCCGCGGCCCACCCATTCGAGAGCTGGGGCGATGCCCGCGCCCGGGAAGGCACGCTGTCCATCGTCCAGCCACTCATCCAGCCGCTGTTTGGCGGCATCTCCGAGGCCGAGCTGCTCACCGCGTTCCTCACCGACGAGAACAAGCCCTACGACCGGCTGAAGGCGCTCCACGCCTCGCGGGCCAAGGGCGACTTCGACAGCGAGTGGGAGACCTGGCTGGCCAGCGGCGTGGTGCCGGGCACGGCGAACGCTCCGGTCACCCCCACGCTCCAGGCGGAGCGGGTGCGGGCCGCCAGCTCGCAGGCCCGTCCGGCCCCGGGCGGCCTGGAGCTGGACCTGGTCCACGACTACAAGATCCTCGACGGCCGCTACTCCCTGAACAGCTGGCTCCAGGAGCTCCCCGACCCGATCACCAAGGTCACCTGGGACAACGTGGCGCAGGTGGGCCCGGGGCTGGCGAAGCAGCTGGGCCTCGAGAACGGCGACCTCCTGCTGCTCACCGTCTCCGGGCGCTCGGTACAGGTCCCGGCCTGGGTCCAGCCGGGCCACTCGGACGAGGCGGTCACCGTCTCGATCGGCTACGGCCGAAAGCAGCAGACGCTCGGGGTGAAGGACGCCGACGAGCCGGTGGTGGTGGGGCACGACGTCTACCCGCTCCGGAGCGCCTCCAGCCCCTGGTTCACGACCGGGCTCGAGGTGAAGAAGGTCGGCCGCAGCTACCCCATCAGCACCACCCAGGTGCACAACGACACCGAGGGCCGGCCCATCGCGCTGATGCAGACCCTCGAGGAGTTCGAGAAGCACCCCGAGGCGGCCGAGCTCCGGCCCCCGGTGAAGCTCCCCGGCGGCAAGGAGCTCGAGGGGAGCACCCTTCCCTCGGTGCAGCTCGCGGTCGACTACAGCAAGCAGCAGTACAAGTGGGCGATGGCGGTGGACATGAGCCGCTGCACCGGATGCAACGCCTGCGTCGTCGCCTGCCAGTCGGAGAACAACATCCCGGTGGTGGGCAAGTACCAGGTCGGCCGCGGCCGGGAGATGCAGTGGATCCGCATGGACCGGTACTACTCCGGCTCGGCCGAGTCACCCCAGATGGTGAACCAGCCGATGTTCTGCCAGCACTGCGAGACCGCGCCCTGCGAGTACGTGTGCCCGGTGAACGCCACTGTCCACTCGGACGAGGGCCTCAACGACATGGTCTACAACCGGTGCATCGGCACCCGGTACTGCTCGAACAACTGCCCCTACAAGGTCCGGCACTTCAACTACCTCCACTGGACGCAGGACAAGAGCCAGGTGGAGAAGATGCTGATGAACCCCGACGTGACGGTCCGGTCCCGCGGGGTGATGGAGAAGTGCACCTACTGCGTGCAGCGGATCGAGCGGACCCGCATCGCCGCCCGCATCGAGAACCGGGGCATCGGCGACGGAGAGCTGAAGACCGCATGCCAGCAGGCGTGCCCGACCAGCGCGCTGACCTTCGGCTCGCTCCATGACCCGAAGAGCCAGGTCAGCCAGCGCCACGCCGACCCGCGGCGCTTCGACGTGCTGCACGAGCTGAACACCCGGCCTCGAACCGTGTACCTGACCAAGATCAAGAACCCCAACCCGGAGCTGGGCTGATGGCCGCCGAACACGCCGCCGCCGTCGCCGCCGACGGGCTCGACACCGAACCCCTGCTGGTCGGCAAGCAGGACAACACCACCCTCACCAACAACCTCCTGGCGCACGTCTGGGCGCGCCCGGACAAGGGCTGGCTGCTCTCGTTCCTCATCGCCCTGTCGGGGAGCGGGGCGCTGGCTCTGGCGATCACCGTCACCCTGGTGGAGGGAATCGGCGCCTGGGGCAACAACATCCCCGTCGGGTGGGCCTTCGACATCACCAACTTCGTGTGGTGGATCGGCATCGGTCACGCCGGGACCCTGATCAGCGCGATCCTCTTCCTCTTCCAGCAGCGCTGGCGGACGGCCATCAACCGCTTCAGCGAGGCGATGACCATCTTCGCGGTGATGTGCGCGGGCCTGTTCCCGCTGCTCCACACCGGGCGGCCATGGTTCGCCTACTTCATGTTCCCGTACCCGAGCACGCTCGAGATGTGGCCGCAGTTCAAGAGCCCGCTCATCTGGGACGTGTTCGCGGTCTCCACCTACTTCACCGTCTCGGTGCTCTTCTGGTACCTGGGGCTGATCCCCGACCTGGCCTCGCTCCGCGACGCGAGCAAGAGCCCGATCCAGCGGAAGATCTACGGCATCTTCGCCCTCGGCTGGCGCGGCTCGGGGCGGCACTGGCACAACTACAAGGTCGGCTACCTCCTCCTGGCCGGGCTCTCCACCCCGCTGGTGGTGAGCGTGCACACCATCGTGTCCTTCGACTTCGCGGTGTCGCTCATCCCCGGCTGGCACACCACGATCTTTCCGCCCTACTTCGTGGCCGGCGCGGTGTTCTCTGGCTTCGCCATGGTGATGTCCTGGATGGTGCCGGCGCGACACTTCCTGGGCCTGAAGCACGTCATCACCATGAGGCACCTCGAGAACATGAACAAGATCATCCTCGCCACGGGGATGCTGGTCTCCTACGGGTACCTGATGGAGCACTTCATCGCCTGGTACTCGGGGAACCAGTTCGAGTGGTTCGTGTTCTTCAACCGGGCGACCGGGCCGTACCGCGGCGTGTACTACCTGATGCTCTTCTGCAACGTGCTCACCCCGCAGATCTTCTGGTTCAAGAAGGCGCGCACCTCGATCCCGGTGATGTTCATCGCCAGCATCCTGGTGAACGTCGGGATGTGGTGCGAGCGGTTCGTGATCATCGTCACCTCGCTCCACCGCGACTTCCTCCCCGCCGCCTGGGACATGTACTACCCGACCTGGGTGGACATCACCCTGTTCCTGGGGACCATCGGGTTCTTCAGCACCTGCTTCCTCCTCTTCCTGAAGTTCATCCCCGCCGTCGCGGTGAGCGAGGTGAAGGAGCTCAACGAGGAGCTCCAGCACCGCCCCGCGCCGGTCACGGTGGTCACCGGAGCCTGATCGATGGAACACGCCGCGGAAGACGACGCCGCTCCAGCCGGCAAGAGCTACGTGCTCGGGCGCTTCGAGAGCGGAGAGGCGCTGGTGGACGCCTGCTACAAGGTCCGCGAGAAGGGTTTCGAGTCGATCGACACCCACTCGCCATACCCCCTGCACGGGGGTGACGAGGCGCTGGGGCTCGGCCGGAGCCGCGTCCCCCGCATCGCGCTCACCGGCGGGCTCACCGGGATGTTCGGCGGGTATCTGATGATGGTCTACATGAACAGCATCAACTGGCCGCTCAACGTGGCCGGCCGGCCGGCTCACGCCCCGCCCTCGTTCATCCCCATCACCTTCGAGACCACGGTGCTGCTCGCCTCGCTGAGCATCTTCTTCGGCCTGCTGGCGCTGATGCGCCTGCCGCAGCCGTACCACGCGGTGTTCGAGAGCGAGGAGTTCCGGAGCGCGGTCAACGACGGCTTCTGGCTCAGTGTGGCGCTGCCCCCGGGCAGCGACGGCAAGGCGGAGAGCGCGCTGCTCGGCCAGCTGGGGGCCAAGGAGATCAGCACGGTGCAGGAGTCGGTGGAATGAGGACCGTTCTCTTTCTCCTCGGCCTGGGGGTGCTCTCCGGCTGCAGCTGCGCCGGGACGCGGGCCAGCGACGTGCTCCAGCGCATGGAGCAGCAGGACAAGATCCTGCCCTACGCGGCCAACGAGCTGTACGGCGACGGCCGCGGCATGCGCACTCCTCCCGAGGGCACCGTCTCCCGCGAGGCGGTGGTGGGGGCGCCGGGCATCAGCACCGGCATGGTGAACGGCGCGGTGGTGACCCAGGTCCCCATCCCGGTCACGCCCGAGCTGCTGGCCCGCGGCCGGCACCGCTACGAGATCGTCTGCTCCAACTGCCACGGCCTGGCGGGCAACGGGGACAGTATGGTGGCGGACAACATGGCCACCCGGCTCCCGCCCTCGCTGGTCGCGCTCGGGTTCCGGCCGGCCGGCTTCTTCTACCAGGCCATCACCCAGGGCTACGGGCTGATGCCCTCGTTCTCCGGGGAGATCCCCACCGACGAGCGCTGGGCGGTGGTGGCCTACGTGCAGGCGCTGCAGCTCAGCCAGAACGCGCCGGTGAACACCTTGCCCGCCGACGTGCAGCGCCGGCTCCGGGAGGGGCAGACATGGTCGAGGTAGGGCCCACCACCATCACCCAGGACCGGTTGAAGGCCGGCGGGAAGACCTTCACCCTCGCCGCGGGGCTCGGCGTCGTGGGCCTGGTGCTCACCGCGATCGGCTATGCGGTGAGCGGCGCCGAGCGGCCGGTCATCCTCGCCGGCTACCTGGTCGCCTTCACCTACTGGCTGGGCATCGCCATCGCCGCGAGCATCTGGAACGCCATCTTCCACGCCTCCGCCGCGCGGTGGATGACCGTGTTCCGTCGCGTGTTCGAGACCATGGGCGCGGCGATCCCGGTCTTCGTCCTGCTCTTCCTGCCCATCGCCCTGGGGATGACGGTGCTGTTCCCCTGGGTGAACCCGTCGAACAAGATGAACCACGAGCAGCTCGAGCTGCTCACCCACAAGGCGGCCTGGCTGAACGTCCCCGGCTTCCTCGTCCGGGCGGTCATCTACTTCGCCATCTGGGTGGTGGTGAACCAGCTGCTCCGAGGCTGGTCGCTGCGGCAGGACCAGGAGGGGGGGCTGGAGCCCACCCGGCGCATGCGCCGCTACGGCTCGGGTGCGCTACCCTTCCTCGGGCTGTCCATCACCTTCGCCGCCTTCGACTGGCTGATGTCGGTGGACCCGTTCTGGTACTCCACCATCTTCGGAGCCTACTACTTCGCGGGCAGCTTCCTGGCCTGCATCGCGCTGCTGACCGTCATCACCGTCCGGACGCGGAACGAGCAGCGCCAGTTCGGCGGGCTGGTCACCCGGCATCACACCCACAACCTGGGCAAGCTGATGCTCGCCTTCACCGCCTTTTGGACCTACATCGCGTTCAGCCAGTTCATGCTCATCTGGATCGCCAACATCCCGGAGGAGGCGGCCTGGTACGTCGTCCGGATGAAGGGCGGCTGGCAGAGCGTGGGCATCTTCCTGATCGTCACCCACTTCATCATCCCGTTCTTCACCCTCCTCAGCCGGGGCCTGAAGTTCCACCCCCGCGGCCTGGCGTTCGTGGCGGTCTGGATCCTGGTGGTGCACTGGGTGGACCTGACCTGGCTGGTGCTCCCGGCGCTGCACCCCCAGGGCTTCTACCTCCACTGGACCGGCATCACCTCGATGCTCGGGGTGGGCGGGGTGGCCATCGCCTTCGCCCGCTGGCGCGCCGCGGGGCACTTCACCCTCCCGGTCAAGGATCCGTACCTGGCCGACTCGCTGAGGTACCAGCAGGCATGAGCACCACCGCACAGAGCGAGCACCCCCCGGCCGGGCAGGGCGCCGCCGAGATCGCGCACGCCCAGCAGCAGATGAACTGGCCGATGATCATCGGGGTAGGCGTCGGCTCGATCATCATCTTTGCCATCGCCACCGTCTGGTCGACGCACATCCTCAACAGCACCCGGGCCGAGATGCAGCCGGCCGGGCCGCCCCCGCTCCCTCAGCAGGTGGACCAGTACGAGGTGGGAATCGTGAACCAGCGGGTGTTCGCGCTGGACCAGCGGGCGGCGCAGAAGCGGCTCCAGCAGATGGAGCGGCTCAGGAGCTACGGCTGGGTGGATCGCGAGGCCGGCGTGGCCCACATCCCCATCGACGAGGCGATGAAGATGTACCTCGCCGAGCAAGCGAAGAAGGGGGGCCCAGGGAAGTGAGCCGGTCGGTACACCCCCCGTACCTGGAGGACGCCTGTGGCCCCCCCTGCACCAGGGGGAGGCCCGTGGAGCGTCGCCGGAGCGCCGCGCGTCCGGGCTCACCGGCGCGGGGGCGCCGGGCGTCGATGCTCGGCATCGCGTCCGGTCTCTGGGCGCTCCTCCCGCTCGCCGCAGGGGCCCAGGTCAACGTGCCTGCCCCGATGCAGGGTGTGGACGTCATCGAGCAGCTCGGGGACCGGGTGCCCGAGGACGGGCGGCTGGTCGACTCGGAAGGGCAGCCCTTCCGGCTGGCGGACGAGCTCCACCGCGGCAAGCCGGTGGTGCTGGCGCTGGTCTACTACCGCTGCCCGCAGCTCTGCAGCCTCACGCTGTCCAGCCTGACCCGGACCCTGCGCGACTCGGGGATGAAGCTCGGCCGCGACTACCGGGCGGTGATGGTGAGCATCGACCCGAACGAGACGCCACGGGACGCCGCCGAGTCCAAGCGAGGCCACATGCAGGCGCTGGGCGTCTCGCCCACCACGCCGGACTGGCGGTTCGCCACCGCCGCCGAGCCGGAGATCCAGACGCTCGCGAAGGCCACCGGCTTCCTCTACAAGTACGATCCGGCGAGCAAGCAGTTCGCGCACGCCTCGGTGGCCTTCGTCCTCTCCGAGGACGGGCGGCTGTCGCGGTACCTGTACGGCATCGAGTACCCGGCGCGGGACATGAAGCTGGCCCTGGTCGAGGCCGGCAAGGGCAAGGTGGGCACCGCGTTCGACCGGGTGCTGCTCACCTGCTTCAAGTACGACCCGGCGAAGCGCAGCTATGGCCCCTACGTGGTCGCGTTCATCCGGATCGGGGCGCTGCTGGTCTTCGCCGCGCTGGTGGTCTTACTGACGGTGCTCTGGAGGCAGGACTTGAAGCTGAAGAAGCGACGGGGTGCGACGGCATGAACGAGATCATGAGGCGCCTGCTGTTCCTCCCCGAGCAGGCCTCGACGTTCGCCCAGGACGTCGACCATCTTCACTACTTCGTGATCACCGTGACGATGGTCGCGAGCTTCGGCGTCGGGTTGGTCGCCCTGGCCTTCTTCTGGAAGTACCGCCGACAGCGGGAGGACCAGGCCACCCCCGACATCCAGCCCACCGCGCTGTTCGAGGTGGCGGCGATCAGCGTGCCGCTGGCGTTCTTCCTGGTGTGGTTCGCGATCGGCTTCCGGGACTTCGTGAAGCTCTCCTCGCCGCCTCCGGACGCGATGGACGTTTACGTGATGGGGAAGCAGTGGATGTGGAAGTTCGCCTACCCCGAGGGGCCGAACGCGATCGGCGTGCTCCACGTGCCGGCCAACCGCCCGGTGCGGCTGCTGATCACCTCGCGCGATGTCATCCACTCGGTCTTCATCCCCGCCTTCCGGGTGAAGATGGACGCCCAGCCGGGCCGCTACACCGAGACCTGGTTCACCGCCACCAAGCCGGGGCGGTACCAGATCCTCTGCACCGAGTACTGCGGCGCCCAGCACAGCAAGATGTGGGGCGAGGTCGTAGTGATGGCCCCCGAAGCCTTCGACGAGTGGATCAAGGAGCAGCAGCGAGGCCTGGTGTCCCGCCAGGACGTGCTGGCGGACGAGACCAGCCAGGTGACCCCGCAGGGCAGCCTCGCCCAGTGGGGCAAGCAGGTCGCGGTGAACCAGGGCTGCCTGCGCTGCCACAACGTGAACAGCACCGAGCCGGCCACCGGCCCGAGCTGGGTGGACCTCTACCAGCAGCCCACGAAGCTGACCGACGGGCGGGAGATCATCGCCGACGAGGCCTACCTCACCGAGTCGATGATGGAGCCCACGGTGAAGGTCGTCGCCGGTTACCAGCCGCTGATGCCCAACTACCAGGGCAAGCTCAGTGGCCCGGAGGCAGCCGCCATCGTGGAGTACATCAAGAGCCTGCGGTCCGAGCGGACCGTTCCGGCCACGGGTGGAGAAGACTGATGACCGCGCCGATCACCACCGCCGCCGTTCCCCCCGCGGGCGCGGTCTTCCCGAAGAAGCACTACCTCAACGACGGGACCACCATCCGCTCCTGGCTGCTGACCCACGACCACAAGCGGATCGCCATCCTCTACCTGGTCTCGGTGCTCATCGCCCTCTTCCTGGGCGGCATCTTCGCCATGGTCATCCGGCTCGAGCTGCTCACGCCGGGGCCGACGATCATCGAGGCGCTGACCTACAACCGGATGTTCACCCTGCACGGCCTGGTCATGATCTTCATGTTCATGATCCCGGCCATCCCCGGCGTGTTCGGGAACTTCTTCCTCCCGATCATGCTCGGGGCGAAGGACGTGGCCTTCCCCAAGTGGAACCTCACCTCCTGGTACGTCTACCTGGCCGGCTCGTCGCTGATGCTCTGGGGGCTGATCACCGGCGGCGCGGACACCGGCTGGACCTTCTACACGCCGTACAGCACCACCACCACCACCAACATCGCTCCGGTGATGCTCGGGGTGTTCATCATCGGCTTCAGCTCGATCCTCACCGGGCTGAACTTCATCGTCACCATCCACACCCTGCGCGCTCCGGGCGTGACCTGGTTCAAGATGCCCCTGTTCGTCTGGGCCATCTATGCCACCAGCATCATCCAGGTGCTGGCCACGCCGGTGCTGGGGCTCACCACCCTGCTGGTCGCCGCCGAGCACACCTTCGGGTTCGGCTTCTTCGATCCGGCCCGCGGCGGTGACCCGATCCTCTTCCAGCACCTCTTCTGGTTCTACAGCCACCCGGCCGTCTACATCATGGTGCTGCCGGCGATGGGCGTGATCAGCGAGACCATCTGCGCCTACTCCCGGAAGAACATCTTCGGCTACAAGATGATCGCCATGAGCTCACTGGGCATCGCCTTCGTGGGCTTCTTCGCCTGGGGCCACCACCTCTTCACCTCGGGCCAGAGCGCGTTCGACGCCGGGGCCTTCGCGGCGATCTCGATGCTGGTGGGGGTGTTCACCGCGATCAAGGTCTTCAACTGGGTGGGCACGCTCTACAAGGGTTCGATCGCCTTCACCGCACCCTTCGCCTACATCTGCGGGTTCCTCTTCTTCCTGGTATTCGGCGGGATGACCGGCGTGGCCCTGGCCACGGTCTCCCTCGACGTCCACTGGCAGGACACCTACTTCGTGGTCGCCCACTTCCACTTCATCATGGTGGGGGCGGTGATCATGGGCTTCCTCGCCGGCCTCCATTACTGGTTCCCCAAGATGTTCGGGCGGAGGTACCCCGAGAACTGGGCGCTCCTGGCCGCCGGGCTCATCGTCCTCGGCTTCAACGCCACCTTCATCCCCCAGTTCCTCCTGGGGAACGCCGGCATGCCGCGGCGCTACTACGAGTACCCGGAGCGCTTCGCCGCGCTGAACGTGGCCTCCACCGCCGGCGCCTCGCTGCTCGCCTTCGGGTTCATCATCATCGCCATCTACCTCGCGGTGTCGCTGAAGTACGGCGAGGTGGCGGGGCGGAATCCGTGGGGCAGCCGCGGCTACGAGTGGGACACGCCCTCGCCGCCTCCGACCGAGAACTTCGACCAGGTCCCCGTCTTCACCCGGGGGCCCCACGAGTACCAGGACGTCCCAGAGGAGCTCGCCAGGGTGGGCCATGCAATCTAGCGCGGCTCGGAAGATGACTGCGGAGGGGTGGCTCGAGCCGCCCCCGCTCCCGCACCACTACGACACCGTCGAGAACCACAACAGCGCGCTGCGCTTCGGGATGTGGCTGTTCCTGGGGACCGAGGTGCTCCTCTTCGCCGGCATCTTCGTCGGCTACTTCGTCTTCCGGACCTACTTCCCCGACGCGTTCGAGCAGGCGGGCCGGCACCTCAGCCTGTTCCTCGGGACGCTGAACACCGTCCTCCTGCTCACCTCCAGCCTCACCGTGGCCCTCGCTCACTACAACGCCGAGCACGGGAAGAACCGGAACGCCTTCTGGCTGCTCCTGGCCTCGGTGGCCATGGGCGGTGGGTTCCTCTGCATCAAGGCCATCGAGTACCACGAGAAGTTCGTGGAGGGCGCGCTGCCGGGGAAGTTCTTCCACTTCAGCGAGATCACCGCGCCAGGCGGCCCCATCTTCTACGTGGTGTACTTCTTCTCCACCGGTCTCCACGCGCTCCACGTGATCGTGGGCATGAGCTTGCTCTCCTGGGTGGCCGTCCGCTGCTGGAGGAAGGAGTTCTCGCCCACCTACTACGCCCCGGTGGAGAACGCCGGGCTCTACTGGCACCTGGTCGATCTGGTCTGGATCTTCCTCTACCCGCTGCTCTACCTGGTCTGACCCGAATGACCTCGACCACCCAACCTGCCGACGCGCCGCAGGCCAAGCATGAGCTTGGCCCCGGAAGGCTGATCCTCAACTGGTTCGCGCTCTGCATCCTGACCGCGACCACCTTCGGGGTCTCGCAGATCCCGATGTCGGTCAACTACCACCTGGCGGCGGCGCTCTGCATCTCGGTGATCAAGGTGACCCTGGTGGTGCTCTTCTTCATGCACCTCTGGCACGGCGAGGGCGTCGACCGCATCGTCTTCCTGACCTCGTTCCTCTTCGTCCTGGTGCTGCTGTTCTTCGTGATGGCCGACGTGGGCACCCGGTTCACGCTCTCCAACTCGCGCATCCCGCCGATGCCCAGGATCGACCAGACGATGCTGCCCACCGCGATGCCACCCGGGATGAGCGACGTGCCCCGGGGCAGCTCGGAGGGGCCGGGCCCCAGCTCCGGAAGGACCGGCGAGCAGTGACCTCCGGGCGCCGGGCTCTCTCCACCTCGGCGCCGCGACTCCCCGGACTCGCCCTCTCTCTCGCCCTCGCAGCGTGCGCGCACGGGGGCCCGGGCGGCGAGCCGGGCAGCGGCATCCGCTTCATCTCCGACGACTTCCCGGCGGCGCTCGCCCGGGCCCGGGCAGAGGGCAAGCCGCTCTTCGTCGACGCCTGGGCACCGTGGTGCCACAGCTGCGTGAGCATGAAGTCGTACGTCTTCCCCGACGGAGTGCTCTCCCCGGTCGCTGACCGGTACGTGTGGCTCGAGGTGGACACCGAGAAGGCGGCCAATCGCGCCTTCGTGGAGCAGTTCCCGAGCGAGGCGCTCCCCACGCTGCTGGTCATCGACCCGCACACCGGGCAGGCCTTCCGCCGCTGGGTGGGCAGCGCCACGGTGGTGGAGCTCGCGGCCCGGCTCCGCGCCACCGCACTGGCGCTGACGCCGGGCGCTCCCGGCACCGCCGCCCAGGCGGCGCTGGCCCGGGCGAGCGCTGCCGACGCCACCGGAGACCACGTCGCGGCCACCGAGGCCTACCGCGAGGCGCTGGCGGAGTCCGTGCCGCGCTCGCTCGACCATGGGCAGGCCGTGGAGGGGCTGGTGCAGCGGCTGGCGCAGGACGGCGACCCGTCCGGGTGTGTCCAGCTCTCGCGCGCCGAGCTGTCGCACGTGGCGCCCGGCACTGCGCTCGCCACGCTCGTCGCCACCGGCCTCTCCTGCGCCCTGGAACTCGACGCGGACGACCCGCAGCGAAGGGCGACGCTGGGGGCGCTGGAGGACCGGGTGGCCGGCCTGGCCCGCGATTCCTCGGTGGTGCTCATGGCCGACGACCGCTCGAGCCTCTTCGAGACCGAGGAAGGCGCTCGCCGTGCGCGGGGTGACCTGGCCGGCGCCCGGGCCACCGCGCTCCGCTGGACGGGGTTCCTGGAGCAGGAGGCCCGACGGGCCACCACGCCCGAGGCGCGCGCGGTCTTCGATTCGCACCGGCTCTCGGCGTACCTCGCCCTCGGCGAGCCCGAGCAGGCCATCCCCATGCTCGAGCAGAGCGCCCGGGACTTCCCCCGGGACTACAACCCACCCGCGCGCCTGGCGGTGGCGTACCTCGCGATGCGCGAGCCCTGGAAGGCGCTGGAGGAAGCGCGCCGGGCCTCCGCGCTGGTCTACGGCCCGCGCACGCTCCGGGTCCTGCTCGTCCGGGCCGAGGCCGAGGCCCGGGTGGGCGACTCGCACGCCGCGCGGGTGACGCTCGCCCGGGCGGAGAAGCTGGTCAACGAGCTGCCCCCGGCCCAGTGGCACGCCTCGATGGTCACCGCCATCGCCGCGAAGCGGAAGGCCCTGTTCGAGCCGTCCACCGCCTCGCGCGCGGTTCCCTGACTGCGAGGCCCCTGAAACCTGCCACGCGTCGCTGCGCCGTCTGGCACGATTCGGGGCACCGATGACCACCCCTCTCCTCCTGCTGCTCCTCTCCGCCGCGCCGCTCGAGCCCCAGAAGCCCGTCTCGGCGCTGTCGGAAATGCCCGCGGCGTTCACCCCGTCCAGCGTCGGGCTGGATCACCAGCGCCGGGAGGTGATGATCCCCATGCGGGACGGAGTGAAGCTCTTCACCGTCGTCCTGGTGCCGAAGGGTGCGAAACGGGCGCCGATGCTCCTGACCCGCACGCCGTACGACGCGGACCTGCTCACCCGCCACACCCCCTCGGTCCACCTCGCGCCGCTGCTCGAGGGCTACGACAACGCCACCGACGTCATCGTCGAGGGCGGCTACATCCGGGTGGTCCAGGACGTGCGCGGCAAACACGGCTCCGAGGGCGACTACGTGATGAACCGGCCGCTCAAGGGCCCCTGGAACCCCACCCAGGTGGACCACGCGACGGACACCTACGACACCATCGACTGGCTGGTGAAGAACGTGCCCGAGTCCAACGGGCGGGTCGGCGTCCTCGGCATCTCGTACGACGGCTTCACCCCGCTGATGGGGCTGATCGACCCGCATCCCGCGCTGAAGGTGGCCGTGCCGATGAACCCGATGGTCGACGGCTGGACCGGGGACGACTGGTTCCACCACGGCGCGTTCCGGCTCGCACCGACGCTCCCCTACGTCTACGAGCAGGAGGCGGACCGGAAGTCCGAGCAGAAGTTCCCCCAGACGCACCACGACCAGTACGAGCAGTACCTCGTGGCGTCGGCGGGAGAGCTCGGCAAGCGGCGAGGCATGGAGCAGCTCGGGTTCTGGCGGAAGCTGCTCGAGCACCCCGCGTACGACGCCTTCTGGCAGGACCAGGCCATGGACCGGGTGCTCGCGGCGCGCCCGCTCAAGGTCCCGGTGATGCTCGTCCATGGACTCTGGGACCAGGAGGACATCTACGGCGCGCTTGCGGTGTACCGCGCGCTGGAGAAGCAGGACCCCGCCAACGACCGGGTGTTCCTGGTCATCGGGCCCTGGTACCACGGCCAGCAGATCCGCGACGGCTCGGCGCTCGGGCCGATCCGCTTCGAGGCGGACACCGCACGCCAGTTCCGGAGGCAGGTCCTCCGGCCCTTCCTCGACCAGTACCTCCGGGATTCAGCCCCCCCGGCGGCCGTCGCGCCGGTCACCGCCTTCGAGACCGGAACCAACGTCTGGCGGCGGCTCCCTGCCTGGCCCGCCGGGTGCGAGCGCGGCTGCAAGGTCGAGCCGACGCCGCTGTACCTCTCCGCGGGCCATCGGGTCTCGTTCACCGCCCCGCGATCCTCGGATGCGGCGTTCGACGAGTGGGTGTCCGACCCGGAGAAGCCCGTCCCTTACCTGGCGCGGCCGGTCCGGGGCGACGAGGCCCACTGGAGGCCGTGGCTGGTCACCGATCAGCGGGAGGCCTCCGGGCGGACCGACGTGGTGACGTTCGTCTCGGAGCCGCTGGGCGAGCCGCTCAAGATCTCCGGGTTCCCCACCGTGAACCTGGTCGCCTCGACCAGCGGGACCGACTCGGACTGGGTGGTGAAGCTGATCGACGTCTACCCCGACGAGGTCTCGGACCAGCCGGAGCTCGGCGGCTACCAGCTGATGATCTCCGCCGATATCTTCCGGGGGCGATACCGCGAGCGGACAGACCGGCCGGCGGCGATTGCTCCGGGGAAGGCGCTCACTTACCGCTGGGAGCTGCCCACGGTGAACCACGTCTTCCTGCCGGGGCACCGGCTGATGGTGCAGGTGCAGTCGAGCTGGTTCCCGCTCTACGACCGGAATCCGCAGACCTTCGTCGAGAACATCTTCTGGGCGAGGCCGACCGACTACCGCAGGGCGACGCAGCGGGTGTACCACGCGGCCGGACAGACGAGCTTCGTCGAGCTGCCAGTGGTCAAGACGGCGCCCTGAGGCGTGCCCGGCCGGCGGTGATGCCGGATCGGCAAGCGGCCCCAGGATGGTGCGACCCCTCTACCTGGCGAGGGTCCGGGTGCCAGGACGGCACCGCGCACTCCGGCGGGGGTCGGCTGAAAATTCGAATGCTTGCTTGCAGCACGCAAGCAATTCTCGGAACAACTTGCGTCCTGCACCCACATATTTCTTTTTGCGCCCTCCCCCCTCGCCGCCGTCCTGCTGGGCGGACGTCGCTGACAAGCGCCGCTCCGGGCGTCGGTCCGACGCCCCGCCCCGCTCCTCGGCGCGGGAGCTTCTGGACTGTCAAGGCTCGACGTCCAGCGGCCAGCTTGCATTCGCTCGATGCCCGAGCTGCCTCACCTCGCCTCGAGCACCTGACAGCGCGGACAGAAGTACGTGGTTCGGGCCTCCAGCCCCCGTCGCCCGAGCACGATGCGCTCGCCACACCTTCGGCACTGCTCTCCCGCCCGGCCGTAGACCCACAGCCGTGCCGACGGGTCGCCCCGGTGCGTCGTCCGCCGCAGCCCGGTGTCGGTCACCATCCGTCCGCCGCTGGACTCGAGCACGTTCATTCCCAGGAAACGCCGCGCGGTCCGGACCAGGCGAAGGAGGTCCTGGTCGTCCAGCGCCGCGACCGGAGTGAAGGGGTGCAGCCGTTCGGCGAAGCACACCTCGCTCTTGAACACGTTGCCGATGCCGAGCGCTCCCCGGTCGCGGAGCCGCCTCACTGCCTCCTCCTCGTCGAAGCCCGGACCCAGCACGTCCGGACCGAGCCGGGCCATTGCCGGGTCCCGGGCCAGCGCGCGGCCAGTGCGGAACTCGGCCACCGGCACGTCGAAGGCCACCGCCTGCCGCGCGGTCGCTGCCACCGCTCCCCCGGGAGGTAGGCGTGCCAGCTCCCGGCCATCCGCCTGTGGGCGCGGAGCACCAGGTAGGGTGCGCCCGGCTGGGCCAGGGCCGTCTCGAACCGCACCACGGCCTTGCCGGCCAGCGCCCGGTGCAGCGTGCGCGCCGCCCGGTAGATGGTGTCGCCCTCAGGCATTGGGGACGGGGCGGGGGAGCGCGGCGCGGCGGAGGTGGAACCCCAGCGAGGACGGGTTGAAGCCAGCCTCGGAGAGGTAGAGCGCGAGCGGGCTCTCGGCGGCGGGCACGCCGTTGACCTCCTCGAGCAGCATCCCGCCGCGCCGGTCGAGGAGGCCACGCGCGGCCACCGTCCCCAGCGCCGAGGCGACCGCCCGCGCCACCCGGCCACGGTCCGGCTCGGTCTCCGGGAGCCACGCCCACGCCTGGCGCGCGCCGCGGCCGATGAATGCCGCCAGCGCTCCGTCGACCAGCACCACCTGCGAGCCTGCCGAGCGCGACGGCCCGCGCGCCTGCGTGCCGTCCAGCGGAGGCCAGCGGAGCAGCGTGCCATAGGGGTTCGCCGGGTCGGTGGCGGCGAGCACGCTCACCTCGGGCTCATCGGGAAGCTCGCGGAGCGACCGGAGGAGGTCGAGCACCGGGGGCAGGGCGAACTGCGCCGCGCCGACGCCGGAGACGAAGTACCCGCGCCGGACCCGGCCACCGTCCTCGAGCGAGCGGAACACCTGATAGACGGCCGAGAAGCCACCGGGGAGCCCCTCGGCCTGCGCCACCTCGCGGGTGACCAGGCCATACCGTGAGAGAAGCTGCTGGGCCGTCGCCGCGGCCCACTCGGTCGAGCCGACCGCCGCTGCGGTGCGCTCCTCCACCAGCGACCACCGCCCCTCGGCCGAGGGCGGCACCGTGCGCCGGCTCCGGAAGACGTGCCCGCCGGTGCCGATGCGGCGGCTCCCGCGCTCGACCTGCGGTGCGGTGTACGCCCGGAGCACCCGGAACGTGTCGTTGGTGACCAGGCCCTTCCACACCAGGTCCCAGAGCGCCTCGAGCGTCTCGCGCGGGAAGCCGGAGCCCGCGGCCTCGTGCAGGGGCGAGAAGAAGCTCGCGCCCTTCGCCCGTAGCACCTCGAGGACGGCGCGCCCCCGGTCGGACAGCGGCTCCAGGTCGAGCCGGGGGCCCGGCGGCCGGAGCAGCCGTGGGAGATGGTCGGTCAGATAGAGGGCGATGCGACCGTCGCGATCGCCGATGGGCTCCACCCCCACCCAGGCCACCTCGCCCGCGGCGACCAGCGTGTCCAGGTCTCCGGGGCCGTAGCGCTCGACGCGCGCCGGGAGAATCTCGCTCTCCAGCACCGAGGCCGGGAGCGCACACCCCTGCAGCCGCTCCACCACGTCCAGCACCGCGTCCAGTCCCAGGCGCGGCCGGGCGATGCCGTGCCAGTGCGTCAGGAAGCGGCCCAGGACGCGCGGCTCCACCGGCTCCACCGCGTGCCGCGCTCGGGCCAGCGAGCGGCGCCGCACCACCGCGAGCACGTCCACGTCGCACCACTCGCGCCGGGTGCCGCCGGGCCGGAATGCGCCCTCGACCAGGCGACCGCGCCGCGCCAGCGCCTCCAGCACGGGCTCGACCCGCGCCACCGGCAGCCCCAGCCGGGTCGCCACCTCCTCGGTGGTGAACGGCGCGCGGGTCCGCGCGTAACGGGAGACCAGGTCCCCCAGCGGGTCCCGGACCGAGACCCGCAACGCCTCCGGCAGCCCCGAGGGGAGCGGCAGCCCGAGCGCGTCACGGTACCGCGCCGCGTCCTCCGTCGCGACGTGGCGCTGCGTCCCGGCCACGGGGAGGAGCACGGCGCGGCGGGCCTGGACCAGGTCGTCGACTCCCGAGGCCACCAGTGCGCTGGTGCACCGGGCACGGATCTCCTCCGCCGAGAGGTCACCCACCCGGAGCAGGAGGTCGTGGATGCCGTCCCTCCCACGGGCGCGGAAGCGGGGCTCGAGCTGCTGCAGCTCGGCCTCCACCGCGGCGAGAACGTCCGCGTCCAGCAGCTCCCGGAGCTCGGCGTCCCCGAGCAGCTCCCGGAGCTGCGCCTGGTCGATGGACAGCGCCTGCGCCCGGCGCTCGGCCAGCGGCGCGTCGCCATCGTAGATGTAGTTGGCGAGGAAGCCGAAGAGCAGCGAGGCGGCAAACGGCGAAGGGGTGGCGGTGTCGGCCGTGGTGACCCGCATCGAGCGGTCCTGGAGCGCGCGCAGGGTGCTCACCAGGGCCGGCATGTCGAACACGTCGCGCAGGCACTCGCGGTAGGTCTCGAGGAGCAGCGGGAAGGTGGGGAACCGCGAGGCCACCGCGAGCAGATCCGCCGAACGCTTGCGCTGTTGCCAGAGCGGGGTGCGCACTCCGGGCCGTCGCCGCGGGAGCAGGAGCGCCCGCGAGGCGGCCTCCCGGAACTTGGCGGCGAAGAGCGCCGTGGAGCCGAGCTGGCGGAGCACCAGCGCCTGCACCTCCTCGGGGGAGGGGAGCAGGGCCTCGACCTCGGGCGGGCGGTCGGTGTCCGGGAAGCGGACCACGATGCCGTCGTTGGTCCACAGGGTCTCCACGTCCAGCCCCAGCTGGTCGCGCACCCGTGCGGTCAAGGCCATCGACCAGGGCGCGTGCACGCGCCCGCCCAGCGGTGAGAGGATGCACACCCGCCAGTCGCCCAGCTCGTCCCGCGTCCGTTCCACCACCAGCGTCCGGTCGTCGGGCACGTCGCCGGTCGCCCGGGCCTGGTCCTCGAGGTACTGCAGCAGATTCTCCGCCGCCTGCCGCTCGAGCTGGTGTCCGCCCACCAGCCGCGACACCGCCGCGGCGCGGGGAATCTCGCGGAGCTCGCGGATGAGCCGGCCGATGAGCTGCCCGGTCTCCAGCGGGCGCGCCGCGGCGTCCCCGTGCCAGAAGGGCATCTTCCCCGGCTGCCCCGGAGCCGGCGAGACCAGGACCCGGTCGTGGGTGATCTCCTCGATGCGCCAGGACGAGGCCCCGAGGAGGAACACCTCGCCCACCTTGCTCTCGAACACCATCTCCTCGTCCAGCTCGCCCACCCGCGCGTGGGCCTTCTCGCCGCCGGCGAGGAACACGCCATAGAGTCCCCGGTCGGGGATGGTGCCGCCGTTGACGATGGCGATGCGCTTGGCCCCCTCGCGGGCGATGACCGTGTTCGCCACCCGGTCCCAGGTCACCCGGGGGCGGAGCTCGGCGAAGTCGTCCGAGGCGAAGCGGCCGGAGAGGAGGTCGAGCAGGTTCTCGAACACCGTCCGGCTCAGCTCGGCGAAGGGCGCGGCGGCACGGACCGCGGCATAGAGCGCGTCGACGGTCCACGGCTCGACGGAGGTCATCGCGACCACCTGCTGCGCCAGCACGTCCAGCGGATTGCGCGGGTGCCGCGTGGCCTCGACCCGCCCCTCGGTCATCGCCTGGGTGAGCGCGGCGCAGGCCACCAGGTCGCCCCGGTACTTGGGGAAGATGATCCCGGTGCTCGGCGCATCGATGCGGTGACCGGCGCGGCCGACGCGCTGCATCCCGCTGGCCACCGACGGCGGCGCCTCGATCTGGACCACCAGGTCCACCGCGCCCATGTCGATTCCCAGCTCGAGCGAGGAGGTGGCGACCAGCGCGCGCACGCGGCCTGCCTTGAGCGCATCCTCGATCTCGCTCCGCTGCGCGCGGGCCAGCGAGCCGTGGTGCGCCCGCGCCAGCGGCTCCCCGGCGAGCTCGTTGAGCGCCGCCGCCAGCCGCTCGGCGATGCGGCGGCTGTTCACGAAGATGAGGGTGGTCCGGTGCTCGCGGACCAGGTCCACCAGCCGGGGGTGGATGGCGGTCCAGATGGAGCTCCGGACCGGGCCCTGCGCCGCGGGCCCCGAGGGAATCTCGATCGGCTCGCCGATGCGGGCCATGTCCTCGACCGGGACCTCGATGCTCAGCTCGAGCGTGCGGCGTGTGCCCGCGTCGACGATGGTCACCGGACGCCAGACGGGCACGAGCGACGGGGCGGCGAACTCGGTGCGCAGCTCCTCCTCGGCCGCCACCCCCACCTCGGGTTCCGCGTCAGCCGGTGACGATCCGGGCTCGACGGAGCCGGCTCGCCCCGCGAGGACCGCCGGCGCGAGCTCGGTCGGCGCGTCCGGGGTCGGGGCTCCCGCACCCGGCACCGACGCCCCACCCAGGAACCGCGCCACCTCGTCCAGCGGACGCTGGGTCGCCGACAGCCCGATGCGCTGGAGCCTCCGCCCGGCGAGGTGCTCGAGCCGCTCCAGCGAGAGCGCCAGGTGCGCGCCGCGCTTGGTCGGCACCAGCGCGTGGATCTCGTCCACGATGACCGTCTCCACGCTCCGGAGCGCCTCGCGGGCGTTCGAGGTGAGCAGGAGGTAGAGCGACTCGGGCGTGGTGATGAGGATGTCCGCCGGCTCACGCTGGAACCGCGCCCGCTCGCGCGCCGCCGTGTCGCCCGTCCGCACCGCGACCGTGGGCAGGATGTGCGCATCGCCCCGTCCGGCGGCCACGTTGGCCACCCCGATGATCGGTGCGCGCAGGTTGCGCTCGACGTCGACCGCCAGCGCCTTGAGCGGCG
Source organism: Myxococcaceae bacterium (assembly GCA_035543115.1). Taxonomy (GTDB): domain Bacteria; phylum Myxococcota; class Myxococcia; order Myxococcales; family Myxococcaceae; genus RPRB01. Next base: position 50,620 of record DATKKF010000059.1, read on the forward strand.
AGACGTATACCAGCCGGCACCGGCGGTCGCGCGGCGGCGGAGGGGCGAACATCAGCCGGTCGATGCAGGCCAGGAACGCGGCCAGCGTCTTCCCGCTGCCGGTGGGCGCGAGCAGCAGCGCCGACTCGCCGCGGGCGATGGCCGGCCAGCCGAGCGCCTGGGGCGGCGTCGGCCCGGCGAACGAGGCCCGGAGCCAGTCGCGGACCGCAGGCTGGAAGTGGGCGAGCGGGTCGGCCATGGAGAGCCGAGGAGTGTAACGGCCAGGGCGCTCGAACTCAGGCCGGCTCGGGCGCGGCGAGGCAGGCCTGCCCCTCGTGGTCGGCCGAATTCACATAGGTCGAGACCTGGTGCCCCACCCAGGGCGGATGCACGCCGGCGAGCACGTCCGCCCAGCGCCCGAGCGGGACGCGATCGCCTGACAGCCAGCGCGGGTACAGCTCGAGCGGCAGCACCACCGGCATGCGGTCGTGCACCGCGGCCGGCGCCCCGCTGGCGGGGGCGGTGAGGATGACGCAGCTGTGGATCACCGCTCCATCCGGACCGGACCACGCGTCCCAGAGGGCGGCGAAGCCGAAGGGCCGGTGGTCCGGAAGCTCGAAGAACCATGGGAGCTTCCGCCCGCCCTGGCCCAGCCACTCGTAGAACCCATCCGCGAGCACCAGGCAGCGGCGGGTCTCCCCTGCCTGGAACGCAGGCCGACGCGCCAGGTCCTCGACGCGCGCATTCACCAGCCGGTCGCCCATCCGTGCGTCCTTCGCCCAGGAGGGCACCAGCCCCCAGCGGAATGCCCCGAGCCGGCGCGGCCGCCCGCTGGCGATGACCGGGACCAGCGCCCGCGGGGCGATGTTGAACCGCGCCGGGAGCTCCGCGTCCGCGCCCTCGAGGCCGAACGCCTCGACGAGCTGCGCCGCGTCCAGCCGGTCGGCGAAGCGCCCACACATGTCCGGCGGATAACCCGGCGGAGATCTTTGCGCACAACTGCCCCCCCGACTGCACTGTGCCCGACGCTCTACCCTGGCCCACCCGTTGCCGTGGCGACCGACGATGGTTTCCCTTGCGAGTCGAGGGGCCCTGCGCGAAGCAGGCCCCAGCCGGAACCATCCTGAAGGGGTCATCGATGAAACTGAAGTCAGTCTTGGCGAGCCTGGGAGCCATGGTGGTCGGCACGGCCTTGCTCGTGCCCTCCGTCGCGTCCGCCCAGACCAGCACCACCGAGGAGCACAACGCATACTTCGCCCTGAAGTTCGGGCCGTACTTCCCCACCGAGGACAACCCGTTCACCGCGATCGGGCAGTCGGTGCAGAAGTGGCCCACGAAGTACGAGGTCGACGGCGCGCTCGGCGCGTACTGGGGCGTCTTCGGGCTGCAGCTCAACGCGGGCTACCTGACCACCGGCACCAGCGACTACGACTTCAAGGCCTGGCCGGTGCTGCTCATCGCCCGGCTCCGGCTGCCGCTGGGCTTCGTCGCTCCCTACGCCGAGGGCGGAGCTGGCGTGGCGATCAGCACCCTCAAGGGCGTGGGCGCAGACCAGACCAAGGCCGCCTTCGAGGGCGTGGGCGGGTTCGGCGTGGACTTCTACCTCGGCCAGTTCCTCGTCGGCGCCGAGGCAAAGTACATCTGGCTCAACCCCGGCTTCACCGTGACCAGCGCCTCGAACCCGAACGAGGCGATCCAGGATTTCAAGTTCAACGGCATCGCCGTGCAGGCCTACGTCGGTTACCTGTGGTGAGCCGCCCGGCTAGACCTCGTCGGCGGGCTTGGCCGGTGAGGGCTTCGGGTCGACCAGGTGCTCGACCCGGCGGAGGTGATCCACCGCATCCGAGACCGTGCTCACCCGCTCCAGCGCCTCCGCCCGGGCCTGGGGCTCGAGCAGCTCGCAGCGCGCGCTGAGGGCGGCCACCAGCCCGTGGATGGCCCGGAACGCGTCCCGGAGGACCTCCACGCCGGTGGGAGGGGTCAGCGCGGGAGTGGGACTGGTCCTGACGATGGTGGTCTCGCCGGGGACGAGCCGGGCCGCGCGCGAGAGCACCCGGTCCATCTCGGTCCAGCGCTGGACCAGCACGTGGGCCAGCTCGCGGACCTCCACGCCGTCGAAGGGGCGCTTGAGGACCACGACCTGGTCGCGGTGGCCGAGCGCGTCCGCGGCGAACTCCCAGACCTCGTCGGCATTGGGAGAGACCAGCACGACCTGGAGCCGCGGATCGTCCACCAGCAGCCGCCCGGCGATCTCCAGCGCGTCCTCCGGATCATCGGCGAGGTCGATCATCGCGATGGCCGGGTAGGCGCCGATGCGGCGGAGCCGGCGAATCTCGTCGAGCCCATCGGTTCCGCGGTACGCGAACCACACCTCGAACGGTGCGGCCTCGGGCGGCGGCGCGGGCTGGCCCTGCTCCTCCGCCTCGAGCGCCCGGTCCCGGGCGCCGCCCGGCACCAGCATCTCCAGGAGCTGGAGGAAGTAGTCCTGTTCGGTCCCCAGGAGGGCGATGCGGCTGTTCACGTCCGGGAATGTCTGCAACACCTGATCCGCCCGGAACCGCCCACGACTCGGGGACTTGCGGGTCCACAGGGGGGTCAGCCGGGCCCGGCGGCGCAACAGACAGGTCGCGCCCCACCCGGGACCGCGTCCCCGGGGGTACCGCCGGGTGCGCGCCGACCCCGCCGCGGGCGCGCAACCCGGCGCGAGGGGGCCGCGCCGCGCCAGGTCGGGGCGCCCCGTTTCAGCGCGCCTCGTCGACGACCGTGTTCCGGAGCACGCCGATGCCGGAGATCTCCACCTCGAAGACGTCGCCCGGCTTCAGCCACACCGGGGGCTGCCGCTTCGACCCGACCCCCCCGGGGGTCCCGGTGGAGATGACGTCGCCCGGCACCAGCTCGGTGAAGGTGGTGATGTACGCGATGAGCGCGGGGATGTCGAAGATGAGGGTGTCGGTGGTGGCGCGCTGCATCTCGGTCTTGTTCAGCAGCCCGACGAGGGTCAGGCGCGACGGGTCCGGGATCTCGTCGGCGGTCACCATCCAGGGGCCGAAGCCACCGGTGCCGATGAAGTTCTTCCCGGGGGTGAACTGGGTGGTGTGCCTCTGCCAGTCGCGCAGGGTCGCGTCCTGGTAGCAGGAGTAGCCGGCGACGAACGAGAGCGCGTCCTCGCGCCGCACGTGCCGCGCAGGCTTGCCGATGATGACCGCCAGCTCGGCCTCGTAGTCGAGCTCGGTCGAGACCCGCGGACGCACCAGCGGCTGATCGTGGCCCACCTGAGTGTTCGGGAAACGGGTGAAGAGCGTGGGAAACTCGGTCGCGCTGCGCCCCGTCTCCTCGCGGTGGGCGAGGTAGTTGACGCCCACGCAGAGAATCTTCTCCGGGTGGGCGATCGGCGGAAGCCAGGTGATCTCCGCCAGCCCGTGGTCGGCGGAGGCGCCCTCGGTCGCTCGCCGCACCTCGCCGAGCGCTCCCGCGGCCAGCACCGCCCTCAGCGTCGGGTAACGACCATCCAGGCGGGGAACCGCGTCGACCACCCCGCCCTCGACCACCTGTCCGAAACCTTCCCGTCCCCGATGGATCCAGCTCGCGAGCCGCATGGGGCTGGAAGAGCGCTTCGCGGGCCGCTCGTCAAGCTCCACGTGGGCGGTTAGAAGCTGGCGCTGTGGACAAGGACGCCTTTCTCTCTCTGGCACGCACCTGGGCGGCCACGGTCACCGTGGTGACCGCCCGCCGGCGGCCGGCGGCCATCACCCCGGAGGCGCCGGAGGCGGACGGCTTCACCGCCACCGCGTTCATGATGCTCTCGCTCCAGCCGCCACTGCTCGCGCTCGGCGTGGGGCGCGACTCGGGGGCGGACGACCTCCTCGAGGACGCAGACCACCTGGCGGTGAACCTCCTGTCCGAGGGCCAATCCGAGCTGAGCCACGCCTTCGCCCGGCACCACCGGGACCGAGGCGACGCGTGGAGCCGCTTCCCCTGGACCCTGGACGCGCATGGGACGCCGCTGCTGTCGGGCACCACCGGTGCGTTCAGCGCCCGCATCGTCGAACGGCAGGAGCGCGGAGACCACCTGCTGGTCCTGGCCGAGGTGACCGCCGTGCACCACGGTGACACCGAGCGCACGCTCGTGTACCAGAACCGGACCTATGCGCGTCTGACTCCGCTGGGACAGGTGCGACCTGGGACGGACCGGTCCATGGAACCCGACTGACTCCGGGGGGCCGGGCGATGAGTTCCCCACCCAGCACCCATGCCGCACCCGTCCGCAGCGGATTGTTCTGGGGTGAGCTGCGGGACGCGCTGCGCGGCACCCACCGCGACCTGACCGAGGCGCCGGTCGGGCGGGCCATCTTCGTCCTCGCCGTCCCGATGGTCCTGGAGATGGTGATGGAGTCGGTGTTCGCGGTCACCGACATCTTCTTCGTCGGGCGGCTGGGCGCCGAGGCGCAGGCGACGGTCGGCCTCACCGAGTCCATGGAGACCATGGTCTACGCCTTGGCCTTCGGGCTCTCCATCGGGGCGACCTCGCTCGTCGCCCGGCGGATGGGCGAGAAGGACGAGGAGGGAGCCGCGCGGACCGCGGTGCAGGCGATCGCGCTGGGGCTGTTCTTCGGCATCCCGCTGTCCACCGCCGGCGCGGTGCTCGCACCCACCCTGCTGCGAGCGATGGGCGCCTCGCCCTGGGTGCTGGAGCACGGCGTGGGCTTCACCCGGGTGATGCTGGGGGCCAACGTCTCGGTCTGCCTGCTGTTCCTGATCAACGCCATCTTCCGGGGCGCGGGCGACGCTGCCACCGCGATGCGCGTGCTCTGGCTCGCCAACGGCATCAACATCGTGCTCGGCCCGTGCCTGGTGTTCGGCGTGGGCCCCTTCCCGAGGATGGGGGTGGTGGGGGCGGCGCTGGCCACGTCCATCGGCCGCACCACCGGAGTGCTGTACCAGCTCTACCGCCTCACCCGCGGCGACGGGCGGCTGACCGTGCGCGTGCGCCACGTACGGCTCGAGGCGAGGACGATGCTCTCGGTCCTGCGGCTGTCGGGTGCCGGCACGCTCCAGACCGTGGTGGGGATGACCAGCTGGATCTTCCTGGTGCGGATCATCTCCCGGTTCGGGAGCCAGGCGGTGGCCGGCTACACCATCGCCATCCGGCTGGTGCTCTTCGCGCTGCTGCCCTCCTTCGGGCTGGCGAACGCCGCGGCCACGCTGGTGGGCCAGAACCTGGGTGCGAGGAAGCCCGAGCGGGCCGAGCGTGCGGCGTGGAAGGCTGGCCACGTGGGAGCGGTGTTCCTCGGCACCATCGGGGTCATCTTCCTCGCCCTGGCCCCGCAGATCGTCGGCGTCTTCACCGGGGACCCGGTGGTGCTTGCGCATGGCGTCCATGGCCTGCGCATCCTCTCCGTGGGGTTCGGCTTCTACGCCTACGGCATGACCTTCACCCAGTCGCTGAACGGAGCAGGCGCAACCTGGGCACCGACCTGGCTCAACTTCTTCTGCTTCTGGCTCTTCGAGCTTCCGCTGGCCTGGGTGCTCGCGGTCGAGCTCCATCTCGGGCCCACCGGGGCGTTCATCGCCTGCCTCGCCGCGTTCACCCTCATCGCCGTCGCAGGTGGAGCAGTGTTCCGCCGGGGAGCCTGGAAGCGCGTCGTGGTCTGACCGCGGGCAAAAGAACCCGCCTCCCCGATGGCCAGACACTGCGCCTCCAGCCACCAGGGGGCGGGCTTGAAACCTGTGCGCCGCTCTCGTGCGCGCGGCCCTGCTTGCTCTACGCCGCGCTCAGAGAGGCGACGCCTTGATTTTGCTCGGTCAAGGCATCACCTCCTTTCGCCCCGCAGGGCGGAGGCGATCCTGTCGCGGCCGGCGCGGCGGCGCAACGTTTCTTGCGATTGCGCCCGGCCTGGGACCGCGGCAGAAGCCCAGACGGTCGCCCGGGTGACGGGCGTGCGGCACCACCGAGGAGGAGCCGATGGAGCGGTGGACCATCGAGGTCAGCCTGGACGTGGCCTGGGGCGAGATGGACGCGCTCGGGCACGTGAACAACATCCGGTACATCGCCTGGGCCGAGACGGCGCGCATCGCGTTCTTCGAGAAATTCGGGATGTCCACCCGGGCCCAGGATCCGGTCGGGCCCATCCTCGCCCGCATCGAGAACGACTACCTCGAGCCGGTCGAGTACCCGGCGCGGGTCACGGTGGGCGTCCGGCCCGAGCGGGTGGGAAACACCAGCCTGATCCTGCTCCACGAGGTGTGGCTGGCGAACGACCCGCGGCGGGTCGTCGCCCGCGGCCGTGCGGTGGTGGTGCTCATCAACTACGCCACCCAGGAGAAGGTGCGGGTCCCGGACCGCCTGCGCGCCGCGCTCGGGGCGGGCTGAGGCCCCCCCAGGCCACTGCTTCAGGGCCGCTCGCGGGCCAGCGCCCGCATCGCGTCGGTGACGTCGCCGAGCTGCGGCACGCTCGCCATCTCCAGCGGATCGGCCAGCCCGATGCCGGGGACGAACTTCCCGGCCAGGAGCCGCGGCGGCGCGGCCAGCTCGTAGAAGAGCTCTTCCACCGTGCGCCGGACCAGGTGCTCGCCGAAGTTGGTCACCTCGGTGTCCTCGTTGACGAAGAGCGCCCGGCCGGTCTTCCGCACCGACTCCCGGATCATCTCCCAATCGTACGGCCACAGCGACCGCAGGTCGATGACCTCGGCGGAGATGCCCTCGGACTCGAGCGACTGGGCGGCCTTCACCGACAGCGGCAGGGTCCTGCCGTAGCTCACCACGGTGAGGTCGCTGCCCGCTCGCACCAGCCTTCCCTTCCCGATGGGCACGGTGTACGGCTGCAGGTCGGGCCACTGGGGTTTCCACTGCGCGCGGTCACCGAGGGGAGCGTCGATCATCTTCGACAGCACGCGGTCGTCGCCGGGCTCGCCGGGGATGGGCTCCTCGCCCTTCATCCGGAGCAGCGCCTTCGGCTCGAGGATCATCACCGGATTCTGGTCCTGGCAAGCGGAGAGCAGGAGCCCATATGCGTCGAGCGGCGTGGAAGGCATCACCACCTTCCATCCCGGGATGTGGGTCATCGTCGCGTCGAAGCTGTGCGAGTGGTAGATGCTGCCGCGGATGCCCGAGCCCACTGGCGTCCGCACCACCATCGGCACGCTCCAGTCGCCGTTGCTCGACCAGCAGGTGTTCCCGGCGAGCTTCAGGAGATCGATGGTGTTGTAGATGTAGTCGCAGAACTGGATCTCCGCGACCGGCCGCTGACCGGCCAGCGCCAGGCCGATCGCGCAGCCGATGATGCCGCGCTCGTCGAGCGGGCTGTTCCAGGCGGTCTTCAGGCCTTGCGTCGCGGTGAACACGCCGCCCAGCGGTGGGCCCACGTCCTCGCCGAAGACGTCGGTCACCCCGAGGTGCTCCTCGGCGTAGTGCAACGCCAGCCGGATCGCCTGCGCCATGCTGGCCATCAGCGATCCTCCGCGTAGACGTGCTTCCAGATGCTGGAGGGCTCCGGGAGCGGCTCGTCGCGCACGGCCCGGGCCTTGGCGGCGATCTCCTCGGTCCAGCGCGCGCGGACCTGGTCCATCTCCGCTCGGGTGAGGATGCCGTGGGCCTCGAGCTTCTTCTCGAACTCGGAGATGCAGTCCTGCTCCACGGTCACGAGGTTTGCCCCCGACGCGCTGGAGTGACCGTACAGCCGCGAGACGTTCGCCTCGAGCAGGAACGGCTTCCGCTCCTTGCGCACGTACCCCATCGCCTTCTGCAGCTCGAGGTAGCTGACGATGGGGTCGTTCCCGTCAATGGTCCTGGTCTGCATCCCGAACGCCTTGCCCCGGTCGGCGATGGTCTTGCACCCCTGCTGGGTCGCCGCGGAGGTGGAGATGCCCCACTGATTGTGGGTGACCACGATCAGGATCGGGAGCTCGTTCCCCGGCCGGGTGCTCCACACCAGGCAGCTGGCGAAGTCCCCCTCGGCGGTGCCGGCGTCGCCGCCGGTCACGATGGTGATCCCCTCGCCCCCGTGGCGCTTCTGGGCCAGCGCGGTGCCCGGGGCCATCGCGTACTGCACCTCGATGGGGCTGGTGACCGGGACGATGTTCCACTCGCGCTTGCTGAAGTGGCCGGCGAAGTTGCGGCCACCCGAATACGGATCGCTCGCCGTGCTCTTCATCTGCCGGAGCGCGCCGATCGGGTCCTCGCCCAGCGCCATCAACGTCGCGCTCTGCCGGTAGTGGGCGTGGAGGTAGTCGTGGGCCGGCCCCTGACCCTTCTTCATCAGGAGACCCAGGGCGACGTTGAACGCCTCCTCGCCGGGGCCGCCGATCCAGAAGTAGCCGTGGCCCTGCCGGTACATCTGGATCAGCCGCTCCTCGAGCACCCGCGACTCGACCATCAGGTCGTGCATGCGGACGAGGAGCGCATGGTCCAGCGGCAGGGGTTCCTTGACGAGCGTGGGGCGCCCGCGCCTGGAAGCCGGTTCGGTCATGGCCCGGGGCCTATACCACCCCTGGGGGCGGCATATGCTGGAAGGCAGTCCATGCCCCCTCCTCTGCTCGAGGCCGTCGCTGCCCGTGTCCGGGACGTTCCGGATTTCCCCAGGCCCGGCATCGTCTTCAAGGACCTGACGCCGGTCCTTGCCGACCCGCTCCTCTTTCACGGGATCGTCTCGGCGCTCGCTGCCCGGGTGGCGACGCTGGAGATCACCGAGGTGGTGGGCATCGAGGCGCGTGGCTTCATCCTCGGAGGAGCCCTCGCTGCCACGCTGCGTCGTGGATTCGTGCCGGTCCGGAAGCCCGGCAAGCTGCCCCGGAAATCTCACCGCGAGGCCTACGGGCTCGAGTATGGCCAGGACGCCCTGGAGCTGCACACCGACGCGCTGGTGCGGAACGCCCGGGTCCTGGTGGTGGACGACCTGCTGGCCACGGGAGGCACCGCCGCGGCCACCGAGAAGCTCATCCGACGCGCCGGAGGGACGGTGGTCGGGTTCGCCTTCCTGGTCGAGCTCGCCTACCTGGGAGGAGCGGAGCGACTGGACGGGGACCGGGTCGTCTCGCTGCTCAAGTACGAGCGGCCCTGAGCCGAGCAGCCAAAGGTGTGAAACACTCGACATGACGGGGGTGCCCTGCTTTGCTGCGCCGCCGTGGAGTCTTCGCTGCCCGTCCGGGTGAGCCCACCCGGGCTCCTCCGCTTTCCCGCCGATCGCCGCACGCTGGGCGTCCTGACTGTCCACGCGGTGCTCACCGTCTGCCTCTGGGTGGCCTCACCCACGGGGGCGGCGCAGCTCGGCGCCATGGCCCTGCTGGCCTACACGGCCTGGCTCTGCGCCGTGGTGGCGCATAACACGGTCCACTGCCCGGTGTTCCGCCGACGCTGGATGAACTCGGCGTTCCAGGTCTGGGTGAGCCTGTCGTACGGCTTCCCGATCAGCGAGTACATCCCGGGCCACAACCTCTCGCACCACCGGTTCCTCCAGGCGCGCGAGGACGTGATGCGCACCTCCAAGGTGCGCTTCCGCTGGAACCTGCTCAACCTCCTCGCCTTCCCGTTCGCGGTCTCGCCCGCCATCCTCCGCGGGAACAAGCGCTACGCCTCGCTGAAGGGCAGCGAGGGCTGGCGAAGCAGCGGCGGCTGGAGGCGGTCGTGGTGTGGGGCGTGAAGCTCGCGCTCGTCGCGCTCGACTGGCGAAAGGCGCTCTGCCTCGTGCTCTTGCCGCAGATCGCCGCGAACCTGGGCATCGTGGGGATCAACTTCTTCTGGCACGACGGCTGCGACCCCGAGCATCCGGTGAACCACTCCCGGAACTTCGTCAGCCCCGTCCTCAACTTCCTGACCCTCAACAACGGCTACCATGGCATGCACCACCTGGAGCCGGGGCTGCACTGGAGCTTGCTGCCCGAGGCCCATGCGCAGCGGATCCGCCCCGGGCTGCACCCGGCCCTGGAGCAGCGGTCGCTCCTGCTCTACGCCTGGCGGACGTTCGTGTACCCGGGCCGGCGCGAGACGTACGACGGCCGCCCAGTGACCTTCCCCGAGCTGGACACCGATCTGGACTGGGTGACTCCTGAGCGCGGGGAAGTGCAGGCCGCATAGGCCCCCGGTCTTGCCCGACTGCAGCACGCTGGCGAGCGAGCGTGGAAGGGCAACATTTTCCGGAGTTCGACTGGAGTTTCTTCCCGCAAAGGGGGGATGGTCCCCGCGCCATGGCAGACACATTCACCGCTCTGGTCGCCGAGCAGGCGGACGGGCGCACGCAGGTCAAGCGCACCGCGCTCGAGGAGGCGGCACTTCCTCCCGGCGAGGTCACCATCGACATCGCCTACAGCTCGCTGAACTACAAGGACGGCCTGGCGCTCACTGGTCGCGGCAAGGTCATCCGCAAGTGGCCGATGGTGCCGGGAATCGACCTCGCCGGAACGGTGCGCGCCAGCACCAGCTCGAGGTTCCGCCCGGGCGACCCGGTGCTGGTGACGGGGAACGGCCTGGGGGTGAGCTGGTGGGGGGGCTTCTCCCAGCGCGCGAGGGTGAAGGAGTCGATGGTCTTGCCCGTTCCGAAGGGGCTCGACGCGCGCACCTCGATGGCCATCGGGACTGCGGGCTTCACCGCGGCGCTCTGCGTGATGGCGCTGCAGGACCACGGGACGCTCAAGTCCGACCGCGAGTTCGCGGTGACCGGCGCGGCGGGCGGGGTCGGGTCGATCGCCGTGGCGCTGCTCGCGGCGCTCGGCAGGAAGGTGGTCGCGTCGACCGGACGGACCTCCGAGGCGGAATACCTCAGGAAGCTCGGGGCCGCGGACATCATCGGCCGCGACGTGCTCGCCCAGAAGGGCCCGCCGCTCGCCTCCGAGCGCTGGGGCGGCGCCGTGGACACCGTGGGTGGACAGACGCTGGTCACCCTCTGCAGCCAGACCTCGTACCGGGGCGCCGTCGCCGCCTGCGGGCTGGCCGGGGGGTCGGACTTCCCGGGCACCGTGTTCCCCTTCATCCTCCGCAACGTCGCGCTGCTCGGCTGCGACTCGGACCTGACACCGGTCGAGGAGCGGACGCGCGCCTGGAAGCTGCTGGTGGATCACCTCGGGAAGCTGCATCTCGACGAGGTGACCCAGGAGGTCCCGATGTCCAAGCTGGTGGAGTTCGCCCCGCGCATCGTCGATGGGCAGGTGCGCGGGCGGGTGGTCGTGAACGTGAATGCCTGAGCACGCGGTCCTCTTCACCAGGCGGTTGCCCGAGGCGGTCGAGCGCCGCGCGGCACGCGACTACCGCCTGCACGCCAACCCCGAGGACCGCCCGCTGAGCGCCGACGAGCTGGTCGAGCGTAGCCAGGACGTGGACGCGGTGGTGTGCACCGTGGCCGACCGCATGAACGCCGGCGTCCTCCTGAGGCTCCCGGCACGCATCCGCATCGTCGCCAGCTTCGGGGTGGGCACGGAGCATCTGGACCTGGCCACGGCGCGGGCCCGGGGGCTGGTGGTGACCAACACCCCCGAGGTGCTGACCGACGCCACCGCCGAGGTCGCGCTCCTCCTGCTGCTCGGTGCGGCGCGACGGGCGTACGAGGGTCAGACGCTCCTCCGCTCGGGCGGCTGGACCGGGTGGGCGCCCACGCAGCTCATGGGCCGGCAGCTGAGCGGCAAGCGGCTGGGCATCGTGGGGATGGGGCGCATCGGGCAGGCCATGGCCCGGCGCGCCCGGGGGTTCGGGGTGGAGATCCACTACACCGACCAGCGTCGCCTCCCGCCCGAGCACGAGGAGGGCGCCATCTTCCACCCCACCGTGGAGGAGCTGCTGCCGCTCAGCGAGCTGCTCTCGCTGCACGCACCATCGACGCCCGAGACGCGGCATCTGCTCGACGCCCGGCGGCTCGGGCTGCTCCCCCGCGGGGCCATCGTGGTGAACACCGCCCGCGGCGACCTGGTGGACGACGAGGCCCTCATCGCCGCCTTGCGCTCGGGCCAGGTGGGGGCCGCCGGGCTGGACGTGTTCCAGGAGGAGCCGGCGCTCCATCGGGGGTACCTCGGCCTGGAGAACACGTTCCTCCTCCCCCACATGGGCAGCGCCACCATCGAGACCCGGGAGGCCATGGGGTTCCGGGCGCTGGACAACGTGGACGCGGTGCTCTCGGGCCGCCCCGCGCCCGACCGGGTGGCCTGAGCGATGGACAGGGAGTAGTTGGGGGCGGTGCCCCACCTCTTCGAGCCACTGACCCTCCGCTCCGTCACCCTCCCCAACCGCGTCGGCGTCTCGCCCATGTGCGAGTACAGCGCGGACGACGGCTTCGCCAACGACTGGCACCTGGTGCACCTCGGCTCGCGGGCGATCGGCGGGGCCGGGCTGGTGGTCACCGAGGCGGCCGCGGTCGAGGAGCGGGGCCGCATCACCGCCAAGGATCTCGGGCTGTGGAAGGACGCGCACGTCGAGCGCCTTTCCGGCATCGTCCGTTTCCTCGACGTGCACGGGGCGGTTCCCGGCGTTCAGCTGGCCCACGCCGGGCGGAAGGCGAGCACCCGCGTCCCCTGGGAGGATGGCACCGGCGTGCCTCCCGAGGCTGGCGGATGGGAGCCGATCGCCCCCAGCGCGCTGGCCTTCTCCGAGCGCACCCTCACTCCACGGGCGATGTCACTCGACGACATCGCCGAGGTGACCCGGGCGTTCGCCTCGGCGGTGCGTCGTTCACTGGCCGCGGGCTTCCGCCTCGTCGAGCTGCACTTCGCCCACGGATACCTGGTGCACGAGTTCCTCTCTCCTTTGTCCAACCGGCGCGAGGACACGTACGGCGGAGGCTTCGAGCAGCGAATCCGCCTGGCGCTGGAGATTGCCCGCGCGGCGCGGGCCGAGTGGCCCGAGCGGCTCCCGCTGCTCGCGCGCCTGTCGTGCAGCGACTGGGCCGACGGCGGGTGGACGCTGGAGGAGAGCGTGGAGCTTGCGCGCCGCCTGGGCGCCGAGGGCGTGGACCTGGTGGACTGCAGCTCGGGCGGCCTCGTTCCGTACGCGCGCATCGAGGCGGTGCCCGGCTACCAGGTCCCATTCGCCAGGGCGGTCCGCGCCGGGGCCGGCGTGCCCACCGCCGCGGTGGGGCTCATCTCCACGCCCGCGCAGGCGGACGCCATCGTGCGCGAGGGCGACGCAGATCTGGTGATGCTCGCCCGCGCGATGCTGCGGGACCCGTACTGGGCGCTGCACGCCGCCGCCGAGCTCGGGCACCCCGAGGCACGGCGCATCCCCGTGCAGTACCAGCGGGCGTTCTAGCGGTCGCGGGGTCCTCGCCGGTAAGCTCCCGCGGGGCGGCGACCCCGCCAGCCGTCTGGTACGGCGCCTCGGGCACCGCAGCTAAGTCCATGGTGCGGGAGGCCCTGTGCGTGCATCGCTGCTGGTCGTGTCGCTTCTCGTGGTTCCCACGCTGGCCCTGGCGCAGGAGAGCCCGCCGCCCCCTCCACCGACGGAAGCGGTGGGCTCGACGGTGCACCGGCACCTCGGTTTCTACTTCCACGTCGACATCGGACCGGGCTACCTGACCACCTCCGCCTCGCACAACGGGTTCAGCGCCTCCGCCTCCGGCGCCTCGGTGCTGGTCTCGCTGGCAGCCGGTGGCGCGGTCGCCGAGGACTGGATCCTGGCTGGAGAGCTCTGGGGCGCGGCAGCGCCCTCACCCACCGGCGCGAGCAGCAGCACGACCATCGGGCTCAGTGGCGTGGGCCTCCAGGTGGCGCACGACTTCATGCCCGCGAACCTCTTCTTCTCCCTCACGCCCTCGGTGACCGTCCTCAGCATCAACAACGGAAGCGACACGGTCGGCCGGACTCAGGTCGGCTTCGGCGCGAAGCTCGCGTTTGGCAAGGAGTGGTGGGCGGGCGACCACTGGGGCCTCGGCCTCGCCGCCCAGGGCTTCTTCGGCGTCAACAAGGACCAGGGCACCGATGCACCGACCTGGTCCACGTTCGGCGGCGGGCTGGTGTTCAGCGCGACATACAACTGAGTTGCCATGACGAGAGGACCTCGAGCCAATCGCCACGGGCATGCGACTCGTCATTTTGACATCCTGTGGTCGCCGTCCCGCCTCATCATCGCGGCACCGAACATGGCCAGCCCTCGTCCCAGCCGGACGTTCGTCGAGAGCAACCCGCTCCTCGAGCACCTTGGCGCGCTGCCGGCCGCGGTGATCGAGACGGACGAGGACGGGACCATCCGGATGTGGGCCGGCGCCGCCGAGCGCCTCTTCGGCTGGACCGCAGCGGAGGTGCTCGGCAGCCACATCGACGGGCTCGAGCTGGTCCACGAGTCGGACCTCGCCTTCGTCGACGCAGTCGTCGATCGTGTGCGCTCCGGCCACGACCGGCACCTGGTGCACCGCAACCGCAACCGGACACGCTCCGGCGAGGTTCGCCACTGCGAGTGGACGCGAATCGCCGTCGGGCGGCCCGGCCAGCGTCCGGCGATCCTCTCGTACGTGGTGGACGTCACGACGCAGGTCGAGGCCGAGACCTCGGCTCTCACCGCGCGCGCCGACCTCGACCGCTGGCTGCGCGCCAACCCCGAAGGATGCTGCGGCCTGGACCGGGAGTGGCGCATCACCCACTGGAACCCGGCCGCCGAGCGGATGCTCGAGCGGAGCCGCGCCGAGGTCCTCGGACGCGAGCTCTGGGCGGTGTTCCCCGGGCTTCGGGGGACGGCGTTCCATCGCGCATTCGACGAGGCGCTCGCCGATGGGCACCTCCGCGTGGTGGAGGAGCGCGCGCCGCGTGGCAGGGTCTGGTACGGCGTAACCGCGGTACCCTCGGGGCGCGGGCTGTACGTCTTCTTCAGCAACGTCACGGGGCGCCGCCAGCTCGAGCAGGAGCTGCTCACGCTCGATGCCGCCGCGCACCGCCAGCTCCCCGGTTCCTAGCGGCTCGGCGGCCGCTGCGGGAACCAGTGACCGGCCAGCGTCGCCGTCACCAGCGTGAGGCCGTCCAGCACTCCGAACGCGAGGAGGTGCCGGAGCGCCGCGGTGACCGCGGGGACCCTCGCCCCGAGCAGGACCATCAGCGCGGCGTGAAGGGCGAGCGTCTGCCCGAGCGCCACGAGCGCCGCCAGGACCAGAGCCTCCTGCACCCGCTCGGCCCGGAAGCGCGCGAGAAACGCCGCCACCGCCACCAGGGCCACCGCGCCCCAGGCGAGCATCGCCCAGGTCGGCGCCTCGGCACGGGCCATGAGCACGAACGCGCCCGCGAGCAGCGCGGTGCCCACCGTGGCCGAGCCCACCGCCAGCGCGCGGCGGCTCCTGGTCACGGCTCGACCCGGACCGAGGTGCTCCCCAGCCAGTCCGCGTCCAGGCGAACCTCCATCCCCGCCGCGAGCGGCTCGGCGACGGTGGCCGCCCCGGCGAGCACGACGCTCCCCGGAGGGAGCGACTGCCCCCGGCCGGCAAGCAGCGCGCAGAGCTGGACCACGGAGAGCACCGGGTCACCGGAGATGGCGGCCCCCGTGGCGCGCTGGCGGGGCGTCCCGTCGATCGACATCACCAGCTCCACCCGGGAGAGATCGCGCCCCTCCAGCTCGAGCCAGCGCTCGGGGAGCACGACCTGCGAGGACGAGGCGTTGTCCGCCACCACGTCGGGCAGGCTGAAGTACTTGAAGTCGCGGTAGCGCGAGTCGAGGATCTCCAGGGCCGGGCCCACCGCGGTGCACCCGGCCAGCACCCCGGCCCGGTCCGGTGTCCCGGAGAGGCCACGGGCGAAGCGGAAGGCGATCTCCGGCTCGATCTTCGGATGAAGCGTGCCGCCGAGGTGGAACGTCCCCCGGACCACCATCGCGTCGGTGAGCACGCCGTAGATGGGCGCGTCGAGCGACATCTGGCGGCGCTTGGCCTCCGAGGTGAGCCCCATCTTCATCCCGATGACCCGTTCGCCCCGGGCCACGCGCAGGCCGATGCCCGCGTCCATCACCCGGTATGCCTGGGGGAGGTCCAGGTCCGGCGCCTCGAGCGTCAGCCGCTCCACTTCCCGGCCGTGCCGCCGCGCGTCGTCCAGGTGACCCGCCAGGCGCTCGATGTCCATTCTCACGCTCCTCCGCTCGCCGCCAGGACCCCCGGCGCCGGCCCGGGTGGCGCATACTAGGAGAGGCGGAGGGTTCATGGACGGAGTCCTCAACGTCATCGACGGTCGCGAGGTCCCCGCGCGTTCCGGGGCGACGCTCCCCAACTGGGAGCCCGCCACCGGCGGACCGCTGGGCACCCTGCCGGACTCGGACGCCGCCGACGTCGCCGAGGCGGTCGAGGCCGCCCGCCGGGCGTTTCCGGCCTGGAGCGCCACGCCCGCCCCGGTCCGGAGCCGTCTGCTCCGCAAGGTGGCCGACGGGCTGCGCCAGGCGCTGCCCGAGCTCGCCCGCGCCGAGTCGGTGGACTCCGGGAAGCCGCTCTCCGCGGCCACCGAGGTGGACATCCCGCGGGCCATCCTGAACTTCGAGTTCTTCGCCGACGCCGCCACCCAGCTCTCCAGCGAGTGCCACCCGATGGACTCGCACGCGCTGAACGTCACCTTGCGGCACCCGCTGGGGGTGGTGGGCACCATCTCGCCCTGGAACTTCCCGCTGTATCTGCTGACCTGGAAGGTGGCGCCCGCCCTGGCCGTCGGCAACACCGTGGTCGCCAAGCCCTCCGAAGTGACCCCGGTGACGGCCCACTGGCTCGGCCGCATCGCGCTCGACGCCGGCCTGCCGCCCGGGGTCCTGAACATCGTCCACGGGCTGGGGCCGAAGGTGGGCGACGCGCTGTCGCGCCACCCCGAGGTGAAGGCCATCTCGTTCACCGGGAGCACGCGCACCGGCGCGGAGATCGCCCGGACCGCCGCCCCGCTGTTCAAGAAGCTGTCGCTGGAGATGGGCGGAAAGAACCCGGTGGTCGTCTTCGCCGACGCCGACCTGGACGCCGCGGTGGCCACGACCGTGCGCTCGTCCTTCGCCAACCAGGGGCAGATCTGCCTCTGCGGGCCACGCATCTTCGTCGAGCGGAGCGTCTATTCGCGGGTGCGCGACGCGCTGGTCGAGCGGACCCGGGCGCTGAAGCTGGGCGATCCACTGCTCCCCGAGACGGAGCAGGGGGCGCTGGTCAGCCGGGCCCACCTGGACAAGGTGCTCGGCTACCTCGCCCTGGCCCGCGAGGAGGGCGGACGGTTCCTCACCGGGGGAAGGCGGGCCGAGGTCGGTGGCCGCTGCCGCGAGGGCTGGTTCGTGGAGCCCACGCTGGTCGAGGGGCTGGGCCCGGAGTGCCGCACCAACCAGGAGGAGATCTTCGGTCCGGTGGCAGCGCTGATGCCGTTCGACTCCGAGGAGGAGGTCCTCCGGGCGGCCAACGGCGTCCGCTACGGCCTCGCCGCCTCGGTGTGGACGCGGGACCTCACCCGGGCCCACCGCTTCAGCGCCGCGCTGGAGAGCGGCGTCGTCTGGGTCAACACCTGGATGCTCCGCGACCTGCGCACCCCTTTCGGGGGGATGAAGGACTCGGGCGTGGGCCGGGAGGGCGGCCAGGAGGCGATCCGCTTCTTCACCGAACCCCAGAACGTCTGCATCCACCTGCAAGGAGGTTGAAGGCCCATGCCGGACCGAGTGACCTCGCAGCGCGCCGCGCCCCCGGTGGGCGCCTTCCCCCATGCCCGCCGGGTGGGAAACCTCCTCTTCCTCTCGGGGATCGGTCCCCGCGTCCGCGGCAGCCACGACATCCCCGGGGTGACCCTGGACGCGCAGGGCAACGTCACCGACCACGACATCGCCATCCAGTGCAAGAGCGTGTTCGAGAACGTGCGGGCCATCCTCGAGGACGCGGGCACCACCTGGGACCGCCTGGTGGACGTGACCGTGTTCCTGACCGACATGGAGAGCGACTTCGCGGTCTACAACCGGCTCTGGGCAGAGTATTTCAAGGACGCGCAGCCCTGCCGGACCACGGTGGAGGTGACGCGGCTCCCGACGCCCATCGCCATCGAGCTGAAGTGCATCGCCACGATGCCGGAGTGACCATGCCCAGGTTGCAGGCCCTCAACTTCAAGAAGTGGATCGACGAGCACCGGCATCTCTTGAAGCCGCCGGTGGGAAACCAGCAGATCTGGGCCGACCGCGAGTTCATGGTCACCGTGGTCGGCGGTCCCAACGCGCGGCGCGACTTCCACGTCAACGAGGGCGAGGAGTTCTTCTACCAGCTCGAGGGGGACATCGCGCTCCACGTCCTGGTCGACGGCGAGCGGGAGGTCGTCCCCATCCGCGAAGGAGAGATCTTCCTCCTTCCGCCCAAGGTGCCTCACTCTCCGCAGCGGCCGCCGAACACCGTCGGGCTGGTGCTCGAGCGTCGCCGGCTCCCCCAGGAGAAGGATTCCTTTCTCTGGGTCTGCGAGAGGTGTGGCAACGAGCTCTACCGCGAGTCGATCCACCTGACCGACATCGTCAAGCAGCTGCCCCCGGTGTTCGACCGCTTCTACGGCGACGAGAAGAACACCACCTGCGCGAAGTGCGGGACGCGCGCGACCCGCGCCTGAGCGCGGAAACTCCAGCGGGACCCAAATGCCGGTCGTCGACGTCCACACCCACCTCCTCCCGCCCGAGCTGCCCCGCTGGAAGGAGCGGTTCGGCTACGGCGGCTTCATCGGCCTCGAGCACACCGGGCCCTGCCGCGGCCGGATGGTCAAGGACGACGGACAGGCCTTCCGCGAGGTGGAGGAGAACCTCTGGGCGCCCGCCGCGCGGCTGGCCGACTGCGACCGCGCGGGCGTGGACCTGCAGGTGCTGTCGACCGTCCCGGTGATGTTCTCCTACTGGGCGAAGCCCGAGGACGGCGCGGAGGTGGCGAGGTTCCTCAACGACCACCTCGCCTCCGTCGTCGCCGGCGCGCCCGGGCGCTTCGCGGGCCTCGGGACGTTGCCGATGCAGGCCCCGGCCCTGGCCGCGCGCGAGCTGGAGCGCTGCGTGCGGTCACTCGGGCTCGCCGGGGTGCAGATCGGCAGTCACGTCAACGAACGGAACCTCAGCGACCCGGCGCTCTTCGAGGTCTTCGCCGCCGCCGCCGAGCTCGGCGCCGCGGTCTTCGTTCATCCCTGGGACATGATGGGCGAGGCGCGGATGCGGAGGTACTGGCTGCCGTGGCTGGTGGGGATGCCGGCGGAGGTCTCGCTGGCCATCTGCTCGCTCATCTTCGGCGGGGTGCTGGAGCGGCTCCCCACGCTGCGGGTTGCCTTCGCGCACGGCGGAGGCGCCTTCCCTGCGACCCTGGGCCGCATCGAGCACGGATTCGAATGCCGGCCAGATCTCGTGGCGGTGGACAACCCGGTGCCACCCCGGGCCTACCTGGGGCGCTTCTGGGTGGACAGCCTGGTGCACGATGCGGACATGCTCCGGCTCATCGTGAAGCTGTTCGGAGAGGAGCGGGTGATGCTGGGGAGCGACTACCCCTTCCCCCTCGGCGAGGCCGAGCCGGGGGCGCTGATCCGCTCCGTCCCGGACCTCGCCGCGTCCCGGGCGCGGCTCCTGGGGGAGAACGCGCTCGGCTGGCTGGGGCGGTCATGCTGAGCATCGAGGAGGGCAGGCGACTCGCCGAGGACCACGACGCGCGCGACGCGCTGGGGCCGATGCGCGAGGCATTTCTCTTCCCGGGCGGGCCGGACGGGGCGCCGCTGGTGTACCTCACCGGGAACTCGCTCGGGCTCCAGCCCCGCACGGCGCGGGCGCGGGTGGAGGAGGTCCTGGACGACTGGGCACGCCGCGGGGTCGAGGGCCACGTGCAGGGGGACTGGCCGTGGCTCCCGTACCACCGCCTCCTCACCGCGCCCACCGCGCGGCTGGTCGGCGCCCTGACGGAGGAGGTGGTGGTGATGAACACCCTCACCGTCAACCTTCATCTCCTGATGGTGTCGTTCTACCGGCCCACCGCCGGGCGCCACCGCATCCTCTACGAAGGCAGTGCCTTCCCCTCGGACCTTTACGCGCTCGCGAGCCAGGTGCGTTTCCACGGATACGACCCGGCCGAGGCGCTGGTGCCACTCGCGCCGCGCCCGGGTGAGGATGTGCTCCGGCCAGAGGAGGTGCTCGAGGCCATCGCCCGGGAGGGCGAGCGGCTCGCGCTGGTGCTGATCGGCAACGTGAACTACCTCACCGGCCAGGCCTTCGACGTGGGGGCGGTCACCCGCGCCGGGCACGCGGTGGGGGCGGCGGTGGGCTTCGACCTCGCGCACGGGGCCGGCAACCTCGTCTTCCACCTCCACGACGACGGACCGGACTTCGCGGTGTGGTGCTCGTACAAGTACCTGAACGGCGGACCCGGCGCGCTTGGCGGGGTGTTCGTCCACGCGCGGCACCGCGAAGGCAAGGGGCTGCCGCGCTTCGAGGGCTGGTGGGGGAATGACGAGGCCACCCGGTTCGAGATGGGGCCGCGGTTCCAGGGGATGCCGGGCGCCGAGGGCTGGCAGCTGTCGAATCCGCCCATCCTCCAGATGGCGGCGCTCCGGGCGTCGATGGAGCTGTTCGATGCTGTGGGCATGACCGCGCTCCGCCGGAAGTCCGAGCGGCTCACCGCCCTCATGGACCAGCTGGTGCGCGGGATGCCCGGGGTGGAGGTCATCACCCCCGCCGACCCGGCGCAGCGCGGGGCACAGCTGTCCCTGCGCATCCGCCACGACCCGCGGGGGCTGGTGCAGCAGCTGGCCGCGGCGGGAGTCGTCTGCGACTTCCGGGCCCCCGACATTCTCCGCGCCGCGCCGGCGCCGTTCTACACACGCTTCGCCGACGTGGTGCGCTTCGCCGGGGTGCTCCAGGGCCATGTCCAGGGGGGGTGAGCGGACGGTGCTCGCCGGCGCGGGCCTGGTCGGCTCGCTCCTGGCGCTCTTCCTCGCCCGGCGGGGGAAGGCGGTGGAGCTCTTCGAGCGCCGGCCGGACATGCGGCGCGAGCAGCTCTCCGCGGGCCGCAGCATCAATCTGGCGATCAGCGTGCGCGGGCTCCACGCGCTCGCCCAGGTCGGCCTCGAGCAGGAGGCGCTCGCCCACGCCATTCCCATGCCCGGGCGGATGATCCACGGCCGGGACGGCGGCCTCGCCTTCCAGGCGTACGGGAAGGACGACAGCCAGTGCATCCACTCCATCTCCCGCGGGTTCCTCAACCGGATGCTGCTCGACGCCGCGGAGCGGACCGGGCGGGTTCGGCTGTCGTTCCGGCGGCGGGTGCTGGGGCTGGACCCCGAGCGCCGCGAGCTCACGGTGGAGGTGGACGGTGGGCACACCGAGCGGGTCGAGGGCGCGGTGGTGTACGGCACCGACGGCGCCGGCTCGGCGGTCCGGCGCGCGGTGGTGGAGGCACGGGGGGGCACCTCGAAGGAGATGCTGCTCGCCCACGGCTACAAGGAGCTGACCCTGCCCGCGGCGGCGGACGGGGGATGGCGGCTGGAGCGGAACGCGCTGCACATCTGGCCGCGCGGTGACTTCATGCTCATCGCGCTCCCCAACGAGGACGGGAGCTTCACCTGCACCCTGTTCCTCGCCTTCGAGGGTTCACCCAGCTTCGCCACGCTCGAGCCGCCCGGGGCGGTGCGGGCGTTCTTTCGGGAGCACTTCGGGGACGTCGAGCCGCTGCTCCCGGATCTGGAATCGCAGTTCGGAGACAATCCGACCGGCTCCATGGTCACGGTGAAGTGTTCGGCGTGGCACGCTGGCGACGGGGCCCTGCTGCTCGGCGACGCGGCCCACGCGATCGTCCCCTTCTTCGGCCAGGGCATGAACTGCGGCTTCGAGGACTGCGTGGTGCTGGACGGGCTGGAGGCCGAGGGCGCGCCTCGGGCCGAGGTCTTCGCCCGGTTCGAGCAGCGACGGAAGCCCAACACCGACGCCATCGCCGACATGGCGGTGGAGAACTTCGTCGAGATGCGTGCCAGCACCGCCGACCCGCGCTTCCTCCTGGAGAAGGCCATCGAGAAGCGCCTCCTGGCCGAGTTGCCCGGCGAGTTCGTCTCGCGCTACGCGCTGGTGACGTTCAGCCGCGCCCCCTACCGGGTGGCCTACGACGCCGGGCGCATCGCCGCGGGCATCGTGTCCCAGCTGGCCCAGGGCGTGGGCTCGGCGGCCGAGGTCGACCTCGGGCGAGCCCGCGCGCTCGTCGCCGCCCGCCTCACCCCCTTCCTGCGCGAGAGGCTCTGATGAACCTGGGACTGCGTGACCGGCGGGCGCTGGTGCTCGGGGGCTCGGCGGGCCTCGGGCGGGCGGTGGCGGCGGCGCTGGTGTCCGAGGGCGCGCGCGTCGCCCTCTGCGCGCGGAACAGGGCGCGGGTCGAGGCCGCGGCGCGCGAGCTGGGCGCTCAGGTGGGTCTGCCCTGCGACCTCACCGTCCCCGGCGCGGCGACCACGCTGGTCGAGACGGCGACGCAGCGGCTCGGCGGCCTGGACATCCTGGTGACCAACACCGGTGGGCCGCCGACGGGGCGGTTCGCCGACGTGACCGGGGAGATGTGGCAGGTGGGCTTCCAGTCGCTGTGGATGAGCGCGGTGGAGGCCGTGCGCGCGGCACTGCCCGGAATGCGGGAGCGGCGGTGGGGGCGCATCCTCCTGATCACCGGGATGACGGCGAAGGAGCCGGTCCCCGGGCTCACCATCGCCAACGCCCTGCGCGCCGGGCTCCTCGGACTGGTGAAGTCGCTCGCCCCTGAGGTTGCAGAGGAGGGCGTGACGGTGAACGCGCTGCTGCCGGGTTACACGGCCACCGAGCGCATCGCCGAGCTGGGCATCCCGGAGGAGACGCTGGCCGAGCACATCCCGGCGCGGAGGCTCGGGCGGCCCGAGGAGCTGGGCGCGATGGCGGCCTTCCTGGCCTCGGAGCAGGCCGGCTACGTGACCGGGCAGGCCATCGCCGTGGACGGCGGCTTCATCCGGGGACTGTGACAGTGAGACGCGAGACCGGCGCCGCCACGCCGCTCGGTCCGCTCGACGGCGGCCGGTCCGTCACCCCAAGGAATGTCGGTCGGCCGCATCGGCTCACGGCGCCCCGAGCGCGGCGATGACCTGCGCCCACGCCTTCGATTTCGGGTCGATGACGTCGAAGTGGTCGGCGTCCTCGGGCATCACCAGCCGGATGTCGTCCCCCGCCTTCCGCGCCCGGTCCACGAAGCTCCGGTTCATCGCCAGCGGGACCACGTTGTCCTTCGTCCCGTGAATGACCACCGTCGGAACGCCCAGCGGAAGGTGCTCCGCGGGTGAGCCGTCGGCGTATCGCCCGGGCTGCTCCCGGGCGGACCCTCCGAGCAGCTCCAGTGTCACGTGCCGGCTCAGCTCGAGCTTGTCGGCCTCGAGCAGATCCGAGACCGGGGCCAGCCCCACGACGCGGCGTGGGCGCCACGACGGACGCCTCAACGCACCCGGCGCCGACGACCGGGTCACCGCCCACAGCGCGAGGTGCCCGCCGGCCGAGTGACCCATCCACGCCGACCGCGCGAGGTCGAGGCCGTGCTTCGCGGCGAGCCGGGGCAGCGCGTCGAGGGCCGCGCACACGTCGTTCAGCGTCCCCGGCCAGGCCCCGCCCTCCTCGCCGATGCGCCGGTACTCGAGCGCCACCGTCGCCCAGCCGCGCTGCGACAGGTCGGCGCAGAGGTGGCCCACGTGCGCCGCGTCGTATGCCGCGCGCCAGAATCCCCCGTGGATCATCACCAGCGTCCGCAGCCGCTCGGTGCCCGGGGGGCGGCGGACCCACACCTGCTGCGAGGGGGCGGGCCCGTAGGCCTCACGAACCCCCGGGGGCGGAGCCTCGGTCAGGACCCAGGAATCGGACACCCTAGGCCAGGTCCTCGTGGAGGCAGAGGATGTTGCCCTCGGGGTCGCTGAACCACGCCGCCTTCTCCGAGCCGAGCACGCACACGTGCTGCACCGTCTTCAGCCCGGGCAGGTCGTAGTCGTGGAAGACCACCCCCCGCGACTCGAGCTGGCGGATGGCCGCGTTGATGTCACGCACGGCGAAGCTCACCGCGGTGTGGTCGGCCTTCGTCGGCGCACCGCGCTGGAAGAGCGCCAGCGCGCCGTTTCCCACCGGGTACTCGTACTTCCCGTCGGGCTTGGCCCTTCCGCGGCTGAGCCCCAGCTTCTGCTCGTAGAACGCGCGAGCACGGGCCAGGTCCACTACCGGGAGAATCGTGGTCATCGGAGCATCGGCGAGCATGGCGGCCTCCTCGACAATCGAGCCACGCCACTCGATGCCACCCGGGCCGCCGCGGTCAAGACAGACTGTTGCAGACCCCTCAGCTGGACCGGGGCTGGGCCTGGGTCCCCACCGTCCCCGCCGCATACCGCGCGCCGGAGACCGCGCCCCTGGGGAAGACCGCCTCGATGCCGGCCAGGTCCTCGCGGGTGAGCCGGAGGTCCAGGGCACCGAGGTTCTCCTCGAGGTACCTGCGCCGCTTGGTTCCGGGAATCGGCACCACGTCATCGCCCTGGGCCATGACCCACGCCAGCGCCAGCTGTCCGGGCGTGCACCCCTTCTGCCTCGCCAGCGCCCCCACCTTCTCCACCAGCGACAGGTTCCTCTGGAAGTTCTCGCCCTGGAAGCGCGGGTTGTTCCTCCGGAAGTCGTCCTCGGCGAAGTCGGCCGGAGTGCGGATCTGCCCGGTGAGGAAGCCGCGGCCCAGCGGGCTGTACGCCACCAGCGTGATGCCGAGCTCGCGGCAGGCCGGGAGAGGCCCGTCCTCGGGGTCGCGGGTCCACAGCGAGTACTCGCTCTGGAGCGCGGCGATGGGATGCACCGCGGCCGCACGCCGGAGGACGTCCGCCGGCGCCTCGGAGAGCCCGAGCGCCCGGACCTTCCCCTCCTTCACCAGCTGGGCCATCGCCCCCACCGTCTCCTCGATGGGCGTCGAGGGGTCCACCCGGTGCTGGTAGTAGAGGTCGATGACGTCGATCTTCAGCCGGCGCAGGCTCGCCTCGCACGCGCTCCGGACATAGTCCGGCTTGCCGTTGATCTTCCGGCGCATGGGGTCGTTCGGCGTAGACGGGTCCCGGACGATGCCGAACTTGGTGGCGAGGACGATTTCCCTCCGCCGCCGCCCGAGGATGTCCGAGAGCAGCTCCTCGTTCTTTCCTGCGCCGTACATGTCCGCGGTGTCGAGGAAGGTGACGCCCCGGTCCACCGCCATCTCCAGCGTGGCGCGGGACTCGGCCTCGTCCGCCGGACCGTAGAACTCGGACATGCCCATGCAGCCGAGGCCCATGCGCGAGACCTTCAACCCCGACTTCCCGAGCGGTCGCTGTTCCATGACGGAGACACAATGTCCGCCCCGGCGGCGCCGTGCAGCGAAAAAATGGCGCGACCGGCCGCCCGAGATCTCTGGGGCGGCCGGTCGCCCCCCGAGCGCTGCGCAGAGTCGCGGGGCTGCGCGCGCCCTCCGGAACGGCCGCCGATTGGAGCCGGCGACGTCCCGGGCCACCCGTCAGACGACGGTCATGTGCCGGACACCACACCGTGACGCCGGGGGTGGTCGGACGGGAGGCGCCGTCGCCTCGCCGGGAGCAGTGAGCAACCTCTCCGGACACTCCCCGCCCGAGCACCGGTGCGACACGCCCACCCCCGGCTGGGAGAGCGGCGTCTGGGTCCGCATCCAGCGCAGCCGGCGCAACCGGCGCCTTGGGGCGCTGACGCTCGCCGCCGCGCTCGGTGTCGGCGGAGCGCTGGTCGCCGGACGGCGTGCCCCGGACACGCCCGGGCCGGTGTGGGTCAGCGCGGCGCTGGACGGCACGCTCCGGCCGGACGGGAGCGCCCCCCTTCACGGGCTGTGGCGTCTCACGTTCGAGGGGGCAGAGCTGAGGGTGTACCGCAACGCGCTCGGCGTGGTGGAGCGCTGTCCGGGCTCTCCGGGGTGTACCCGTACCGAGCAGGGTGGCACGCTCGCGTTGCCGGTTGGCGGGCCGGGCGAGTACCGGGCCGTGGTCTTCTCCAGCCCCCTCTCCGGCGGCGGGCGGACCCTGCATGAGGACATTGCCGCCGCACACGACCGGGGTGCGCCGGTGGAGATGTCCCCGGCGCTGGTCGCCTACTGAGCTCCGTCCGGCTCGACGTCGTGGAAGCGGCGAGAACGATGCGGATCCGCCCACCAGGGAGCGGAGAGCAAGAGGTGGTAGGCGTCGCGGAGCCGAAGACGGGGGGGACGGTCGGGCACGGTGCCCGCCAGCCTACCCTGGCGCGGCCGGCGCTCCTGGCTTATGCCTGACGCTGCTCCCGTGCCTGCTGCCGGCCCGCCAACATCGACCGAACCGCTCCGCGACGCGCTGGGGCGCCCGCTCAGGAGCCTCAGGCTGAGCGTCACCGACCGGTGCAACCTCCGGTGCTCGTACTGCATGCCCGAGCCGGACTACGTCTGGCTTCCGAAGAAGGAGCTCCTCACCTTCGAGGAGCTGGACCGACTCACCGGCATCTTCTGCACGCTCGGGGTGGACAAGGTCCGGCTGACCGGGGGCGAGCCGCTGCTCCGCTCGGAGATCACCACGCTGGTCCGCGAGCTCGCCGCCCGCCCCGTGCTCCGTGACCTGGCGATGACCACCAACGGCGTGCTGCTGGCCGAGCGCGCGCGCGAGCTCCGCGAGGCGGGCCTGCAGCGGCTGACGGTCAGCCTGGACACCCTGCGGCCCGAGCGCTTCCAGGCGCTCACCCGGGCCGACCTGCACCCCCGCGTGCTCGCCGGCATCGAGGCGGCCCGGGACGAGGGCTTCCCGCTCAAGCTCGACACGGTGGTGGTGCGCGGGACGAACGACGACGAGCTGCTGGACCTCCTCGCCTTCGCCCGGAGCATCGGCGCGGAGGTCCGCTTCATCGAGTACATGGACGTGGGCGGCGCGACCCGGTGGACCCGCGAGCAGGTGGTGTCCCGGGCCGAGATCCTCGCGCTGGTCGCCGCTGCGCACGGGCCGGTCGAGGCGGTGGGAGCGCAGGGCTCGGATCCGGCAGAGCGCTTCCGGCTCGGCGACGGCACTGTGTTCGGCATCATCGCCTCGACCACCACCCCGTTCTGCCGCGCCTGCGACCGGAGCCGGCTCACCGCCGACGGCACCTGGTACACCTGTCTGTACGCCCGCTCGGGTGCGAACCTCCGCGCAGCGCTCCGGAGCGGGGCGAGGGACGCCGAGATCGCCTCGCTCCTCCGGGTGGGCTGGCGTGCCCGGACGGACCGCGGGGCCGAGGAGCGCCTGGCGCTCGAGCAGCGGGGCGCGCTCGCTGCCGCCCCCGAGCTCCGGCAGGACCCTCGGCTCGAGATGCACACCCGCGGGGGCTAGCCCGGTGCAGGCCTCGACGCCGGTCGCCGAGGACGCCGACTCGGCCCTCGCGCTCCTCCTCTCCGCCGCGCGCGGGGCGCAGGCCTGCGGCTACGGCGCCGAGGACACCGAGCGGCTGGTGAGCGAGCTCGCCGCGCAGCTCGGCATGGCCGACGCACAGGTGTCGAGCCTTCCCACCCAGCTCCAGCTGGCCATCGGCATTCCCGGCCAGCAGCGCCTGGTGCTCCTCCGGGTCGCGCCGATGCCCGTGGACCTGGACCGCATCGTCCGGCTGGACGCGGTGGCGCGGGAGGTGAAGGCCGGCCGCATCGGTCCGCGCGAGGCGAGCGTGCGCATCGACGCCATCGGCCGTTCTCTGCCTCCCTACGGCGGCCCGATGATCCTCTTCGCCTACTGCCTCGCCGCGGCGGGGGCGGTGCTCCTGTTCGGAGAGGACGCCCCCGAGGCGATCACCGCCGCGGTCGCGGGGCTGGGGGTGGGCGCGATCGCCCTCGTCCGTACCCGGATCCGCGAGCTGGACCTCGCCGCCGAGCTGGTCTCGGCGCTTCTCGCCGGCTTCGTCAGCCAGGCGGCATCGGCGCGCATCTGGCCACTCGATCCGCGGGTGGCGACGCTGGGGGCGGTGGTGATCCTCCTCCCCGGCTTCACCCTCACCCAGGGCGTGCGCGAGCTACAGACCCGGAATCTCCTCTCCGGGCTGGCCGGCCTGGGGGCGGCGGCGGTGAGCTTCCTCGCGCTGGTCATCGGCGCAGTGCTGGGAGGGGCGCTCGGAGCCCGTGCCTTCGGACCAGCGCGGGTACCACCCGTCGAGCTGCCCCCGGGGCTCTTCCTCCTCGGCGCCGCCGCCATGGGGCTCGCGGCGGTGGTGGTGCTCCGGGCGCCGCGGCGAGAGGCACCCACCGTGGTCGGCTCGGCGTTGCTCGCCGCGGCGGTCAGCCACGCGGTCTCACGCTCGGTGGGCCCGGCGCTGGCTGCCTTCGTCGGGGCGATGGTGATCGGGCTCGTCGCGCACCTCAACGCCCGGCTGCGCAGCCGCCCGGTGTGGCTGGTGACCATCCCCGGCGTGCTGGTCCTGGTGCCGGGGAGCATCGGATACCGGAGCCTCCTGGACCTCGTGGACCGCGACGTCGCGACCAGCATCGAGACGGGGTTCGAGATGATCCTCACCGCCGCGGCCATCGTCTTCGGGCTGCTCATGGCGGACGTGCTCGGCGCGCGTTCCCGCCGATAGCGTCGGACGGCCAGCCCGCGCTGCCAAACCGGTCAGGACGAGCTGCCTCGCACCGGCGCGAGACGGCTGACCCTGCTCAGGCGGTCCGGGGCGGCGGGCGCCCGAACAGCTCGGAGCGCGCCGCCTCGGTGATGGCCACCACCGCCGGATGCTTGAGCTTCCGCTCCACGGTGAGCGCCCAGTAGCGCTCGCGCACCCCCTCGAGCGTGCCCACGCGCTCGACACCGAACGCCCTGCGAACCTCGGCCTCCACCGCCTCGGGCGCGGGGAAGACGCCGGCGCCGGCCTCGCCGAACGACTCGATGAGCGCGCTGTCCTGGAACTCGCCGACGACCCGCGGGCGGATGCCCCGGGTCTCGAACCAGTGGGCCAGCGAGCGTTGCAGCGCCGCGCCGTCCGCCGCGGTGAGCAGCGGGGCGCCGTCCATCGACCTCGGGAACCCGGGGGCGAGCTTCCTCGCCAGCGCCGGGCGGGCGAACAGCGCCACTCCACACTCGCCGAGGAGGTGGCTATAGGCCCGGACCGGCGAGGGCGCGGGGGAATCGGAGAGGACGAGATCTAGGCTGTGGGCGGCGAGCTCGGCGACCAGCCGCTCCGGCCGCGCTTCGTGGACGACGAGCTGCACCGGTGCCTCCGACTCGAGCGCCGGGGCCAGCAGCCGGTGCGCCACGCGCTTCTCCACCGAGTCGGACACCCCGACCACCAGCCGCCGCGAGCGGGCCACCGGGCGACCCCGAAGCGTGTCCTGCAGCTCCCGCCCGAGGCTGAAGATCTCGTCGGCGTAGCGGAACACCACGTGCCCCACGTCGGTCACCACCATCGAGCGGCCCTGGCGCTCGAGCAGCTTCTCGCCGAAGGCGTTCTCCAGCGCCTTGATCTGCCCGCTGACCGTGGGCTGCGCAAGCCGGAGCGCCTTGCTCGCCTTGGAGATGCCACCCTCGCGGACCACGGTCCAGAAGTAGAGGAGGTGGTGGTAATTGAGCCAGTCCATCGCCGCCTCCTATCGGGAAGAAGGATGGATTGCTGCCCGTGACGCGACCCTCGACTCCGGCGGGTGACAGGCGAGGTCCCCGGCTGCGGCGCCTGGCCAACCTCCTCGGCGGCTGGGGGCTCGTGGTGGCCGGCATCATCCTGATTCCCCTGCCCGGCCCGGGGTGGCTGGTGGGCGGGATGGGGCTCCTGGTGCTCAGCCGCGAGGTGGCTGGCGCGGGGGGGGGGCCTGGTCCGTCTGGAGCGCTTCATGCGGCGTCATGGCATGCGGACCTCGCTCCGGAGGCTCATCGCCCGGCGGCAGAGGGAGCGGACACGGCGTCCCGGACATACATCGGTTAGACCTATGAATTAGACCAGAATTATCTGGTTGCCCGAATGGTCCCGCTGGCGCACATCGGGTAGGCGCGCGGCCGCCGCCGGCCGCCCCGAGGAGCCTGTCCGATGCTGCTGTCCGTCGTCTCGCTGGGAAGCTGGCCGCTGTGGCTGGGCTTCCTCGCCTTCGTGGGGGTGATGCTCGCCCTGGACCTGGGGGTCTTCCACCGGAAGGCGCACCCGGTGTCGCTGCGCGAGGCGGCCGCCTGGAGCTCGCTGTGGATCGTCCTCGCCGGAGTCTTCGCGCTGGGCGTCTTCCACCTCTACGGCGCGGAGCGCGGGCTCGAGTTCACCACCGGGTATCTCATCGAGAAGGCGCTCAGCGTCGACAACATCTTCGTGATGGTCATCGTCCTCGGCGCGTTCGGTGTGCCGTCGCACCAGCAGCACCGGGTGCTCTTCTGGGGCATCCTCGGCGCGCTGGCGATGCGGGCGGTGTTCATCCTCGCCGGCACCGCGCTGATCGCGCGCTTCCACTGGACCGTCTACGTCCTCGGCGTGTTCCTGGTCATCACCGGGGCGAGGATGATGTTCCACAAGGGGGAGCAGGGGCACCCGGAAAGGAACCCGCTCCTCCGCCTTGCCCGGAAGGTGCTGCCGGTCGCCCCCGGCCAGGACACCGAGCACTTCTTTACCCGGGTTGCCGGAAGACGCATGGTCACCCCGCTGTTCCTCGGGCTGCTGGCGGTGGAGCTCACCGACCTCATCTTCGCGGTGGATTCCATTCCGGCGGTCCTGGCCGTCAGCCGGGAGCCGTTCATCGTCTTCACCTCCAACATCTTCGCCATCCTGGGACTAAGGTCCCTCTACTTCCTGCTGGCTGGCGTCGTGCAGAAGTTCCGTTATCTGAAGCTGGGACTGGCCCTGGTGCTGGTCTTCGTCGGGGTGAAGATGACCATCGTGGACATCTTCAAGGTCCCGGTGGGCGTGTCGCTGGCGGTGGTCGCGTCGTTGATCACCGGCTCGATTCTCTCGTCCCTGGTGGTGGACGGGCGGCGGCGGACGTTCGAGGAAAGGACGGCGACGTCGTGAACAAGACGCGGTTCAACATCGGCTACGCGCTGATCGCGGTGATGGCGGTGCTCGCCATCCAGAACTGGGTGCGGACCAGCCAGACGGTGGCGGTCATCCCCTACAGCGAGTTCCAGCAGCTGCTGGAACAGGGGAAGGTCGCCGAGGTCAGCGTCGGTGAGAACCAGCTGAGCGGCACCCTGAAGGAGCCCATCCAGAACGGAAAGACGCACTTTCGGACCCTCCGCGTCGACAAGGACATCGCCCAGTCCCTGGAGAAGGCGAACGTGAAGTTCGCTGGCGAGGTCGAGAACCCTTGGATGGCCGCGCTGCTGGGGTGGGTGGTGCCCACCGTGCTCTTCTTCGGCATCTACCTGCTCTTCATGCGGCGGATGGCCAGCCGGATGGGCGCCGGAGGCGGCGGGCTCCTGGCCATCGGGAAGAGCAAGGCCAAGGTCTTCGTCGAGACCGACGTCAGGACCCGGTTCTCGGACGTGGCTGGCGTGGACGAGGCCAAGGCCGAGCTGGCCGAGGTGGTCGAGTTCCTGAAGAACCCCGAGGAGTACTCGCGCCTGGGAGGGCGCATGCCGAAGGGCGTGCTGCTGGTCGGCCCGCCGGGGACCGGGAAGACCTTGCTCGCCCGCGCGGTGGCCGGTGAGGCCGGCGTCCCGTTCTTCTCCATCAGCGGCAGCGAGTTCGTGGAGATGTTCGTCGGCGTGGGCGCCGCACGGGTCCGGGACCTGTTCGAGCAGGCGCGCGCCAAGGCGCCGTGCATCATCTTCATCGACGAGCTGGACGCCCTGGGCCGGGCCCGGGGGGCGTCCGGGCTGGTCGGCGGGCACGACGAGAAGGAGCAGACGCTCAACCAGCTCCTGGTCGAGCTGGACGGGTTCGACCAGAGCGCGGGCATCGTGCTGATCGGCGCGACCAACCGGCCAGAGATCCTCGACCCGGCGCTGCTCCGGGCCGGGCGGTTCGACCGTCAGGTGCTGGTGGACCGCCCGGACCGGATGGGCCGCGTGGCCATCCTCAAGGTCCACATGGCGAAGGTGAAGATCGGGCCCACGGTGGACCCCGACCAGATCGCCGCCCTCACCCCGGGCTTCACCGGCGCCGACCTGGCCAACCTGGTCAACGAGGCGGCGCTCTCCGCCACCCGGCGAAAGGCCGACGCAGTGGAGCGGCAGGACTTCGACGCGGCCATCGAGCGGATCGTGGCCGGCCTGGAGAAGAAGAACCGGCTCCTCAACCCGCGCGAGCGGGAGATCGTGGCCTTCCACGAGATGGGCCACGCGCTCTCTGCGGCGGCGACCACCGGCGTGGACCCGGTGCACAAGGTCAGCATCATCCCCCGGGGCATCGGGGCGCTTGGCTACACGCTCCAGCGGCCCACCGAGGACCGCTACCTCATGACCCGCGAGGAGCTGGAGGGGAAGCTGGTGGTGTTGCTGGGCGGCCGGTCGGCGGAGGGTCTGGTCTTCGACCACACCTCGACCGGCGCCGCGGACGACCTGGCGAAGGCCACCGACATCGCCCGGAGCATGGCCACCCGCTACGCGATGGTGCCCGGACTGGGCCCCGTGACCTACGGCGACGATGACAGTCAGAGCTACATCGGTCCTCATGCGATGAGCCGCCGCACCTTCAGCGAGGAGACGGCGCGGGAGATCGACCTCGCCGTCCGGGAGATCGTCCAGAACGCCTCCGAGCGGTGCCGGACCCTGCTCGCCCAGCGCCGGCTGACCCTGGAGAAGGCCGCGAGGCTCCTCCTGGAGAAGGAGACGCTCACCGACATCGAGCTGAAGCCGCTGTTCGACGAGGCGCGGACCGAGGCGGCGCAGGCGGTTCCGCGGGTGGTCTCGCGGTCCTGAGCCCGGGAGGAGGTTAGGCATGAGAGAGCTGCCGAGTCAGGAGCCGCGGAGCGTGGTGGTGTCGGGACCCGCCGAAGGGTTTCGCACCGAGATCGAGGTGGGTGGCCACCACCTCGTCGTGGACGAGCCGCTTCCCGTGGGCGGCACCGACGCCGGCCCATCTCCGTACGAGATGCTGCTCGCGGGCCTCGGCGCGTGCACCGCGATGACGCTCCGTCTCTACGCCGACAAGCGGAAGTGGCCGCTGGAGCGTGCGCGGGTGACGCTCCAGCACCGGAAGGTGCATGCAAAGGACTGCGCCGACTGCGACCACAAGCCGGCGAGGATGGACGTGGTGGACCGGGTGGTGTTCCTCGAAGGGACGCTCACCGACGAGCAGCGGGCGAAGCTGATGGAGATCGCCGAGCGCTGCCCCGTGCACCAGACGCTACAGAACGAGATCCAGGTCAACACCCGGGCCGGGTAGCGCTCCGGATGGGAGGGCTCGGCCGGCCTCCCGCCGCCTAGAAGTGCGGCGGCGGCTCGGCGACGGTCGCGTCCACCAGACCCGGCTCCATCGCCGCGAGCTTCTGGCCCATCGCGGCCAGCTCGTGCTCCAGCCGCTCGAGGCTCTGGCCCTGGGCGTACACCACGTCGCTGAGCTCCTGGAGCAGGCGCTGTTGCTCGGTGAATCGCAGCTCCAGCTCGACGATGCGCTCCTTCATGGCCGTCCTCCCCTTCCTGGACGGGCTGCACCAGCCCCCGCCCTCCGCGAGGGTCATCGTCCCACCGGCCCCTCGCTCAGGCCAGCTCGAACCGCAGCTCGCCGCACTTCTCGACGCTGCACTCGATTCGGTCACCCGCCTTGAGCCAGACCTGCTGCGCCTCCGGCTTTCCCAGGATGACCCCCTCCGGTGTCCCGGTGGAGATGACGTCTCCGGGAACCAGGGTGAACAGGGACGAGGCATAGGCGATGATCTGCGCACAGGTGAAGATCATGTCGTTGGTGTTCGAGGACTGGCGCACCTCGCCGTTCACCCGCGTCTCGACCTTCAGGGTCTGTGGATCGCCCACCAGGTCCGCACCGACCAGCCACGGGCCAATGGGAAGAAAGCCATCACCGGTCTTGCCGATCATGAACTGCGAGCCCTTCCCGTCACGGTACTGGAGGTCCCGGGCCGAGAAGTCGTTTCCGGTGGCGTAGCCGAAGACGTGACCGAGTGCGTCCGCCTCCGAGACGTCCCGGGCGGTCTTCCCGATGACGACCTGCAGCTCGACCTCGTAGTCGAACTTCCGCGCCACCTTGGTCGGCAAGCGGATCACGCCCTCGTGGGCGGAGAGCGCGTTGTTGTACTTGTTGAAGAGCACCGGGGCCTTGGGGATGGGAGTCCCGGTCTCCTGCGCATGCCGGCGGTAGTTGAAGCCGAGCATGAGGATCTTCTGCGGCCGGGTGATGCAGGGGCCGAAGCGCACCTCCTCGATGGGTCGGAGGGCGCTCTTCAACGCCGGGGCTGAGGCGCCGAGGACCTTCTGGAGCCCGGCCGTGGCCTTCCCCTCCAGGAGCTCGTCGGTGCTGGTGGGCACCGCCACCCGGAGCGCCTTGCCCGCCTTCACCACGTCGACGATGCGATTCTCGCGGCGGACTCCCAGGGAGTCGCCCTGGGGGCTCCGGAGCATGCAGTAGGCCTGCGAGCGGAGCCCGGTGGCCTCCGTTCCCGGTGTCGCCGGCGCGGGCGCGTCCGCGCCCTGGGTCGCGGACTGGAAAATCATCGAGCCGGCGGCGGCGACGCCGGCGTTCCTCAAGAGCGTCCTGCGGGTGGTGTCCATGGCACTCCTCCCGGGCGGAGGTTGCATGCGGGCGGCGGAGATCGCCAGCGTTCCGCGGGAGACGCCGGTGACGCTGCGCGCCAGTTGCCACTGGACGGCGGTGGCCGGGCCGGGTCCAACCGTGTAGAGAGCGGCACCGTGGACGCGAACTTCCTCACCGACCTGGCCGCCCGGACGCGCGGGCTCCGCGAGCAGGGCCTCTACAAGAACGAACGCATTCTCGTCTCCCCCCAGAACGCGGCGATCCGCGTCGAGGGCGGGCGCGAGGTCCTGAACTTCTGCGCCAACAACTACCTCGGCCTCGCCGATCACCCCAAGGTGGTCGAGGCCGCTCGCAGTGCGCTCGAGAAATACGGTTTCGGCATGGCCAGTGTCCGCTTCATCTGCGGCACCCAGGACCTCCACAAGACGCTCGAGGCCCGGCTGAGCCACTTCCTCGGAACCGAGGACACCATCCTCTACTCGAGCTGCTTCGACGCCAACGGGGGCCTCTTCGAGACCCTGCTCGGCGAGGAGGATGCGGTCATCACCGACGCGCTGAACCACGCGTCGATCATCGACGGCATCCGGCTGTGCAAGGCGATACGGCTCCGGTACGCGAACAACGACATGGGCGAGCTCGAGACCCGGCTGAAGGAGTCCGCCGGCGCCCGGTACCGGCTCATCGCCACCGACGGCGTGTTCTCGATGGACGGGATCATCGCCAACCTTCCCGCCATCTGCGACCTCGCCGACCGGCACCGCGCCCTGGTGATGGTGGACGACTCGCACGCGGTCGGGTTCGTGGGGACCGGGGGCAAGGGCACACCCGAGGCCTGCGACGTGATGGGGCGGGTGGACATCATCACCGGCACCCTGGGAAAGGCGCTCGGCGGCGCGTCGGGGGGCTACACCTCGGCCCGGAAGGAGATCGTCGCCTGGTTGCGGCAGCGGAGCCGGCCGTACCTCTTCTCCAACTCGCTGATGCCCGCCATCTGCGCGGCGACGCTCACCGTGCTCGACCTCCTCGAGGGCGGGGACGAGCTTCGAAGGCAGCTCCGGGCCAACGCCGAGCACTTCCGGACCGAGATGACCAAGCTCGGCTTCAAGCTCGCCGGCGCGAACCATCCGATCATCCCGGTGATGCTCGGGGACGCGAAGCTCGCCTCCACGTTCGCCGACCAGATGTTGGCCGAGGGGGTGTACGTCGTCGGCTTCAGCTACCCGGTGGTGCCGCAGGGGCAGGCGCGCATCCGCACCCAGATGTCGGCAGCGCACACCCGCGAGCAGCTCGACCGGGCCATCGCCGCCTTCGCCAAGGTGGGCCGTGCCCTGGGGGTGATCCGGTGAGAGCGCTGGTGAAGGCCAAGGCCGAGCCCGGCATCTGGATGCAGGACGTGCCGGTGCCGGAGATCGGCCCCAACGACGTGCTGATCAAGGTCCGCAAGGCGAGCATCTGCGGGACCGACATCCACATCTGGAACTGGGACGCCTGGTCGCAGAAGACCATCAAGGTCCCCCTGGTCATCGGGCACGAGTTCATGGGCGAGATCGCCAGGCTCGGCGCCGAGGTGACGGGCTTCCAGGTCGGGGACCGGGTGAGCGGGGAAGGGCACATCACTTGCGGCCACTGCCGGAACTGCCGCGCCGGGAAGCGCCACCTCTGCCGCAACACACTGGGGCTGGGCGTCAACCGGCCGGGGTGCTTCGCCGAGTACGTCTCGCTCCCGGCGTTCAACGTCTTCCGGGTGCCGGAGGAGATCCCGGACGAGATCGCCTCGTTCTTCGATCCCCTGGGGAACGCGGTGCACACCGCGCTGTCCTTCGACCTGGTCGGTGAGGACGTGCTCATCACCGGCGCCGGGCCCATCGGGGTCATGGCGGCGGCGATCTCCCGGCACATCGGCGCGCGGCACGTGGTGGTCACGGACCTCAACCCCTACCGGCTCGAGCTGGCTCGGAAGATGGGGGCGACCCGCGCGGTGGACGTGCGCACCCAGACGCTGGGCGACGTGATGCGGGGTCTGGGGATGACCGAGGGGTTCGACGTGGGAATGGAGATGTCCGGGAACGGGCAGGCGTTCCGCGACCTCCTGGGCGTCATGAACCACGGCGGCCGGGTGGCAATCCTCGGCATCCCCCCCTCCGAGGTCTCGATCGACTGGAACCAGGTCATCTTCAAGGGCCTGGTGCTCAAGGGTGTGTACGGGCGGGAGATGTTCGAGACCTGGTACAAGATGGTGGCCATGCTCCAGAGCGGTCTCGACGTCGCTCCGGTCGTCACCCACCGCTTCCCTGCGGCCCAGTACGCCGAGGCGTTCGAGGCGATGCGCTCGGGGCAGAGTGGCAAGGTCGTCCTCGACTGGGCCGGCTAGGGCGTGGGCGAGCGCGCGGGGCGACCGAGGCTGATCTTCTCCACCGCGACGGATGCCGCGCTCGCTGGCGAGCTGTGCGCGCTCGGCGTGGGCGTGCCCGGGCAGATCGAGCGGGAGACGTTCCCCGACGGCGAGCGAGGGCTGCGGCTGGCGAGCCCGGTGGCGGACGCCGACGCGATCCTGGTCGGCGGGACGGGAACGGACTCGGGGACGCTGGAGCTCTACGACCTGGCCTGCGCGCTGGTGGAGTGCGGGCTGCACGCGCTGACGCTGGTCGTTCCCTACTTCGGGTACTCGACCCAGGAGCGCCCGAGCAAGGATGGCGAGAGCGTCACCGCGAAGACCCGGGCCCGGCTTCTGTCGTCCATCCCGCTGCCCTCCGGTGGAATCCGGGTGTTGCTGGTGGACCTCCACACGGCCGGGCTGCCGTTCTACTTCGAGGGCGGGGTGCGCCCGGTCCACGTGAGCGCGCGGCCGCTCTTCGTCGAGGCGATCCGGGTGCACGCGCCGGGCGGGTGCGTGGTGGCGAGCACCGACGCAGGCCGCGCGAAGTACGTCGAGGCGCTGGCCAACGACCTCCGGGTGGACGCGAGCTTCGTCTTCAAGCGCCGCGAGTCCGCTGGGACGCGGGTGCTCGCGGTGAGCGCGCGGGTGGCCGGGCAGCAGGTGATGCTCTACGACGACATGGTCCGCACCGGCGCCTCGCTGATCGCCGCGGCGGAGGCCTACCGGGAGGCCGGGGCGAGCAAGATCACCGCGCTCGCCACGCACGGCGTGCTCCCCGGTGACGCCGTGGGACGGCTGGAGAGGAGCGGTCTGTTCACCCGCCTCATCGTGACCGACACCCATCCTCGCGCCCGCGCGCTCGCGGGGGGCTTCCTCGAGGTGCGCTCGATCGTCCCGTTACTGGCGGCGGCCCTCCGGGCCAAGTGACCAGGCACTTGCACGACGTGAGCCGAAGCGAGGACGGAGCTCGCCCGGAGGGCCGAGGCTCCATCTAGACGAGGTGTCTGACACCTCGATCGGGACGGTTGGTCCGGCACGCTGGACGGGCCGCCCGGGTCCGCCGGCTCACGTCGATCAATGCTCGGGCTGAGGCGCCACCTCCGCCGGGAGCCCGTACTGGATCCGCTGGAGTGCCCGGCGCGCCGCATGGGTGAAGCCGTCCTCCAGGTGGTACAGCTCCAGGAAGCGCTCGAGGAGCGGGCGCGCCTTCGAGGGGCGGCCCAGCGCGTACTCGGACATTCCAGCGTGGTAGAGCGCCTGGAAGTTCTCCGGCCAGAACTCGAGCACCAGCTGCATGATCGGCGCGGCCGAGACGTCGTCACCCATGTCCGCGACCGGGTGGCCCGCGTCGAAGACCATCGCCGCGGCCCGGGCCCGATCGCCAGGCGGGAGCGCAACGATGAGCTTGCGCGCCGCGTCCATCTTCCCGCCCAGCGCGAGACACGCCGCGCCGGCGCCTGCGCCCTCGGCTCCTGGCGGTGGCGGCTCACGGAGGACCGCCTGCACGGCCTCCACCGCGTTGCAGCGCGGCCGCATGCGGGTCAGCCAGGCCTGAGGGCTCGAGACGTGGCGAGGGGCGGACGGGGTGAGCTGCACCGGTAGCTGGCGCGGCGAGAGCGTGGTCAGGGTCCAGGCGCCGACCACCAGCGCCGCTCCGAGCACGCCCACCGCGGCGCTCGCCACGAGGCGCGGACGGCGCGCCGGGGACCGGGTGCGGCCCTCGAGCAGCGCGCGGGCAGCCTCCGCGTCGGGCGGGCGCTCGGCCGGATCGACCCGCAGCAGCGCCGGCAGCAACCGGTCAAAGGGCGGTGGAAGAGCTGGCGGGACCTGAATCTCGAGCGACTTGCCGAGCCACTCGACGGGCGGCTTCCCGGTGAGCGCATGGAGCAAGGTCGCCCC
Organism: Myxococcaceae bacterium; assembly: GCA_035543115.1. Taxonomy (GTDB): domain Bacteria; phylum Myxococcota; class Myxococcia; order Myxococcales; family Myxococcaceae; genus RPRB01. The sequence continues at coordinate 89,364 of DATKKF010000059.1, forward strand.
GAGCGCATAGAGGTCCGACGTCCGGTCCACCGTGCCGCCCAGCTGCTCGGGAGGCATGTACCCGAAGGTCCCGACCAGGGTGGATCGGTGGGTCCGGTCGGCGGAGAGCGTCCGGACGCTCCCGAAGTCCACCAGCGCGACGCTCCCGTTTGCCCGGAGCAGCACGTTGGCCGGCTTGACGTCCCGGTGCAGCACCGGCGGGATGCGCCGGTGGAGGAACGCGAGCACCTCCAGCAGTTGCCGGGCGACGGCCCGGGCCTCCTCGGCCTCGAGCGGCGCGCGTGCGATCCGGGAGGCAAGGGTCTCTCCGGAGATGTACTCCGACGCCAGATAGAGCCGAAGACCGACGCCGGTGCCCTCGCGGAAGGCCCCCACGAAGGCGGGGATTCCAGGATGGTGCAGAGACCGGAGCGCCTCCGCCTCGCGCTCGAACGCGTCCAGCTCCTGGATGGAGGGGACCGTCGAGAACTGCAGCTCCTTGAGTGCCACCGGGCGCCCCGCTGGGTCACGCGCCAGGTAGACCCGGGAGTGTGGGCTCTCTGCGAGGACCTGCTCGACCGGGTAGCCGCCGGGCGCCTGTGCCACGCCGCAGTGCGGGCAACGAGACGCGGAGAGCACGGCACCACAGCCCACGCAGGGCGTCTCGATCACCTCGGTCGCTCGCCTCTGCGCCTGCTCCATCGGGTGGTGCGCCGATCATGCATGCGCCGCACCTCCCTCGCACTGGGGCGGCCGGCACCCTCCCGTCGCGGCTGGCCGGGGCGGGTGGGAGGAGTGTGGCGAGGAGCGACAGGAGCGCGGCTCCACGCGCCTCGCGCGGCGCGCGTGCTCGTGGCTCGCCGGGTCGCTCGTGGGCCTCCACCGGGTGCGCGCGCCGTCCGCCGGGCCGCGCGCAGCGGAAGCTGCCTCGCGCGGACCCACCGACCGGTGATGGAAGCTGAACACTGCACCTGCGCACCGCCCGGCGAGATGCGCCGGCATGGTCACGGCGGGCTGACCACCCGTCAGGGCGTGCGCGGGGTGTAGAGGAAGCGCTCGCGCCTCGTTCCGCCGTCCCCCAGCCCGATGACCACCCAGGACTCGAGGCCCTCGGCCGTGCGCCGGTAGGTGAGGCCGTCGAAGTACAGGGCCGACCGGGCGGTGCGAACGAGCGGGAACTCGACGGCGCTCTCGGGCGACTCCCAGCCGCGGAGATCGGGCGCGAAATGCTTGAGCCGGAACACCAGCGAGCCGGCGGACTCCACAACCGTCATCAGCTCGTAGAACGTCACCTGGCCGCTGCGCGTGCCGCGGTAGACGCCGGCGAGCGAGCCCGCGGCCGGCAGTAGCCAAGCCTCCTCGGAGACTCCACCCAGGCCCTGGCCGGTCCAGTCGCCGGCCATCCACGACGCGGCCGACGCGCGGGCAGAGGGCGAGTTGGCACCAGGCGTGTCCTGGACGACCGGTGGACTTTCGGCAACGGCGGGCGGGACGACGGGTCTCCGCCGAACCATGCGCGTGAGGCGAACCTCCTGCGGCCGATCGCCCGGGCGGTCGAGCTCGACGAGCAGGGTCTCACCGGAGCGCCGGAGCCGGATGCCCTCGAACGTCACCTCCGAGTCGGAGACGGTGACCAGGCGCCGCGGCGTGGGGGACTCCTGCGACTCGCGCCCGGCGAGCGCCGGGTCGAAGCGCTTGAAGCGGAGCACCAGCGAGCCATCGCTTTCCACGACCGTGGCCAGCGCGTACCCGAGCACCCGTCCCTCGCGGATGCGCCGGAGCGCGCCGACCATGGTGCCGGCGCCAGGAGGGAGCCAGAACGCCTCGACGCGCCCGGTGGGCCCATCTCCCTGCCACTCGCCGGCGAGCCAGCGCAGCGGCTCGAGGTCACTGCGGGGCGGAGAGCCGAGCGCGGTCGAGGCGACCAGCGTCAGGCAGAGCAAGGAAAGGCGGGGCGTCATCGGCCAGCTCCCGCCGCGACGGTGGCGCGGACCCCCCGGTCTCGCATCGATCGGCTCGATGCGCCACATCAGAGTGAACGATGGGCCGGGGCGGCGCTCTCGGTGGCGGACCGGGCGGTGCTTCGCCCCTACCGAGGCGACTCCTGGTGCTCGCACGCGATGCACGGCTGAACGACATCTGCTCGTTCAAGTGGTTCACACTCGTGTCGACTGGGCGCTTCTCGGCGAGCGCCTCGCGGCATTCTCTCGCTGGGGCCGGGTGCGAGCGCCGCTCCTGCCCTGCGCGAGGCGCCTTGACGATCGACGAGGGACACAAGCTGCGGCTCGCGCTCCGTCTCGCTGGAGTGACCCAGGCGCGCGCGGCGAAGGTACTCGAGGCGCGGCAGACGCAGCTCTCCGCCTGGATGGCGGTGGGCAAGGGCCCGGACGACGCAGTGCCGCGGCTCGAGGCGGCGTTCGGGTTCCGGACCGACGCGCTGGTCGACTCCTGTCCCAGGCGGGCGGGGAACGTGCTCTGTCACCGGTACAAGCCACGGGGCTCTCCGTTCTGCGTCGCCTGTGCGACGCAGGTCCCGCCTCCAGCACCGATGCCCGGCTCGGCGGACGACCACGGCGCCGACGAGGAGCGCGGGCCGAGCTGCGTGAGCTGCAGAAGGTCGGAAGCCGACCAGGTGCGGCTGCGGCCGGCCCGGGTGTTGTCGGGCGGAGGCCGGGTGCCGCTCGGCAGCGGGAGCACGGGAACGGTGTTCATCTGCACCCAATGCCGCAACGCGCACCGGCACCAGCTCCACCGCTGTCCCGACTGCGACCGGTGGATGCGGGCCGGGCGCGACCGCTGCCACCGGTGCGCGCTCCGGGCCGGCGGCGGTGACATGGGGACGGGTTAGGCGCCGTCGCTCCGGTCTCAGGCGCTCCTGGGGGAATGGAGGGCGACAGAGTTGCCCTCCGTGTCCCGGAAGACGGCGATGAACCCCGGATCGCCGATGTCGGTCTTGGGCATGAGCAGCGTGCCGCCGACGCCCCGGAGCCGCTCGACGCAGGCATCCAGCTTCCCCGCGGCGTCCAGATAGATGAGCGTCCCCTCCGTGGAGGGTTTGCGGTGGCCGTCCTGGATGAGGGCGCCGCTCGCGTCGCTCTGCCCCGCTGGGAAGATGGCGTGCGGGATGCCTCCGAAGACCTCTCGCTTGAGGCGGACGCCGAGGACTGTCTCGTAGAAGTGGACCGCGCGATCCAGGTCCAGGGTGGGGATCTCGAACCAGGTGAGTGCGTTGGCCATGGCATGCTCCGTTGGTGCGTGGTGCCCCGCGGAAATCGCGAGTGCGAGCAGGAAGATGGATTGCGGCGTTGTCAGGTGTCTGTCAGCTTTGAGCAATGCGCCGGCAGGCACGGCTCTTCGCACTGGCAGAGCACCTCCGGGCCCGGCGGACGGGGGTGACGGCGGCGGAGCTGGCCGAGCGCTTCGCCGTGACGTTGCGGACCATCTACCGGGATCTCGACGCGCTGCGTGAAGCGGAACTCCCCATCTCGGCGGAGCGAGGCCGGGGTGGCGGCTATGCGCTGGACCGGGCGTACTCGTTGCCGCCGGTGAACTTCACTGCGCGCGAGGCGGCGCTGCTCTCGGTGCTGGGGGACTGGGCCATCCAGGCGCGGCTGGTACCCTTCACCCGAACGCTGCAGGGCGGCATCGACAAGGTGCGTGGGGCGCTGGCGGCGTCGGCCCAGCGCGAGCTGCTGGCGCTGATGCGCGAGCTGAGCTTCGTAGGAATCCCGGCCCACCCGGCGGCGCCCGGCGTGCGCGAGGCGGTGGAGGACGCCTGGTTCGAGCGGCGGGTGGCGCGCATCCGGTACCGGTCTTCGGATGGAACGGTGAGCGAGCGGCGGGTGCGCGTGCGCGGGCTGACGATGGAGCGCTCGTTGACGATGGTGCACTGCGACGACCTGGAGCGGGGCGAGCGCCGGACGTTGCGGCTCGACCGGTTCGAGCGCGCGACGCTCGAGGCCTGACTCAGCGCGCGGGCGGGTTGAACGGCGACGACTCTCCGGGTGCCCAGCGGAGGGGAATCGCCCGGGGGCGCTCGACGACCTGGTCGATGGTGAAGCGCAGCACGCGCTCGGCTCCCGGAATCGCCGCGGCCGTCTCGAGCGACCAGTCGATCTGCAGCGCGCCCGAGAGCTGGAGCGTGGAACCCGTCGCGGGGTCGAGGAACAACAGCCCCGCGGGTGGATGTACGGCGACATTGCCGAGCGAGTTGAACAGCCTGTTCCCCGAGTAGTCCCCCCAGACGAGCTCACGCGGCTCGATCACCCGGACGAAGCCGGGCGCACCACCACGGTGGGACGCATCGGCGCCGGCCTCCGGATGGAGGGTGCCCAGGAAGAGGGTCTCGGCGCGCTCGATCCAGCGGCGCTGGTGGTCGTCGAGCCGGTCTCCGGACTGTGGCGGGCCCTGCACCACCGTCCCGTCGGGAAGTGGCGCGTACGCGTGGATGTACTTGGGGCAGTTCCCGAACGCCTCGCGGACCTCGAGTGGAATGCCGGCGCCGCTCGACCGGACTACCCCGTTGACGCGGTATCGCCGACGGGCGGCGAAATCGATGGCGAGGAGTCCGACCGAGTTCCCGGCGTGGATGGCCGGCGTGATCGGGTCGTCAACCTGGGCGTCGACCGTGACGTCCAGACGCGTCCCATCCTCGGACACAGCGAGAAACCCTGCGGGACCTGCGAGCACGCTCACCCACACGCGGCCGCCGACCGTGGCCGCGGAGAGGACGACGAAGCGGCGCTCGGCGAGGAAAGCACGAGCGGCCGGGCTGATCGCAGGCCGGAGCATCTGCCCGACGCGCTTCGCCTCACCGACGACCCCTGCGCGCTCCTGCACCAGCAGCTCTCCGTCGTGAAAGCTCACGCCGCGCTGCTAGTGCCCCCGACCCAGGCGTTCAAGCGAATCGCCGTGATCGGTGCATCACGGGCACGACTGGATCGGTGTGCTCGGGTTCCCGGTGTTCCGGACGTCGTGTTGGTACTTCGGCCACGGGGCGGTGGAGTCGAGACCAGGGCTATCCACGACAATCGCAAACAGGCTGCCCGCGGTGGTCGCCGAATACAGGATCCCGGAAGGATTCCCAGCAGCGCTCCTCGGCGCTCGAGAGCAGTCGAGAGTCACTGAAGCGCTAATGCCTTCAGGGGCCAAAGAGACAGCCCATACCCTCCTATCGGATGAGCGGGCCTCGAGCGAGCCTGCATTGCTCGCCACATAGAGGAGCCCCCCCGCCCCAGCCAGCGGAACGCTTCTCGCCGGCCCCGAAATTGTGGTTTGAGAACTCGAGAGTGCCGCGGAATCGAAGGTCCACAAACTAGCGGAGCCAGGATCCGTGTCGGTAAAGAAGATCCTCGAGGGAGTAGCGACAGGTCCTGATGGATCGGAGCTGACCCCTCCGTCAGGCCCCAGCTTAGTAACAACTCCTGTGCCCTTCGCGATCTTGTAAAGGCCGTCTGGCCTAGCCGTCGCCAGCAGGTCAGAACCAAGCACGGCGAGCGGTCCCACCTCTCCTCCGCCGACCACGGTTGTTCCACCAGGCCAGCTCGGGTTCTTCACCCAGTTTCGGGACGTCTCGTCAAACGTGAATGAGCGCGTCGTATTGTCCACTGCGCCGACAAAGAGCCCCGACGCATCCCCGGCGATCGTCTCTGTCACGGACTGCTGTATTGTGACGAAGGCTTCGATGCAGGCCGAGTCCGTCGGGGTCTGAGCTCTGGGCCGAAGTGTGTACAGCCGGTTCGTTCCCGAGATTCCGACTGCGGACTCCAACGGTCCGTTGTCAGCGATTGTTTCAACGAGAGCCAGGCCAGCGAGGAATGGCGCGCCCGTGCCAGACGCACAAACTCCGGCGTCTGAGCCATCACTAAGCCTGACCGCGTGCATCTTGGAACCAGTCGGAGCCGCGGTGGCGACGTACACGAGGGCTGATGCCGGCGTTCCGGGCCCGACCGCGGGGCTCGACTGTACGGGTCCGAGTTCGACAGGCCTCCAGGATTCCGATCCGTTGGGGCTTAGCGCGTACAGGCTCCCGCTCCCACCGTCACTCGTCCCAAACACGATCGTCCCGTCATCCGCGATCGCCGGCGTCGTGTAGATCGGCGCGCCGGCCGAGTACCTCCACTTCCACCGCGTCACGTTCACCCCGGCGTCGGCTTTCCCGAGATTGTTGCTGAGGTC
>DATKKF010000060.1:0-12094 GCA_035543115.1 Myxococcaceae bacterium
TGGTGCCCCAGGCCTACGCGCTCGAGGTCAGCAGCCCCGGCATCAACCGGCCGCTCCGGCGCCCGGAGCACTTCGCGAAGGTGGTGGGCCACCGGGTCAAGGTGAAGACCTACGGCCCCGTGGGGCAGCCGCCCCGCAAGAGCTTCACCGGCACGCTGGAGCAGGTGGGCGCGTCGGACATCACCGTTCAGGTCGAGGGCGGAGGGGCGTTCCAGATCCCCTACCGCGACATCGCGAAGGCGAACCTCGACTTCGAGTTCTAGAGACAACTTAAGAGGAAGCAGGGAACACAAAGGCCATGGCGACGCCCAGCACTCCGTCCGTCAATCTCAACCTCGTCCTGGAGCAGGTGGCCAAGGACAAGGGCATCGACAAGAGCGTGCTCGTCGCGACCCTCGAGGACGCGATGCAGACCGCGGCCAAGAAGCACTTCGGCCAGGACCGGAACCTCGAGGCCAAGTACGACACCGACAAGGGCGTGGTGGAGCTCTTCCAGGCGGTGACGGTGGTCGAGGCGATCACCGATCCCATCCAGGCGGTCAACCAGCTCACCCTGGACGAGGCGCGAAAGAAGGGGATGGAGGTCGAGCCCGGCGACGAGCTGGTCTTCCAGATCTTCTACCGCGACGAGGACGCCGCCGAGGCCAAGGCCCAGGACGACCAGTACGGCGACATCCTGAAGCTCAGGACCTTCCGGCACGGCTTCGGCCGCATCGCCGCCCAGACCGCCAAGCAGGTCATCCTCCAGCGGACCCGCGATGCCGAGCGGGAGAACGTGTTCAACGAGTACAAGGACCGCCGGAACGAGATCGTCACCGGCATCGCCCGGCGGTTCGAGCGGGGGAACATCATCGTCGACCTGGGCCGCGCCGAGGCGGTGCTCCCGGTGCGCGAGCAGGTTCCCCGCGAGACGTACCGCGCCGGAGACCGGGTGCAGGCCTACGTGCTCGATGTGCTCCGCGAGTCCAAGGGGCCGCAGATCATCCTCTCGCGGGCGAGCGTGAACCTCCTCACCAAGCTGTTCGAGATGGAGGTCCCGGAGATCGCCGAGGGCATCGTGGTCATCGAGGCCGCGGCCCGCGAGCCAGGCGGCCGGGCGAAGATCGCCGTCAGCAGCCGCGACCCGGACGTGGACCCGGTCGGGGCCTGCGTGGGCATGAAGGGCAGCCGGGTCCAGGCGGTGGTCCAGGAGCTCCGCGGCGAGAAGATAGACATCGTCCCCTGGGACGACGACCCGGCCCGGTTCGTCTGCGCGGCGCTGGCCCCGGCCGAGGTGGCGCGGGTCATCATCGACGAGGCCAACCACGCGATGGAGCTCATCGTCCCCGACGACCAGCTGTCGCTGGCCATCGGGCGGCGGGGCCAGAACGTGCGCCTCGCGGCCCAGCTCACCGGCTGGAAGCTGGACATCAACAGCGAGACCCGGGTCCGGGAGATGCGCGAGTTCGCCAGCCGCTCACTCGGCGCGCTCCCCGGAGTGACCGAGATGCTGGTGGAGACGCTCTACGCCCACGGCTTCCGGCAGGCGCGCGACGTGTCCGAGGCCTCGCCCGAGGTGCTGGCGCAGATTCCCGGCCTGGACCCGGCCCGCATCCCGGCCATGCAGGAGCAGGCCAAGAAGCAGATGGTGGACGACGAGATCGAGCTCCGCCGCCTGGAGATGGAGCGCGAGCAGGCGCGCGCCATCGAGGCCCGCCGCCACCCGGACGAGCTGACCCCAGCCGAGCGGATGATGCGCGTCCGGGGGATGAGCGAGAAGACGGTCGAGGCCCTCGCCCTCTCGGGCTACAAGACACCGGAGGACCTGGCGAAGGAGTCGGACATCGCCAAGCTCGGGGACGTCCCGGGTGTCGGGATCAAGAAGGCCCGCCAGCTGAAGAGCGCCGCCGAGAGCTACCTGTTAGAGGAGGCAAAGCTGCGCGCCGAGCTCGACGCCGAGCGCGCCGCCCTGGGCGCCGCCTCCACCGAACCGGGGGTCGCCTGATGCTCCTCTTCCCGCCAGCCGAGGAGGCGAAAGCGCCCTGAGCAGGGAGCCCGGACGAACGTGCATCGGGTGCGGGACCAAGCGTCCCCAGCGTGAACTGAAGCGGCTCTGCCTGTCGAGCGAGGGCGAGCTCTTGTGGGACCGAGACCGACGGGCGCCAGGGCGGGGCGCTTACCTCTGCGGGTCAGGCTGTCTGACCGCGGCGGTGAAGCGGAAGTCGCTGGGGCGGGCCTTCCGGGGGCAGATGACCGGGGGGCTCGAGGCGGTGCAGCGGGAGCTGATCGCCTCCGAGGGTTAAGTCCAGGGCGCAGGTGGAGTAGAAGGCAGACGCTGTTTCTGAAGGGGTCTGGATGTCGAAGAAGCGGGTTCACGAGATCGCCAAGGAGCTGAAGGCCTTCGGCATCGATCTCGACAACAAGGAGGTCGTCACCGAGCTGGCCGCTCTCGGCTACGACGTGAAGAGCCACTCGAGCTCGCTCGAGGACGACCAGGCCACGTCCGCCGTCCAGCGGATCGTCGAGAAGCGCAAGCCGCGCGCGGCCCCCCCGCCGGCGACCGCCAAGGGCTTCGTGGTTCGCCGCCGGGCGCCGGGGACGGAGGCGCCGCACACCAACGGACACCAGCCGGAGCCCGCCGCGCCCGCCCTCGAGCCCGAGCCGCCGCAGGCGGTGCACGTCCCCGAGCCCGGCGCTTTCACCCCCGCGCCCGAGCCGGAGCCGCCGCCTGTCGCGGAGGCCCCGGCCCCGCCGGCCGCTCCCGAGCCGGTCGCCGCGGCGCCTGCCCCGGAGCCGGTCGAGGTACAGGCCCTGCCCGAGCCACAGCCCGTGATGCCGCCGCCCTCCCCCCAGGCGCCCGCGGCTCCCGAGTCCGTTCCGGCGCCGCCGGCGCCTCACGCGCCGGCCGCCGCGCAGCCGCCATCGGCACGCCCGCCACTGCGAGGCTCCGCGCCGGGATTCCGCCCTGCGCAGATCATCTCCAAGCCGCCGGCGCAGGGCATGCGTCCCGGGTCGGCCCCCGGAATGCGTCCGGGTTCGGGCCCCGCGGCGGGCATGCGCCCGGGATCGATGCCTCCGCGCGGTCCCTCGTCGCAGCCCGGAATGCAGGGCCGTCCGGGCGGAATGTCGTCGCGTCCGGGGCTCCAGACCCGATCGGGCGCGGTGCCCCCGCGTCCTGGCCCTGGTGGCCGTCCGGGTGGTCCGGTGGGTCCCGGCGGCCCGCCGGCCGGCGGCCCCCCCGCGGACCCGCGCTCGATGCGGCCCACCGCGACCCAGGCGGTGGTCATCAGCCGCCCGGCGGTCCCCTTCCGCCGGGTGACGCCCTCGTCGACCGCGCACAAGAACATCCCGGTGGCGCCCGGCCGGAAGGCCATCGGTGAGGTCCGGGAGTTCAAGGTGGTCCCGGATCACCTGGGCCGCGGCCGCGAGTTCGTCGACGTCACCAAGAAGAAGGACGACACGCAGCGGGGGAAGAAGCGCGCCACCGAGCGTGATGGCACCCAGGTCAAGCAGGAGATGGACAGCCTGCTCTGGGGCCGGGTGCAGATCCCCGTCCGGGGCAAGAAGAAGAAGCCGACCAAGAAGGGTCAGAAGACCCAGATCACGGAAATGGCCGAAGAGAAGAAGATTATCCGGCTCGAGGAGGGGATCAGCGTCTCCGACCTCGGCCAGCGGATGGGCGTCAAGACCACGGAGATCATCCGCAAGCTCATGTCCGGCGGCACCATGGCCACCGCCAACCAGATGGTGGACGCGGACACCGCGGGCATCATCGCCGCCGACTACGGCTGGAAGATCGAGAAGGTGGGTTTCGAGGTCGAGGACCACCTCCCTGAGGTGACCGAGCGGCCCGAGGACGAGCGTCCGCGCCCGCCGGTGGTCACCGTCATGGGCCACGTCGACCACGGCAAGACGTCGCTGCTCGACGCCATCCGCAAGGCCAACGTGGCGGAGGGCGAGGCGGGCGGCATCACCCAGCACATCGGCGCCTACTCGGTGGCCACGCCCAAGGGCGACATCACCTTCCTCGACACCCCGGGACACGAGGCGTTCACCGCCATGCGCGCCCGGGGGGCCAACGTCACCGACCTGGTCATCTTGGTGGTGGCGGCCGACGACGGGGTGATGCCCCAGACCATCGAGGCCATCAACCACGCCAAGGCGGCGAACGTCCCCATCGTCGTGGCGATCAACAAGATCGACCTCGCCGGTGCCAACCCCGAGCGGGTGAAGAAGGACCTGGCCAGCCAGGAGCTGGTACCCGAGGAGTGGGGCGGCGACACCATCATGGTGCCCGTCTCGGCGCGGACCAAGGAAGGGATCGATCTTCTCCTCGAGAACGTGCTCCTCCAGGCCGAGGTGCTCGAGCTCACCGCGAACCCCAACCGTCCAGCGGTGGGGGCGATCATCGAGGCGAAGCTGGAGAAGGGCCGCGGCCCCGTGGCCACGGTGCTGGTCCGCGAGGGCACGCTCCGCACCGGCGACGCGATCGTCAGCGGCATCCACTACGGCCGGCTCCGGGCGATGAAGGACGGCCGCGGACAGCCGGTGAAGGAGGTCACCCCCGGCTACCCGGCCGAGGTGGTGGGCCTGTCCGGCGTGCCTACCGCCGGCGACGTGCTGAACGTCGTCGAGGACGAGAAGGCGGCCAAGGAGATCGCCGACCACCGCTCGCTCAAGGAGCGGGAGGTGGAGCTGGGGAAGAACGTCAAGGAGTCGCTCGAGACGCTGCTCCAGCGGGCCCGCACCGGCGAGGCCAAGGAGCTGCGGCTGGTCCTCAAGGGCGACGTGCAGGGCTCGGTGGAGGCGGTGGCCCAGGCGGTGTCCAAGCTCGCCGGTCCCAAGGTGGGCGTGGACATCATCCACAAGGGCGTGGGCGCGATGACCGAGTCCGATGTGATGCTCGCCGCGGCCAGCAAGGGCATCGTGGTGGGCTTCAACGTCAAGCCCGAGAGCGGCGCCGAGGCGGCGGCCAAGGCCCAGGGCGTCGGCATCTACACCTACTCCATCATCTACGAGCTCATCGACGGAGTGAAGGCGGCCATGACCGGCCTGCTCGAGCCCATCCGGACCGAGAAGAAGCTTGGCCGGGCGGAAGTTCGCAACACCTTCAACGTCCCGCGGCTGGGGACCATCGCCGGTGTGGCGGTGCTCGACGGTTTGATGCGCCGCAGCGCGCAGGTGCGCATCCTCCGCGAGGGCAAGCAGGTGGGCGCGGGCAAGATCACCAGCCTGAAGCGCTTCAAGGAAGACGTGCGCGAGGTGGAGAAGGGCTTCGAGTGCGGTGTCGGTGTGGAGGGCTTCACCGACTTCAAGACCCTCGACGTCATCGAGGACTTCGAGATCGAGGAGACCCGGCCCAGCCTGTTCTAGGGCCGGGTCGTCGTCGTCGGCACCAGGTCGGTGGGAGCCATGTTCGTCGGCGTCGCACGCCTCACCTTGCAGATCGCGGACTCCGGCTCGCTGAAGTCGAAGCGGCAGGTGCTCCGCCGCGTCACCGACCGGCTGAAGGCCCGGTTCAACGTCTCGGTGGCCGAGGTGGAGGACCAGGACCTCTGGCAGCGGGCCACCATCGCCCTGGCGGTGGTGAGCTCGGAGCGCCGTCACGTGGACGAGCAGGTCCAGAAGATGATCCACTTCGTGGAGGAGATGTACGTCGCCCCGCTCCTGAGCCGCGAGCTGGAGATCCTCGCCTTCGGCGACCAGCTCTTCGGTGGGGGGAGCCCCCCGGACGACGGGAGCACGCTCGAGCTGCCCTTCGCCCGCGAGGACCGGAGCCTGGCCGAGGCCGAGGGGATGGCCGAGTGGGACCGGCGGCCCGGCGCCCTGGTCCAGGGCCGGCCCGGCTCGCGGGGTGGGGGAGACCTCCCCCTCTCCGAGGCCCGGGCGCGGGCCCGGAAGCTGCGCAACAAGCGTGACTGGGAGAAGCCCTGATGGCGGAACCGCCATGAGCGTCCCGGGACGGCCCGAGCGAGTGGGCGCGGAGATCCAGGCCGCGGTGGGCGAGCTGCTCAGCCGCGGAGACCTCCACGACCCGCGCATCGGCTACATCACCATCACCGGGGTGAAGATGAGCCCCGACCTCCGGGTGGCCCGGGTCTACTGGTCCTCGCTCGGAACCGAGGCGGAGCGGAAGGAGACCCAGGCCGGGCTGGACGCGGCCAAGGGCTTCGTCCGCCGAGAAGTGACTGCCCGGGTCAAGCTCCGGGTCTCGCCCGAGGTGTTCTTCGTCTTCGACAAGAGCGTGGGCGAAGGGGACAAGATCGACCGTCTGTTGCGGGAAGTGAAGACGAAAGAGGGATGGTGAGCCCCGGCCGGAGCGTTACACTTCGGCCCCGGGGTTGGCCCCCTCCTGCATGCACGGCGTTCTGGTCATCGACAAGCCGCAGGGCCCCACGTCCTTCGAGGTGGTGCGCCGGGTGCGCTCGGCGCTCGGGGTGAAGCGGGCCGGGCACACCGGGACCCTCGACCCGATGGCCACCGGCGTCCTCCCGGTGTGTCTCGGGGAGGCCACCAAGCTCGCCGGCCTGTTGACCGAGGGCGACAAGGCCTACGACGCGGTGGTTCGCCTCGGGGTGGTGACCGACACCCAGGACGTCACCGGCACGGTGCTGGAGACCCATCCGGTGCCGCCGCTGTCCGCCGACCTGCTCGAGGCGGCGCTCGGGAAGTTCCGCGGCACGTTTCACCAGCTCCCGCCGATGTACTCGGCGGTGAAGGTGAAGGGGAAGCGGCTCTACGAGCGTGCGCGGGCCGGTGAGTCCGTGGAGCGCACGCTGCGACAGGTGACGGTGGCCTCGCTGGTGCTCCGGGACTTCTCGGCCTCCGAGTGCACGCTGTCCGTGCGCTGCTCGAAGGGCTTCTTCGTGCGGACGCTCGCCGAGGACCTCGGGCGCGCGCTGGGGTGCGGCGGGGCGCTCAAGAGCCTGCGCCGGACGGTGAGCGGTCCCTTCGCGCTCGACCGCGCGCTCCCGCTCTCGCAGGTCGAGGCCCTCGGGGTCGCCGGTGCGGGCGGACGCTCCCAGCTTGAGGCGCGCATCATCTCCATGGCCGACGCGCTGCCGGGGTTCCCGGTGGTCCGCGTCTCCGAGCAGGACGTTTCCCGGGTGCTGCACGGCGTCCCGCTGGTGCTCGGGCCGTCGGCGCCCGGAGGCCGGGTCCGGGTGCTCGGGCCCGACGGCGCGCTGCTCGCCGTGGGCGAGGTTGACGAGGGCCGGCTCGGCTACGTCCGGGTGGTGGTCCCCCGGTGAACGTCACCGTCCTCGTCCCCTCGACTCTCCGCTCGGCGGTGGATGGCAAGCAGAAGCTGGACCTGGGGGTGCCGGCCGGCTCCGGCGTGGGCGAGGTCCTCCAGACGCTGCTCACGCTCTACCCGAAGCTGCGCGCGGCGATGGCCAGCGAGACGCGCCCCCGCCGGCAGCAGATGACGGTGGTGGTCGAGCCCGGCTCGGTTCTCCGGGGCGCGCGGGACGGCGTGCGGGTATGGCTGTTCGCCGCGCCCGGCTCGGCGGAGCCGGCGGGCGCCGGCCGCTAGGCGCGCCGGGCTCAGAACCAGAGCTTGGCGGTGAGCCCTGCGTAGCCCGCCGCGACCGCGGGCAGGAGCTGGAATCGCAGCTGGCTCGAGGTGCTCGCCCCGTTCTTCTCGGCCAGCCCGCGGTTGTACTCGGTGGCCATCTTCTGCGTCTCCTCGGGCGAGGTGACCATCTCCGGGGTGGACATGCCCCAGATGATGAGCACCCCGCCCAGCGCGAGGCCGGCCCCGATGAGCACCGCCCCGGTCATCTGCGCCTTCTCCGCCTGGCTGATGCAGCCGGAGTAGGTGTTGAAGTCCCCGTTCTGGCACTCCGGAGAGCTGGTGTTCGGGCCGGTGCCCATGACGTAGGCGCCGCTCAGCACCCCTGCGGCGAGGATGAGGCCTCCGCCGGAGATGAGCCAGATGCGTTGCCGGGTGCGGTCCTCGGACCAGCGCACGAGGTCCGGCCGGCCCACCCGCTGGTAGAAGTCGCGGGCGGGGAGCGGCTTCCTCCCCGACGAGACCGTGTTCTGCATCGGATCCACTGCGATCGACTGCGCGTCGAACGCGTCCCGCCCCGGGCCGGGCGGGGGCTTCACGACGCCGGTGGTCATCTCGCGCTCGACGGTGGGCGGCTGCTTCGCGTCGATGATGATCTCGGGTTGAGACTGCAGCTCGGGTTGAGACTGCGCCAGGGCCGGGGCTGCACACCCCAGGACGAGCAGGACGGACAGGTGCAAGAGACGATCCCCTTCCAAGAGAGAGGGCCACGATTCCAGAGGGTCCCGCCGGCGCGCCGGAGCCGGCGATGCCGGGCGGCTAGAACGACAGCCGGCCGGTGAGCCCGGCGTACCCGGGAGCGAACGAGGGCACGAGCTGAAAGCGTGAACCGGTGGCCGCGTGCTTCCGGGAGAGCGCGAGGTTGTAGTCCGCGGCGAGCCTGACCGTCTCCTCTTGGGTGGTGACCATCTCCGGGGTGGTGATGCCCCAGACGATCAGCGCTCCGCCCAGCGCGACCCCGGCCCCGATGAGCAGCGCCCCGGTCGTGTTCGCCCTCTGCGAGCGGTCCACGCACTCGGCGTAGACCGGGGAGGTCTGGGGGAGGCACGGGGGAGCGCTGGTGTCCGGGCCCCCGGCGATGACCAGGGCGCCGGCCACCACTCCCGCCACCAGGGTCAGCCCGCCGCCTGCCATGAGCCACACGCGCTGACGGCTGCGATCCTCGGACCACGCGGCGAGGTCCGGCCGTCCCACCCGCTGGTAGAACTCCCGCGGGCTCAGGCGCCCCTGGACGGCGGAGACCTCGTTCGACCGCGGGTCCACCCATAGAAACCTGGACAGGAAGGCCTCCCGCTCCGGGCCCGGCGGCGGGAGCGGCACCTCGGTGGACTCCTCCGGCGAGGGAGGGGGCTGCTTCGAGTCGATCAGGACCTCGCCGGGGCCCGGCCTGGACTGGGCCAGGACCGGGGTGCCAGCTCCGAGGACCACCAGCAAGACCGTCGCGCGCATGGCGCCTCCCCCCGTCGAGGACATCGGCGCCATCTTGGCAGAGCACCGTGTTCGGGAGCCAGGCGAGAGGAGGGGGATTCAGAGCGTGAGCCGGGCGGTCAGCCCGGCGTACCCGGGTGCGAGCGACGGAACGAGCTGGAGGCGAGCTCCGGTGGCGCCGTGCTTCCTGGCGAGCGCGAGGTTGTAGTCCGCGGCCAGCCGGAGCGTCTCCTGGGGGCTGGTCACCATCTCGGGGATCAACGCGCCCCAGGTGATGAGCCCGGTGCCGAGCGCGAGCCCGGCGCCGAGCAGGATGGTGCCGGCGGTGGTGGCGTGGTTCGCCGAGTCGAGGCAGGCGTTGTGAGCGGGGACACTCACCGAGCAGCCCGGGTCGTTGGTGTTCTGGGCGGTGCTCATCACCACGATGCCGCCCACCACCGAGGCCACTGCCACCACCCCCCCTCCCGCCATCAGCCAGACGCGCTGCCGGGTCCGGTCCTCCGCCTGGGCCACGAGGTCCGTGCGCTCGATCCGCGTGTAGAACTCCGAGGCCGGAAGAATGCGCGAGCCGAGGCGCACCTCGTTGTCGACCATGTTCACGACCATGAAGTCGCGCAGGAACGCGTCCCGTCCGGGCCCCTCCGGAGGCAGCGGCACCTTCCGCCGCTCGTGGTGGGCCTCTGGCCCGGTGGCGTCGATGAGGATCTCCCCCTCGCCGGGGCGCTCCTGCGCCAGGGCCAGCTCTCCGCTGCCGAGAACCAGAAGAAACACCAATGCGGGACGCATGGCGCTCCCATCCGCCAGGCGGCGGCTCCCCTCTCCGCCGACGTGCTCGTCAACGTTGACACAGGGCGGGCGCCGGGGACAGGCAAGCAGCCGAGCCTGCCGGGCAGCGGACAGAGGACGGATTCGCTCACGGTTTCACCAGCCGTTCCGCGAGATTGCAATCCCGGGTCGGGGGGCCTATAAGCCCGCGACCCCTGGGTCCGGCGCCTGCACCCCTCCGCGGACGTCCGACAGAAGGCCCTCGGGGGAGCGGTTCCAGAACCACCCCAGGAGCGGGACGGAGCTTCACCGATCATGGCAGTTCTCAGCGAGCGCAAGGCGGCGGTCGTCCAGCAGTACCGCACCCACGAGACCGACACCGGCTCTCCCGAGGTGCAGGTGGCGCTGCTCTCCGAGCGCATCAACATGCTCACCGAGCACTTCAAGACGCACAAGAAGGACTTCCACAGCCGCCGAGGGCTCCTGAAGCTCGTCGGCCAGCGTCGCCGGCTGCTCGACTACCTCAAGACGAAGGACAACACGCGGTACCGGAAGCTCATCGAGGGCCTGGGCATCCGGAAGTAGCAACGGCTGTTTGACAGACTCTGGGCCGGCGCAGCACGGAGCGCCGGCGCCTCCCGTCCCCACGCGGAGAGGAGTTTCCGGTTTCCGTTCGGAGCCGCCGACCCGTCGAGGGTCGTCGGCGGCTGCGGTCAGAGACTGAAAGTTCCTTGACGCCAGGGCTCCGGGGACAACCCCGCTGCATCGGCCCGTGCCCGAGAGCAAGGAACGAATCACATGCATCTGAAGAAGAGCGTCCGGGTCTCTGAGCAGGAGCTGGTCCTCGAGACCGGCAAGCTGGCCAAGCAGGCCGATGGCTCGGTCACGGTGCGCTACGGCGACACCATCATCCTGGTCACCGCGGTCAGCGCGAAGGAGAAGAAGGACGTCGACTTCCTCCCCCTCACCGTCGAGTATCAGGAGAAGCTGTACTCGGCCGGCCGTATCCCCGGGAGCTACTTCCGGCGCGAGGGCCGTCTGACCGAGAAGGAGACGCTGACCTCCCGTCTGGTGGACCGCAGCTGCCGCCCGCTGTTCCCCGAGGGCTACGCCTACGAGACGCAGGTCATCGCCTCGGTCATCTCCTCCGACTCGGAGAACGAGGGCGACGTGCACGGCATCACCGGCGCCTCGGCGGCGCTGATGGTCTCGGACATCCCCTTCAACGGCCCCATCGCCGGCATCCGCGTGGGCCGCGTCGCCGGGCAGCTGGTCGCCAACCCCACCGCCAAGCAGCGCGAGCAGTCCGATCTGGATCTGATCATGGCGTGCAGCAGAGAGGCCATCGTCATGGTCGAAGGCGGGGCGAGCGAGGTCTCCGAGGCGGACATGGTGGCAGCGCTGGAGTTCGGCAAGGCCGCCGTGCTCCCGGTCATCGAGATCCAGGAAGCGATGCGCCGCGAGCTCGGAGTGAAGACCCGTGAGTACGACAAGGCGCTCTCGGCCGATGAGTCGCTCCGCGCCAGGGTGCGCGAGCTCGCCATGCCAGGCATCGCCGGCGGCTACGGCATCCACGAGAAGCACGACCGCTACTTCGCACTCTCGACGGTGAAGAAGGACGTCATCGGCAAGCTCAAGACTTCGATGGGCGAGGCGTTCACCCCGCAGACCGAGAAGCTGGCCAAGGCGGTGGTCGAGGACCTCAAGTACGAGCACATGCGCGAGCTCACCGTGAACGGCGGGCGCATCGGCGGCCGTCCGCACGACGTGGTGCGGTCCATCACCTCCGAGGTGGGGCTGCTTCCCCGCGTCCACGGCTCGGCGCTCTTCACCCGCGGCGAGACCCAGGCCCTGGTGGCGGTCACCCTCGGGACCAGCGAGGACGAGCAGCGCCTCGAGCTGCTCTCGGGCATGACCTTCAAGAGGTTCATGCTCCACTACAACTTCCCGCCGTTCAGCGTGGGCGAGACCAAACCCCTCCGCGGCCCGGGCCGCCGGGAGATCGGCCACGGCGCGCTCGCCGAGCGGGCGCTCCGCGGGATGCTGCCCAAGTCCGAGGAGTTCCCCTACACCATCCGCATCGTCTCCGACATCCTCGAGTCCAACGGCTCGAGCTCCATGGCCAGCGTATGCGGCGGCACCTTGAGCCTCATGGACGCGGGGGTGCCGATCAAGGCGCCGGTGGCGGGCATCGCCATGGGCCTGGTGAAGGAGGGCGAGAAGATCGCCATCCTCTCCGACATCCTCGGCGACGAGGACCACCTCGGGGACATGGACTTCAAGGTCTGCGGCACCCGGGACGGCATCACCAGCATCCAGATGGACATCAAGATCACCGGCCTCACCACC
>DATKKF010000061.1:0-65406 GCA_035543115.1 Myxococcaceae bacterium
CGGGTCCGTCGATGGAGTCGGGGCAGGCGGCGCCGTCGGGGTGGGGGCAGCCTCGGGGGCGGGGGCGGCCGCCGGAGCCGTTCCCTTCACGGGCGCCTGGGACCCGGCGGCAGGAAGCTCGCGGAACTGGATGTCCCTGGCCACCCCGCGGCGGACCCCGGGCTGCGAACCCCCGGGGATCCCGACCGCCGCCGGGGTCGGGGGGGTCCCGACCTTGGCAGTGCCCCCGCCGTGCATGTACTCGTGCACCATCTCGGCGGCGGAGGCGAGCTCGATCGGCTCCCCCTCCTCCTCGGCGCCCTTCTCCGCCGGCCGCACCATGGCCCGGACCTGTCCACCGTTCCGCTCGAAGGTCACGGACACCCGTCCCGCCGGGGCGCCGTACTCGAATCTGCTCACCCCGGGCGTGGGGAAGCTGTGGCGCATCTCGCTCGGGACCAGCTCGGCGAAGACCCCGGCGATCTGCTGCGCGGTGAGCTGCTGCCGGAGCACCGGGATCTCGCCCGCGCCGGTGCGCATGAGTGCGGGGGCGCCGGTGTCGAAGCGGAGCTCGGTGCCTTCCTTCAGGAGGCGCTCGAAGATCGGATCCAGCCTGGCCACGATCCGGAGAGTTTACGTCAAACCGCCTCGCTGCTCGCCTTACTGACGGGCGGTGGCTCGAACCGGGCGATCAACGGCACGTGGTCCGACAGTCCGCGGAAAGGTCCCCGCCCGAAGGGCTCGGTGCCGGCCAGGTCCACCCAGCGGATGCCGTTCCCGCCGAAGAGGTGGTCGAGGTGCATGCGAAGTCGGAAGAATCCGGCAGTGGGGAATCCGCGGTGCGACCGGTCGATCTGCTTCAGCGCCTCCTGGGCTCCGACCCATCCCACCTCTTCCGACAGGTACCGGTACACCGGCGACGCGGGGGAGGAGTTGAAGTCCCCGCCGACGACGAACGGCTCCCCGTCGGCGTGGGCCTGGACGAACGTGGCCAGCTTCTTGGCCTCGATGACCTGGTTGAGACCGAAGCCCATCTTCTCTTTTTCGCTCCAGAACTCGCGGGTGAAGGGGGTGGGGAGGCTGAGGTGGGTGTTGAAGACGTGGAGGGGCCGGCCCGAGGGGGTGGTCAGCCTCACCTGGGCGCAGATCCTGCTCTGCTTGGTGTCCTTCAGCCGGGCGACGTGGTGGTGGGTGATGGAATGCGGGCTCAGGACGTTGTGACCCTCCACCCGGAGCCGGTGGCGGTTGACGATGACTGCCAGGCCGGTGGTGTAGAGCGTCGTCGAGCGGAACTGGTAGCTGTGCGCGCGGAAGTGGAACGCGTCGTACGGGAACACCAGGCTGCGCTGGGCGAAGGCGCGCTCGAACGCCTCCATGAAGGCCTCGAGCTGGGTGTGCGTGCCTCCGAACGCGAGCGTGCTCCGCAGGGAGCGGGTCTCGACCTCCTGGAGGCAGATGACGTCCGCCAGCGGAGTGAGGCTCGCCAGCCGCTGGGCGATGCGCTCCAGGGACGTGCGGGTGGTGGCCAGCCCCCGGAGCGCGTGCCCGAAGTACCGGACGTTGTAGCTGACGATGCGGAGCGGCCGCTCGGACATGGTGGAGTGCGGGGCTGCAGAATACGCCGGCCCGGAATGCGCGCGAGAGCTGGCGTCTGTCCAGTAACGTGCGCCGGCATGGGAATGAAGGACGCAGTCGAGCGGCTCGCCGAGCTGAAGGCCCGGAAGGCGGAGATGGGTGGCACCCAGCGGGTCGAGCGGCAGCACGGCCGAGGGAAGCTGGACGCGCGCCAGCGGCTGGCCCTGCTCTTCGACCCGGGCTCGGTCCAGGAGCTGGGGATGCTGGCGGCGGCGGAGGGGCGGCTCCTGGACGAGGAGGACCCGGCGCGGCCCACCGCGGCGGACGCCGTGGTCACCGCGTTCGGCACGGTGGAAGGCCGGCCGGTGGCGGCCGCGATCTACGATTTCACGGTGCTCGGGGGGAGCATCGGCGAGGTCGGCGAGCGGAAGGTCACCCGGCTCCGCGACCTGGTCCTCAAGAACCGGACCCCCATCGTGTGGCTGGTGGACTCGGGCGGCGCGCGTCTCGAGGCCGGGGGCGAGGTGGATCCCCGGCGGCTGGCCGGCTTCGCCGACACCGGCTACCTGTTCCGCGAGCAGTCGGTGCTGAGCGGGGTGGTGCCGCAGGTCTCGGCGATGCTCGGGCCGGGAGCGGCTGGCACGGCGTACATCCCGGGGCTGGCCGACTACGTCCCGATGGTGAAGGAGATCGGCAGCATCGCGGTGGGCGGGCCGGCGCTGGTGAAGAGCACGGTGGGCGAGGAGGTGAGCGAGCAGCAGCTCGGGGGGAGCAAGCTGCACAACGAGGTCTCGGGCGTCGCGGACGGCGAGTTCCCCGACGACCGGGCTTGCATCGCCGCGGTCCGGGAGTACCTCTCGTATTTCCCCTCCCACTGTGGCGAGAAGCCGCCCCGGCGCCTCGGTGGCGACCCGGCGGACCGGCGCGACGAGGAGCTGCTCACCGTCGTCCCGGACAATCCGCGCCGGGCGTTCGACATGCACAAGGTCATCCTGGCGATCGCCGACGACCGGAAGTTCTTTCCCCTGAAGCCCCGGTTCGCCCGGAACGTCATCACCGGGCTCTGCCGCATCGACGGCTGGAGCGTGGGAGTGGTGGCGAGCAACTCGATGTTCCTCGGCGGGGTCCTCGACGTCGCGGCCTCCGACAAGGCTGCCCGCTTCGTCGCGCTCTGCGACGCCTTCGGGATTCCCCTGCTCTTCCTCCAGGACGTGCCGGGCTTCCTGGTGGGGACCAAGGCCGAGCAGAGCGGGCTCATCCGTCACGGCGCGCGGATGCTCCAGCTGGTCTCGAACGCCACGGTGCCGAAGCTCACCGTGGTGGTCCGCAAGGGCTTCGGCGCCGGTTACTACGTGATGAACGGCCGCGCCTATGAGCCGGACCTGCTCCTCGCCTGGCCGGAGGCGGAGATCGGCATCATGGGGGCCGAGGGCCTGGTGTCCATCGGCGCCAAGAAGCTCCTGGAGCAGGCCGGGAGCCCCGAGGCGGCGAAGACGATGAAGGAGGAGCTGGCCGCGGGGCTCAAGCCGCACGTGCGCATCGACCGGGCCGCGGCGCTGGCGATGGTGGACGACGTCATCGACCCGCGCGAGACCCGCAAGGCGCTGGCGATGGCCCTGGCCCGCACGGCGAACAAGCAGGTGGAGCGTCCGTGGAGGCGGCGCGAAGTGCCGCCCTTCTAGTCGTTCTTCGAGGGCGACGCCGGCGGCAGGGCGGCGGTCCCCCGTCGTTCGAAGATCGTCGAGCTACCTCGGGCTCAGTCCTCGTCGGAAAGCGCGCTCTCGACCTCGGTGAGGAAGTACTCGCCGAAGCTGTCGGCGAGCTTCACCGGGTCCTCGCCCTCGGCCGAGAGCTGGACGACCGGTGCTTCCCCTTCCCGGTCGAGGTGGACCGTGTCCAGGCAGTCGAGGGTCCCGTCACCGAGCGTTCCGATGACCACGTAGCGGGGATCGAGGCCGACGTTCCGGCGCTCCTCGAGCGTCAGCCAGATGGCATCGGGAACGGCCGAGTGGGTGAAGTCGTCGTCCACCAGCCCGTAGACCTCGAAGCCCCCGACGCTGCCGCATCCGAGCTCCAGCAGGAACTGCCGGTAGCTGGGGGGAAAGACGAGGCCGAGGGCCGCCTCGGCACGCGCCACCAGCGCCTCCGGTTTCGGGCCCTCGAAGTCGCCACCCCCAGCCTCTGCAATCAGCGCCCGGGCCTTCCGGTACCTCTCGATGGTCACTCACCCAGCCTAGTCCGACAAAGTCGTCCGTCCGTTCGTTTTCAGGACGATCCATCCGCGGGCGGCGCAGCTCGGTCGATGTCGCACCCTCCGGCCCCGGACGACCGCTGGCATGCGCGTTGAATCGACCAGGCCCTCGATCGGGAGGAATGCCGGGGTCCTAGCTCGGGAGACCAGGGGGGTATACCGCCCGGGAATGCAGGACGACGCCACCGAGGAAGCGCTCCGGCAAGCAGTGGGCGCCGTGGGGCGGATGGGCATGCTGTTCCTCCACGATGCACGGAAGCCGAGCCTGACGGCGCTGGTGGCCGGGGAGCCCATCCGGGGCTCCTGGTGGGGCCACCCTGCCGGCCGCCGGATCTTCCAGGTGGCGAGCGCGCTGGAGGAGCGAGGCGACGTGCTCTTCGTCCCGCTGCTCTCGGCGAAGGTGACGCTGGTGCACCGGAGGCTCTGGCCCGCGCTGATCAGCGTCGGCGAGGCCCGCGCCCCGTGGCAGATGGACCCGCTCACCCCCCATGCCCGCGAGCTGCTGGGCGAGGTCGAGCGCGCCGGGCGGGTACGGGCGTCGGGCCCGAGCTCGAAGGTGCTCGCCCGGTCTCTGCTGGTCCACGCCGGGCAGGTCCACACCGAGGCGGCCTCGCACGCGACCGAGCTCGTGTCCTGGAGCGAGGTGCGGAGGCGCCACAGCATCGACCAACGGCTGGCGCCGCAGGACGCCCGCTCATCGCTGGAGACGACGGCGTCGCAGCTCGGGGCGCTCTCCGCCCTTCCGTGGAAGCGGATGCGCTGAGCTCCACATCCCCCCCCGAGGGGCGACCCTCGTCGGGCGGCGCTAGGTCACCAGCGCTACCGCCCAGCGCGCGAACGCCAGCCAAGGGGCGGTCCTCCAGACAAGGACCCTCAGCAGCTGGGTCGCGACGAGGAACCCCCCGGCGAGCACCGTCACCCGATGGACCCTGCCTCCCGAGCGGAGGTCCCAGGCGGCGAGCGGGAGCAGCCCCAGGTCCGGGAGCACGAAGGTGACCACGTAGTCCGAGAGGAACGATGGCGTGGGCATCCGGCCGATCGCAGGAGACATGAGCGCCACCATCGCCACGAACATCAGCCGCTGGTGAATCTGCGGCCTCCGGCGACGGGCGACCGCCCAGCCGACAAGCACGGCAAACACGGGGATGTCGAACAGAGGCACCGCCAGCCAGGTGAGCGGAGGAAGCACTGGCGGGCCGGATCCGCGCGCGGCCTGATGGAGGGCGGTGAGCGTCCCCACGACGACCATCATGCAGGCCAGCACGGCGCCAGCGACGCCAAGCCGGCGGTGTAGGTCAGTTCGTCTGACGGCGACCAGCCCGGTCTGAACGGCGAACAGCACCACCCAGGAGGAGAAGAGCAGCGCGTGGAGGTGCACCAGCGGCGTCTGCGGCACGAGCGGCGCGTACGGCTTGACGATTCCCCGGAGGTAGTACGAGGGGGCGAAGCCGAGAAAGACGAGGAGCAGGAACACTCCTGCCATCCCGACGAAGAACGTCCGCTCCATGAGGGGACCGCTCCCGGCAGCTGGTCGGGTGACCTGCATCTGGCCTATCCGAGCCGGAGCAGCTCGCGGGCCTGCCGCGGGGTGGCGATCTCCCGGCCTCTCGTGCGGGCGCGCCTCGCCGCCTCGGCGACCAGCTCCCAGTTGCCCTTCGCCAGCACGCCCTTGCTCAGGTAGACGTTGTCCTCCAGGCCCACCCGGCCATTGCCACCCTTCACCGCGCCGAGCTCGGCCATCGGGAGCTGGTGCCGCCCCACCCCGGCCACGGTCCAGCTGCTCCCCGGCGGAAGCGTGCCGACCATGAAGTCCAGCGCGCGCTCCGAGGCGCCGAGCGAGCCCGGGACGCCGAGCACGAAGTCGTAGTGCGCCGGCAGGTCCACCAGCCCCTCCCTCGCCAGCCACTCGGCCTGCTCGATCATCCCGGTGTCGAAGCACTCGATCTCCGGACGGATGCCGAGCGCGCGGATGCGGCGGGCGATCTCCTTCACCAGGGGCCGAGGGTTGCTGAACACCTCGTCCCCGAAGTTCACCGTCCCGGTGGTCAGCGTCGCCATGTCCGGCC
The DNA here is from genome assembly GCA_035543115.1 of Myxococcaceae bacterium. GTDB lineage: Bacteria > Myxococcota > Myxococcia > Myxococcales > Myxococcaceae > RPRB01. Next base: position 5,872 of record DATKKF010000061.1, read on the forward strand.
GGTCGGCGCCGGTCAAGGTCAAGGGTCCGCAGCGCTCGTCGGCGGTCATCCCCACCGCGCCGCCGGTCGAGGTCTGGATGAGCACGTCGCAGCGGGCACGGATGGCACGGATGGCGGCCCGGAAGAGCTCGGCGTCCTGCGAGGGCGACCCATCCGGACGGCGCACGTGCAGGTGCACCATGGCCGCGCCCGCCTCGCGGCAGCGGGCCGCGTCCTCGGCGATCTCCTCGGGGGTGATGGGCAGGTAGGGCGTCTGCTCGCGGCTGGTCTCCGCCCCCACCATCGCCGCGGTGATGACGTACGGAGCGCTCATCGCCTTCCCCGCTGCTTGTCCAGCGGCACCACGCAGGTCCCCGTCGCCCGGCAGACGACCATCGGCAGGGGCAGCACCTCGGCCGCCGACGAGGAGACGTCCGGTAGCGGCCGGATGACCTTCCGAGCCTCGAACCGCATCTTCCGGCTGGTCCTCCCCACCTCGGTGATCTCCCCTTCCGCCTCGATGAAGTCGCCGGCGTACACCGGGGCGAGGAACTCCACCGAGTCGTAGGCCCGGAACAGCCCCTCGTCGCCGTCGTGAAGGATGCACAGCTCGGTCGCCACGTCGCCGAAGAGCCCGAGCATCCGCGCCCCGTCCACCAGGTTTCCGCCGTAGTGGGCGTCGTGGCTGGACATCCGCAGCCGGAGCACCGAACGCACGCTCATGTCGGCTCTCCCTCGAAGTGAAGGTCCTCGGGCTCCTTGCCCATCTTCTTCAGCAGCGCGTGGACGATGTAGTTCGCCACGTCCGAGGGCTTGGTCCCGGGGCCGAAGCCCGCGTCGAAGCCCAGCTCCATCGCCAGCTTGTGGTCCACCCGCGGGCCGCCGAGCAGGAGGATGGTCTTCCCCTTCAGCCCGTGCGCCTTGGCCACGTCGATGAACTGGCGGCTGTTGTCCTTGTGGACGTCGCGCTGGGTCACTACCTGGGAGACGAGGATCGCGTCGGCCCTGTTCTCCGCGGCGCGGCGGATCAGCTCCTCGTTCGGCACCTGGCTTCCGAGGTTGTAGGCCTCGAACCAGGGGTACCGCTCGAGCCCGTAGTCGCCCGCGTAGCCCTTCATGTTCAGGATCGCGTCGATCCCCACGGTGTGGGTATCGGTCCCGGTGCAGGCGCCGAGCACCACCACCCGGCGGGCGATCCGGTCCTCGATGAGCTTGTTCAGCTCGTCGAACCCGAGCTTCTTGAAGACGAGCTCCGGGACGTCGATGCTCGCGTAGTCCAGCGCGACGTCGGCTCGGGCGTAGACCACGAAGAAGGAGTAGTTGTCCGCCGCCGGCTCGGCCGCCGCGACCTTGACCTCGAGCAGCCCGAGCTTGGCGCAGAACTGTCGGGCGGCCTCCCTGGCCTTGTCCGACAGCGGGACCGGGAGCGTGAACGAGAGCTGGATGACCCCGTCGTCGCGCCGGTCCCCGTAGGCCCGGATAAGGTGCGATTCGCCGGCCATCAGCGCCCCTCCAGGATGTCGAGGAACGGGTTGAAGTAGTCCGGCGCCTTCTCCAGCACGCCCTCCAGCCCCTTGCCGCCGGTCTCGGTCCGCTTCACGTCCCCGAACCGGCCCTGGCCGATGGCGGCCACCAGGCCGTCGTGCCGGCACTCCTCGAGCAGCTCCATCGCCTTGGCGAAGACGAAGCGCGCCCGGTTAGCAATCTTCCCGTCCTCGCGGACCACGAACTCCTCGTCGATGCCGCGGGCCGCGCGGTGGACGTACGCCGCCGACTTGAGCGCCACGTAGCGGTCGGCGAGCAGTGGGGTGTGCATCGCCTCGGTCATCATCCCCAGAAGCTGGATGCCCTGCCGGGTCCAGATTGCCACCAGATCCGCCATCACGTCGTAGGCGTGGCTGAAGAAGATGTCCGTCTCCTTGTGCTTGGTGGGCGGCATGTACTTCAGCGGCGCGTCCGGGAAGCAGCGGCGGATGAGCATTGCCTGGCTCAGCTCGAGGAGCAGGGTCTCGGGCCGCTGGGGGTCGATCTCGTAGCTGTGGCCGAGCCCCAGCTGCCAGTCTTGCAGTCCCGCACGCTTGGCGAACGCCTCGTTGATGAACTGGCTGGCGATGACGGTGTGCGCCGAGTCGTAGGCGTCGGCGGTGGTGATGTAGTTGTCCTCGCCGGTGTTGATGATGATGCCCGCCAGGGCGCAGATGCGGCGGCTGAAGTACTGGTCGATGAACGTCCGGCGCATGTTGATGTCGCGGAAGAGGATTCCGTACATCGCGTCGTTGAGGAGCATGTCCAGCCGCTCCCAGGCCGCGGCGAAGGCGATCTCCGCCATGCACAGGCCCGAGGAGTAGTTGGTGAGCTGGATGTAGCGCTTCAGCCGGCGGGACTCGGCGTCCAGCGCCTCCCGCATGATGCGGAAGTTCTCCTGGGTGGCGTAGGTGCCGCCGTAGCCCTCGGTGGTCGCGCCGTGGGGCACGTAGTCCAGGAGCGACTGCGCGGTGCTGCGGATGACGGCGATGATGTCCGCTCCAGCCTGGGCGGCGGCGCGGGCCTGGTCCACGTCGTCGTAGATGTTCCCGGTGGCGACGATGACGTAGCGGTGCGGCGCCGGCGACATCGGAAACTCGCGGCGGAGCGCGTCACGCTCGTCGATGCGCCGGCGGAGCTCGTCGACCGCGGCTTCAACCTCGCGGCGGACCTCGGCGCGGAGGTTCCCCTCCGTCTCTGGAGAGAGCGGCGCCAGCTTGTTCGCCGGGAGCGCGGCGATGCGCTCGACGGCATCGAGTGGGCTCGCCGCCCCGAGCTGGAGCGCGCGGCCGTACCAGTACGCCGCGCCGCGGTTGAGCACGCCGGCCGCCTTGAGCCGGTCGGTCATGAGGTTGGTGAGCGGGATGCCGCCCGGGCCGGCGTCGGACATCCCGAACAGGCGCAGCACCGTGCGCTCCACCGAGATGGTGGTGTGCCGCCGGATGAGGTCGAACACCGGCTCGATGACCTGGGACGCGATGCCGCGGGCCTGGGCGACCTGCGCGTCGTCGACGAAGGGTCCTGGCATGGGGGCTCCCGTAACCCAGCAGACCGAGCCGGGGCAAATGTGGTCAACGCCCTCCGGCGGTCGCGGCAGCCCCAGGGCCGGGGCCCATCGTTTGTTAGGTCCGCCCCGCGGGCGAGACTGTGGGGGTGATGGAGTTCGAGGAGTGTTTGCGTGAGCACGGCCCGGCGCTCTGGCGGGTGATCGCCAGCTTTGCGCCCCGTGGCCCCGAGCGAGACGACCTCGCGCAGGACGTCCTACTCGCCGTCTGGCAATCGCTCCCCCGATTCCGCGGGGAGAGCTCGCCGAAGACGTTCCTGCTGCGCATCGCCTACAACCGCTGCCTCTCGCATGCCTGGCAGCGCTCGAGGCGAAGGCGCGGCTCCGAGGCCGACGTCGCCGAGCTTCCGGATCCGCGTCCGGGCGCCGACGATCAGCTCGCGGCACAGGAGCGCGCCGAGCGGTTTCTCGGCCACCTCCGCACCCTCCCGCTCGGCCAGCGGCAGGTCCTGGCGCTCGCCCTGGAAGGCCTGTCCCACGCCGAGATCGCCACCCTGGTCGGCATCACTCCGGAGAACGTCGCGGTCCGCCTCGGACGGGCCCGGGAGGCGCTCCGGCGTTCCCTGGAGAAGGAGGCCGCATGACCGGCTGGGATTCCTGGCAGTCCACCTGGGCCGGCGCCTCGGGGCCGCTCCCCGATGTCCGCACCCGCGCACACCGCGAGGCATCGCGACACCGCCGTACTCGGATCACCGTCCTCCTCCTCGCCGCCATCGCCTCCCTCGGAGCAGTGCCCGCATTCGCCGCTCCGGAGGGAGTGGTGCACGCCATCGGCTGGGCCATCCTGGCGTTCGGCGCGGCGATGGGGATCGGCTTCCTCCTCATCCAGCGCGGCGTCGGGTCCTGGCGCTTCGCCAGCCCGCGCGAGGCCCTCGGCTTCCTGGAGCGCCGCCTCGCCGCCGAGCTCCGCATGGCCCGCCTCGTCCGGTGGGTCTACCTCGGCATGTGCCTGTTCGGCGGCATCGCCACCCAGGTCCTGTACGCCGAGCACGGGTCGCCGCTCCCGGTGCGCCTCATGACCCTGGGTTGCTTCCTGTTCGGCGTCGCCCTGGCCTTCTTCGCCCCCTGGTGGTTCGGGCGGATCGCCCGCCGCCGGCGGGCGGAATTCGACGGGTGGCGCCGCTGGATGGACGAGCAGAACCTCTGAGTCCTAGAGGTAGCGCGCGGCGAAGAACTCCCGGAGCCGGGTGTCGCTCCGCAGCAGGTCGAGCGTGAGATCCGCGTGCCCTGGCACGTACCCGTTGCCGAGGAGCATCGTCAGGTCCTTCCCCACACCCTCGGCTCCGAGCGCGGCGGCGGTGAAGGACGTGGCCATCGAGAAGAAGATCGCCGTGCCGCCGTCCCGCGTGGAGAGGACCGTCGCCATCTCGGTCCCGGGGACGGAGGCGCAGTTGACGACTAGATCGCAGAGCGCCCCGTCGGTTGCCTTCCGCACCGCCTCGAGCACCTCCACCGCACGCGTCGCATCCACGCGCAGGCTCACGTCGGACACCCCCAGCTCGGCCAGCGCCGAGAGCGCCTTCTCGGAGATGTCCACGGCGAGCAGCTGACCCTTCCCCGCCGTGCTCTTCCGGGCCTGAGCGAGGCACAGCGCCCCGCTCTTTCCGGCCCCGAGAACGCCGATGCGCATCCCGGGCCTCGCGTGCCGGGCCACCAAGGCCGGCGCGCCGCAGACGTCCAGCGCGGCGAGCACCAGGGTCTCGGGCATGTCGTCCGGGACCCGGGCCCAGATTCCGCTGGCGAAGAGGATGGCGTGGCCGCGGACGTCGACCCGGTCCACCTCCATCCGGACCGCGCGAACCTCGTCGATGACCAGGGGGGTGAGCGACAGGCTGACCAGCGTCGCGATGCGCTCGCCGGGTCGGACCTTCCCCTGCGCGGGGTGCTCGGGGCCGACCTCGCGCACGCGGCCGAGCAGCATCCCACCCGAGCCGGTCACCGGGTTCTGCATCTTCCCCCGGGCCCGAACGATCTCCTGGATGCGCGCGACCACCGCCTCGGGCGCGCCCCCACAGGACTCGCGGATCTGCTTGAAGGACGCCGCGTCGACGTTCAGGCTCTCCACGTCGATCAGCATCTCGGAAGGGCGAATCGGCAGAGACGGATCGAGCCTCCCGGCACGCTGCGGGAGCACGCCCGGCTCGCCAACCACGCGGCCCAGTCCGTAGGGATCGCTCGTCACGGGAGCCGCGGCTAGCACGACCCGCGCCCGGGCGTCACCCCTGCTCGCGGGCGAGCCGCGGGGCGACGAACGCCAGCGACCGATCGAACCGGTAGGCCGTCCCCATGTGCCCGTCCTCGTACTCCTCGTGGACCACGGTGGCCCGGCCACCGGCGACCAGGCGGGCGAGCATCCGGGCGCCCCAGTGCAGGCCAAACTCGTCGCGCGTTCCGCAGTCGATGAAGATGCTCTGGAGCGCGCGGAACGGCTCGGGGTCGCGCTCGACGAAGCGCACCGGATCCTCGGCCAGCCACGTCGCCCAGACCCGATCGTCGATCCGCGCCGTCGCGAGGTCGAAGGGGAGCGCCACGCCCAGCGGCTGCACCGGGTCCGGCGAGTACGCGCCGGCCATCGCCAGGAGGTTCACCACTGCGTGGTCATCGCCGCCCATCTTCGTCTCGCGCACCCGCTGCTCGAACCCGTCCCACCAGGGCTGCACGCCCCCGGCACGCAACAGCGCGGAGGCCGCCCTGGGGAACTCGGGCAGATAGCAGTACTCGAAGTAGGCGTCCGCGGAGTGCGACACCATGTGCCCGAACACCCCAGGGAACCGGCGCACCAGCTGCCAGCCCCCGTACCCGCCCGAGCTGCGCCCCGCGACGGCCCGTGAACCGGCCGAGCGGAGGGTCGAGTAGGTACGGTCGACGTGCCCGAGCAGGTCATGGACGATCATCCGTCCGTAGGCGCCGTTCCCCGGCGAGTCGATCCACTGGCTCCCCCCGAGCGCGGTCAGGCCGTCGGGGAAGACCGTGAGGAATGGCGGGGCGCCCGCGGCGAACAGCGCGTCAAGCCGATCGAGGATGCCGGGGGTGAACGGCGCGCTGTTGAACCATGCCGGAACCGAGCCCATGAACGCGTGGAGAAGGACCACCACCGGGTAGCGCATCGCCCCGGCGTCGTAGCCCTCGGGCAGGTACACCGCACACGGGCGGTCGACGGGATCCCCGCGCGGGTTCCCGGCGAGGGCGGCACAGTGCATCGTCCGGATGTCGAGGCGACCGCGAGGCACGGTCGGCAGCTTCCCTCAGGCCCCGGCCTTCGGGAAGCGCGCCATGACGGCCTGGAGGTCGGCCCAGGCGGCTTTCTTCTCCGGCGGGTTTCGCAGCAGGTAGGCCGGGTGGAACGTGGGCATCAGCGGAACCCCCACGTACTCCCGCCACTGGCCGCGGAGTCGAGTGATCGGGGTGTCTGTCCGGAGCAAGGTCTGGGCGGCGAACTTCCCGAGGGCGACGATGACCGAGGGCCGGATGGCATGGAGCTGCGCCTCGAGGAACGGCTGGCAGGAGGCGATCTCGTCCGGCTCGGGATTCCGGTTCCCTGGCGGGCGGCACTTGACCACGTTGCAGATGTAGACCTCGTCGCGGCTGTAGCCCATCGCGACGATCATCTTCGTCAGAAGCTGGCCCGCGGCGCCGACGAACGGGATGCCCTGGTTGTCCTCCTCGGCACCCGGCCCCTCGCCCACGAAGACCAGTCGTGCCTTCGGGTTCCCGACGCCGAAGACCAGGTTCCTCCGTCCGGAGCAGAGCTTGCAGCGCTTGCAGTCGCCGAGGGAGCGACGGACCTCATCGAGGCGGGGTCTCTCGTCCGAGCTTCGCGCCAGCTGCGGCTCGGCCAAGCTCACCGGCACCACGCTGGGCCGGCCCGCACCCCCGGGGTGCGCCGGGACGGCGAGGGGGTCTCCGTTCCCCGCGGGCGATGCCGGTGCATCGGCCGCCGCCTCGAGCGACGTGCTCACTTCCGCCGAGATCTCCGCATACTCGACGACGACCGGCGTCGTGCTCGAGCCCTCCACCGTGACCTGCACGTCGACCGCCGCCCGGAAGACCGCGGCCAGCGCTCCGTCCTCCGAGGCGTGCAGCTCGTCTCCGGCCACGTCCCGGTGCCAGCCCAGGTATCGCCGGACGTCCGCCAGGACTTCTGCCACCGCATCTGCCGCCGGAAGCACTCCGTCCGCCACCGTGGATGTTCCTCCCCTGCCCGGCGCGTTGCCGGGAGTGGGCGAACACTGCCATGTGAATCCGACGTGCCTGGCCGCCGAGCCCGGCGGCGGGGGGTTCAGGAGGTCGCGAGCGAGGCCGCAGACCGGATCGCGGCGAGCCGGTCCCAGAGCCCGGCGGCGACCGCGTCCTTGCTGCCCGAGAGCTCCAGCCGGCCACCCGCCCGGTCGACGATGACCACGGCGTTGGTGTCCACGCCGAAGCCCGCGTCGGACCGGCTGACGTCATTGGCGACGATCAGGTCCAGCCCCTTGCGCAGTAGCTTCGCGGTCGCGTTCTCGACCACGTTCTCGGTCTCCGCCGCGAACCCGACGATCAGCGGACGGCGCGCGAGCCCACGGGCGCGCTCGGCGGCAAGGGCGAGCACGTCCGGCGTCCGGAGGAGCGCCAGGGGGGCGCCGGCCCCGGGCTCGTCCTTCTTCACCTTCTGGTCGGCCCGGTGCGCCGGCCGCCAGTCGCTCACCGCCGCCGTCGCGACCAGCACATCGGTCTGCTCGAGGCGTGGCAACACTGCATCACGCATGTCCTCGGCGCTGACCACGTCCACGATGTCGAGCCCGGCGCGATCCACCGCGCCGACCGGGCCGAGGACGACCGTCACCTGCGCCCCGCGAGCCCTCGCCGCCCGGGCCACCGCGAGCCCCATCTTCCCGGTGCTCGGGTTGCTGATGAAGCGGACCGGATCCAGGAACTCGCGCGTGGGGCCGGCGGTGACCAGCACCCGCGTCCCCGCCAGGGGCCCCTCGCCGAGCAGCTCGGCGGCGGCGTCGACGATCTGCTCCGGCTCACTCAGACGCCCCGAGCCGACCTCTCCGCACGCCAAGAGCCCCGATCCAGGTCCGACGAACCGGTACCTCGGGTCCTTCGCCAGCACCGCGAGGTTGCGCTGCGTGGCCCGGTGTTCCCACATCGCCGTGTTCATCGCCGGCGCGAGGAGCACCGTCCCGCGGTAGGCCAGCAGGGTCGCGGCCAGCGCGTCGTTCCCCATTCCGGCCACGATGCGCGCCAGGAGATCCGCAGTCGCCGGCGCGATGACGAACAGCTCGGACCACCGGGCGAACTCGATGTGCCCGAACGCCGCCTCCTGCGAGGCATCGAGGATGTCGGTGAGCACCGGATGCCCGCTCAGCGCCTGGAAGGTTAGCGGCGTCACGAATGAGGCCGCTGCGGGCGTCATCGCCACCCGCACCTCGGCGCCCGAGCGCTGCAGCGCGCGCACCAGCTCTGCGGCCTTGTACGCCGCGATGCCGCCACCGACGCCCAGCGCGATGCGCCGGGCCTGGAGGACGCTCCGGTCCATCTCCGGCAGAAGGCTTAGCCCCGGCCCCCGGGGCCGGCAACTTCACAGCGAGAGCCGAGTCGCCCCCGACACCTGCACCGTCCGAACCACCGCCGTACCCTGCCGGAGCCCCACCACCGTCCAGCTGCCCGGGCTGAGCCCGTCGAAGCGGGCCGAGCGCTCCACCCCGAACAGCAGTTGCCCCTCGCCGCGCGGGCCGGGGCGGTCGCTCGACACCGGCCCCGCGGCGATGCCCTTCTCCACCCAGAGCGCCTCCAGCGGCGCGTCGACGTCGACCTCGAGGCTCGCCGCGCCGGGGCCGCTGCCGAGCAACACCTCGGCCGCGGGCAGCCGGACGAACCACACCCGCCCGGGCTGCGCGTCGGTGGACGCGCGGTACTCCCCGGCGAGCGCCTTGCCGCTCACCGTCCCGTCCGGCCCGGTGGTCCAGTCGTAGGTGCGCACGCCGACCAGCTGAACCGCCCGGCCGCCGGCGGGCGCGCCGTCCGGGCCGAAGACCCGGACCCGGACCGGCTGCTCTCCGGCGAGGACGATGCCCACCTGCGTGCCGAGCGGTGCTTCGGCACTGCCCGCCAGATCGCCCTGCACCGCGTGCACCACGATCGGCGTGCCCGCCGGCGGAGGCTCGCTCACCGAGAGCGTGAACGCACCCGTCGCGTCCGATCGAGCCGTGTCGACGCCGGCGCTCACCTCGGCCTTCGCCGCCGGCTGGCCGGTGGCGAGCGTCACCCGGCCCTGGAGCCTCGGCGCGGGCTGCATCCCGAGGTCCCCCAGCTCCGACACCGTGCCGCCGGCAACGACGGTGCGGGTGAGCATGCCGTCGGCCGCGACGCGAAACTCCAGCTGCCCGTCGCGCGGCTGGAGCGGCATCGCGAAGCGCCCGTCCCCCGTCTCGAAGGCGCGTCCCTCGACCGAGAACGTCCGCAGCGGAGCGCCTCCCGGGCCCACCACCCGCCCGCGGTACACGAGGCGCTCGCGGACCACCAGCCGGACGTCACTCTGTCCGGCGCGCACCGTCACCGGCGTGTCCTGCGACAGCTCCGGGGTACGCGCCGTGAGCCGGTAGTCGCGACCCGTCCGGAGCCCCTTCAGGACGAAGGTCCCGTCCTCGGCGCTCCGCGCCGGCAGCCCCTCTGCCGGCTCGACCCCCACGAACGCCCCCGAGACCGGAGCCCCGTCCCGGGTCACCACCGTCCCTTGGACCACGCCCACCACCGGCAAGAGCAGGAGAACCCTGGCCACCGAGCCCTCGCGGCCCTCCAGCTCGAGACTGCCCCGCGCGCCCGTCTCGGCGAGCAGCGCTTCCACCTCGAGCGAACCGCCCGGTAGCCCGAGGAACCGGAGGGCCCCGTTCGCGTCGGTGAGGCGGTCGGAGTGGAACAGCGCCGCTTCCCCGCTCCGCTGCCGGACGGTGATGCTCGCTCCGGTCACCGGACGACCTTCGGAGAGCACCTGGACATCGAGCCCGGCACGGGGCGCGAGCCGGAGCTCGACGCTGGCCGCTGGTGCGCGCGCCTCGGCCATGGCGTACCCGAGGTCCGAATGGTGGGCCTCGAGCCGCACCGTCGCGCCCTCCTCCGCCTCGAGCCGGAAGCGCCCGTCGCCGGCGGTCCGGGTCTCCGGCCCCTCGGGCGCGACCACCACCGTCACCCCGGTCGCCGGCCGCCCCTCCGCCGTCAGCACCCGGCCAGCGATGCCAGCGGTCCGGACGTCCCGGCGCGGCGCCGTGGCGGCGCCCCCGGGAGCCCCCACGGCCCCACCTGGCGACCCCGGCGACCTCACGCCAGGAGCCACGAGACCCGGGGCCGTCGCCCGAGGCCCCGGGGAACCGTTCCGGCGGACGTGCAGCTCCCAGAGGCCCACCGCGAGCAGCAGGGCCCCCGCGACGATCCACGGCCAGAGCCGCCGCCTCCGGTACCTCGGCTGGATCTCGAGCCGGCGCGGACTCACCCTCGTCCTCACTCCTCCGCGAAGGGCTGCACGGCCTGCGCCGCGGCGAGCTCCTGCCGGACCTCGGACAGCTCGTTGTTCGTCGCCCGCAGCCGGTCGGACAGCACCTGCACGAAGCTCCACAGCAGCTTCACCGCGAGGATCGCCTCACGCTTCATCAGCTGCATCAGCTCGGCGCGGGCGATCACCATCGCCCGGGTGGGCTCGAGCGCCCGCACCGTGGCGCTCCTCGGCGCGTGGTCCACCAGCCCCATCTCCCCGAAGTGACCGCCGGCGCGCAGCTCGGCCACGCCCACCCCACCGGTCTCCACCCGCACCCGGCCGCGCACCACGATGAAGAGCTCGTCGCCCGACTGCCCCTCGGTCACGATCTCCGCATCCGCAGGAAAGCTCCGGGTCGAGGCGATGGAGAGGATCGCCGTCTGCTCCTTGTAGGTGAGGTGGCGGAAGATGGGGATGCTCTTCAGCACCTCCATCCGGCTGGTGGTCTCCTCCAGCTCCTCGAGCGGCGCCCCGCCGTCGGCGATGCCCACCACCACCGCGGTGACGTTGTCCTTCCCGCCGCGCTCGTTGGCCAGCGCGATGAGCTTCGCCGGCAACTCGACGAGGGGGATGTCGTCGATGACCGCGGGCAGCTCGTCGTCCGGCAGGTAGCCGTGGAGGCCGTCGGAGCAGAGGAGGAAGAGGTCCTTCGGGAGGAGGTCCACCATCAGCGTGTCGACTTGGACCGACTCCTGGATACCCACCGCGCGGGTGATGACGTTGCGCAGCTGCGAGGCCTGGGCCTGCTCGCGGGTCAGGGTGCCCGCCTTGAGCTGCGCGGCGATCAGCGTGTGGTCCTCGGTGAGCCGGTGCGCCTGCCCGCCGCGGAGCAGGTACACCCGGCTGTCGCCCACGTGCCCCACGATGGCCTTGGTGCCGGCGAGCACCAGGCACACCACGGTGGTGCCCATGCCGCGCTTGCTCGGGTCGGCCGCCGCGAGCCGGTACACCTCGGCGCAGGCGCGCTGGATGGCGGTCTCCACCAGGGCCGCGGCCGCGGCGCGCGCCTCCGAGGTGCTGGCCTGGCCGAGGTCCTCCAGCACCTGGCGCCCGGTGGCGAGCTGCTGGCGGACCACCTCGACCGCCCGCTGGCTCGCCACCTCGCCCGCGGCGTGGCCGCCCATTCCATCGGCGACGACGAAGAGGCCGAGCTCGAGGTCGACGGCGAACGCATCCTCGTTGTGCTGGCGCTTCCGCCCGACGTCGGTCAGACCGTAGGCTTCGGCGGTCAGGGCCACTGGCGCGCTCCGCTCATCGACTCGAACCGTGGTGCGCGGAGAATACCGTAAGCCCGGACCGGCTAGCGCCAGTTGAAGAAGATGCCGCTCGAGAAGCCACCGATGTCGTTCGGGGAGTAGAGCCGGGGGTCCTTGCTCCACGGCTGCAGGACGCCGATGGTCACGCCGATCACGACCCGGCCGAAGCGGTAGCCGCCCTCGAGCCGGCCCTCCACCGTGCCGGCGGTGCTGGTGTCCTCGTGGACGGGGCCACTGAGCGTGCTGTAGTTGGCGCCGAAGATGGTGACGCCCACGGTGATCCGCCCGCCGATGTGCCAGCCCTGGGCCCAGTCGCCCTCGTAGGCGATGCCGCCCTGGATGTGCCACTGGTGCAACTCGGTGAGCGGCGGGTCGGCGTTCTCGTTGGTGACGCTCCGCTTGCCCAGGGCCCAGCCGCCGCCGCCCTCGATGATGAGGTTCAGGCTGTCGATCCGCTGCTGCACCACCGGGATGTGCCAGGCGATCCGCAGCTCGGGGGTGATGTTCCCGTTCTGGAAGAACGTGAGGATCGCGACCTCCCGGGGCAGCCACGCCGGAACCAGCGCGGGGGGCTTCTCGGCCACCCGCTGGGCGAAGGCGGGAGCCCCCAGAAGGACGGCCGCCAGGAGGACGAGAGGGGGAACTCGGCGCATAAGTAGGCTGTCGGCTTGGCAGTTTTCCAAGGACATTGTCAACGGTCAGCCGCGTCGATTAGAGACGAGCACTCGTGGTCGACACATACCCCACGATGCCGGTGCGACCCACCCCTTCCGGGGCGACAGGGAACCGGCGCGAGGAGTCTCACCAGGACATGGCACTCAAGACGATCAAGGCCCGGGCGGCACAGGCCGCCGAGCTGCTCGAGTCGCTGAAGCGGCTGGCGCGGGTACGGCGGGAGGCGTGCAGCTCGCCGGTGCTCGTCGTCTACGGGCAGAACGACGAGGCGGCCAGCATCTACTTCGAAGGTGAGGACGGCGCTCCCCGGACGGGCAGGGGCCACTGACGCCGGCGGACACCGGGCGGACGGTTCGCTCGCCGATCCTCCGGCGCCACCTTCCTTGAGTTCGTGGATCCTTCTGTGTAGAGCCCCCGGAGTTCGGACCCGACTCACCTTTCCGGGGTTTGCTCGTTGCTCGTAGCGCTGTTGGCCCTCACCGTCGCGGCGCCCACCTGCGGCCCGCTCGACCTCCAGACCGCCCAGGCGCTGGCGCTCGCCCGGAGTGACGAGGTGGGGATCAAGCGGAGCGAGCTGGCAGCGGCCGAGGCCGACCGGGCGGTTGCCACGTCGATCCGCTGGCTTCCCGAGTTCAGCGCCAACATCGGGGGGGGCGTCGTCCCGGGGGCACGGCTCGTGGAGACCACCCACGCCGCCCAGGTTCCTGATCCGGCCAATCCGGGGAAGACCATGATCGGCACCACCTACGGCGTCGATCAGAAGAACGTCGCCGACGCGACCGGGACCAACCGGGGGCTGGGAGACCTCGGGCCGTTCATCCGGGTCGAGGTGAACGCGCTGCAGCCGATCTTCACCTGGGGTCGGATCCAGGCGGCGAATGACGCGGCCGACGCCGGGGCGCGGGCGCGGAAGTTCCTGGTCGACGACACCGAGAACGCCATCCGGACTCGGGTGGTGCAGCTGGTCATGGGAATCCGTCTGACCACCCGCTTGCTGGCGATCGGCGGGGACGTGCAGAACGCACTGAAGGAGGCGGACATCCGGGTGCAGAAGTCGTTGAAGGCGAACGACGGAGAGATCAGCCCCGAGGATCGCTACCGGATCGAGATCTTCCGCAGCCAGCTCACCCAGCGCCTCGCGGATGGAGAGCGCGCGCTGCGTGTCGCGCGGGTGGGGCTGGCGGCCACGCTGGCCATGGAGCCGGACCAGCTGCAGCTCCGGGACGATCCGCTCCCGGACACCTCGAAGATCCGCCCCCCGGACCTCGCCCTGGCGCTCACCGAGGCCGAGCAGCAGCGTCCGGACCTCAAGGCGCTGGACAACGGCATCCAGGCGAAGGAGGCCGACCTGAAGGCGAGCCGGGCCGAGCTCTTCCCGCAGGTGGGCATCGTGGCGCAGTTCGCCTGGTCGCGCGCGCCCGGCCGGGACACCATCACCAACCCGTACATCGGCGACTACTTCAATGCCCTCACGATCGGCGGGGCGCTGGGGATCAAGCAGGACCTGTCCTTCTGGACGATCATCACCCGGACCAACAAGAAGCAGGCCGAGCTCGACACGCTGCGCAGGCAGCGCGCCGGCGCGGTGCGGGGGATCCGGGTCGAGGTCGAGACGGCAGTGGCCGACCTGAATGCGGCCATCACCAAGCGCGAGGCCTCGGCGAAGGCGGTGGCCGCGGGCCGGAGCTGGTTCCGCAGCGCGACCCTGAACTTCGGGGTGGGGGTCGGTGACGGCCGCGACCTCATCGATGCCTACCGCGGGTACGCCGAGGCGCAGTACGGCGACGCCCAGGCCACCTTCGACCTCCTGGCGGCGCAGAGCCGGCTGGAGCAGGTGACCGGGCGCGTGCCGCCCACGCCCGAGCTGAACTGCCAGATGCCCTGAGCCCGCCGGAGGGGTCAGCGCCCCGGCCCGGGGTCGGCCTCCTTGCCCCCGGGCGAACGGGGGGCAAGCTCCTCCGACCCGGCATCCGCGAGCTGGCCGGCGGCCCGTCCCTGAGCCCGCCCGGCGTCCGGCTGAGGCTGCCCGTCGAGCAGGACGAAATCGGCGTAATCCGCCTCGCTCGGCGAGTTGGTCGCATCGCCGTCGGTCAGCACCGCGAGGCCCACGACGTCCGGAACGTCTTCCAGCTTTCCACCGAAGTAGCGGACGAAGTCCCGCCGTGGGTCGACAGTCTCGGTGTGCCAGGTGTCGAGCGCTCCCCCGCTCCGGATCACCACCTCCCGCTTGGCGAAGAACACGTTGTTGGCCAGCTCGCAGCTTCGGTTGGCGGGGCCGACAGAGTTCCAGACGTACTTGATGACCATGACCTTCACCCCGGACTTGAAGGTGGCGAAGACCCCGGCAGCCGCGTCGCCCACCTGGGGATTGCAGTCATCGCCGCCCTTGGGAAAGGTCCGGACGCGCCACCGCCAGCGCACCCCGGCGAGCGTGCGGCGGAAGCTCTCCGGCACCTCGATGCCGCGGACCACGGTGTCCAGCGGCGGGTGGTAGCGCGCCGCGAGGAAGGCGCCGTCGGGGCCGGTCTCGACCTGGTAGTAGTCGACGGGCCCCGAGCTTTGCTTCACCACCTGGAAAGAGTGGATGTCGAGCGCGGCGCCGTCCCCCGGCGAGGCGGAGAGCAGGAGGCTGGCGAGGGCCGAGAGCACCGGACCAGCCTACAACCGAGGAGGCGGGAGGCCCGAACTTCGAGGGTCTTCCGCGCGGCTGGTCGGTCGTGGTACGGCGACCCGGCAAGCCGGCCTGGCTAGGTAGCTCAATTGGTTAGAGCGGCGGTCTCATAATCCGCAGGTTCCCGGTTCGATTCCGGGCCTAGCCACTCTCGTTCCGCGGGGTTGCGAGCAGGATCCCGCGGGCTTGGTGCGGCGGTGAGCGACGTCGATCAGCTCGCGGACTGCAGCGCGCCCTGGATGATCTCGGCCACCGTCGGCTGCGGGGACGAGGAGGACTGCTGGGCCGCGTACTGGTGAAGGTGATGGTGATGATGGTTGTGCTGCGCACCGTCGGCTCCGTTCGAGCTCGGGGAAGGAGCCAGCGAGGGCAGGGTGCCAGTCTGGGCCCCGTGCTGGAACCTGTTCGCCAGGTCGCCGAGGAACTGGGCCCGGTTCCCGGTGGCGCCCTGCGCTGCCTGCTGCAGCTGCTGGGCGATGGTGCTGGCCACCTGCTTGAACTTCTCCGGGTCGCTCCATGACAGCTGCTGGAGCTGATCCAGGAGGCTGGCGAAGTCCGAGACCGAGGTGGTGCCCGAGACGGCCCCCGCCACCGACGGACTCTGCTGAGAGACCAGCAAGGGAGAGCTCACTGCGCTGCTGCCGACTCCGGAGATGCTCACGTGGATGCTCCTTCTTCGCAGGCCAGCCATCTGGTCCGGCTCGAGCCAGGAGCCGGCCCGTTTCGATCGCAACGATAAGCGCGAGTCCGCGCGGGCCGCGATGTGAGCCGCGCGCGCACGCGAGCACGACGGGTTCATGACGCCTCCCGGCTGCCGGCGAAGACCCTTGCGACCGCATCGAGCACCGGGCAAAGGTGACCGGGTTGCACCTGCCTCGCGGTGGACCTCGTCCGAGGTGGCCTCACTCGCGGCTCGCCCGCGGGGCGCGGGAGATCGGCGGCGTCCGGCAGCTCGGAGGCGCCCTTCAGCAGGCCAGCGGGAGCCAGGCAGTCAGACGGAGGGTGTCTTCTGTCCCGGAGGGAAGAGCGCCGGATTCGATGTCCGGGCCGATGGAGAGCCTCCGATGGACGTTAGGCGGCGGGTGCTGTTCGTGGACGACGAGCCGATCGCGCTCCAGGCGCTGGAGAACCGGCTCCACCAGCAGCGCCAGAGCTGGGAGATGGTCTTCGCCGAAGGCCCGGAGGCGGCGCTGGCGGCGCTGCAGCAGGGTCACTTCGACGTGGTGGCCTCCGACCTGAGGATGCCGCAGATGGATGGCGCGGAGCTGCTCACCCGGGTGCGGGACCTTTACCCCGGCACCGCGCGGATCATCCTCTCCGGGCCGGAGACCGGAGAGCTGGCGGCGCGCGCGCTTCCCGTCGCGCACCAGTTCCTCGACAAGTCCTGCGAGGTGGAGGCGCTCCGGAGCGTGGTGGACCGCGCCTGCCATCTGCTCGGCCTGCTCCAGAGCGCCCGGCTGCGTGAGCTGGTCGGGCGGCTCCAGCTCCTGCCCTCTCCGCCCGGGACCTACCTCGAGCTGGGCCGGGTGCTGGCGGCGGAGAGCACCGGCGTGGCGGAGGTGGTGGCGGTGGTCCAGCGCGATCCTGCTCTGACGACGAAGATCCTCCAGCTGGTGAACTCGGCCTACTTCGGCCTGCGCCAGCAAACGTCGTCCGTGGAGCGCGCGGTGGCGTACCTGGGCATGGAGTGCGTGCGGAGCCTCGCCCTCGGCGCCCACCTCTTCTCCTCGTTCGAGTCCCCACCCATCCGCGGCTTCTCGCTGGAGGCGCTCCAGTCGATGGCGGTGTGGACGGCGCGGACGGTGCAGACGCTGGTCTCGCCCGGGGCGCGCGACACCGGCTTCACCGCCGGGCTGGTCCACTCGGCGGGGCGGATGGTACTCGCGGCATGCCTGCCCGGGGAGCTCGAGCGAACCATCGACCTCGCGCGCAAGGGGTCCAGCCTGGTCGAGGCCGAACGGGAGGTGTTCGGGGCGAGCTACGCCGAGGTGGGCGCGTGTCTGCTCGGCATGTGGGGTGTGCCGTTCGATGTGGTCGAGGCGGTGGGCCTCCATCCGCGGCTCACCGAGCTCCAGCCGGGTGGCGCCGAGCTGGTCTGTGCGCTCCACGCGGTCGTGGCGCGCATGCCCGGCTCTCCGCTCCCCGCGCTCGACCGGTTGCAGGTGGCCCGGGCGGTGGGGACCGCCCGGCTGGCGCAGTGGGAGAAGATGCTCGCCGCCGCGGCACCCGCGGTCGCCCCCTCCACGCCGGGGTGACCCCGCGGGAGAACCACCCGGACCCTCGGGCTCGAACGGGCGCCGCGGAGGGCAGCACGGCCTCCTCGCCGTCGCACCCTGCCACGTCAAGGAGGGTGATCACCGCGCGCTGCCGCGGCGTGTCCCAAGGTGCCACAGGCGGAGCGAGAACATCCGCTCGACCTCGCGGGAGAGCTCCTCCGCATCCGCCACCGTCTCGCTGGCGCGGGAATGACTCACCTGCACGTCTCCATGGTACATCCTCGGAAGCGCCGCAGTCCTGCCTCGGAGCGCCGAAATGAGCTCGGGAGAAACCGTCTCGGTCTTGGCCGCTCGCCCTGCGCTCGAGGAGCTCCGCATCCGAGGCGTCGATGCAGGGCCTCTCCTCGCGACGGCGGGCCTCTCCGTGCAGGCGCTCCGGAACGTCGACAACCGGCTCCTCGGCGACAGTGTGGACCGCTGGTGGGCCGCCGCCGCCGCCGCGGTCTCCGATCCCGCGTTCGGGCTTCACGCGGCCGAAGATGCACCCCGCGGAAGCTTCGACGTCATCGAGTACATCGATGCAACGGCGAAATCAGTAGGACAAGGGATCGAGCGGACAACACGCTACCTTCCACTTCTCGACGAGCGGCTGGCCGTTGCGATCCTGAGGAAGAAGAACCAAACCCGGCTGCAGTTCAGGTTCGAGTCTCCATCGACGCAATACAAGGACTTCCTGCTCGCACACTTCGTGGTCACCAGCCGAATAGCCACTCGAGTGGAGTGGCATCCGGATGCCGTGTTCTTCGACCATCCCGCTCCGGCCACCATCTCGGAGCATCAGCGACTCTTCCGCTGTCCCCTGACGTTCGGTGCACCTCGAAGCGAGGTGATCCTGTCGCGGAAGGTGCTCGAGCTTCCCCACGTCAATTGCGATTCCGCGCTGTTAAATATTCTGATCCGGTACGCCGACACGTTGCTTGCCGAGCTCCCTCCACGGGGGACTCTTCGCGCCCGCACGACCAGCACCATCGCGCGGGGACTCTCGACCCATCTTCCGACTCTCGCCTCCACGGCGGCGGCGCTTCGGATTCCCGAGAGGACCTTGCAGCGCCGCCTCGCGTCCGAGAAGACAACTTACTCCAAGCTGCTCGAAGAAACGCGCCATGATTTGGCTCTGCGGTATCTGGGCCGGGCGGAAGTCAGCATCCTGGAGATCGCGTTTCTCTTGCACTTCGCGGACGGGAGTGCGTTCCACCACGCGTTCAAGCGCTGGACGGGCGAGACGCCGGGCGAGTATCGGGCGCGTCACTTCGGGTGGGGCAAACGGAAGTCACCTTAGAGCTCACGCCGATGGCGTCCCAGAGCAGTCCTGGTGTCGCCCAGGGACAGGACGGCAGACGGGATGCCGAACTAGGCTCGAAGTCCTTGCTCGAGCACCAGGTACACCGCGGGCGGCCAGTTGCCATATGTTCGACGCAGACTTTCGAGGGATATCTGGCGCCGGCAAGGTGCTGGTTGTGGAGGATGACGAGGACGTACTGCGCTCCTTGGTCACTCTCTTGTCCGCTGATGGGCACGAGGTCCGGGCAGCCCGGAACGGCCCTGAGGCACTCCAGCTTCTCGCCGCGGACCGGTTCGATGCCGTTCTTTGCGACGTCATGATGCCGCGGTTGACTGGAACTGATCTCTTGCGTTTTGTCAGACAGACCGATCTCGATCTCCCGGTCGTGCTGATGAGCGCGGCGCCCGACGTCGACAGCGCCGTCAAGGCGGTCGAGTATGGAGCCTTTCGGTATCTGACGAAGCCAATCCCCCGAAAGCTGCTCCAGGAGGTCATGGGCCGCGCTGTTCGACTCCACCGCCTTGCTCAGCTCAAGCGCGAGGCTCCGAGTCGCGACGGAGATTCGGGGAAGGAGTCTCGTTGACCGATGGGCTCTTCGAACCAACCTCGCCGCTGGCGCAGAACGTGTCCCCAAACCATCGTGGCCCATCCCCCGCGGTGAATTGGTGACTCGTCGCAGACCGGTTCATCCTCGCCTCTCCAGCTTTCAACTTGAATGGCCCGAATACAGACTCTCGACTTCACGGCGATGACGTTGACGATCCGTGAGGCCGGCGAGAGCGAACGTCTCTTCCGGATCAGGCGCCTGGCGGCCGACCGCTGGGAGGCTGCCGCTGGACCCGAGGTGTGGAGACCGATCGCACGCACCGGCGCCGACCCGGCCTCGGTCGAGGGCGCCTACCAGCTCTTCCTCGCCGTCTCTCGCGACCCAGGCCACGGCGGCTCATCGGAGGAGGACCAGGATTGACCCGGTGGGCGGCAGCAGCACCACGGTGCTGGCGCCGCGCCGGTGCCCCTCGCCTACCTGGGCGAGAAGGACGTGGTGGTTCGTCTCCGGGGACGGGTCGTCCCTCCGGTCCGGCTGCCGCTTAATTGACAAGCCGTCCAGACGGGCGAACCTCGGGGCCACCGACGCGACAGACCTGTCGCACCGGAGAGGAGTTCGCCCGTATGGAACCCATCCCCACCGTCCCCGAGGCCCCTGCCGCGGCCGAGCAGCCCGGGGACCCGGACGCCAGCTTCACGGTCAGCACGCACGTGCTCGTCCCCGAGGAGGACGTCCGGCGGCTGAGGGCGCTCTCCGCCCGGACCCGGGTGGCGCAGAGCGACTATCTCCGGGAGGCCGTCGAGGACCTCCTCAAGAAGTACGGCGCGGTGCCGTGACGCCCCCCGCGACGGACCGTCTGTGCGAGCAGCAGACGCCGCCCCGTGAGCCGAGGGCGCGCCCGCCGCTGCGTCCCCAGTCCCCTCCCCCGTCCCGCACCGAGGGCATCGTCCAGGCCATCCAGGCCTGGCTCGACGGACAGCTCTAGCCAGCCGTGGAGGGCGCGTTCTCCTCTCGCTCCAGCCGCCCCGCGAGGTCGCGGAAGGACAGCTGGTCCAGCGAGAGAAAGAGGAGCCCGAGGCAGATCTGCTGGCCGGTCTGGCACAACCAGAGCACGTTGGCGTACGCCAGGCCGGGGCCGTTCACCACCGCCGCCGGCAGGAAGATCGACAGGCCGAGCTTCACCGCCGCCTGGAAGGTACCGACCATCCCCGGCGCGGCGGGGATCATCAACCCCACCACCACCAGGCACATCACCACGTACGACTGGGCGAGCGAGAGCTGGAACGGGAAGGCCCACATCAGCACCCACATCCCGAACCCGTTCAGGCCCCAGTAGAGCACCGTCCAGCCAAGGAAGGCGGCCAGCTCCGACGGCCGGTGGCCCTGCTTCAGCGCACCGACGAAGCTGTCCACCACCCCCGAGGCCCGCTCGCCGAGCCCGGGCGACAGCCGTCCGAGGGTCCCGCGGACCAGCGCCACCGCGCGGTCGTGGTGCCAGGCGGCGAAGAGGAGGAACAGGAACCCGCCGAAGAAGATGGCGAACATCGCGTTGGCCCCGTAGCGGGCCAGGCGGACCGGGGTGGCGTCTCCGTGGACGAAGAAGAGCAGCCCGCGGAGGAGGAGCGCGACGAACACCCCGTCGGCGATGCGCTCCAGCACCACGGTGGTCATCGCCGCGCTCCGGCGGATGGAGCTGCGCTGGGCGATGAGGAATGGCCGCGCGAACTCGCCGAGGCGGAACGGCAGCACCAGGAGCATCATGAAGCCGATGGCGCTCGCGTCGTTGAGCGCCCGGAACCGCACCCGCTGCTGCGAGG
This sequence comes from Myxococcaceae bacterium, assembly GCA_035543115.1. Classification (GTDB taxonomy): domain Bacteria; phylum Myxococcota; class Myxococcia; order Myxococcales; family Myxococcaceae; genus RPRB01. The sequence goes on from DATKKF010000061.1 coordinate 26,976, forward strand.
CCAGCAACGCTCCCCACCGCGCCGTCCGCGTCAGGTGGATGACCAGGAGGATGCCCAGGTAGGGCGGCACCCAGACGTAGTTCGCCGAGCGGAGGCTCGCCCACTGCTCGGCCCAGTGGGTGTCGCGGAACGCCCACCAGCCGAACAGCACGGTCACGGCCAGGCTGGCCAGGAGCTTGACAAGACGCTTCACGGGGTGCCGCCGTCTACCCCACCCGCCCCGGGCATTTCCACCGGTTCGCCGCCGAGAACGCGGACCGGGCCGTCGCGGAACAGACGGTCCACCGTCGAGTCCCCGGCGCAGCCGCGGAGATCAGACAGCGCGCGCTCCATCCACCGCCGCGCACCGGCGGGAGCGTGCAGGTCGGTCGCCGCCACCGCGTATAGACCATCGTCCAGGAGACTGCGGGCCGTGCGGCGGGCGACGGGGCCGTAGCGGCCGCTCAGCGCGCCCAGGTCCAGCTGCAGCCGCGCGCCGAGGGCCACCACCTCCTGGGCACGGCCGGGACGCTGGAGCTCGAGGCAGCGCTCGGGGTGGGCCAGAAGCGGGACCACGCCCTTGCGCATCATCTGGAACACCAGCGTGGGGAGCGCCGGCACCGGCGCGGCGTACGGGAGCTCCACCAGGACGTAGGGCCCCCGGTGCACGGGGCGCGCCGCCGGCGTCCCCAGCGAGTCGAGGAAACCGTCCTCCACCAGCGCGTTCTCTGCCCCGAGCTCGAGCGTGAGGGGGATGGCGGCCTCGCCCAGCGCGCGCCGGAGCTCGACCAGCCGCTCGCGACAGACGTCCAGCGGAGCGCAGCCGGCCCGGGCGTGGGGGCTGACCGCGACCGTCGACACCCCGACGTCCACCAGGGCACGGGCCATCTCCAGCGCGTCCTCGGGCGTGCGTGCGCCGTCGTCCACTCCGGGGAGCAGGTGGCAGTGCAGATCCACGAAGCCGCTCATCGCTCCTTCGGGTCGTCGGCGGACGGGGGCTGCTCGTCGCCCTCGGCCGTCGTCGACGGGACCCGGTACTCCTCTCCGAACCAGCGCCCGAGGTCGATGCGGCGGCAGCGCTGGGAGCAGAACGGAAAGGCCGGATTTCGGCCGCGCCGCTCCGCGGGCTTCTTGCACACGGGACAGTGGGTGATGCGTTGCACGGATCGCCCCTCTTCTACGGCCGCCGGCCTCCAGGTTCCAGCACCGGCCTCTTGCCCTTGCAATCTGGCCGGAAGCAGGGCAGGCGGGTCGCCCCGAGGAGAGCCAACATGCGCGCCGTCCGCATCGAACAGCCGGGGAGCGCCCGGGGCCTTCGCCTGGTCGAGGTCGAGGAGCCGGTCCCTGGCCCCGGGGAGATCGTCGTCGAGGTCCACGCCACCGCCCTGAACCGGGCGGACTGGCTGCAGATTCTCGGGAAGTACCCCGTGCCCCCGGGGACGCCGGCGGACCTGCCGGGGATGGAGTACGCGGGCACGGTGCACACGCTCGGGCCGCGCTCCTCCCGCTTCCGGCCGGGAGACCGGGTGATGGGGCTGGTTCCCGGCGCGGCGTTCGCCGAGCGGCTGGTCACCCACGAGCGTGAGGCGGTGCCCGTGCCCGAGCTGGTCTCGCTGACCGATGCGGCGGCCATCCCCGAGGCCTTCTTCACCGCCTTCGACGCGCTGGTGCTGCAGGGCCGGCTCGGCGCGGGCGAGCGGGTGCTGGTGCACGCGGTGGCGAGCGGCGTGGGCACGGCGGCGGCGCAGATCGTCCACGCCGCGGGCGCCACGCTCCTCGGCACCGGCCGCGCGGCGGGCAAGCTCGAGCGGGCGGCGGCGATCGCGCCCTTCACCGCCGTCACCGTGGACCGGGACACTCCCCGGTTCGCCGGCCAGGTCCTCGAGCTCACCGGTGGCGCAGGGGTCGACCTGGTGCTCGACCTCGTCGGTGGCCGGTACACGGCCGAGTCGCTGGCCTGCCTCGCCTTGCGCGGCCGCATGGTGCTGGTGGGCACGGTGGACGGGGTGAAGAGCGAGCTCGATCTGAGGGTCGCGCTCGGCAAGCGCGTGCAGATCACCGGCACAGTGCTCCGGGCCCGCCCCCTCGAGGAGAAGATGGCGCTCGCCCGCGCGGTGGAGCGACACGTCCTGCCGCTCCTCGCCCGCGGCAGCTACCGCCCGGTGGTGGACCGGGTGCTCCCGATGGATCAGGTGGCCGAGGCGTTCGAGCATCTGGCGGCGGACCGGAACGTGGGGAAGATCGTCCTTTCGTGGAGTCACCGATGAGCTTCGATCCCGGCGCACCCGGGCTTCCGGGGAAGGCGTACGGCCTCCCCCACTCCGTCGACGAGGCCCGGGTGGTGCTGGTGCCCGTGCCTTTCGAGGCCACCACCAGCTACGGCGGCGGCGCGGCCGAGGGGCCGGCGGCGGTGCTGCGGGCCTCGGCGCAGGTGGACCTCTTCGACCTCGAGACGGGCCGCCCGTACTTGGACGGCATCGCCATGCTCCCCGAGGAGCCGCGGGTGCGGGGCTGGAATGACGAGGCCAAGCGGCTCGCCGGGCCGATCATCGAGGCCGGGGGCGCGCCGGCATCGGACCCGGGCCTGACCCGGGTGAACGCGATCTGCGAGGAGCTCAACGGCTGGCTCGAGCGCACCGTGGCCGGGCTCATCGCCGACGGGAAGCTGGTGGCCACCGTGGGCGGAGACCACGGCAGCGTCTACGGTGCAATCGCCGCCCACGCGCACGCGTATCCGGGGATGGGCATTCTCCACCTGGACGCTCACGCCGACCTCCGGGACGGGTACGAGGGCTTCATCTGGTCGCACGCCTCCATCTTCCACAACGTGGTGCGCAGGCTGCCCGAGGTGTCCCGGCTGGTGCAGGTGGGCCTGCGCGACGTCTCGGAGGACGAGGCCCGGCTGGCCGAGTCCTCGGGCGGCCGGGTGGTCCTCCACACCGACCCCGAGCTGAAGCGCCGCGCCTTCGACGGCGAGCCCTGGGCGCGCCAGGTGGACCGGATGGTCACGGACCTTCCGGAGCAGGTCTACCTGTCCTTCGACATCGACGGGCTCGACCCGACCCTGTGCCCGCACACCGGGACGCCGGTGCCCGGGGGGCTCTCGTTCCCCGAGGCCACCGCGCTCGTCGCCGGGGTGGTGCGCTCGGGCCGGCGCATCGTGGGAATGGACCTGGACGAGGTGGCCCCCGGTCCCGAGGGCGACGAGTGGGACGGGAACGTGGGGGCGCGGCTGCTCTACAAGATGATCGGCTGGGCGCTCCGCTCCCAGCGCGGAGGTGAGGGACGCTGATGCGCCCGCTGGTCGTGCTGCTCGCGCTCCTGGTCCTCCCCGCGGCCCGGGCGGACGTCGCCCGACGTCGCTCCCCGGTGGCGGAGGTGGTCCAGAAGGTGGGGCCGGCCGTGGTCTTCATCGGCACCGAGCAGGTGGTGGACCGGCGAATGCGCGGCTCCCCGCTCGAGGAGTTCTTCTTCGGCGACGGCGGCCGGCAGCAGCGGCAGGCGGTGCAGTCGCTCGGCTCGGGGGTGATCATCGAGCCCGGGGGGACCATCGTCACCAACGACCACGTCATCCGCGGCGCCTCGGCGGTGCACGTGGTGCTCGCCGACGGGCGCCAACTCGACGCCGAGGTGGTGGGGGCCGACGCGCAGAACGACCTCGCGGTGCTCCGCGTCTCCTCGAAGACCCCGCTCCCCGCGGCGAAGCTCGGCACCTCGAGCGATCTGATGATCGGCGAGACGGTGGTGGCGATCGGCAGCCCGTTCGGGCTCACCAAGACGGTCACCTCCGGCGTACTCTCGGCGGTGGGCCGGAGCTTCAAGGCCAACGACCAGCTCTACATCGACTTCTTGCAGACCGACGCCGCCATCAACCCCGGCAACTCGGGTGGCCCGTTGATGAACCTGGACGGCGAGGTCATCGGCATCAACACCGCCATCTTCAGCGGCGCACAGGGCATCGGCTTCGCCATCCCGGTGGACAAGGTGCGGCGCATCGTCCAGGAGCTGCGGAGCTTCGGGAAGGTGCGCCCGGCATGGGTGGGCATCAACGCGGTGGACCTGTCGGCGCCGGTCGCGCGGCGGCTCGGCTGGGAGCGCAGCGACGGCGTGGTGGTGGAGTCGGTGGACGCGGGGAGCCCTGCCGCGGCCGCCGGCGTGAGGCCCGGGGACGTGGTCGCCGAGCTCGGCGGCACCCCGGTGCAGGGCGCGGACGAGTTCCAGGCCCGGCTCCGTGGCTACCCGGCGAAGGCGGCGATGCCGGTCTTGCTCTGGCGCGAGGGCAGGCAGCTCACGGTGACGGTCACCCCGGCCGAGTTCCCGTCCCAGCAGGCCGACGCCTTCGCCTGGGACCGCCTGGGGCTGCGGCTCCAGCCCGCGCGTGGCACGCTCGCGGTGTCGGCCGTGCGCGCACAGAGCCAGGCCGAGGCCTTCGGGATCGAGCAGGGAGACCTCATCGTCCGCCTGAACAATGTCGCCCTCGATTCGCTGGGAACCTTCCGCGAGGCGCTCATCTCGGCCCGGCACGCGCGCTCGGTGTTGCTCGTGGTGCGGCGAGCAGGTCGCAACTATCTCGTGACGTTCCGGCTGTAAGGGTCCTGTTCGACATCCTTGGTGGGTATGACTCCTGGACACCGGCCGGGGGGCGTGCATCCGGCCGATTTCACGGTGGTCGAGCAAGCGCAGTAGAGTGCCGCTCCAGCGTGACCCGAATCGTCCCGACCTATCGCACAGCGGGGCCCTTGCTCGCCGGCACCCGGTCGAGCGCCATGCTCGGGCTCGAGGAGCGCGAGGCCTCCGCCCGTCCCGTCGTCCTGGTGTGGGCGCCGCCCGAGCTGCCGAAGGACGAGGACCGCTTCTCGCAGCTACAGCGTGACACGCGCCGCGCCGTCACCCTGGAGCATCCGCACATCGTGAAGGTGCACGGCCTGGCCACGCTCGAGCAAGGCCTGGCCCGCGTGGTCGAGTACGTGGACGGCGAGTCGCTGCGGGACGTGCTGGAGCACACCGGCAAGCTCTCCCCCGCCATCGCCGGCCGCATCGCGGTGGACTGCGCCCTGGGCATCCACTACGCGCACGTGGCCGGGAACGACGACGGCACCCCGCTGGTGCACGGAGATCTCCGGCCCGAGACGGTGATGCTCGCCTTCTCCGGGCGGGCGAAGGTCGGGGGGTATGGCGCGCTTGCCGTCGCCCCCAAGGAGACCAACGGGCAGCGGGTGGTGAACCGCCGCCGGTACTGCGCGCCCGAGCAGATCATCGGTGGCCGGGCCGCGCAGACCGCGCAGACCGACGTCTTCCTCCTCGGCCTCGTCCTCTACGAGTGCCTGACCGGGCGGATGCCCTGGGACAAGGAGACCGACTTCGACCAGGCGGTGATGAACTCGCCCTTGCCGCTGGAGGGGCTGCCGCTGGCCGTCCAGGAACTGCTCCGGAAGGCCACCGCAAAGCGGGCCTCGGACCGGCACAAGACCGCGCTCGCGTTCCGGGACGCAGTGGACCAGGCGCTCGCGCCGCTCGCCACGCCGGCCCAGCTTTCCGAGCTGCTGGAGCACCACTTCCCGGCTCAGGACTCGCCCCGCGCGGCGCGGAAGCAGGTGCTGGAGGCGGCCCTGGCAGCCCACGCCCGGGCCTGGGCGTCGCACACGCCAAAGGGCTCCGAGTCGCCCACCATTCCCATCGCCGCGCGCGAGCTGGCCGAGCTCGAGGCGCCGCGGTTCGACTGGCGCGCGAAGATGCCCCTGGCGTTCGGGGTGGTGGTGGCCGGCGCCCTGGGTGCGGTGTTCTGGCTCCAGACCCGGCACGCGGTTCCGAAGCCGATGCTCCTCGTGCCCCCGGGCCAGGAGCAGGCCGCGCGGGCCACTGCGCCGCCGGCCACGGGGACCGCCCGGCCCGCATCCACCGTGGCGACCGCCACCGCCCCGGCGGTGGAGCACGCGCCTGCTCCGGCCCCGGCGGCGATCCCCCCGGGGGACGCCGCGACCGCGCCCGCGAAGTCGGCCGTGGCCGACAGCCGGCCGAAGAACGACTTCATGACCACCGGGCTCGACCTGATCACCGATCCTCCGGTGGAGGTCGCCCTGGACAAGAAGCCGTTCGGGCGCACCCCGCTCGTCATCCCCGCCACCCCGGGCCGGCACGTGCTGACGCTCAGCGATCAGGCCAAGGGCATCAACCAGTCGCGGGTGGTGACGGTGAAGAAGGACGGGGTCACTCCGCTGCACCTCACCGTGGGGCGCGGGACACTCTCGGTGCGCGCGCCCCAGGGCGCCCGGGTCATCGTCGACGGCCGCGTGGTGGGCTCGAGCCCGGTGGACGACCTGCACCTCTTCGAGGGGACGCACCACCTCAAGGTGACGCTCGGGGACGCGGTCTGGCAGCAGTCCTTCGTGCTGCGGAGCGAGCAGAGCCTCCGGTACGACGTGGAGCTCAAGCCCACCAACGGCGGCTGAGCTTCGCCGCGGATCCTCCCGACGCTGGTGTGGCGCGGCCAGGCTCCGCGGTGGTGGTGGCGCTCGGGAGCTGCGATTCGCCGGCGAGCGCGGTCACCGCCCGAAGATGTCACCGCGCGTCAGACCCGCGCTGGGCGTGAAGGGCGAGACCTCGAAAGCCCACCCGCCCGTGCGTCAGCGCAAACATGTCGCCCTCCCCTGCCTGCTCCCGCATCCACGACGCAGCGGTTGCAGTCCGGGCGCCAGCCGACCGGACTTGAATCCCATGGAGATTCGCGGACCGGAACGGATCGGCTGTAAGAACTGCCGCACAACGGGGAGCCTCGGCGCGAATGGCACGTGGGCTGCTTGCGTTTCCCGACGATTTCGGACAGTTCACCTCTCCTCGAACGACGTGGAACTCGCCCCAGCCCTGCATCTCCATGAGGTCAGCAAGCGCTACGGGGCGCGGTGGGCGCTCGTCCGTGTGTCCCTGACGGTGAGGCGCGGCACTGCACTTCTCCTGACCGGGCACAACGGCTCGGGCAAGACCACGCTGCTCCGGGTCCTCGCTACCGCCGTCCGCCCCTCGTCCGGGAAGGTGGAGATCCTCGGCCTCGACGCCGCGCTCGAGCCGGAGAGGGTCCGGGCGCAGGTGGGCCTCCTGAGCCACGCCCACTACGTCTACGAGGACCTCTCGGGCCTCGAGAACCTCCTCGTCCTCGCGCGCCTTCTCCGCGAGCCCGGGTCCGCCGCGACCGAGGCGCTGGAGCGGCTCGGGCTGTCACCGAAGGACGACCGCCCGGTGCGGACCTACTCGGCCGGCATGCGGCGGCGGCTCGCCCTGGCGCGCCTCTTCCTCAAGCGGCCTGCGGTGGCGCTCCTGGACGAGCCGTTCGTCGAGCTCGATCCGACGGGCGTCGCCGAGCTCGAGGCCCGCATCCGGGAGCTCCGCTCCGCCGGCACCACGCTCGTCCTCGCTACCCACCACATCGAACAGGGGCTTCAGCTCTGCACGGACCGATTGCATCTGGAACAGGGACGATCGATCGCCGCATGAGGCGCCCTGGCCTCCTGGCCTCGACCTGGGTCCTTTTCCGGAAGGACCTGCTGCTCGAGTGGCGCTCGCGCGCGCGGGTGAACGCGCTCCTCTTTTTCTCGCTCGCCACCCTGCTCCTCTTCTCCTTCGCGCTCGGCCCGGACACGGCCCTGCTCCGGAGGAACGCCGGCGGATACCTCTGGCTCGCGCTCCTGCTCGCCAGCGTGCTCGCGCTGGGCGAGTCGTTCCGGGTGGAGCGCGAGAACGCGACCCTGGAAGGTCTGCGCCTGGTCCCGGTGAACGCCCGGGCCATCTTCCTCGCCAAGGCGGTGGCCAACGCGGTCCTGCTCGCGGGACTCGGGGGGTTGCTGGTCCCGGTGCTGGTGGCCCTGCTCGACGTGCGGATCGTCCTGCCCGTCGGCCAGCTCCTCGGGCTCATCCTGCTCGGCTGCCTGGCCATCGCCGCGCCCGGAACCCTGTACGGGGCAATCGCCAGCCACGCCCGCGCCCGGGACGTGCTTCTGCCGCTCCTGCTCTTCCCCATCCTCATCCCCGCGCTGGTGGCCGCAGCGAAGGGAACGGCGCTGGTGTTCGAGGGTGACCCGATGGGCCAGTTCCCCTCATGGGTGGCTCTGCTGACCAGCTTCGATCTCATCTACTGGGGGCTGGGGGTCCTGTTGTTCCCCCGGGTTGTCGAGGAGTAAGCACCAATGGGTTCCTTCCTATGAGCAAGCCGGTCCGCATCGGGTTCGTGTTGTTCGCGATCGCGCTCCTCGTGTCGGGGGCGTGGATCGGGCTGGCCTGGGCGCCTCCCGATCGCGAGATGGGTCACGTGCAGCGCATCATGTACATGCACGTGCCCGCCGCGTGGATGGCGCTCCTCTCGGCGACGATGAACTTCGGTGCCTGCGTCAGCTATCTCTGGAAGGCGTCCTGGAAGAAGGACGCCTTTGCCGAAGCGACCGCCGAGGTCGGGCTGCTGTTCGGGACCATCGCCATCCTCCTCGGGGCCATCTGGGGGCGGCCGACCTGGGGCGTGTACTGGGCCTGGGACCCGCGGCTGACCACCATGGCCATTCTGCTGGTGGCCTACGCCGGGTACCTGGCGCTCCGCCGCTTCGTGGACGACCCGGACCGCCGGGCCGTCTGGTCCGCGGTGGTGGGGATCATCATCGCGGTGGACGTCCCGGTCGTATACTTCAGCGTGAAGTGGTGGAAGAGCCTCCACCAGGTGCAGTCCACCCCGAGGACGGTGGACCCGCAGATGGTCATCGCGCTGCGCTGGAACGCCTTCGCCTTCCTGGCGGTGCTGATCGTCTTCCTCGTCACCCGCTACCGCATCGCGCTCGCTGCCCGGATGCGGGAGACGACGGTGCCGGATGCCCCGGCCGGCGCCCGAGAGGCGGTGGCCTCGTGAGCACCCTGACCTTGGTCCTCGCCGCCGTCGGCGAGGGAAGAATCCGCGGTGGGTGGGAGTACGTGTGGACGGCGTACGGCATCGCCTGGGCGGGGATCTCGCTGTATGCGCTGTCGCTGTGGGCCCGCTGGCCGCGTGAGGAACGGAAGTGAACCCCACCACCCGCAATCGACTGATCGCTCTGGTCGCTCTGCTCGTCGCCGGCGCCGGCCTGGCCTACGTCGCCTTCGGGAACATCGGGCAGAACCTGGTCTTCTACTGGACGCCCGGAGAGATGCTCGCCCAGGGCAGCAAGGCCTACGGCCCCACCATCCGCCTCGGGGGCGTGGTGCAGCCCGGCAGTCTCCGGTGGGACGCGGCGCACGCCCACCTCACCTTCCGCGTGGCGGACAGCGACAAGCCGGGGGCGCCGTCGGTGCTGGTCCAGTCGCGCGAGACCCCACCGCAGATGTTCCGCGAGCGGATCGGCGTGGTGGTCGAGGGAACGTTCGACAAGGGTCAGACGTTCACTTCCTCGCGCCTCATGGTGAACCACTCCAACGAGTACCGTCCGCCCAAGCCCGGGGACGGGCCGGACAGGTGGAAGACCACGGTCTCGGCGCCCACCGCGGAGGCCCGATGATCTCCACCCTCGGAACGATGCTGGTCCTCGGGGGCGTACTCGCCGCGGCCTTCGGCGCGGTGGTGGGAATCGAAGGAGGCCTGCGCCACCGGGCCGGCGCCCTGAAGATCGTGGTCGGGGCGGTCACCGCCTTCCTCCTGTGCATGCTCGGCGCGAACCTCACGATGATCTACGCGCTGGTGACGCACGACTTCAGCGTCCACTACGTGAGCCAGGTCGGCAGCCGCGCGACACCGCTGGTCTACACCGTCGTCTCGCTGTGGAGCGCGCTCGAGGGCTCGATCCTCTTCTGGGGCGCCATCCTCGCGGTCTACGTCTTCGCCTTCGCCCGGGCGCACCGGAACGACCCGCCCACCAACCCGCTGCTCGCGCTCGGGACGATGCTCGCGGTGGGGGTGTTCTTCTCCTTCCTCATCGCCGGTCCGGCGAACCCGTTCGGCCGGGTCAGCCCGGTACCGCCCGACGGCCCTGGCCCAAATCCTCTCCTCCAGAACCACGTGCTGATGGTCGTCCACCCGCCCATGCTCTACCTGGGCTACGTGGGCATGGTGGTGCCGTTCGGCATCGCCGTGGCGGCGCTGCTCCGTGGCCAGCTCGGGGACGCCTGGATGGCGGTGCTCCGCCGGTGGACGCTCATCCCCTGGACCTTCCTCTCGGTGGGAATCGTCCTCGGCTCGTGGTGGGCCTACGCCGTCCTCGGCTGGGGCGGCTACTGGGCCTGGGACCCGGTGGAGAACGCCTCGTTCCTTCCCTGGCTCACCGCCACGGCGTTCCTCCACTCGGCCATGGTGCAGGAGCGGCGGCACACCCTCAAGCTGTGGACGCTGAGCCTGTCGCTCGGAAGCTTCCTCCTCACCATCCTCGGCACCTTCATGACCCGGAGCGGGGTCTTCAACTCGGTGCACTCGTTCACCCAGTCGGAGATCGGCCCCACCTTCCTGGTCTTCCTGGGGCTGGTGCTGGTGGTCTCCATCGTGCTCATCGCGGTGCGCGGGCCGCTGCTCGTCCCCGAGGGAACCCTCGGCGGCGTGGCCTCGCGCGAGACGGCCATCCTCCTGAACAATCTCTTGTTCGCCGCGCTCACCTTCACCGTGCTCCTGGGCACGTTGTTCCCGCTGGTCCGCGAGGCGTTCTCCGGTGTGCGGATCAGCGTGGGCGGGCCCTACTTCAACCGCATGGCGGTCCCGCTCGGCGTCGCCATCCTGTTCCTCATGGGCGTGGGCCCTTCGCTGCCGTGGGGACGCGCCTCGCCCGAGACGCTGCGCCGGCAGTTCCTCGTCCCGGCGGCCACCGGGGTGGCGGTGGTCGTCGTCTGCCTCGCCGCCGGGCTCCGGGGCGGGCTGACGCTCCTGACCTTCGGGCTCGCCGGCTTCGTCGGGGTGGTCACCCTGCGCGAGATGGTGCTCCCGATCCGGGTACGGATGCGCGAGCAGGGCGAGCCCCTGCCCCGGGCACTCTGGCGGAGCGCTGCCCGGGCGCGCCGGCGGTTCGGCGGCTACGTGGTGCACCTGGGGGTGGTGCTGGTGTTCGTGGCCATCGCCGCCTCGCAATCCTACGTGGTGCACACCACCGCGACGCTCCGGCCGGGTGAGAAGTTTCAGCTCGGGCCCTACACGGTCCAGCTCTCGGGCCTGCGCAACGGGGTGGACCCGCACCGGCGCTGGACCGCCGCCGAGGTCGACGTCACCGACGGCAGGGGCCGCCACCACGCGCTCGGACCGCGGATGAACTTCTACGAGCGGAGCACCGACCCCGTCGGCAGCCCTGCCATCCGCTCGGCGCCGTTCGAGGATCTCTACCTCACTCTGCTCGCGTTCGACGCCGGCACGCCCTCGGCGAGCTTCAACGCCTGGATCTTCCCGATGGTGTCGTGGATCTGGTGGAGCCTGCCGCTCTTCGTTCTCGGCGCGCTGTTCGCCGCCTGGCCCGAGCGCCGGCGCGTCCGCGCCGACGCCGCCGAGCGGCTGCCGGTGCCGAGCAAGGCGCGCAGCCCCGGAGCGGCGGCGTGAGCCGGCGCGGGCTCGGGATCGGTCTGTCCCTGGCCGCGGTCACCGCGGTCCTCCTCTTCGTCCTGGCCAAGGGCTTCGGGAGGGATCCGCACGAGGTGCCCTTCCAGCTCCGGGGCAAGCCGGCGCCGGACTTCACCCTGAAGCGGATGGACAACGGCGCCCCGGTGAAGCTCTCGGACCTCAAGGGCAAGCCCATCGTCCTGAACTTCTGGGCCAGCTGGTGCGGGCCCTGCAAGATGGAGCACCCGGTCATCGCCTGGGGGGCGAAGCGGTTCGGACAGGACTACCAGTTCTACGGGGTGGTGTTCGAGGACACCGAGGAGAACGCCCGGGGCTTTGCCGGAATACCGGACCCGACGTTTCCCCAGCTCCTCGACGATCACTCGCGCATGGCCGTGGATTACGGGGTGACCGGAGTGCCCGAGACCTACTTCATCGACGCCAACGGCATCCTCCGGGACAAGGTGGCTGCGCCGGTGGACCCCGAGACGCTCATGGCCAAGCTCGCCGCGCTGAAGCAGCCGGCCGGGCCGGTCTCGGAGGTCGTCCGATGACCGCGCTGGTCCTGGGGCTCGTCCTCGTCGCGTACGCCCCGCAGCAGGCCGGGAGCGCCCTCCTCGATCCGCCCCGCGAGGCACGCGTCCAGGCGCTGGGGAAGCAGCTGCGGTGCCCGATGTGCCAGGGGCTGTCCATCGCCGACTCGAACTCCTCCGCGGCCCGGGCGCAGATGGACAAGGTCCGCGAGCTGGTCGCCTCCGGGAGGACCGACCAGGAGATCCGCGACTACTTCACCTCGCGCTACGGCGAGTGGGCGTTGCTCGAGCCGCCGGCGAGCGGGATGAACCTCCTGGTCTGGGTGCTGCCGCTGGCGCTCCTGGCCGGCGGCGGTCTGGCCATCGCCCGGACGATGCGACGGCCGGTGCCCGCGCCCCCCGCGGCGCCGGAGGCCGACACGCGGGGCGCAACGTCGGACGATCCGTACCTCGAGGCGGTGCGGGCGGAGCTGCGCCGGTGAGCGAGAGCCACTGGATTCCGGGCATCGTCGTCCTCTCGCTCGGGCTCATCGCCGGGGCGCTCTACCTCCTGTTCGGGCGGAAGCCGGCAGGCGCCGGACCCGCGGAACGGGTGGGCGACACCCAGCGCCGGGTCGACTCGCTCCTGTCGCAGCTGCGCGAGCACCAGGCCGAGAAGCACCGGATGGACCTGGCCGCCTGGCAGGAGGAGCACGACCGGCTGGAGCGCGCGGCGGCGGATGCGATGCGTAGCCGGGACGAGGTGGCGAAGGCGCCGGACATGGCGCCCTCGGGGAAGAAGGGTGGCGCACCGGGCCCCGCGCCTGCGGAGTCCACCGGGTTCTTCGGCCGGCATCCGCAGCTGGTGGGGGCAGCGTGGGGCGCAGCGGTGGTCGTCTTCTTCGGAGCGCTCGGGCTCTGGCTGTCGCAGGAGCAGAAGCCCCGTGGCGAGGGCGAGACGGCGACCGGGACCGTCGGTCGGGGCGGACCGGGGGCGCCCGGCGGCGAGGCCGAGGACCGGGAGTTCCAGACCGCCCTCGCCCGGGTGAAGAGCAACCCCGGCGCCGATCTCGGGCTCACCGGCGAGGTCATCCGCGAGCTCATCGGCCGGAGCGACTTCCAGCAGGCGCTGGAGCTCAACGAGCGGGCGCTCTCGGCCGACCCTTTCCGGACCGATCTCCGGGTCCACCGCGCCTTCCTGAAGGTGGTCCAGGGTGAGAGGGAAGCGGGGATGACCGAGCTGGGGAGGCTCGCCGACCTCTACCCCGACGGGAACTCCGCGCTCATCTTCCGGGGGATGGTCCACATGCAGGAGCAGCAGCCCCGGGAGGCCCTGAAGGACTTCGAGGCCTATCTGGCCGTCACCCCGCCCCAGAACGTCCCGCCCCAGCTCCGCGCCGGCGTGGCCCAGCTCCGGCAGCAGGTCAGCGGAGCGCCATAAGCCTGCCCGATGGCCCGCTCCGCAACGCGCGCAGCTCGCCCGGGCGGCGTGATCTTCGACCTCGACGGCACGCTGGCCGACTCGCTGTCGGACATCGCCTCGGCCATGAACCGGACGCTGGAGGCGCATGGCTTCCCGGCCCACCCGGTCTCGGCGTACCGGACCTTCGTCGGCGAGGGGGTGCGGAAGCTGGCCGAGCGCGCGCTCCCCCCGGGCACGGAGGCAGTGCGCGAGGCGTTCATCGACGCGTACCAGGCCGACTACGCCGAGCACCTGCTCGACCAGACTCGGCTCTTCCCGGGGATCACCGAGGTGCTCGACGGGCTGCAGTCCGCCGGCGTTCCCGTCGCGGTGCTGAGCAACAAGCCGGACCTGCCGACGCGCCGGCTGGTGGACGCGCTCTGCAGCCGGTGGGAGTTCCGGGCCATCTTCGGCGAGCGGCCTGGAGTCCCCCGGAAGCCGGATCCCACGTCGGCCCTGGCGCTGGCGGATGCGCTCGAGGCCCCGCCCGAATCGGTCGCCTTCGTCGGGGACACCAGCGTGGACATCCTGACCGCCCGGGCAGCGTCGATGCGGCCGGTGGGCGTGCTCTGGGGGTTCCGGCCGCAGGAGGTGCTGGCCTCAGGCGCCGAGGCGGCGGGCACGGGCGAGGAGCTGGCGCGGATCCTCGGCATCGACGACGTCGCCTGAGACGCGAGGCGCCTCCACCTCGGCGCGGTGGCGAAGTGGCGGGCGGTCAGGGCAGGGTGTCGCGCGGTCATCGGGACACGCGGGGCGAAGTGCGCCGCATGGAGCGCCGAGGTCGCGCCTGCTCCGGGGTGGCGCTAGTCTCTGGAGCCGCGTGCCCGCCCACTGGCTGATCAAGAGCGAACCTTCCGCCTACGCCTTCGCCCGGCTCCAGGCCGAGGGAAGGACCGAGTGGACCGGCGTCCGGAACTTCGAAGCGAGGAACAACCTGCGCGCGATGGCCGTGGGAGACCTCTGCCTCTACTACCACTCGATGGACGACAAGGCGGTGGTGGGCATCGCGCGGGTCTCGCGCACCGCCCGGGCCGATCCCACCGCCCCCGGCGAGGCCTGGGCCTCGGTCGAGGTCGAGCCGGTCGAGCCGCTCCGGACGCCGGTCACGCTCGAGCGGATCCGCGCCGACCCGAAGCTCCGCGAATTCCCGTTGCTGACGAGGGGAAGGCTGAGCGTCGCGCCGGTCACCCCGGCCCAGTACGCGCGGGTGCTGGCGCTGTCGCGCGAGCGCGGCAGGCCGAGGCCGGCGGCGACAAAGAAGGCACCTGCGAGGCGCAGTTCCCTGCGCAGGCGGGGGGTGGGCTGAGCCCCGCCTTGGAGCGCTGGCTCAGCTGAGCACCGGAGCGTGCAGCATCTCCGGCCGCAGCATGCCGTGGAACGCGGCCGCGAGCACCCGCCGCGCATTGCCCTGCACCTCGGGGAACGACGCGCACCCGAGCGAGACGGCGGTCCGGACGATGCGCCCGTCCACCTGGAAGCGCGCGCGCTCGAACCGCTCCGCGAGGCGCGACCGCACAAAGGGCAGGCAGTCCTGCGGCGTGGCGGGAAGCAACACCGCGAACCGGTCCTCCGCCATCCGGGCCACCACGTCGGCCTCGCGGCTGGACTGGAGGAGCACGGTGCTCGCGTAGAGCACCAGCCGGTCCGCCATGCTGCGGCCGAAGGTCCGCCGGAGCTGGCGGAACGCCTGCAGCTCGAGGCCGAGGACGCCGAACCCCCCGCCGTGTCGCTCGCAGCGGAGCAACTCCTGGTGGACGAAGGCAGTCATCGCCCGGCGCGTCCAGGTGCCGGTCAGGCGGTCGCGCAGGCCGGCGGTCTCGTCGTCGCCAGGACGTGCGCTCCGACGGACCGCCTCCCGGAACCGGAGCAGTCCCCGTACCCGCGCCGCGACCTCGCGCGGCTCGAGCGGCTTGTGGAGCGCATCGACCCCGTGCCCCCGCTCGAGCACGTGGAGGCGGAGCTCGGGGTCGGGCGCGTCGAGCAGGTACACCAAGGGCACCGCTCTCTTCGACTGCGCCTGGAGTCGCCGGGCGATGGCGACCGAGGCGAAGCCCGGCGCGTGCGCGGCCATGAGGACGACCTGTGGCCGGAAGAACCTCCACAGAGGAAGGGCCGCTTCCGCGTTGCCCAGGCCGATGAGGTGCAGTCCGGCCCCCCGGAGCGCCTCGCCCAGCTGGGTCCGCACCGCCTCGGACTCGTCGACCAGCATCACCCGGGGCGCGTGTGTGTCGTGCAGAGGCACGGTCGTTTTTCCAGGGACGCCCTCGCCCGGCGCCCGTCAGAAGTTCAGCCTTTGGCTCGCCCGGACGGGGGCGACGGGGGCGCTCTAGGCAATGCTCATGCCACGGAGCCGCGACTCGAGCGCCGCGGGGTCCACCCGGAGCCGGGCGATCTCCTCGCCGTCCACGGTGATGACCGGCACCGCATGTCGGTACCGCTCCCAGGTGTCCGGGGCTTCCCGGATGTCCACCAGCTCCAGGACGAACGCGACCCGGGTCCGGATCTCCTCGAGCACCTGTCTCGCCTCCGCGCACAGCGAACAGCGGGGTTTCGTGTAGATCCGGACCCTCACGCCTGTGACACTAGCGCCCATGCGTGGCCTTCTGGGCGACCTTGCAACGATGCCCCTCCGGGATCTCGTGGCCTACCTGGGCAACCGGAAGGCGACGGGCACGCTGGTCGTCGAACGCCCGGACGAGCGCCACCAGGTGGTGATCCGCGAGGGCGCGGTCATCCAGGCCGGGAGCAACGCCCCGCGCGAGTACCTCGCCCAGTTCCTGATGAACATGGGGATGATCACCGAGGACGAGTACACCCAGGCCTTCCAGCAGCAGCTCGCCACCAAGGTCGCGCTGGGGAAGATCCTCGTCGACTCCGGCAAGGTCCCCGAGGACGCCATCCGCAACGCGCTCTCGCTCAAGTTCCGCGAGGCGCTGCTCGGGTGCTTCGGCTGGAGCGAGGGGCGCTTCACCTTCACCCCCGGCGAGACGCCGACCACGGTGCAAGGGCTCGACGTCAGCGTGAGCCTGCTCGACGTGCACCGCGAGGCGGACCTCCGGCAGACCGCCTGGCGCGCCATCCGCGAGGTGTTCCCCACCGGCCGGGTCCGGCTGCGGCTCGATCGCACCCAGCTCGCCGGCTCGCCCGAGCCGGGAAGCCTGGACGACCGGCTGTACATCCTCATCGAGGAGGGAGCCACCATCGACGACATGGTGCTCGCGCTCCACTCCACCGACTTCTTCCTCTATCAGCGGCTGTTCGCTCTGCACCGGCTGGGGGCCGTCTCGGTCGTCCCCACCGAGTCGCCCACCGTGCCCACCGCGGTGCCTGAGGTGCTGGGAGCCGAGCAGGGGTCGGAGGAGATCCTCCGCGCCGCCGAGGCCTTCTACGCCTCCGGTGAGGTCGCCGACGCGGCCGCGCTCGCCCGGCGCGCCTACGAGGTCTCGCCGTCTCCGCAGACCGCCAACTTCCTGCGCGAGGCCGAGGCGGCGCTCGCCGACCGGCTCAAGGCCGAGCTGGTGCAAGGGGGCAAGGTGCCCCGGCTCAAGGTGTCGGCCGGGCTGGTCCGGGAGATGCCGCTCAGCGCCCCCGAGCGGTACCTCCTGTCGCGCATCGACGGCCAGCGGACGGTGGAGGCCATCGTCCAGGTCTCGCCCATCCACGAGCTGGACGCGCTCCGCTGCTTCAAGGGGTTCGTCGAGCAGGGGCTGATCGAGCTTCGCTGACCGAAGCAAGCCGCCCCGCGCCGCTCCGCCCCACTGCGTCCAGCCCGAGCCGCATCGCCTCGCGGGCCAGCCACGGCGCGCGGATGCGCCAGCGCGGCTCGTTCACCACCACCGCCGCCACCGCCACCCTGGGCGCGTCCCGGGGGGCGAAGCCCACGAACCAGGAGTAGTCGCGGAAGGGGTTCCGGTCGGCGAGCGAGCCGGTCTTCCCCACCGCTCCCCGCAGCTCGCGGAGCCGGAAGAACCGCCGGGCGGTGCCGTGGGTCACGGTCTCCTCCATCATCCCGGTGAGCACCTCGGCGTGCTCCTCGCTGAGGACCCGCTCCGCATCCGCTGCGGCGGCCAGGTCACGCTCGAAGAGGATGGGCGCGCGCCACAGGCCGTGGTTCGCCGCCACCGAGGCGATGAGCGCGCCGTGCAGCGGCGAGAGGAACACGTCGCCGAAGCCGGCCCCGGTGCGTGCCAGCTCCAGCGGCTCGTCGGGCACGGCGGCCAGCGACGGCTCGGTGGGGATGGCGAACGGGATGGGCCGGTTGAAGTGGAACAGGTCGGCCGCAGCGCGGAGCTTGTCGGCGTCGAGGTAGCGGTGGGTCAGCTTGGCGAAGACCACGTTGGCGCTCCGCCCCAGCGCCTCGGAGAGGCTCACGCACTGGCGATCCCGGCTGGAGTCGGCGAGCAGCGACTCGCTCACCCGCCGCTTCCCGCCGTGGTAGCAGGACTCGTCGTCGGGACTGACGCCCTCGTCGAGCAGCGCGCTGGCGGTCACCAGCTTGAAGACGCTCGCCGCAGGAAACACCGCCTTCACCGGTAGCCCCCGGAGCCCGGGCGAGGCCTCGCTGTGCTCCACCATCGCCAGCACCCGCCCGGTGGATGGCTCGAGCACCACCACCGCCGCCCACGGCGTCTGGTACTCGGCGAGGGTGCGGGCGAGGCTCTCCTGGATGGAGGGAACGAGGGTGAGCGTCGCCTCCCCGTCCGGTCCGGTCACCACGTAGTGCGACCCGTCTCGGCGAGCACGCGAGAGCAGATCGTCGGCCGGGGTCAGCGGGCGCACCGAGGCGAGCGGCGGCGTCCTCATCCGGCTGGGCACCGCCGGCGGCGCGACGGCGGCGGCGGGTGTGGGTTCGGGCGTGTCGGCCGGAGCGGCGAGCCCCAGGGCTCCGGGAAGCATGGCGGGATCGAGCGCCTCGTCCTCGGGGGTGAAGCCGGTGAGCAACACGGCGAGGGACGCGAGGGGGAGCGCAGCGCGCATGTTCCGCCATCGTACGATGGCACCCTGCACCCGGTGAAGACTTCTGCCGGTGTCCTCTGGTAGGCCCTGGGCCTACCGTTGAGCCCCCTCCTCGAGACCCTGGCGGTGGCCCGCACCGAGCTGCTCCGGACCATCCGGAACGCCCGGGTGCTCGTTCTCCTCCTGCTCTTCGCCACCTCGACCGCGCTGATCGGGCTGGTGGTGGGGCTGCTCACCCGCGGCCTGGACGCGCAGGGGCCCGAGGCTGCCGCGGCGGCCACCGCCCGCATCCTGGGCTTCCTCTCCGGCGAGGACGGCGCGGCCATCCAGCGCCTGTCCGAGCTCCCTCTCCTGGTGCCGCTGGTGTTCCGGGCGACGCTCTTCTTCCTTCCGCTCTTCATCGCCCTGCTCGGGTACGACCAGCTCAGCGCCGAGCTGTCCACCGGCAGCATCCGCTACCTCGCGGTGCGGGCGCGGCGGGGGAGCATCCTCGCCGGCAAGTTCGTCGCCCAGGCGGTGGTCCTGGGAGTGCTCCTCGCGCTGGTGCTGGTGGGCCTCTTCGTCGCCGGCGCAGGTCTCCGTCCCGGGCTCGAGCCCCTTTCCTACGCCGCGGCGGCGGCCCGCTTCTGGGTCGGGGGGGTGGCGTTCGCCTTCGCTTACCTGGCGCTGACCGCGCTCTCCTCTGCGGTGACCACCAGCCCCGGCGGGAGCCTCCTCCTCAATGTGGGGGCGCTCTTCGGGTTCTGGCTCCTGGACGCCATCGGCGGCCGGGCGGCGCTGGTGCACCGCATGGGGGGGCCCGCCTCGTGGACCGAGGCCCTCCGCTGGGCGTCGCCCTCGGCGTACGCCTCCGGAGTGCTCGGCTCGTCGAGCGCGCTGCTCGGCTCTGCGGCGGCGTACGGGGTGTTCGGCGTCGTCTTCCTCGCCATCGCCTGGGCCGCCTTCCGGGCCAGGGACCTGTGACCGCCATGGACGCCGCGCTCAGACTCGATGGGGTGACCAAGCGCTACGGGAGGACGGTGGCGCTCGACCGGGTGAGCTTCCAGGTGCGCAGGGGGAGCTGTCACGGCCTCGTGGGGCCGAACGGAGCGGGCAAGACGACCACCTTCGGTCTCGCCGCCGGGTTTCTCCGCCCCGGGGCCGGCACGGTCCGCATCCTGGGCAGAGACCCCCACGACCGGGGCACCTCGCGTCCCCGCTTCGGCGTGCTGCCCCAGGGCGCGGCCCTGCCCGCGTACCTCGACGTGGGCACCCTGCTCACGGCCTGGGCTCGGCTGTCCGGCGAGACGCGCCCCGAGGCCGCCGCCCACATCGCGCTCGAGCGGGTGGCCGTGCCCGAGGCCTGGGACGCCTCCCCGCGGGCGCTCTCGCACGGCGTGGCCAAGCGGGTGGCCCTGGCCCAGGCGCTCCTCGGGGAGCCCGCGCTCCTCCTTCTCGACGAGCCCACCGCCGGGCTGGATCCGCGGGCTGCGGCGGAGGTGCGCGCCCTCCTCGCCGGGCTTCGCGGCCAGCGGACGGTGATCATCAGCAGCCACAACCTCTCGGAGCTGGAGCAGCTGTGCGACGCGGTGACGGTGCTCGACCATGGCAGGGTGGTCCAGGACGGCACCCTCGCCGAGGTCACCCGGCGCGGCGCCGAGTTCTCGGTCCAGATCAGCCGGGGAGACGTGCCGCTGCCGGAGGTCCGGGTGCTGCCCGGGGTGGCCCAAGCGGACCTCTCGGCGTCCGGGCGGCTCTCGGTGCGGCTGTCGTCCGATGCCCCTCCGGCCGAGGACGTCATCGCCTCGGTGCTCGAGACGCTGCTCGCCCGCGGCGTGCGGATCACCGCCCTCACCCAGGGGAGCTCGCTCGAGCGGCGGGTGCTCGACGTGACCGCGGCGCCGCTCCACGGCGGACCCGCGGCGGGTTGATCAGTCCGGGTAGAAGAGCGGTTCGCGCTCGGCGACGAAGCGGTGCAGGGCCTCGCCCGCCTCGGGGCCGAGCTCGAGGAAGCGCACACCCACGCCGGGGAACAGTTCCGGCACCCGGTCGTCGATCTCGCGGGTCCAGCGCACCTCGCCCTTCACCGTGATGCGAGACCTCCCCGGGAGGGTGAAGGTCAGGTCCACCGGCGTGCCCACCGGCAAGAGATTGTGGGTGGCCACGAACACTCCACCCTCGCTCAGGTTGGTGCTGAAGCCGGTGAAGACGTTCGAGTCGCTCGACAGGTCGACCTGGGTCTGGATCGGGATGCGGGTGCCGTTCCGCCCAGAGTCGACCGCGATGGGCGCGGAGATCTTCCCCAGCGGCTGGGTCGCGGCCCGGGCGCGCGCGGGGCCGGCCGGCTCCGCGGGCTCGGCCCTGCGCTGCTCGGCGAGCACCGGGACGGCGGCGGGACGGGCCGCCGCGGCGTTCCGGGCCCGCTCGGCCACGGCCTGGGCCTCGCGCCGGGCACGGGCCTGCTCCTCCTGACGTCTTGCCGACTCGGCGCGCCGGGCCTCCTCGGCGGCAGCCTCCAGGCGCTCGAGCTCGGCGGCGTCGCGGGCCAGCCCCGCGCGATGCTCCTCGAGCGCCGAGGCGCTCGATTCGAGAAGCACCCGGGCCATCTCCACCGCCCGGGCCCGGGCGGCGAGCGCCTGGTTCCGCGCAGCGAGCGCCTGCGAGGAAGGTCCGGAGAGATCAGGAGACTCCAGGCGGTGACTGTGGAACCGGGCCAGGAGCCACTCCGCCTGCGGTTGTCCGGTCTGCTCGAGCCGGGCGGCGCGGTTGCCCAACGCCTCCACCTCGGTGGACAGCAGAGCGATGGCGCGCGCCAGGGCCTCGGCGTCCACGGCGATCTCGCGCTCGGCGTCGAGGGCGGCCTGCTCGCGATCCAGGAGCCCGCCGTCGGCAGGTGCCGGGACCGGATCCACGCTGGGGACGGCTGCGGGGCGAAGTCTCATGGGCCCGAGGTCACTTCAAGCCCGGTGCCAGGACCCGGGGGGCCCTCATCCCGCGGTGTTGGACTCCTGCCCCCCCGGGGCGCCGGGAACCCAATCCCGTCCGCGCGAGGTGAGCTGGACCCGGATGCTCCACCCACTCGGACCCCGGTCCGCGGACAGCACGCGGTGGCCGAATCGCGTGCACCACGCGTCCACGTCCGGGCCGATCGCCGGGTCCGATCCACTGAGGTCCACCAGATCGCCGGCGTCGAGGCCGCGGGCGCACTCGGCGAGCCGCACGATGGGGAGAGGACAGGGCAGCGCCCCGACCCGAAGCTGGACGACGCGGGCCATGCCGGAGTATTCCCTACCACGCCCGCCCCAGGCCTCTCGATGGGCGGAGCGACCCACCATGAAAGTCAGCGCATTTCTCACCCTGCTCGTCGGGCTCGTCGTGGGCATCGCCATCGGCCGAGCCACCTCCAGCACCGCCCCCACCACCGTCGCCCAGAGACCGGGCACCCCTCCTGCCCGCCAGCGGCCCGCCGCGGACACGACCGTCTTCCGGCTCCCCATCGAGGACTCCCCGGTGCGCGGCCCGGCCGATGCGCTGGTGACGGTGGTGGAGTTCAGCGACTACCAGTGCCCCTTCTGCCGCCAGGCGAACGCCACCGTGACCCAGGTGGAGAAGAAATACGCGGGGAAGGTGCGGCTGATCATGAAGCAGTTCCCGCTGGTGTCGCTCCACCCGCAGGCCATGCCCGCCGCCCGGGCCGCCGTCGCCGCGGGGATGCAGGGCCGGTACTGGGAGATGCACGACCGGCTGTTTGCCAGTCCGCAGCTCGACTCCGACACGCTCGAGCACTACGCCCGGGAGGTCGGACTGGACGTGGAGCGCTGGAAGCGGGACCAGAACGACCCGAAGGTCGCGGCCATCATCCAGCGGGACATGGACCTGGCCACCAACGTGAACGTCACCGGCACCCCGGCCTTCTTCGTCAACGGTCGCCGGCTGCCAGGTGGCGCCGCGCCGCTGGACGCATTCAGCAGCCTCATCGACGAGGAGCTGGCAAAGGCCGAGGGAATGGTGCGGCAAGGTGTTCCGGCGGCCCAGGTGTACGCGAAGCTCCAGGAGAAGGCGGTGGCCTCCGCGGTTCCGCCCCCGGTGGTGAAGAAGGTGGACACGCCGGCGGACTCGCCCTCGTTCGGCCCCACGATGGCGAAGGTCACCATCGTCGAGTGGAGCGACTTCCAGTGCCCGTACTGCGCGCGCGCGGCGCCGATCGTGGAGCAAATCCGCCAGGCGTACCCGAAGGACGTTCGCTTCGTGTTCCGGCATCTGCCCTTGCCGATGCACCCCGACGCGCCGCTGGCCGCGCGGGCCGGCGTGGCTGCCCAGGCCCAGGGCAAGTTCTGGCAGATGCACGACTGGATGTACGCGCACCAGCACGACCTGAAGGAGGACCAGCTGGTCAAGGCCGCGGCCTCCTTCGGAATGGACGTGGCGAGGTTCAAGGCCGCGCTGGCCGACCCCGCGACCGAGGCCCGGGTGGGCGCCGACAGGCAGGCCGCGAGCGCGGTCGGCGTCTCGGCGACCCCCACCTTCTTCGTCAACGGCCGCGAGCACGTGGGCGGCATTCCGTTCGAGCAGCTCAAGGTGGAGATCGACCGGGAGATCGCCCGGGCGGACAAGCTCCTGTCCTCCGGGGTGAAGCCCGCCGACCTCTACGGACGGCTGGTGGCGGACTCCGCCGGCCCCTCCGGGGCCCGGAACTGAGCATCCGTCCAGCAAGCGCAGAGCCGGCTCGGCGTCGACGAGCGTCTCCTCGACGTCGAAGAAATCAACCGACGGCGATCGCGTCGATCTCCACCCGGGCGCCCTTGGGGAGCGCGGCCACCTGCACCGTGGCCCTCGCCGGCGGTGCGGTCCGGAACGCCTGCCCGTAGACCTTGTTCACCGCCGCGAAGTCGGCGAGGTCGACCAGGTAGATGGTGCAGCGGACGACGTGGTCGAAGGACACCCCGGCGGCGGTGAGCACCGCGCCGAGGTTCTTCATCACCTGCGCGGTCTGCGTGCTCACGTCCCCCGCCACCAGCTCGCCGGTCCCCGGGTCGAGAGGGATCTGCCCGGAGAGGAAGACCATCCGCGAGGCGGGCACGGCGATCGCCTGCGAGTAGGGGCCGATGGCCTTCGGAGCCTGCAAGGACTCGATGACGGATCGGTGCATGGGCCGCCTGCTACTCCTCCCCACCCGGAGGGCGCAACCTGCAGGCCGCCCGCCGGGTGCACGCCACCCCGCAGCCCGCGGTTGACCCGTGGGACCGCTCGACCCGCCCGCTCTCAAGCCTGCGTCCCGCCTCGATCTCCACACGCTGCGCGCCCTGGGCCGGGCGTTGCAGGTGCACGGGTGCCCAGCATGCCCACCCCGGCCCCGAACGCCCGAGATCCCCGCCTCGACATCTCCCAGGCCCGCCAGGTCCTCAAGGACGCCCTGCGGGCCCACGATGCGCGGGAGATCGTCCGCTGGCTGCAGGGGCACACCCACGAGCTCGCCCGGTCCCGCTTCTTCGAGCTGATGTTCTCGTTCGGCCCGCTCGCCGGGACCCTGTTGAACGCCGTCGGCCGGCTGGTCCCCGCCGAGCGGCGCCTGCTGGGCGAGGCGCTCGGTCGGGCCTTCGCCCTCGGTGCGATCCGTCCCGAGGACGTGCGCCGCGCCGTCCCCGAGCACTGGAGCGGCGCCGCGCCCGGCGACCCGCATCTGGGCCTCGCCGAGGTGCTCATCCTCACCGGCCGGCCGGCGATGGTCAGCGTCTACCTCGAGCGCGAGCTGGAGATCTCCCGGAAGCCCCACGGCCAGGACCGGCAGCGCATTGCCGCGGCCCGGATGGCCTTCGTCGCGCTTCCCGCCGACCTGCGCGCCGAGATCGCGGGCCGGCACCCCGAGCTGTCGCCCACGCCCGCGATCGAAGGCGCCGAGGCAGCCTAACGCCGCTGGAGCCTGTAGGGCGCTGACTGCGGCCGCCTGACCTAGACCCGCTCCACGGAGTACACGCCCTTCAGGCACTCGATGGTCTTCATCAGGTCGGTGAGCTGCTTCAGGTCCGAGATGGTGACCTCGAAGGTGTTCACCGCGCGATCGTCGCCCGTGGCCCGGCAGTTGGCCTGGCTGATGTTGACGCCCTTCTTGCTGAAGATGTTCGACATGTCGGCCAGGAGCCCCGGCCGGTCGGCGGTGAGCACCCGGAGGGTGACCGGGCGCTTGTAATCGCCGCGCGCGTCCCAGGCGACGTCCACCCGGCGCTCGGGGTCGGTGGCCAGCGCACGCTCGCAACCCACGGTGTGCACCGTCACGCCCTGGTTCCGGGTGATGAACCCGGCGATGGGGTCCCCGGGCACGGGATTGCAGCAGCGTCCGAAGCGGACCAGCACGTCGTCCACGCCCCCGATGAGCACGCCAGTCCGGCTCCTGCGGCCGACCAGCTTCCTGGCCAGCTCGGTCACCCGGCCGAAGCCGTTGCCCGCAGGGGGCACCGCGTTGTCCACCGCGGGTGGGGCGTTGACTGCTTCGGTCTTGGTGTTCCGCTCCTTCTCGGTCTCGGCCAGCTTCTCGGGCGGGAGCAGCCGCGCCAGGAGCTGGTTGGGGACCACCTTGCCGTAGCCCACGGCCACCATCAGGTCGTCCTCGATGCGGTACCCGAGCTCGGCGGCCACCGGCTTGAGCTCGCCGCCCTTCAGCAGCTTGTTGAGGTTCAGGCCGACCCGTCGGAACTCCTTGTCCAGCAGCTCGCGGCCCAGCTGCTGGCTCTTCTCGCGCTGCTGCTGCTTGATGAAGCCGCGGATGCGCTGCTGGGCCCGGCTGGTCTTGACGAAGGTCAGCCAATCCTTACTGGGGTGGGCGCCCGGGCTGGTGAGCACCTCCACCGTGTCGCCATTCCTCAGCTTGTAGCGGAGCGGGACGATCTTCCCGTTCACCTTCGCCCCGACGCAGCGGCCACCCACGTCGGAGTGGATGGCGTAGGCGAAGTCCAGCGGGGTCGCGCCGCGCGGCAGGCTCTTCACGTCCCCCTTGGGGGTGAAGACGAAGACCTCGTCGGTGAAGAGGTCCACCTTCACCGTCTCCAGGAACTCCTTGGGGTCCTTGAGGTCCTGCTGCCACTCCATGAGCTGCCGCAGCCAGGCGAACTTCTCGTCGTCCCGGCTGACCAGCGCCTTGCCTTCCTTGTAGGCCCAGTGGGCGGCGATTCCCTCCTCGGCGATGCGGTGCATCTCCTCGGTGCGGATCTGCACCTCCACCCGCTCCCCCAGCGGCCCGATGACCGTGGTGTGAAGCGACTGGTACATGTTCGGCTTGGGGATGGCGATGAAGTCCTTGAAGCGCCCCGGTACTGGCTTCCACAGCTGGTGGATGAGCCCCAGCGCCTCGTAGCAGCTGGGGATGGTGGGCATGATCAGCCGGAAGGCGATCATGTCGTGCACCTGCTCGAACTCGATGCCGTTGGCCCGCATCTTCTTCCAGATGCTGTACAGGTGCTTGAAGCGCCCGGAGACCTTGGCCTGGAGGTCGCGCTCGGCGAGCTTGCGCTCGATGAGGTGGACCACGTCCTCGATGTACTGCTCGCGCTCCTTCTTCCGCTTGCCGACGCGCTCGGCGAGATCGGCGTACTCCGCGGGCTTGAGCCAGCGGAAGCTCAGGTCCTCCAGCTCGGTCTTGATCCAGCTGATGCCCAGCCGGTTCGCCAGCGGCGCGTAGATGTCCAGCGTCTCCTGGGCGATGCGCTGGCGCTTGTCCTCGCGCATGTACTCCAGCGTCCGCATGTTGTGGGTGCGGTCGGCGAGCTTCACCAGGATGACGCGGATGTCCTGCGCCATCGCGATGATCATCTTCCGGAAGTTCTCGGCCTGCTTCTCCTCCTGGCTGAGCGTGGCGCTCGCCTGGAACTTGGAGAGCTTGGTCACCCCGTCCACCAGCTGGGTGACCTCGGGGCCAAAGAGCTCGGTCAGCTCGTCCGGGGTGGCCAGGGTGTCCTCGATGGTGTCGTGGAGGAGCCCGGTGACGATGCTCGCCTCGTCCAGCTTGAGGTCGGCCAGGATCCCGGCGACCTCGAGCGGGTGGACCAGGTAGGGCTCGCCCGAGTGCCGGAGCTGCCCCTGGTGGACCTTGGCCGAGTAAACGTAGGCCTTCTTGATGACGTCCAGATCTGGGTCGGGATGGTAGCTCTTGACCTGGGTCAGGATGTCGTTGAGGCGAATCATCGATACTGCACAATCGTAACTGTGGGATCGGGGGTGTTCAACGCACCGACCCCGGAACTGGCCGCTGGGGCTGAACATTGACCCTGTGCCGAGCAGGTTCCTACAGTGACCGACGCCCGCCCATGTCGCGCCTTCTGGTGAGTCAGCTCGGCGTGGTCTGCCCGTCCTGCGACGTGCTGAACGCGGCAGGCGCGCAGCGCTGCGAAGCCTGCGGAAAGACCTGGGGAAGACCTCCCTCGCCTGCGCGGAGCCCCACCGGCTCGGCCCCGGTCGTGTCCCCGCCCGGTCCCCCCGCCTCGCGGCCCGCGGCGCCCGCGGCCAGCCCGTCCGGCGCCGGCCTCCGGAGCTCCCCCACCCCGGCGGGCGGCGTGCCCCGGACCGGTGCCGCCGCGCGGCCGGCGGCCCCGGCGCCCGTGCCGAGCCGGTTCATCCTCAGCGTCAGCGCCGGGCCGGCGCGAGGCCAGCGCTTCCGGCTCATGGCCAACGGCTGCAGCGTGGGCCGGCAGCGGGGCGCCATCCTCTTCGCGGACGACCCCTTCGTCTCGCCCCACCACGCCGCGTTCCGCATCCGCGAGGGGCAGCTCTCGGTGAAGGACGAGGACAGCGTCTCGGGGGTCTACGTCGCCATCACCACCCACGAGCTCCTGACGCCGGGGACGCTCTTCTCGGTGGGCCCACACGTGCTCCGCTACGTGGGCCCGCTGCTGCCCCGCGCAGCGGAGGCCGGGAAGCCCCGGGTCTACGGCGCGCCGGTGCCCCAGGCAGGTGGCCTGTGGGGACTCGAGGAGATCCTGGTGGGGCTTCGCCCCGGCCGGGCGGTGGTGACCGCGCAGCCGTCGCTGACGCTCGGCTCCTCCGGGGCCGACCTGGTCTTCGCCCCCGACACCCATCTTGCCGCCCGGCACTGCGAGATCAGCCCGGCGCCGCAGGGGGCCATCCTTCGTGATCTCTCGGGCGGGCTGGGCACGTTCGTCCGCCTCGGAGCCCAGGAACGACCCCTCAAGCAGGGAGACCGGGTGCGCATCGGCCAGCAGACGTTGACCGTCGAGCTGGCGGCGTGATCGCCTCCGCCAGCCACGCCTCCCCGCGCTGACCTCAGCGGGTGGAGATGGGCTGCTCCACGTCCGGGTACCACTCCCGGATCACCGTCCGGGCCGGCGACCCCGGCGACTCCTTCAATGCCCGGGCGAAGAATCCGCGCGCCTCGGCCTCGCCCTCGGGTCCCCGGAGACGCGCCAGCATCCCGAGCTTCAAGGCCAGCGCGGCGCTCGGCTCCGCCTCGAACGCCTCCAGGTACTTGGTCCGGGCGAGGGCGCGGTCTCCGGCGAGGTAGAGGTTGTCTCCGTCCTGGACCAGCGTCGCGGCCTTCGCCGGGTCGCGCCGGTCGGCCGCGACCTCCCGCGCCCACGGCAGGACGGGCGTGACCACCGCCGGTGCGGCCGGCGGCGGACGTTCCGGCGCGTCGGTCAGCGGCTTGAAGGCGAGCACCCCGGCGCCGGCGGCGGCGACCAGCACCAGCGCCCCGAGTCCGAGCTGCAGACCGCGGCCGCCGTGTCCTCTGACCCCACGGCTGGAGGCGACGGTGGTCGCGCTGCCGAGCTG
The DNA here is from genome assembly GCA_035543115.1 of Myxococcaceae bacterium. Taxonomy (GTDB): domain Bacteria; phylum Myxococcota; class Myxococcia; order Myxococcales; family Myxococcaceae; genus RPRB01. The sequence goes on from DATKKF010000061.1 coordinate 55,156, forward strand.
GTCGCCGGTCGAGCCCACCATGCCCAGGGGGATGGGAACGCGGGCGGTGCGCGGGGCGTGCATTGCCTCCGCGGCCGGGAGCAGGTTCAGCGAGTCGAGGAAGCCCACCGCCGTCTGCGGCCGGTCCGCGGGCTCCTTGCGGAGCGCCCAGAGGACGAGCGCTTCCAGCTCGCGGCTGCAGCAACCCGGCCGAAGGGCGTTGGGCGGCCTCGGGTCCTCGGTCAGGTGCTTGCTGGCGTAGCCCATCGCCGAGTCGGAGCTGAACGGCAGCTGCCGGGTCACCATCTGGTAGAGCAGCACGCCCACCGAGTAGAGGTCGCTCCGGGCATCGAGCGGGGCGCCCCGGGCCTGCTCGGGGCTCATGTACTCGGGTGTCCCGCAGACGAAGCCGGTCCGGGTGAGCGACGGACCCTCCTCCGAGCTGCCGTCGATGATCTTGGCGATGCCGAAGTCGAGCACCTTGACCACGTCCGACTCGCCGCCGCGCCGGGCCATCACCATCACGTTCTCGGGCTTGAGGTCCCGGTGGATGACCCCCGCCTGGTGCGCATCGGCGAGCGCCGAGAGCACCTGGGTCACGATGCGGATGACCCGTGGCTCGGGCAGCGGCCAGTCCTCGGTGAGGACCTGATGGAGGTCGCGACCGTCCACGAACTCCATCGCGATGAACAGCGCGCCGTCGTCCGTCTGCCCGAAGTCCAGCACGTCGATGGAGTTGGGGTGGTTCAGCCGGCTGGCAGCCTTGGCCTCGCGCTGGAACCGGGCCACGGTGCGCGCGTCCTTCTGGAGCGAGGGGTGGAGCAGCTTCAGCACCACCGGTTTCTCCAGCACCAGCTGGTTGGCGCGGTACACACGGCCCATCCCGCCCTCGCCGAGGAGCTTCTCCACCCGGTACTTCCGGGCCACCACCTGCCCGATGTACGGGTCCCCCGCCGCCTCCCGGGGGAGCGCGTTGCCGCAGGCGGCACAGAACTGCGCCTGGGGGGCGGTCTCGGTGGAGCAGGCGGGACAGTTCACGACCGGAAGGCGACGCTCCCACTCCTGGGGCGGAGCCGCAAGGCTGCATGGTACGCTCGCCGCCCGCGGTCCCGGATGGCCTTCTGCCCCGTGTTGCGATGCGCCGAATCCCGATGAGCCAGAACGCGGTTCCCGTTGTTGAGCCCCGCTGGACAGGGGGACGGTGGTGATGAGACCACCGAGCGCCGGCCGGCCACAGGTCAGCTTTCGCGTCGTCCGGGCCGACGGCGGGCCCGAGATGTCCGTGCCGATGAGCGGGGAGACGCTGACTTGCGGAACGCGGGCCGACCTCACGCTCCCCGACGACCCGTTCATCGCCCCGGTCCAGGCCCGGTTCTTCTTCTCCGGGCAGCGGCTGGCGATCGAGGACCTGGGCGGCGGCAACGGCGTCTTCGCCCGCCTGAAGGCGGAGCGGGAGCTGCCCGTCGGCGGCGAGCTCCGGCTGGGGCGGCAGCGGCTCTTGCTGGAGGCCATCCCCCCGGTGACGCCCGGCGACGGCGGTACCATCGCCTGGGGCTCGGCGGACCCCGGGTTCAAGCTGCGCGTCGTTCAGCTGCTCGAGGGTGGCATGCGCGGGGCGGCGTTCTGTCTCCGCGAGGGCGAGAACCTGCTCGGGCGGGAGGTCGGCGACATCACCTTCCCCGGCGACGGGTTCGTCTCCGGCCGCCACGCGGTGCTCAACGCCCGAGGAGAGCGACTGACGGTGAAGGACGTGGGTAGCTCCAACGGCACCTTCCTCCGCATCGCCACCCCCACCTTCGTCGAGCACGGCGACCAGTTCCTGGTCGGCCGGGAGCTGGTCCGGGTCGAGATCGGCGGCTGAGACGGGTCGGCCCCTGCCCCGCGAGGTCCCGATGCAGCCCGCCCTCCCCGCGTCCCGAGCCGACACCGCCGCCGTGGGACACGTCGCGACGGCGCGCTGGGGACCGGTGCTCGCGCTGGCCGGCCTGCAGGGCGCGGTGAGCGTGGCCTGGGTGGCCTACAACCTCTACCTCGTCGCGCTGCTGGTGCGCGCGGGGTTCGACGCCTACCTCGCGACGGTGCTGGTGACGGTCGAGGGCCTGATCGGCGCGGTGCTCGAGCCCTTGATGGGAGCGCTGTCCGACCGGCACCGGACGGGGCTCTTCCGCCGCTTCTTCCTGGTGCTGGGGGGGGTGCTGGCGGCGGCCCTCCTCTTCCTCGCGCTCCCGCTCGCGGCGGTGGGCGCGAGGCCCGGAGCGGCGACGCTGGTCCCTGCCCTGCTCATCGCCTGGTCCTGCGCGATGGCGGTGTTCCGGGCGCCGGCGCTGTCGCTGCTCGGGCGCTACGCACGGCCCGGGGCGCTTCCCCTGGCCTCGTCGGTGCTCACCGCCGCCGCGGCGCTGGTGGGCGCGGCGGCACCGTCGGCGCGGGCCTGGCTCCTCTCGCTCGGGCCGCTGCCCACCTTCGCCATGGCCTCGGCCGCGCTGCTCCTGGCCGTCCTGGTGCTCCGGGTGCTGGATCGACGGGAGCCGCTCCCCGCCGGCCGGGAGAGGGAGGTCCTGGTGCCGCTCGATCGCTCCTCTGCCCGGGCCGCGTGGGTCCTCTTCGGGGTGGGGACGAGCTCCGCGCTCGCCTTTCGCTTCCTGATGGACGGGCTGCCCCGTGCCGCCGCTGGGCCCGGGACGCCGGCGGCGGCGATCACCACGGCCTTCTTCCTGGGGATGGCACTCGCGGCCCTTCCGGTGGGGCGCCTGGCGCTGGGCCGGGTCGGCGGAGGCCCGGTCACCGTCGGCGGGTTGGTCCTGCTCGTCGCCTTCACCGCCCTGCTCCCCGTCGCCGGGGGGGGCGTGCCGGTGCTGGCCGTGGCGGCGCTCCTGGGCGCGGCGCTGGCGGCGGTGCAGAACGGGCTGTTCGCCTGGTCCCTGGTGGCGGTCCGGGGGGAGCGCGCTGGCCTGGGACTGGGCCTCCTCCTGGGTGGAGGAGGGCTCGCGCTCGGCCTGGTGAATGCGCTGTTCGCGGTGCGGAGGCCGGCGCCCGCGACGTCGCTCCTGGCCGCCGCAGGGCTCTACGCGCTCACGCTGCTGCTGCTCGCGACGCTCCGGCGCACCGTGCGCGCCGCGCGTCCCCGGTGACGGCGCGGGGCCGAAGCCGGGGTGGGCGCCCCGCCGGCGGCGGGGGCTCACTCAGCCGTACGACTTCTCCTTCTTCTCCTGCTCTTCCTTGCAGCGGATGCAGAGCGTGGTGACCGGGCGGGCCTCGAGGCGCTTGGGGGCGATGGGCTCCTCGCACCGCTCGCAGACGCCGAAGGTGCCGTCGTCGATCCGCATCAGCGCCTTCTCGATCTTCTTGAGGAGGAACTTCTCCCGGTCCCGGAGGCGGAACACCATGGACTGGGCGTATTCGCTGGAGGCGAGGTCGATCTCGTCCGGGAGGTCGTCGGTGTCGAAGTTCGACTCCTCCATGAGGGTCTTCTTCGCGCTGTCGAGGAGGGCCGACTTGCTATCCTCGAGCATCTTCTTGTAGCGCTTCAGATCTTTCTGATTCAAAGGTGCGACTCCGTGACCCTGCCGTCGGGCGAGGTGGGCAACGGTCCGGTTCGTCGAGCCGTGCACCTCGGAAAAAAAGGCCGCGGAGTCTTATCTGGCGCCCGGGTGAAGTCAAGGTAACCTGGCGTGCCCATGGCGGATCCGGAGAAGACCCCGCGGCAGGAGGCGACCCGGTTCGACCGGGAGTTCCTGCGCTCGGCGCTGGCGCTCGCCGCAAAGCCGGACATCGACCACTTCCTCTACATCTGCGACATCCCCATCCCCCCCGATGACCTGCGGCGGAAGCCGGCGCGGGGCAAGCTGGTCTACGCGGTCACCGCCGAGCAGATCGCCGCCGAGCTCCAGGCCCGGAAGCAGCGGGCGCTGGTCATCCCCGCCTACGACTACAGCCGGGTGGAACGGGTGAAGGTGGCGCTCGTCTCCGCGCTCGCCCAGGGAGCATTCAAGGAAGGCGACCTGGTGCTCTGCATGACAGGCCGTGTGGGCCGCCCTCCGGACACCTTGATGCAGATGCGCATCGGCGGCTCGCTCGACGACCGGGTGGCGATCGAGGGCATCAAGCTGGGCGACCAGTTCAACAGCCAGGTGGTGGACGCGCTCATCCAGCTCGCCCTGCAGATCGGGCAGGAGGGTTACGAGGGCCACCCCGTCGGCACCATCATCACCATCGGAGATCACAACAGCGTGCTGGAGAAGAGCCGGCAGATCACCATCAACCCCTTCCAGGGCCTCGGCGAGAGCGAGCGCAATGTCCTGGACCCCCGCATCCGCGAGGCGATCAAGAACTTCTCGGTCCTCGATGGCGCGTTCGTCATCCGCGAGGACGGGGTGGTGCTCTCGGCCGGGCGTTACCTGTCGGCGGGCGACGAGGATGCCAAGGTGCCGCTGGGCCTGGGGGCCCGGCACGCGGCGGCGGCCAACATCACCGCGGCGACGCAGTGCCTGGCCCTGGTGGTGAGCCAGACCTCGGGCGCGGTTCGCCTGTTCAAGGACGGCAGCATCCTCCTCGAGCTGCACCAGAGCGCGCGGCGGACTTGACTGGCCCCCCGGAGCTCAGGCCGGGCCCTCGCGGTCCTCACGCCACACCTCGGCGAGGGCGTGGGCGCGCTCGACCTCGTCGCGGGCCGCGTCCACCGCGACGAGCCGGCGGACGCGGTCCGCTCGCGAGCGCAGCGCCTCGGAGGCCAGGGCGGTCCCCGCGGTCAGACGGGCCGCGGCGAGCTCGCGTTCCTGTCGCAACTGGTCGACCTGGTCGGCCACCCTCCGGGCCGCCTGCTCGAGCTGCTCCACGTCCGACGCGGTGCGGGCGAGCTCCTGGCGGAGGGCGCTCGCCCGTTCGTCCTCGCGGAGCGCGTCCGCCGAGAGCACCTCGGTCGCCCGGAGGTCACCACTGGTCCTGGCCTCAGCGGAGCGATCGCGCAGGGTGCGGCCCACCCGCTCCATCCCCGAGAGCTCGCGGCCGAGGCGCGCCCGCACGGTGAGCAGCGTGGCGGTGGCCCGCCGGAGCTCGGCCGCCTCGCCCGCGAGGTCCGACACGAGATCGTCGTAGGCCGCGATCGGATCCGGCGGGGGAGCCGGACGCCGGCGAAACCAGCGGAAGGCCATCGGGCTGACGAGTCTAGCCCCTGAAGCCTCGAGGCGTGACCAGGGAGCAGCCGCTCAGCGCGCCGGCCGGCAGAGCAACCGCAGCCGGCGGAGAGCCTCCGCCGTCCGCGGTCCGGGCCGCGCGTGCCGGGTGAGGTGCGCCGCGACCGGAACCTCGCGCCGGGCGAGGAGATGCTCGAGCAGCACCACCGCCTCGCCCGCCCGCTCCTCGAAGGGCGCGAGCGAGGCGGCCTCGGCGATGGCCTGGAGCGCGTCCACGGTCCACGGATCGTCCTCCGGGGCGAGCGTGCCGCCGGGCTCGGGGAACAGCGCGTCGAAGCGCGGGGCCTCGACCGGCGGACGCGGCGGCTCTTCGCCGGCGGCGATCCGCCCGAGCGCCTCGAGGTGCGGCCGAAGCTGCTCGAGGTCCACCCCCTCCACCCATTCGGGCCCCGGCAGCAGCGTGGGGGGCCGGAAGTCGAAATCGATGGGCATTCCGGCGAGGCTCGCGTCGTCGAGGTGCAGCCACCCGGCGTCGCCGCCCCCGGCGCGCAGCCGGGCCACCCACCCCTTCAGCCACCGGTTCTCGTCGCCGAGGCAGACCACCCGCAGCGACACCGGGAGCCCCCTGAGTGGAGCCCACGCGGACTCGATGCGCACCACGTCGACCGCGTCCTCGCCGTCGGTCACCACCACCAGCAGCGCCGAGGCGAGCGATGGATCGTGCCGGGCCTGGTGCAGCCACTGCGCCGCACCGGCCAGCGCCGCGCTCAGCTCGGTCATGCCGCTGCACGGCCCCCCCTCGACCAGCTGGCCGATCCACGCCCGGGCTGCCTCGGCGGTGTCGACCCGCTCGAAGCGGAGCGTTCGGTCGCCGAAGAAGCAGATGTCCACCGGATCCACCGGCACCCCGTCGAGCGCCTGTCGCCGGAGCGCGTCCAGCTCGGCCAGCAGCAGCCCGTCCCGGAGTCGGGCCCGCGCGCCGCCCATCGAGCCCGAGGCATCGGCCAGGTAGACCCGCGCGCGGACCCGGCGCGCCGGGCGCGGCGCCGTGCCCCCGACCAGCCGCCGGACCCGCTGCGCGCCCGAGGCGAGGTCGTGCACCAGGCGCCGGGGATCCTCCACCACGAAGTCGCGGACGTCGGCCACGTTCGAGGTGACCGCCAGCTCGAGCCGCCGGTCCGGGGCGATCTGCCGCACATCCGCGGACGCCGCGCGCTCGCCGGCGAGCGGCGCATCGTCCCAGGCCACGAGACGCGCCGCCGCACGGCCGAGGTCCAGCAGCGGCCGGCCCACGGCCTCGTTCCCGAGGAGCAGGTCCACCAGCCGGTCCTCGCCGGCGGCCGCCGCCGGTCCGGGTGTGGGCGCGACGGCGCCGGACACCGGGAGGTCGATGCGGAACGTCTCCAGGGCCCGGCGGAGCACGAGGGCTGCCTCACCCTTGCCCGCCTCCACCGCCCGGAGGTACTGGATGCGGAGCGCGGCATACGCCGTTGCCGGGTCCACGCGCGCGCGGGCCATCGCCCACGCGGCCTGGCCGGCCCAGCCCCGCAAGTCGCCGGGCACGGCGGAGTCCCACGAGCGATCGCGCGCCGCCCGGAGCCGGAGCTCGGCGGCGTCCTCCTCCAGCGCACCGGACTCGAGCAGGGCGTGGGCGCGCTGCACGTCGAGCCGGCGGCGCTCCGGGTCGGCCAACTCGGAGAGACCGCGCTCGAGCAGGAACGCGCCCACGGCGTTTCGCGGCTGGCCGGGGCGGTGCGGGCACGGGACCGACGGAGGCTGCACCGGCCACTCCGGAGTCGCCTCGCCGGGAGCCTCGAGCACGTCCGCGGTGCGGACCACCCGCTCGGCGCGCAGGAACGCCCGCTCCAGCCGGCCTCGCTCGCCGGCGACCCACCGTCCGTCCGCCGTCCGCCGGCTCCACCGGATGCGCGCCTCCAGGGCGTCCAGTGCTGCGTCGGCGCGCTCGCCGAAGCGCCGGGCCAGACCGACGGAGTTGCCCTCGCGACGGGCGAGGCGGATCAGCAGCCGGAGGTCCGCCGCGGTGTGCACGCCCGTACGGGTGAGCCGCGCGTCCAGAGTCTCCAGCGGGGCGAGGGAGGGTGCCTGCCGCCGCTGACCGAAGAGGGCGCGCCGGGGTCCGTCGGCCCGGAGTCGCTCGAACATCGCCCGACAACGCTCGAGACGGTCAGCCCGCACTGGTCACGGCGCTCGGTTGGTCATGGAATCAGGCTCGACGTGCGAGCAGCGCGCGGCTGAAGGTCCCGAATCCGTCGGCGAGCGCCGCCAGCTCGGCACGGAGGTCCTGGGCCCGGCGGGATGCCGGACCGGACACGGCCGCCTGCAGCTCGGCGTCGAGCTTGGCGAACTCGCTCTCCTTGAGGACCAGGGCCGGGAACCGGCTGGTGACGAGCGAGGCCAGCCGCTGCTCGGTCTCGGGTCCGCCGGCGGGCGGCCCGTGCGGCGCGAGCGCCGCGTGCAGCGCGTCGTACCAGCGCCGGAGGTAGGTGAGCCGCACGGCCACCTCGCCCAGGGCGTCCGCACCTCCGGGGTCCTCGCCCAGCCGCCGGAGGACCCGGGCGGCGTCGGTCTCGGTGCCGTCGAGCCCGGAGCGGTAGCGGCGGTACGCCTCACCGGAGAGCGCGTCGGCCACCTCGACGCCCGGGACCGAGGCGGCAGGCCGCGGACGGGCGCGGGCGGCCGTGGCCAGCGCCGCGCGCACCTCCTCGGAGAGCAGCTCCGCTGCCTCCAGGCGCTCCAACGCGGGCAGCAGCGGCTCGTCGGCCCCGAGCGCCGTGACATGTCCCAGCGCCAGGGCGCGCGCCACCGCCGTGAGATCCAGCCCGGGACGGAGGCGGTGGATCCGATCGGCCGCGCGGTCCAGCGCCGCCCGGAGCCGGATGAACCCGGCCACATCGCCAGGGACGGCGCCGGCCCCGGTGAGGAGCAGCTGGAGGGCCTCGGCCGCCGCCCGCGCCGCTGCCTCGCGCGACTCGCTGGCCTCGGCATCGTCGGGCGAGAGCGAGGCGCTCCACCGCGCGAGCGGCTCGAGCGCCTGGCCCACCGCCTCGACGCTGGCCGGCGGGGTCTCGGCGAACGTCCGGGCCTCCTCGATGAAGCGGACCCGGGTGGCGGCTCCGGCCTGGCGCACCCGCTCGGTCAGCCGCGCGCGGTCGGCGGCGAGCTCCGGGGCGTCGAGGAGCGGCGGGAGCTCGGCGGCGCGCCGGAGCTGCGCCTCGTCCAGCTCACCCCGGAAAAGGGGCTCGAGCGTCCGGACCACCTGGCCGGCGAGGCCCACGAGCGCTGCGCGGTGCTCGGCCCGGAGGGATCGGGAGAGCCGCTCGCGCAGCGCGCCGAGCAGCGGGGCCGCGCGGGTCAGCACCACTGGGGGCGGGCCGCCAGCGGCGAGCCGCTCGGTCTCGGCGCTCAGCGTGGGGAGCTCGAGCGCGCGCGCCTCGGCGTCCGCGGCAGCGCGGGTCTCGGCGAGCGCGCGCCGGAGGGCCTCGGCGAAGCTCCGTTGCTCGTGCCGGACCGTCGACAGCTGGCCCTGCTCCCGCGCGTCCGGGGTGTGGGAGATGACCGCCTCGAGCTCGGACCCCTCGGGGCCCGCGGTGGCGAAGAAGAGCGACAGCGTCGCGAGGTCGTCGGGGGTCGCCCGGAGAGGGCGCTCGCGCCGGCACGCGTCCCGCACCACCGCCGCCCGGAGGGCCCACACCGCGCGCACCAGCGTGCGCTGGGAGAAGAGCCGGGTGCCCGGCTCCCCCGAGGCGTCGGCGGCCAGGGCCGGCTGGAGCACGTCCACCAGCCGCTCCAGCGCATCCAGCACCTCCACCGGCACCTCCACCTCGGGGAGCCTCGCCTGGAGCCGGGCGAGAGAGGCGCGGGGGAGCGTCGCCTCCACGGTGGGGGCGCGGGCCCGGAGCGCACCCCGGAGCAGCGCCCGCCGGCTCTCGGCGCGGGCGAAGCTGGAGGGGACGAAGGCCCGGAAGGCAATCCGGTCGGCGAAGGCCAGGAGCAGCTCGGGAACCCGGGCCACCACCTCGGAGAGGAAGCGGTTGCTGGTGAGGACCGCGGTCTCGAGCAGGCCTCGCTCCACCGACGGACCCTGCTTCAGCTCGCGCTCGTGCAGGGCGTTCAGGACGGCCCGAAGCAGCATGTCCCGGCCATCGAAGATCTCGTCCAGGAAGGCATAGCGATGCCCCAGCATCCCCTCCTCGAGGATGTGCCGGGTGCGGCCGGTCTCGGTGAGCACCTTGAAGTCCACCGGCCCGAGGAGATCGGTCTGTACCGCTCCCTCGGTCAGCTGGCGGGTGAAGAGCGAGGCCTTCCCGTCCTCCTCCACGATGCCGCCGAGCACCGCGTGGGCGAGCGCGCTCTTCGCCGTCCCGGGTGGGCCGGTGAGCAGGACGTGCTCCCGGGCCAGGAGGGCCAGGGCGAGCTGCTCCAGCACCGCCTCGCGCTCGAGGAACGCCACCCGAAGGGCGTCGAGGAACTCCTGGAAGGCGCGGGCGTCCAGTGCGAGGTCGCTCATGTCAGCACGGGCTGTGACCTTACCGTCGGCCATGGTGAGAACGGCTCGCGGCAGACCTGATTGCGGCCCTGGCGCGATTCCGGCGGAAGATGGCGATCCCCCAGGCCAGCATCGGCAGGGAGGTCACCGCGAGGAACATCGCCGGACGGGCGCCGTCGATGACTCCGTCGACCATGGCCCGCTTCTCGGACCCGGCGGCCAGCGCGATGCGCTGGAACCCGACCACGAGCGAGGCGATCGGAACGGCGACCACGCCCGCGGCGGCCACCAGGGTGGCTCCGAGCAGCGCGGCATTCAACCCGCGCGCGCGCCACGCCGCCAGTGCGACCAGCGCCCAGCATGCGATCAGGGCACCCGAGGCCAGCAAGGCCATGGCCGGAGCTTGCGCCGACGATCGGCCGGGTCACAAGACGCGAACGGGGCGAGCCCCGGTGTGGGACCCGCCCCGTCGGTGTGGCCTCATCGGCCGGCCAGCGTCAGTTGGTGCGGAACTCCGCGTCCACCACGTCGTCCTTCTTCGGGGTGGCCTGGCTTCCGGGGGCGTCACCGCCGCCCGGGGTGGCACCGGGTGCGCCCGGCTGTCCGCCCTGCGCACCGGAGGCGCGGTACATC
>DATKKF010000062.1:0-10048 GCA_035543115.1 Myxococcaceae bacterium
CAGCGAGTTTGCGCGGATCCGTCTGTACGGCGAGCGCGAGACGACGCGCCGCAGCGTCCGTCGGCCCTTCGGGAGCGTGGCCGGGTGAGCGCACCCGAGGCCCTCTTGGCGACCCGGGGGCTCACTCGCCAGTTCGGCGGCGTGGTGGCGCTCGCCGGGCTGGACCTGGAGGTCCGAAGGGGAGAGCTCCTCGGGCTCATCGGACCCAACGGCTCGGGGAAGACCACGTTCTTCAATGTCCTCACCGGCCTGTTCTCGCCCACCCGCGGCGAGGTCCTCTTCGCCGGGACGTCGCTGGCCCATGCCACCCCGCAGGCCATCTGCCGCGCGGGAATCACCCGGACCTTCCAGCGCTCGCGGCTGTGCCTCGAGCTGTCCATCTTCGACAACCTGGCCATCGGAGCGCACCAGCGGCTCGAGCACGGGCTGTGGTTCAACGTGCTCCGCCGCGCTGCCCTGGCCAGGCAGGCGGACGCGACCGCGGCGGCAGCGAGGGAGCTGCTGCAGATCTTCGATCCCCCGCTGGCGCGGCGGCTGTTCGAGCCGATGACCGGGGTGGCGATGATCGACCGCCGCCGGGTGGAGATCTGCCGGGCGCTGATGAGCCACCCCCGGCTCCTTCTCCTCGACGAGCCCTCGGCCGGGATGACCGCCGACGAGACCACCCGCCTGATGGACGACATCCTCGAGGTCCGCCGACGGTTCGGGGACCTGACCATCGTGCTCATCGAGCACGAGATGTCGGTCATCGAGCGGGTCACCGACCGGTGCGTGGTGCTCAACTACGGGAAGAAGCTCTGCGAGGGCACCTTCGCCGAGGTGTCCGCGGACCCCGAGGTCCGCCGGGCATATCTGGGGCTGACATGACGGGTCCGGACGACGCGCTGGTCATCGAGCACCTGTTCACCGGCTACGACCGGGCGGACGTGCTCCAGGACGTCTCCCTCCGGATCGAGCCCAGGTCCATCACCTGCCTGCTCGGCTCGAACGGCTCGGGGAAGACGACCCTCATCCGCTCCATCCTCGGGCTCACTTCGCCCAGGAGCGGGCGAATCGCCTTCCGCGGGACGGAGCTCACCCGTCTGCCCACCCACCGCATCGTCCGGCTGGGCATCGGCTGCATCCCGGAGGGGCGCCGGGTCTTCCCGAGGCTGACCGCCCTGGAGAACCTGCTGGTCGCGGCCCACGGCGAGCGGCGGCCCGAGATCGTCGCCCGCCGGCTCGAGCGGGTGTTCGCCACCTTTCCGGAGCTGGCCAGCCGGCGGACGCAGCTCGCGGGGACGATGTCCGGCGGCGAGCAGGCCATGGTGTCCATCGGGCGCGGGCTCATGTCGGAGCCCCGGCTCCTCCTGGTGGACGAGCCGTCGCTCGGCTTGTCTCCCCGGCTGGTCCAGGAGACGTTCGCCGTGCTCCGGCAGATTCACCAGGCCGGGGTGACCATCTTCCTGGTGGAGCAGAACGTGCACCAGACCCTGGACATCGCCACCCGTGGGTACGTCCTGGCCAACGGACGGGTGGTGACGTCCGGCACCGCGGCCGAGCTCCGTGCCGACCCGCGGATGCAGGCGGCCTACTTCGGAGCCGGTGGAACGGAGGCGAGGCGATGAGCGTGGACCCGGTGTCCCTCACCCAGCAGCTCGTTCGGTTCGACACCATCAACCCGACCAGCCCGGAGCTGGACTGCGCGCGCTTCCTCGCCGAGTTCCTCGAGGACGGGGGCTTCCGGGTACGGCTGCATGAGTTCGCCCCGGGCCGGGCGAGCCTGGTGGCGTTCGCCCCGGGCGGGAGCAGGCCTCCGCTCTGCTTCGCCGGCCACCTCGACACCGTGCCGCTCGGCGCCGCGCCCTGGACGCGGAGCCCGTTCGCCGGAGAGACCGACGGCGGGCGCCTCTACGGCCGCGGCGCGAGCGACATGAAGAGCGGCATCGCCGCCCTGGCCTCTGCCGCGCTGGACCTGGTCCGGTCGGGCGCCTTGCGGGAAGCGGGGCTGACGCTGGTCTTCGTCGCCGGGGAGGAGACGGGCTGCGAGGGAGCGGCCCACCTGGCGCGGACGGCCGGCGCCCTCGGGACCGCGGGGGCGATGGTGGTGGGCGAGCCGACCGGGGGCGCTCCGCTGGTCGGCCACAAGGGTGCGCTGTGGCTGGAGGCGCGGACCCGGGGAGTGACCGCGCACGGCTCGATGCCCGAGCGGGGGGTGAACGCCGTGTACCGGGCGGCCCGGGCGGTGTCGGCGCTGGAGGCGTTCCGGTTCGAGGTGGCGCCGGACCCACTGCTCGGCCGTCCCACTCTGAACGTGGGCACCATCCGGGGCGGGCTGAACATCAACTCGGTCCCGGACGAGGCAGTCATCGGCATCGACATCCGCACCGTGCCGGCCCAGCGCCACGCCCAGGTGCGCGAGGACGTGGCGCGCGCGCTGGGCCCGGACGTCGAGCTGAGCGCCAAGGTGGACGTGCCCGGCGTGCGCACCGACGAGCAGGACCCGTTCATCCGGCTGGTCTACGAGCTCGCCGAGCGACGGCAGGGGAAGCGCCCCGAGCCGGCCAGCGCGCCGTATTTCACCGACGCGAGCATCCTGACTCCCGCGTTCGGCGGCATTCCCACCATCATCCTCGGACCCGGTGAGCTGGTCCAGGCGCACCAGACCGACGAGTACGCCCTGGTCCGCTGCATCGAGGAGACCACCGACCTCTACCGCGAGCTCGGCCGGCGCTGGTGTGGCGCCTGAGCTCACGCGAGCCTGGGCGTCGTCGGTCCCGCGTGGGCCGGGTGTCGGCCCATGATCGCCCGACGGCACCGTGGGCAGTAGAACGTCGCGTCGCTGCCCGCCACCCGCCCGTCGTACTCCTGGAAGCGGATGAAGTCGGCGAGGCCGAGCCGCGCGCGCAGCGTGCCGGCGTCGAAGGTGCAGTCCACGATGGACCACAGTCCCCACTCGGGCCCATATGGACTGGGCATCGGCTCGCCGAGCCGCACCCCGCGTCTCTCCAGCTCCACCTCGAGCGGCTCCAGATGTACGCAGGTCACGGGCATGGGAAGCTCTTCGTCGATCGTGCCACGGGTGCACATCAGCGACTGCGGCCGGGCCGGATCGATCTCTTACCGCGAGGGCTGCACAGCGTCTCCTTCGACTGGCCTCGGGGAAGGCCGCGTTCGACGCGCTCTGCCAGAAGCTCGGCATGACGATCGAACCCGGCTGATGCGCCCTCCGATGAGTTCCGCCCGGTTCAACCGTCCACCCTCCTGACCGGCCAGCGACACCGCTGACCTCTTTGAGGAGCTCCATGTCTCGCCTGCGGGTTCACGGCTTCAGTCTCTCGCTCGACGGCTTCGGCGCCGGGCCGGGTCAAGATCTCCAGCATCCCCTCGGCATCGGCGGAGAGGCGCTCCACGCCTGGGCGTTCCCCACCCGGACCTTCCAGCGGATGCACGGGGGCACCCAGGGGACCACCGGCGTGGACGACGACTTCGCCGCCCGCGGCTTCGAGGGCATCGGGGCGTGGATCCTCGGCCGGAACATGTTCGGGCCCATCCGGGGCCCGTGGCCGGACGAAGCCTGGAAGGGCTGGTGGGGGGAGGAGCCGCCCTACCACGTGCCGGTCTTCGTCCTGACCCATCACCCGCGGGACGTGCTGACCATGAAGGGCGGCACGACGTTCCACTTCGTGACCGGCGGGATCCAGGAGGCGCTTGCCCGCGCCCGCGAGGCCGCAGGCGGTCGCGATGTCCGGCTCGGCGGTGGGGTGTCCACAATCCGGCAGTACCTCCAGGGTGGCCTGGTCGACGTCATGCACCTCGCGGTGTCCCCCGTGCTCCTCGGGACCGGAGAGCACCTCCTCTCGGGCATCGACCTCCTGCGGCTCGGCTTCCGGTGCACCGAGCACGTCCCCTCGGACAAGGCGACCCACCTGGTGCTCACCCGGGGCGAATGAACGGCCTCACCGGTGAGGGGTGCGGACGTCAGAAGCGGTGCCAGAACAGCGACGCATACGAGGGCACCGCGTCGCGCCAGAACCGGATCTTCTTCCCCTCGGCGAAGCCGCGGGCCACGTAGTTGACCGGCACCTCCATCGGCGAGTGGCCGTTCCTCGCCAGCTTGCAGGCCAGCTCGATGTCCAGCTCGAAGCCGTTGGACACCAGGTGGAGCCCGTCGAGGCACTCGGCGCGGAACACCTTGAACATGGTGTTCACATCGGTGACCCGCTGCTGGTAGAGCACGCTGTAGGTCCGGGCGAACACCAGCTGGGCGAAGTTGAGCAGCAGCCCGCGCACCGGCGTGGCGTCGTACTTGCGGACCTTCCAGTCGTCGATGCCGAGGCTGCGCGAGCCGAGCACGAAGCTGGCCTTGTGCTGGAGCAGCGGCTCGAGGAGGGCGTCGTAGTCGTCGACGTCGTACTCGAAGTCGGCGTCCTGGATGAGCACGATGGTCCCGGTGACGTGGGCCAGGCCGGTCCGCACCGCGTGGCCCTTGCCGCGCGGCCGGTCCTCGAACACCAGGCGCACCCCGGGCCGGCCGGCGTAGCCCTCGACGATCGCCCGCGTCCCGTCGGTGGAATTGCTCTCGACGATGATCAGCTCGCGGTCGATCTTCAGCGGCTTGGCGAGCACCGCGTCGATGACCTCGGCCACGTAGCGGGCCTCGTTGTAGACCGGCAGCACGATCGACAGCTTCTCGCGAGCGCTGGCCTCGCCGGACCGGCGGCCGAACACCACCACCCGGCTGCCGGCACGCACCGGCATCTCCAGATCGCCGAGCGGCGTGGTTCGCAGCACCGTGGAGAGCGCCGGCTGGCCCACGATGCGGGAGACGATGTCCCCAGTGTAGCGCGCGGTGCGCGTCACCGGGAGCGCATACTGGGTCTTGAGGACCAGCCCCGAGCGCGCGGCCAGCGCGGTGAGGTTACCGGTGCTGAGGAAGGCCGACTTGTGGTCGAAGAACTGCGACCAGTACCTTCGCATCATGCGCGCCGGGATCGAGTCGGCGTTGGTGTAGGTGACCACGAACAGCGTCTCGGGCGGCAGCGCCTCGATGAGGTGCGAGAGCACGGCGTGGGGAGCGACTAGGCTCTCCAGCAGCTCGGCCAGGATGACCACCTGTGGTGCCCGCGCCAGGTAGGGGGCGGCCCACTCCATGTCGGAGTCGAGCGCCACGCGGGTGAACCGCGCGTCGTCGAACTCGGCGACCTCCAGGCCGAGCCGCTCCGCCGAGGGCACGCGGGCGAACTCCGGCAGGTAGCGTCCGAGGAGCAGCGTGCGCTGCAGCGGCGAGCCGACGATGTGCTGGTGGTCGCGCTCCACGCGCTGGAGCAGGCGCTCGAAGTCCTCGGACATCAACGCCCGGTCGCGGGGACGCGAGAAGGTCAGGGTGCGCTCGATGTCGAGGTCGTTGAACGGCTGCTCGCGGGTGGGATTGACGTAGACCGCGCCGCAGGCCGCGCAGCGCACGAACCGGACGCCGGCGCGATGGAAGAGATAGCTCGCCCGGTCGGCCTGGCAGGCCGGGCAGTCCACGAAGCGGTTGTGGGCGCGGGCGGTCCGCACCGCCGAGGTGGGCGCGAACCGGAACGAGCGCGCGGGGTTGTCCATCGGGGTCATGGGCGATCGTCGACGAAGGGGTGCGCCTCCAGGAAGGCGAGCGTCTCGACGATGCTCTCCCGGATGCTGCGGGTGGGACCCCAGCCGAGCGCGCGCAGGCGCCTCGTGTCGAGGAGGATGCGGGGCGAGTCCCCCACCCAGCCGCGCTCTCCGCCAGCGTGCACGATCCGCGGGCTCACGCCGAGAGTGGCGGTGATGACGGCGATGCTCTGATCGACCTCGATCCAGTCCTGGTGCCCCAGGTTGAAGAGGTTGATGGGCTCACGCGCCCGCTCGATGGCCAGCAGCATGCCGCTGACGCAGTCGCCGACATGGAGGTAGCTCTTCTTCTGGCGGCCGTTGCCGAGCACGTCGAGGCGGGTGGGGTCGCGCCGCAGCCTGCGCCAGAAATCGATGACGTGCCCATGGGTGTAGCGGGCGCCGAGCAGCGACACCAGGCGGAAGATCCACACCCGGAAGCCGTAGCCGAGCGCATACGAGGTGAGGAGCCCCTCGGCGGCCAGCTTCGAGGTGGCGTAGAGCGACGTCTGGACGGGAAACGGCGCGTCCTCGGGAGTGGGCACCACCGTGGCGTCGCCGTAGACCGAGCCCGTCGAGGCGAAGGCCACCTCGCGCACTCCCGCGGAGCGCATCGCCTCGAGAAGATTCTGGGTGGCCACCACGTTCTGGTCGATGCACCTCCGCGGTTCGAGGAGGTTGTCCTTGATGTCGGCGTTGGCCGCGAGGTGGAACACGAGGTCGCAGCCCTCCAGGGCGCGCCCCGCGGCCGCCGGGTCGAGGAGGTCCGCCTCGACCAGGCGCGCGCCCGCGGGCACGAACTGCCGCCAGCCGGTGGAGAAGTCGTCGAGGATGGTGACCTCGGCCCCCTGCGCCAGGAGCCGGTCGGCGACGTGGCTGCCGACGAATCCGGCGCCCCCGGTCACCAGCACCCGCCGCCCGGCGAAGCTCGCCATCGACCCCGGTACGGCCATCAGCGAGGGCCAGAGCGCTTGCGCCAGGCCTCGTTGAACTCGGCGATGGTCTCGACGGTGCGCGGGTTCCACACCATCTTGCGCAAGATGTCGGGGGGCACGGTGACCACGTGGGCGCCCACCTCGAGGGCCTCGTTCACGTCCATCAGGTGGCGGATGGAGCCGACGATGATCCGCGACCCCAGCCCTTCCCGGTCGAGGGCCTGGCGGGTGGCCTCGATGACCGGGCGCGCGTCGTACCCCATGTCCTTGATCCGCCCCGAGAACAGGCTCACGTAGGTGGCCCCGGCGAGCGCCGCCAGGTAGGCCTGGTTGAAGGCCATCAGGCAGGTGACGTTGGTCTTGACCCCGCGCCGCGTGAGCCGGTGAAGGACCCGCAGCCCCACCTCGGAGAACGGCACCTTGACCGTGACCCGCTGCGCATCCCAGGCGTGATAGCCGAGCGCCTCGGCCATCATCTCCTCCTCGGACTCGGTGGTGAGCTCGACGGAGACGTCGCCCGTCGAGGCGGAGAGCACCTCGCGGATCACCTCCGCGAGATCGGTGCCCGGCGACTCGCGGGAGATGATGAGGGGATTGGTGGTCACCCCGGAGAACGAGCCCCAGGAGAAGAGCGCCTTGATTTCCTTCGGATCGGAGCTGTCGACGAACAGGGCCACGGGCTCCTCCTACTACATCCGCCCTCGGATCGCGGTGGCGATCTCCAGCAGCGTCCCCCCATGGACGTCGGCACCCAGGTCGGGCCGCGCGCGCAGGGGACAGAGCTCGCAGCGCGACTGCGGCACGAGCACCGCCGTGCGCAGGCCCGCAGCCCGCCCCGCCTCGACGTCGGCGGGCGAATCGCCGATGGCCCAGGACCGGGCCGGATCGCCCCCGAGGCGTGCGAGCAGCGACCGGAGCATCCCCGGCCGCGGCTTCCGGCACTCGCAGGTCCGCACCAGCCCGGGATCGCCTCCCGGGCCGCCGTCGGGGTGGTGCTCGCACACCTCGACGGCGGCGATGGACACGCCCTGCGCGCCGAGGAGCGCAAGGAGGGCGGCGTTGGTGCGGGCCACCGCGGCGCGGGAGATCTGCCCCTTGGCCGGGCCCGGCTGGTTGGTGGCCATCGCCAGCACGAAGCCCGCCCCGGCGAGCGCCCGCAGCCCCTCCACCGCGCCCGGGAGGAGCCGCAGCTGGGAGGGGTGGAATGCGGTGACGATCGCCCCGGCCTCCTCGTCGCGCACCAGGTCGATCAGCGTGCCGTCGCGATCGAGGATGGCCAGCGGCGCCAGGGCGCTCACCAGAGGCTCTCCCACCTGGTCGGCGTGCGCTGCAGCTCGGGGTGGCTCACCAGCAGGTGCCACACCACCGCGCACATCCCCTCGGTGTGCGGGGTGATCCGCTCGGGGGCCACGGTGGGGATGAGCACGCAGGCCTCCGCCAGCGCGCGGGTGGTGCCTCCGTCGCGCCCGACGATGCCGAAGATCCGGGCTCCCACCTCGCGCGCGTGCTCGAGGGCGCATACCAGATTCACGCTCACCTTCCGCTCGCGGCTCCCACCGCCCACCGAGAACACCAGCACCCCGTCGCCCTGGCGCAGGCGCGACCCGCGCAGCCACTCCACGAAGGAGGAGTCCCAGCCCTCGTCGTTGATGCGCGCGGTGAGCTCGCTCACGTTGTCGGTCGGGGCGTAGGCCTCGAAGCCGCAGAGCTTGCGGAAGTCGTTGACCGCGTGACTGGCGTGGCCGGCGCTCCCGCCCACCCCGAGCACGAACAGGCGGCCGCCGTCGGCGCGGACCCGGGCCAGGCCCGTCGCCACCGCCTCGATGGCGGCTGGGTCGAGCCGGGCGATGATCTCGGCGCTCTCAAAGAGGTATCGGGCGGTGAAGCTCACGGAGGATCCCTAGGAACGGTGGAAGTTGGCCATGATGCGGGCTCCGTCGAAGTCGAAACGGAAGCGCATCGGTCGCAGCCCGCGGGCAGTGAGCGCCTCATGGACCCGACGGCGCTCGGCCGGGCGGACATAGAACATGAAGAAGCCGCCGCCGCCGGCCCCCATCAGCTTGCCGCCGATGGCGCCCGCCTTGCGCGCGGCCTCGTAGTGCTCGTCGATCACCGCGTCGGTCATCGCCGCGGCCAGGCGCCGCTTCTGCCTCCAGTGCTCGTCCAGCAGCTCGCCGTAGGAGTCGAGCTCGCCGGCGAGGAGGATCCGCCGCGTCTCGTGGCCGAGCGCCTTGATGCGGTGCATCCGCTCGATGGCGGAGTCGCGGTTCTCGACGATGGCACCGGCCTGCTGCGCCAGCACCGACGAGGCGGCCCGCTCCACCCCGGAGTAGAAGATGACCAGCTTGGTCTCCAGCTCGTCGATGATCTCGTCGCGCAGATTGAGCCGCTCCAGGTCGACGCGGCCGTCGGGGTGGAAGGTCATGGCGCTGATCCCGCCGAAGGCGGCGATGTACTGGTCCTGCTTGCCGATGGGCTCGCCGAGGACGTCGATCTCCAGCTGGCAGGCCTCACGCGCCAGCTGCTCGGCCGGCACCGACTCGCGCCGGAAGGCATGGAGTCCGTTGAGGAGCGCCACCGTGAAGCTCGACGAGCTGCCCAGGCCGGTGTTGGCCGGCACGTCGGCCAGGCTGTGGATCTCGAGGCCGCCGGTGAAGCCCATCCCCTCGAGCGCGGCGCGGAAGATCCGGTGCCGGATCTTGTCCACCGAATCCACGGTTTCGGTCTCCGAGTAGGCCAGGCGAATGGTGTCGTAGAAGCGCCGGGCCACGCAGACGAACACGAACTTGTCCACGGCGGCGGAGACGACGAAGCCGCCGTGCTCGCGGCAATAGGAGGGAAGGTCGCTGCCTCCGCCCCCCAGCGAGAAGCGGACCGGCGCGCGGGAAACGATCATCGGGGTCTTCGCAGGTGTTGGTCGAGGTCGGCCCAGCCGGCCGGGGAGCCGATCTCGAAAAACCTCTCACGGACCACGAGGGCGCGCAAGCGTCCCCGGGCCGCCAGATGCTCCTGTACCCGATCGAGGCCGAGCGGCGCGCCCGGCGGCAGCGCCTCGATCACCTCGCGGCGAAGGGCAGTGGCGCCGTAGTCGATGTGGTCGAGCCCCGGGCCGGCGGGGTGCTTCTGGTAGCGGAGCACCCAGGCGCCGTCGGTCGCCACGTTCGAGGGCTCGAAGCGGCCGGCGTTCGGGTAGACCGCCATCACCCCCTCGCAATCCGGGTGGCGGTCGAGGACCCGGAGCAGCTCCCCGTAGTCGAAGGGCAGATAGCTGTCCCCGTAGGTCACCACGAACCGGGGGGAGAGCAGCGCCACCGCCGCCCGGAGCGCGCCGGCGGTCCCCAGCAGCCGCCCGGGCTCCTCCACCGCGTAGCGCACCGAGACGGCGTGCCGCGCGCCGTCGCCCACGTGGGCGCGGATGGCGTCCCCGAGGTGGGCGATGCACAGGACCACGTCGCGGATCCCCGAGCCGGCGAGCAGCTCGAGCTGCCAGTCGATGAAGG
>DATKKF010000063.1:0-68848 GCA_035543115.1 Myxococcaceae bacterium
GGAACCACCCGGCGGGCGAGGGCGAGTTCGGCCTCGAGTGAAAGGCCGACGGCGCGGCCCTGCGCGTCCTCCCAGGTCCTGTGGAAGCGAGCCATGTTCGCGACGGCCCGCGCTGCCGCGTCCAGCTCGTGCAGCCCGAGCAGGCAGATGGCGAGCGCTCGGTTCAAGTGCCAGGCGGGCTCGTTGAATACCGTGCGCGTGACAAGCTCGTCTCGCCCCTTCGCCTGCACGTTCGGGTACGCCTCCGCTGCCTTGCCCAGGTCGGTCATCACATGGGCATAGAGCGGGCCGAAGTCGGGACCCGTCTCCGCGAGGACCGTGGCCGCGTCGGCCGGTCGTCCCTGGTACAGGAGCTCCCATCCCAGCCGTCGTCGAGCTTCCCCCTTGCAGCCAGGCTTCGAACCGGGGGATGCGAACTCTCGTCGGAACACCTCCTCCCGGTGCGCAGGGCTGCTGCTCCTCTCCTCGAAGTAGAGCTCCAGCGCGCAGATGTCCGAGGCGTGGCTTGGCGGGAGCGCTTTCAGCTCGACGATGAGCTCGCGAAGAGCTTCGGCGTGCCCGAGATTGGCTTCCGTTACCGCCAGATCCGACAGCAGCTCTTGCCGGCGCGCCAATTCCTCGCCGATTTCCGGTCGGCCGGCGAGAAGCTGACGAAGGAGCCGGCTCGCCGCGCTGAGGCGCCCCGCAACTCCGAGGTAATAGGCCCGAAATCCGCGAAGGTGCCCAGCGAACGAGCTGCTTCCGGCCGCGAGCGCCTCTCGCTCGGCCTCGAGGAACGACTTCTCGCCATCGTCGGTGCGGCCCTCCTTGATCTCGACCACCGCTCTCTGACCCAGGAACCAGGAGATCGTGAGCCGGTCGTCTCGTCGACGCGCCTCGGCCAGGCCATGATCGATGACCGCGGAAGCCTCGGATAGATCCCACGCCCAGACGCGCAACGCCGCTTCCCGCATGTCGATCCGCGGATCGGCCCCCAGCGGGGGTGGAAGTGCGCGCAGGGCCGTGAGCTGCTGGGCGAAGTCGGGAGAGAACGCTGCCGTCTGGAGCGCCAGCTCGAAGTCGTCGGGCCTCGCAGCCAGCAGTGACTTGAGGCGCTCCCCTGTCTCGCCATTCTTTGTCGCCTCCGGCGTCAGCGCCTCGATCCACTGTCGTTCCGGCGAATCCGGTGGGAGCTGGGCGACACGCGGCAACCCGCGCTCGAGCAGGTCGGAGTCGCTCAGGGCGCCGGCGACCATGCTCGGCGAGTCCCAGGAGAGCAGGCGATCGCCCATCAGGGTGAGCCCGGCGACGAATTCGGGCTCGCGCTGCAGGGCGCGTTGTACCAGGACCAGGCCCTCGTATGGCTCCCAGCGGGCGAGCAGACGGACGCCCTGGGAATAGAGTCGTCTCGCGTCAGGATCGTGCGGGAGCGGTTGCGTGGGAATGAGAGGTGACCGGAGGCTCGCATCGGCGCGTTCCCAGCGCATCCGGGACCCCAGCGCTCCGGCGAGACGAGCGGCGACGGCCTCGACCTCGTCGGGGGCCCCCACCTCCTCGACCCTGGCAGCGGGCGCGGAGATGGGCTGCCAGGAAGGCCCGCGCACCGCCGAACCCGAGCGAACCAGTGCCTCGAACCGCAGGGAGCCGGGCTTGTCGCGCTTGAACGTCAGCACGATCAGGTGCTCGGCCCCGACCGAGTCCGCGATGCGGCGCGGCCCGTCGAGCCTTCCCAGCGCCGGCGCGGTGGCCACCCCGAGCGAGAACTGTCGCTCGGCGACCACGCGCGGCGGGACGAGACGAAGCCCCCGGATGGGCTCGAGGCTGGAGGCAAGGGCCTCGGGAAGCGCCGTGGAGAGCCAGTCGAGGTCACCGTCCCCGGTCAGGTTCGCGGCCTCGAGTACCGCCACCACGGGTCGGACCGCGGCCACGGCAGGAGTCCTCGGGGGGCGAAGCTTCGCCACGAGCGGGACGACTGCCAACGCAAGCGCCGCGACGAGACCAAGGGCGACCAGGCGCCTTCGAGACAGCCGCCGGTACGGGCGCGCCTTGCCCTCCAGTGCTCGTCGGAGCGCCTCGGCCGTCTGCGGACGCTGTGTGGGGTCCTTCGCCAGGCACCAGCGAACGAGCTCGCTCCAGCGCTTGCTCAGGCCCGGAGTCGAGTCGCGCGGGTCGGGCGGCTCGGCATCGAGGCGCCGATGCGCGACCTCCGCCGGACTCCCCCCGGTGAAAGGAAGCGAGCCCGTGGTCAGCTCGTACATCAGCACGCCCAGGCAGTAGAGGTCGGTGGCCGGGGTGACCGCACCACCCGTCACCTGCTCCGGGGCCATGTACGCTGGCGTGCCGAGCGGCCCCTCCCAGGTCGTCGTCGCGTCCGAGAACGCGCCCGCGGCGTGGGCGATGCCAAAGTCGGTGACCACGGCGCGGTCACCGCCCCCCTGGACCGGGACGAGCATCACGTTGCTCGCCTTCAAGTCCCGGTGGACGACCCCCTCCGCATGGGCGGCGCCGAGCGCGGAGGCGACCTGCAGGACGAGTCCCCGCGCCACGTCCTCGTCGAGTCGCCCCTCCCTGCGCAGCCGGTCGGCGAGCGTCTCGCCTTCGAGCAGCTCCATGCTCAGGAAGACCGGCGGCTCGCCCGGACCTCCGACGTGGAGCTCGAAGACCTTGCACACGTTGGGATGGGCAATCTTCCGGGCGAGGAGAATCTCCCGCCGGAAGCGGTGGAGCGCGCGCTCGTTCGCCGCCTGCTCGAGCCGCACGGTCTTGAGCGCGACGCGGGCCCCGAGCGCCAGGTCGACCGCCTCGTAGACCTCGCCCATGCCGCCTCGGCCAAGCATCCGGACGATGCGGAAGCGACCCTCGAGCAAGGTCCCGGATTCGAGCTGCTGCCCCGTGGGCGGAGGCACCGCCAGCGGCTCCGTCCCGTGCATCAGCGGAGACGGGTTCAGCTCGGTCGGTGCATCGATTCCCGGTGGGCGGTCTGACTGCATCCGCACCCCCCTGCTGCCCGTGAGCCTAGTCCTCCCCGGACCCGGAGTGGAGCCCACGTCCACTCCCGAATGGCGACGCTGATGGGACGGCCCGCCCTCCCGAGGGCTGGAGTCGGGCCCTGGGCGCTCCGGACCGGAGCTCAGCGGGTCATGAACCCGAGGACGCCTGTGGCGTGGATCTGCGAAGGGTCGCCGTCACCGGTGTGCATCACCGGGCCGTCCTCGTGGCCGCCGAACCAGATGCCCGATGGCCCGGCGAGGACCGTCCGGATCTCGTTGTGACGCGGTCCCGCAGGCAGCCCGATCCGGACCAGGTCCGCATCCGCCGCGGGGACCTCGGCGAGGAGCTTGGTCCCGAACGAGAGAACACTCAGGCCCTCCGGGTTCTGCGCCCAGCCCTCGCTGCCGCCGACGACCCACCCACCATTGGGGAGCGCATCCACGGCCAGGAGGATGCTCGATGCGTCGAGCTCGAACCTACGGGTGGGACGAACCGTCCCATCGCCACCGCTGACGCTGAGGAACGCGTCCCAGAAGGTGTTGTCGAACCCCGGGAACCGCCGCGCGCGGCCAACCACCGCCACCTCGCTGGTGGTCGCGCGGAGCGCGTAGGGCTCGTCCTCGTTCACCGTGCCGATCAGCCGAGACCATTGCCGGGCGCCACTGCGGTCGAACTTCTCCAGCAGCACGTCCGAGTCCTGGGAGAACCGCTCGGGGGAGACCGGCGCGAGGTCATCGCCGGTGAATGCAGCGTGACTCCGGCGAATCCCTGGATTGGCCCAGAACGCCAGGTACGCGTTCCCATCCGGGTCGACGTCGAGCAGGGGACCGAACGAGGACCACATGGCACCGAAGGTGTCGAACGTTCCTCCGATGGGAAGGAAGGGAGTGTGGGGAGTGACCGGGAGCACCAGCGTCCGTCGCGGAGCTTCCCAGCGGGTGGTGAAGGCGATCCGGTACAGGAGCACCGACTCGAGGGGGGTGATGACCGCGACCACGGCGTCCTCTCCGTCGGCGGCGGTCCGGACCGAATCCCGGGGCAGCGAGTTGGCGGTCAGGGTGGTGGGTGGAGGGAAGCCGGCATCGGGGAAGGGATCGGTGGCGACCGCCGGGTCCACCAGCTGGGCGAGCTCAAGGAGAGCGAGGTCCGGCGCAAGCCGGGCGAGCCACACGCCGAAGTCGGTATCGACCAGGACCGCGCTGACTGCCCCGGAGGGATGCAACGCGGCATCCTCGATGAAGAACCCCTGGGGGGCGTTCCAGGAAGGGGCGCCCGCCGCGTCGATTCGCTGGATCCGGCTCGCGCCGAGGGGGAGGACGGTGAAGCTGGTGAGCTGCTCCTCGAGCGCCACGTCATTCCCGGCCGCCATCCGCATTCGCCGCCGAAGCGACCACCCGGGGACCTGCTCGAAGGTCGGTCCGTGGGCCTCCGGGCCACCATCGCTCCCGGCGCCGACGCCGGCATCGGGTGCGGCACCGGGTCCAGCGTCGGGCCCGGCACCGGGTCCAGGGTCCCCGAGAAGCCGGCGAGCGCCCGAGTCCGCCGGGCCAGCGCCGCACGCTCCGAGGAGACAGGCGAGTCCCACAACTGCCCACTGCAGGCGCCACACCCGGGAACGGTTCAGGTTCATGCCCCTGGGACCCGGGCCGCGGAGATCGTCTTGCGCGCAGGAACGCCGAGAGTGGTTCGAGCGGGACACCTGCTCATCGAGATCAGTAGTGAGTCCACCAAGTCCGACCGAAGCGCAGCAGGCCGATGTTCATGCAACCTGCAATCCATCCGGGCGACCCGGTCTGCACCCTGCACGCGGCGGTGGAGACAAGTGCCCGACGAGACTGGCGGGGTCGCTGGTACGTCGGATGCTAATCGAGGCGTCGCATGAACCGTGACCCGTCCTTGTCATCGCCGAGCATTGCCCGGGTGCTGGCAGGTCAAGACCCGCCGCACGACATCGACCTGAAGGGCCTGAAGGTCGCCTTGGTGGGCTGGGGCATCGGCCTGGTGTCGCTCCTCTTTCTGCTCTCCCGCGGAGTCGGCGCGACGCCCTCCCACCAGGTGGGCGCCGCCCAGGCCCCGCCGCCCAGCCCGAGCGTCACGGCGCGCTGACCCGTCGGTCGTCGCTCCCCTCTCGCTCCGTCTCGGACCCATGAGCGCTCACGAACGCGCGTTGCCAGGGCTGCCGGTCGGCCTTGGGCGGTGGCTGGCGCCGGTGGCGCAGGTCCTGTTCATCTGGGGCATCGTCATCTCGGCGATGGTCCTCCTGAAGGAGGCGACCCCACGTCGGGCAGCCGAGGCGACCAGACGCGACGCGCTCCGAGGAATTTCTCCCGCCGAGCGCGTCTCGCTCTTCGCCCGCCGGATGGACGGCTACCGGGCGCTCTGCGGGGCGGGCCTTCCTCCCGCGCTCGTCGCCCGTTCCTGCGCCGAGGACGCGTCGCTCCTGTCGTCGTTCCCGGAGTGCGACTCCACTTGTCAGCAATCCGTCCAGCCTGACCTCCAGTGATCCTCGAGGCGAGCGATGCGTGAGATTGATTTCATCGGTAGGCGGGCCACTGCCCTCTACCTCTCGACCGTCCTGAACCTCCTCGTCCTCTGCGTGATCGCCATCTGGGGACTGCGGTACGGGATCGACTTCGCCGGGGGGACCGATCTCGAGGTGAGCTTCACCGCCCCGGTCTCGGCTGACGAGGTTCGCAGTCGCATGGTGTCCGGCGGATTGCGCGACGTCGTCGTCCAGCGCATCGGCTCGGGCCAGAGCCACGGTTACCTGATTCACCTGCGCGGAGAGAACGTCAGCAACCAGGCGCTCCACGCACTCGCGGCAGGCCGCACGTCGCCGGACTTCGAGGTCCGCCGCACCGATTTCGTCGGGCCGCAGGTGGGAAGGCAGCTCCGCAACAAGGGGATCATCGCCATCGTCTTTGCGATGCTGGCGATCGCCGGTTACGTCGCGTTCCGCTTCGACTTCAAGTTCGCGCCGGGCGCCCTGGTGGCCCTGATTCACGACGCGATCATGGTCCTCGGCTACTACGCGATCTTTCGTCGCGAGTTCACTCTGACCTCCATCGCCGCGCTCCTGACGGTGGTCGGGTACTCGGTCAACGACAAGGTGGTGATCTTCGATCGGATTCGCGAAGAGATGGGAAGGCTCCGCGGCAAGCCGCTGGCCGCCATCATCAACACCGCGATCAACAAGACGCTCCGTCGGACGTTCGTCACCGGCGGCGTCACCAGCCTCTCGCTCCTGGGGCTGGTGATCTTCGCGACCGGCGACATCTTCGATTTCGCCATGTCGATGCTGATCGGGATCTTCGTCGGAACCTACTCCTCGATCTTCATCGGGAGCGAGCTCACCTTGTGGATCGACTCCCTGTCCAAGCGGCGCGCCCTGCGTCCGGTGACCCGGTAGACAGCAGGAGCATCGCCCGCGCGACGTCCTCGAACCACGTGTCGGGGTCGAGTCGAGCGCGCACGGGTGAGCCGCCAGGCGCGGCGAGGTGCCCCCACTCGGGGCCCGGCGCCCCGGCGGACGCAACGCCCGAGGCGCCGGCAGGGGCCCCGTCGATGACGCGGCGCGCGAGGCTCGTGTTTCGGACTTTCCGTGTAGGCTTCCCCGGTCGCGGGGTACGTCCGAATGGACAAGATCGGCGCCGCCATCGAGGACCGTGTCCGGCGCGACCAGATTGCCGTGCCGCCCTACCCGGCGGTTGCGCTCCGGCTCGGCCAGGTGCTGCGCTCGCGGAGCGCGTCCGTCTCCGCTCTGCTCCCGGTGCTCAAGTCGGACCAGTCGCTGTCCGCCACGCTGCTCCGGGTGGCGAACTCCAGCGCCTACTGGCGAGGCGCGGCGGTGACCAGCCTCAACGTGGCGGTGTCGCGCATTGGCCTCACCGAGGTGCACCGGCTCGCGCTCGCCGGGTCGCTGTCACCCAGGGCGCTCAACCCCGGTCCGCTGGCCGAGCTGCGCCGGCACGACTGGATCCGCGCGCTGGCCTCGGCCTTCCTCTGCGAGAGGCTGGCGCGGGTCCGGCAGGTGAAATCCGACGACGCCTTCGTCTGCGGGCTGCTGCACGAGTTCGGGCGGCTGGTGGTCGTCTCCACGCTGGAGACGCTGCTCGAGGAGCGGCCGCACGAGCCGGCACGGACCGCCGCGAGCTGGCGAGCCCTGGTCGACGAGTTCCACCTCGAGGTGGGCATGGTGGTGGCCGCACGCTGGCGGCTCCCACCGGCGGTGGAGGAGTGCATGCTCCGCCACCACGACGACGACCTCGGAGGGTGCCGGTACCCCGAGAGCGTGCGCCTGGTGTGGGCCGCCGACGCCGTGGTCCAGCGGCTGGACGCCACTCCCGAGCTGGGCGGGAGCGAGCTGAGCGCCATCCCTCACCTCATGGACAGCGACGAGCGCAAGGCGGTGGCCGAGGTCGTGCCGCACCTGCCCGCCTTCATCGCCGCGTTCGACGAGCAGGTCTCGAGCCCGACCGCTGCCACTCCCGTCGTCGGGCCCACGCGAGTGATTCCACCGCCGCCCGATCCCGAGCTGACCGGCGAGCTCGGGGTCCAGCTGGACGTCGAGCCCGCGATGGCCGCCTCACCTTCCGCGCCTCCCGAGCCTCTGGACCTGACCAGCGAGGCGGTGCTCATCGAGGAGGAGGCAGCCCCCTTCGCTCCCGAGCCCGCGCGGCAGAAAATCCTCCTCAAGGGCCATCACCCCACGCTGTACGAGGTCATGGCCCTGAGCAGCGGCGGGCTGCGCATCCGGGGTGAGCGGGCCCTTCAGCCAAACCTCCTCATGGAGTACGAGCTCAAGGTCGAGCCGCCATTCCAGCTCTGGGCCACCGTGGTGCGCTGCGAGGCGCTCGACGGAGGGCTCCAGGACATCGAGCTCAAGCCCTTCGCCCTGCACGGCGCGCTCGCCAAGCGGTGGCACGCGCTGACCCGGGGCACCTGAGCGGAGGCTACCGGACCACGGCCAGCCGCACGCTGGACTCGCCCCGCCGCTTCTCGCGGTACATCTCCTGGTCGGCCACCTCGAGCAGCTCCGAGGTCGCGGTCGCGTCCTCGGGGAACAGGGCCACGCCGATGCTCACCCCCAGGCTCAGCCGCTCGCCGTCGACGCTCAGCGGCTGGGCGACCGCCCGCCGCAGCTTGCCGGCGACCTCCTCGGCGTTGCGACGCTGACCGACGCCCTCGAGCAACACGGCGAACTCGTCCCCGCCGACCCGGCCGACCAGGTCGCCGCGACGGATGCACCGAGCGAGGCGCTGGCCGATCTGCTGGAGCACCCGGTCGCCGGCGGCGTGACCGTGCTCGTCGTTGATGGGCTTGAAGCCGTCCAGGTCCAGATAGAGCACCGCGAAGGCCTCGCTCCGCGCCACGCGGGCCTCGAGCTCGGCGTCGAACCGGGCTCGGTTGGCGAGGCCGGTGAGCGGATCCTGCTCGGCGAGCCGGACCAGCCGCTGCTCCTCCTCCTTGGCCGCGCTCACGTCACGGGCCACGGCGTAGAGCACGCGGGTGCCGGGCGTCGGCGGGGGGGCACGCCAGGACAGCCAGCGCCAGTGTCCATTCTTGCAGAGGAAGCGCAGCTCGAACTTCTGGGCGATCTCGCCCCGGGCGAGCAGCCCGAGCTGCGCATGCGCCAGCTCCACGTCCTCCGGATGCAACAGGTCCAGGAAGGGCCGGGCGAGGAGCTCCTCGCGCGACCAGCCGAGGGTGTGCTCGAAGCTCCGGCTCACCCGGAGAAAGCGGCCGTCGAGGTCGGCCACCGCGAGCAGGTCCAGGCTCAGCTCGAAGAAGCGGTCCCGCTCCTCCTCGGCCAGCTTCCGGGCGGTGACGTCGGCCAGCGAGCCGATGCAGCCCGAGACCTCGCCCCGGTCGTCGCGGAGCGTGGAGGCGCTCGCGGCCACCCAGCGGACCTCGCCGTCTGGCCGGCGGATGCGCAGCTCGCAGGCGAAGGGAACGCCTCCCGCGGCCGCCTCGGTCCAGCGGGCCAGCACCGTCTCCCGCTCCTCCGGGTGGAGCATGGCGGTCCATCCGTCGCCGCGGGCCTGGTCGGCGCGGAGACCGGTCAGGGTGCACCAGGTCTCGTTGACGAAGACGCAGCGGCCGCCGGCGGTGACGAAGATGCCCAGCGGCGCCTGGCTGCTGACGGCGCGAAAGCGCTCCTCGCTCGCGTGAGCCCGGGCATCGCGAGCCCGGCGCTCGGTGACGTCGAGAAAGGAGGAGACGACGCCGTGGGGCTGCGACTCGCTCGGCTCGCGGAGCGGCTGGGTGCTGACCAGGATCCAGGCGGTGCCGCGCCCCGGGCTCTGGATGCCCAGGAGGACGTTGAGCTGTGGATGGCCGGTGCGCAGGGTGACGGCGGCGGGATGGTTCTCGGGGGCGAGCGGGGTGCCGTCCTCCTCGATGGCGCACCAGCCGTCCGGAAGCTCCGCCCGGCCAAGGAGTTGGTCGGCGCTCATGCCGAGGATCCGCAGGGCGCTCTCGTTGAAGGCCTGCACCGTGCCCGCAGCGTCCTGGACCACGATGCCCTCGGCCAGCGAGGCCACCACCGAGCGGTAGAGGGCGACACTCGCCTCCAGGGCGGAGCGCTGGGCGTCGGCCCGGACGCGGTTCCGCGGACGGCTCTGCACCGCGGGGCCTCGGGAGCGCCTGGCAGGAGTCTCTGGGCGGCTGTCCATTGCGCAGTCCACCGACTGCAAGGGGCGGGCACACGCCAAGTGCCTGGAGTCCCTGGACTGCGTCAGCGGAGTGACGCGGCCAGGAACGTCTTCGCGGCGTCAACGCATTGACGCGTCAGGTCTGTCGCACCTGCACCTCCTGGCAATTGACCTTTCCCCTGCTCCCAGGTCAGCCTTCTCCCCACGTCGGAGGCGCGGGTGTGTTTCCCGGGCGTGGTGTGGAGGATCCGGCGCGGGCTGGGGGCGAGCTGTGGAGCAGTACGATGACGTACGCAGGCCGCTGGGAGCGGCGCCCACGCGCCCGGCGCCGCGCGTCCGCCCCTTCGTGGTGGAGCACGACGTGCTCGGGACCGCGGCCTTCGCCGCCGCACGCGCCTTCCTTCCTCCGGCGCTGCTCGTTCCGGCCACTGTGCGCATCGCTGAAGCCCGCGGCGCACCGCTCGGGCGCCCGCCCGTGTGCCGGCCCCTGAGGTTGGCGTCCCTGGGCGAGCCACGGAGGCGCTCGGCCACGGCCCTGGCCTCCGGACACCTCGCCGGCCCGGGCTGAGCCAGCTGGGGTGGTGTCCGCTGCTCCGACCTTGATGGTCATGGAGCGCCTCGGCCCACCTCGGTCGAGCCCGTGCCTTCCGCCGGCGACTTAAGGGGCCGGAGCGGACGTGACGATGCCTTCTTGCGAGACGGCATGTCCGAGCTCCTCCCCACGACGGTGTCAGGCGGCGCCGGGCCGAGTGCCAGACGGGTCCTCTTCGTGGACGATCGAGTGAAGGAGTTGAGGGGTCTCCAGTCGGTGCTGCGACGGCAGTGCCGGCACTGGGAGCTCACCTTCGTCCGGTCCGGGTCGGAGGCGCTGAGTCGGCTGGAGTCCGCGGGGTTCGACATCGTCGTCGCCGATCTGGAGGAGGCGGAGACGGACGGGGTGGCGCTCCTCACGGAGGTCAAGCAGCGCTTCCCCTTCGTCACCCGGCTGCTCTGGTCTCCGGGGGGTGCACGGGGCGGCAGCCATCCGGAGGTGGCCCACCACTTCCTCGCCGGTCCCTGCGACGCGAACACCCTGCGCATCGCCATCGAGCGCACCTGCGCCCTGCACGGCTTTCTTTCCGAGCCGCGGGTGGCGGCGCTGGTGGGCCCGATGGACCGGCTCCCCTCGCCCCCGGCGGTGTACGTGGAGCTGAGCACTGCCTCGGCCGACCCCCGGACCGGCCTGGCCGACCTGGCGCGCATCGTCTCCCGTGACCCCGCGGTGGCAGCCAAGGTGCTCCAGGTCGTGAACTCGGCCTTCTTCGGCCTGCGGGAGCCGGTGGGGAGCATCCAGCAGGCGGTGGCCTACCTGGGCAGCGAGCTGCTCAAGGCGCTGGTGCTGACCACCGGCATCTTCGGCAGCCTGAGCGGTCTGAAGCTCGACGAGTTCTCGCTCGATCACTTCCAGATGCTGGCCTTCCTCTGCGCGCGGCTGGCCAGGCGCCTCGCTCCGGACCGCCGTCGGGGCGAGGAGGCTTTCACCGCCGCACTGCTCCACAACGTGGGGCAGCTGGTGCTCGCCCGTGCCTACCCGCACCGCTATGCCGAGGTGCTGAAGTCGCTTCCGGGGCTGCCGCTGTGCGAGGCCGAGGCGGGCGTGTTCGGGCTCACCCACGCCGAGGTGGGTGCCTACGTGCTCGGGGCTTGGGGGCTGCCGCTCGACTTGGTGGAGGCGGTGGCGTACCACCATCGTCCCGAGCTGTTCGTCCTCGGTGACCTCATCGTGCCCGCCTCGCTCCACGTCGCCGATGCGATGGTCACCGAGCTCCTCGACCCGGAGAACGGCTCCAACCTCGACGTCGACCTCGTCGCCCGCGCGGGGATGGCCGTCGATCCCAACGGCTGGCGGGCCATGGCCGAGCAGGAGTTCGCTCCGCTCCGGGGTTAGGCAGCGCTGCCCCGGACCAGGCCAGCGTGGATTCCGCTGTCAGGACTCGGCCAGCTGATCGAGCAGCGCAGCCGAGGCCTTGGCCGCGTCGAGCAGCTCCCGCTCCAACGTGTGCACGCGCCGGGCGGAGAGGCCGAGCGCCAGGGCGCTCTCGGAGACGACCCAAGGCGCCCGGGGCAACACCTGCGGCTCGTGCTTCCAGGCCCACAGGGCGGCTGGCACCCGGACGGCGTGGAGGTCGACCCAGTCCGGACCCGAGGGAACGCCGAGGTCGGACCCGAGGGCGCAGATGCTCCGGACGTACTCCGGCAGCGACCAGCGCCGGAGCGCCTCGGTCGCCAGGTCCCCCTGGACGAGCCCGAGGAGGCGATCCACCCGCGGGTCCTCATCTGCAATGGACAGCGTGCCGTCGGCGGCGAGCGAGGCCAGCGCCCTCAGGGCCAGGGCCCGACCCACGCCGTGAAGCAGGCCGCCGAGGTACGCCCGCTCGGGCTGCCCCCCGGGCGCATCGAGGGACAGCGCCGAGGAGACGCGGGCCACGGCCACCGAGCGGTGGTAGAGCGCCCGCCGCCGCGGCCGGAATGCGGCTTGCTGCGCGCGGCTCCGGGGATGGAAGAGGGCCCGGGCTGCGACCACGCCCGCCACCCTTCCGACCTCGTTCGCTCCCAGCCGGGTGACGGCGGCCTTGAGCGTCTGGACCTCGGAGAGCCCCTGGTAGGCGGCGGAGTGCGCCACCTGCATCACCGCCCAGCCCAGGGCGGGGTCCTGCTGGATGGTGCGAAGGAGCTCGGGGAGGCGCAGCTCTGGCTCCGAGACCAGCCGGAGGACTTCCAGCGCCGCGGCGGGGAAGGCCTGGAGCTCGGACTCGGCGTTGAAGCGCTCCAGCAGCTGGCAGGTCAGCTCCACCTCCTCGGGCGAGGGCTCGGCGGCGGCCGGAGGCGTCGCGGACAGGTCCACCCCCAGCACCTCGGAAAGGTCCGCCTGGTCCGATGCGCGCTTGGGCTCGGGGGCGCGCCGCGGCTGGGCGACGGGCGGCGAGCGGCCAACGACTCGGTCCCAGAGCGCCCGGAGCGCGCCGCCGCGTGCTCTGGCTGTCCTCACGACGCCCATGTCCTGAACCCTATGCTCGTCGTGGACGGGTGGCCAATTCGCACCAGCCCCCCCTGGTCATGGCACGAGCTTCAGGTAGTTCTCGTACCGGGTCTGGATCTCCGAGACGTACCGGACCGGCTCCGTCCCCCGCACGTACCCGTGCCGCGCGCGCGCGTAGTACGCCGGCTGCTGGAGCAGGAGCATCGCCCGCTCCACGTTCTTGAACCACTTGTCGGGATCGAGCGCCTTCGCCCTGGCGAGCTGCCGCGCGTCGGCGAGGTGCCCCCAGCCGGCGTTGTACGCTGCGAGCGCGAACCGCATCCGCTGCTGGACCGGGAGCGTCGTCTCCAGGCGGTCCGCCAGCCGCGCCAGGTGCTTGATGCCGGCGTGCGCTCCCTCCTCCGGGTCCTCCAGCCGGGTGAAGCCCATCTCCCTTGCCGTCCGCGGCAGCACCTGCAAGAGCCCGATTGCCCCGGCCAGGCTCCGGGCCTGCGGGTCGAACCGGCTCTCCTGGTAGGCCTGGGCCGCGAGCAGCCGCCAGTCGAAACCGTAGAGCTGCGCGTACTTGCGGAAGACCGGGTCGTACGCCGACAGTCCCTGCAGCGTGCCCGCGTCCTGGGCCCGGAGCTCGGTGGCGATGCGCGCGTCCTCGAAGTAGCGCCGCCACGACATGTTGTACTCGAGCCCCTTGTAGGTCTGGCGCACGAAGTGGTCGAGCGCGGCCTTCAGCTCGCGGTCGGCGGGGCGCACGGCGAAGGCGAGCTGCTTCTTCTCCCCGGGCTCGAGCGGGAACGCCGCGACCACGTCCGTCCGCCACACCCGCTCCGCCTGGTAGATGTGCGAATCGGCGACGGTGAGGTCCACCTCGCCCGCGGCCACCCCGGCGATGAGCTCCTCCGTCTCCTGGTCGGACCGGGCGAGCTCGACGGTGAAGCCGGCGCCCTTGCTCCGGAGTCGCTCCAGCGTCGTCTGGTAGCTCGAGCCCGGCCGGACGCGGATCCGCCGCCCGCGCAGGTCGGAGGCGCTCTTCAGCAGCGGCTCGGAGGCGCGCTGCACCAGCAGCTCCTGGATCTCGAGGTACGGCACGCTGAAGGCCACCTGCTTCCCGCGCTCGGGGCTCACCGTGTACGAGGCGGCGATGACGTCGCCCTTGCCCTGGAGCAGCCAGGGCACGAGGTCGGCGTGGGACGGCGGCACCACCATCTGCAGCCGCACCTCCAGCCCGTCGGCGAAGCGCTTCATGAGATCGTGGTCGAACCCGGCGGCCTCGCCACGGAGGAGGAAGTAGCTGACCGCATTGTTCCGGGTCAGCACCCGGAGCACCCGGTGCTTCTTCACGTCGGTCAGGTCGTTGGACCAGGTCCGTCCGGCGTGGGCCACCAGGGCACGCTCCTGGATGAAGAGGTCCAGGGCCGCCTTCAGCTGCTTCGCCTGGGGATGCACCGCCCAGGCGACGGACCGCTTCCGGGCGATGGGGAAGAGCGAGACCGCCTCCTTGTTCCAGGCCCGCTCGGCGTCCCAGACGTTGCTGTCCACCACCGCCAGCTCGCGCTCGCCGCGGTTCACTTCCCCGATGAGCTCCGACTGCTGGACGGCGCCGAGCACCTGCTCGACCCGAATGCCGGGTACCTCGAGCTTTGCCAGGCTGGCTTCGAAGACCGAGCCGGTGGGGATGCTCACCGTCCTCTGCGCAAGATCGGCCGGCGTCCGGGGCGGCTTCTTCATCCCCTTCCGCCCGATGAGCACCTCGTCGACGATGGCGATCGGGTCGGTGAAGGTGACCCGCGCCGCACGCTCGGGGGTGACGGTGAGGCCGGTCGCCGCGATGTCCCCGCGACCGGTGAGCAGATCGTCGAGCACGTCGTGCCGCCGCTCGACCCAGACGATCTCCAGCTTCAGCCCCTGCCGGCGCGCAAAGTCCTCCGCCAGGTCGCGGTCGATCGCCGCCGGCGTGCCGTCCCGGGAGATGGGTGGTTCGTCCTCGTCGCCCACCACCAGGACCCGGAGGTTCCCGCGGGCCCGGATGTCCGGGAGGTCCGGAACGGTCGCCGCCGCCCCGCTCAACGGGAGGAGCACGGCGGAGAGCAGTCCTGCGGCCCCTCGGACCCAGCCCATTGGGCCGGGGACGCTAGCTGCCGCCGCGGCCGCTGGGAACGAGAACCGTCACCTGTGCTTCGCGGACCCGCCGCCGAAGAGCAGCCCCACCCCGAACGAGAAGTATTGCTGTGGCGGCAGCCCGTGCCGTTCCCAGAAGTACTGCCAGCGGCCGTCGAAGAAGAGCGCGGTGCCGTCGGCACCCAGGCCGAAGGCGATGCCGACGTGCGGCTGGACGCCCCACTGCCAGTCGGAGAGGGTGTACTCGTTCAGCCCCAGGTCGATGACCCGGTCGAAGTAGGCCGCGCCGCCGTTCACCCCCGCCCAGATACGGCTGCCATGCCCCAGCGGGACGTGGAAGGCGAACCCCGCCATCAGGGGGATGACGTTTAGGTAACGGAACTGCTTGCCCGAGACGTCCTGCCCGTCGGTGGTGGTGAGCACACCCTGCTTCGCGGCGTTGAAGCTGTTCAGCCCTGCCGAGAGCTCGAGGTTGAAGGCGTACGAGAGTTCGAACGAGGCGTCGAGGTGAGCGCCGCGGCTGCTGAATCGGTCGATGTATTCCTTGGTCTCGCCGCGGGGCACCGCGAACTCGTAGGAGAGCCGGACGTGGCTCTGGGCGAGCGCGGCGGAGGAGGCCAGGAGGGCGAAGGCGAGAAGAGGTCGCGTGGAGCGCATGGCGTGGCTCACAGGTACGGAGACTGGACGAAGGCCTGGTCGATGCCCGCCTCGATGCGCTGCACCAGCGACTCGGTGCTGCCGCCCAGGACGCCATCGACGGACGCGGTCCAGATCGCCGTCAGCTGCTTGGTGGAAGGATCGGCCGTCCGCCGGTCCAGCATCTCGATGCGGAGCGACCCGGCGTCGAGGACGGTCGCATACGCCGCGCCGTAGGGGTAGTAGACCCCCCAGCTCCCGTCGTAGCCCGCGAACCCGCCCGGCCAGAGGTCATAGAAGGAGTACGAGACGTATTCGACGTACCGGGTCGCCGTGGCCGAGACGAGCACGTCCACGTCGGGCGTCGCCGTCGCCGGGTCCACCCGCTGCAGCCCCAGGGCGTTCAGGTTCGACTCCACCCGGGCCAGGATGCGCGCGTCGTACGAGTGGTCGATGGTCAGAGGCGCGCCTCGCCCCGACGAGACCTCCTGGATGCTGTCCGGGAGCGCGTACGTGCGGAGGGTCGAGAAGCTCGCCGACTGGTCGTGCTGGGTGGTGACCGAGTCCAGGTCGCCCACCGTCTCCGCGCCCCCGGGGTAACAGGCCGCCAGCAACGACACCACGGCCCATGCCACCTGCCTCATGGCCCCGTCCTCCCTCGTCCCCCCAGGTTCAACTGCCCCAGATCTGCACACTTGCGCCTGCCGCGTCCACCGGACCGCCATGGGCCCGATGGCGTACAGACGGACCATCCAGAGATTTGACGGGCGCTCGGTGGCGGGCATTCACTCTGGACCTTCGGCGACTTGCCGGCCCCGGGGTGAGCCTGGCATGAGGGCCGCTCGCCAATGGGTCTCCTCCGCGCCGTCGTCCTCGGGCTCGTCCAGGGCATCACCGAGTTCCTGCCCATCAGCTCGACGGCCCATCTCCGAATTGCGCCAGAGCTGTTCGGCTGGCAGGACCCTGGCGCGGCGTTCGACGCCATCATCCAGCTGGGGACGGTGGCGGCGGTGCTGGTCTTCTTCCGGCGGGACATCGTCCAGATGTTCCGGGCCTGGGTGGACGGGCTGCAGCGGCGCGACCCGCTCGGTACCACCGAGTCGCGTCTGGCGTGGTTCGTCCTCGTCGGAACGCTCCCGGTGGTGGTGCTCGGCTTCGTCTTCAAGCACGCCATCGAGACCAGCCTGCGGTCGCTGTACGTGGTCGCCTCGTCGATGATCGTCCTGGCCCTGTTGCTCGCCGCGGCGGAGCGGACGGCCCGTCACTCCCGTCGCCTCGACGACATGAACTGGACCGACGCCTGGGTGATCGGCGTCTGGCAGGCGCTGGCGCTCATCCCCGGCTCGAGCCGCTCGGGCACCACCTTGACCGGGGGCCTGTGGCGCGGCCTCCGGCGCGAGGACGCTGCCCGGTACTCGTTCCTCCTCTCCATCCCCGCCACCACCGCCGCCGGACTCTTCGAGCTCCGGCACCTGCGTCACGCCTCCACGCCCTTCACCGGGGTCGAGCTGGTGGTGGCGGCGGTGGTGGCCTTCGGCTCCGGGATGCTGGCGATCGGCGGCCTGCTCCGGTACCTCCGCACCCGCACCACCCTGGTCTTCGTCGTGTACCGGCTCGCGCTCGGCGGGCTGCTGCTCGCGCTGCTGCATGCCGGGCGCCTGCGCCCGGATGCGGGGCTGGACGAGGGCGGGCCGCGCTCGGCGGTGCCCGGCGCGGCGGCGGGGGAGCGAGCGCGCCCCTGATGGACCCGCGGTTCGCCCAGCTCACCCAGGCGCTCCAGCAGCACCCCGGCCGGCAGCTGAACCTCCCCGGGCTCGAGCTGCGGGACTCGGCGGTGCTGGCGCCGTTCGTCGTCCGGGGCGGCGAGCCGCGGCTGCTCTTCACGCTGCGCCCCGCGCACCTCCGCCGGCACGCGGGGCAGGTCTCGTTCCCGGGCGGGGCGCGCGACCCCGAGGACCCGACCACGCTGCACACCGCCCTTCGCGAGATGCGCGAGGAGCTGGGGGTGCCCGCGGAGAGCGTGGAGGTGCTCGGGATGCTCGACGAGATCCCCACCACCTCGGAGTTCCGGGTCGTCCCCTACGTGGGTCTCCTGGACCCCGCCGTCGAGCTCCATCCCGACGCGGGGGAGATCGCCGAGCTGCTCGAAGTCCGGGTGTCGGATCTGCTTGTGCCCGGGCTCCGTCGGACCGAGAAACGCTTCTTCCGGGGAGCCGAGCGCGACGTGTACTTCTACGACGTGGGCCGTCACACCGTCTGGGGCGCCACCGCGCGCATCCTCTCCAACCTCCTCGGGGTGATCTCCGGGCTGCCGGCGTGGGCGGCGGCGAGGCCCGCATGACGCTCTACCCGGTGGTGATGGCCGGTGGATCCGGCACGCGCTTCTGGCCGCTGTCGCGGAAGGCACGCCCCAAGCAGTTCCTCGCGCTCGCCACCGACCGCCCGCTGATCGTCGAGACGGTGAACCGGCTGAAGGGCCTCGCCACCCCCGGGCAGACCTACGTGGTCTGCGGCCCGGTGCACGCCCGCGCGGTGCGCCGGCTGCTGCCGCGGCTTCCAGCGGCCAACGTGCTCGTCGAGCCCATCGCCCGGAACACCGCACCGGCCATCGGGCTGGCCACCGTCCAAGTGCAGGCGCGCGACCCGGACGGGGTGCTCGCGGTGCTGCCCTCGGACCACCACGTCGCCGACGTGCCCGGGTTCCAGGCCGTGCTGCGCCGCGCGGCGGACGTGGCGCGGTCGGGCGCCCTGGTCACCATCGGCATCAAGCCGACCCGGCCCGAGACCGGATACGGGTACGTGCAGGTGGGCGAGCCCATCGACGGCGGCGCCTTCCGGGTCCGCGCCTTCGTGGAGAAGCCCGACGCGCCCACCGCGGCCCAGTACCTGGCCTCGGGCGACTACCTGTGGAACGGAGGCATCTTCGTCTTCACCGCGCGGGCGATGCGGGAGGCGATCGCCCGGCACCTGCCCGAGCTCGGCGCGGTGCTGGACCGGCTCGCGCCTCTCGTCGGCACCCCCCGGTACGCCGCGGCGCTGAGAAGGGTCTTCCCCGCCGCGCCCTCGGTATCGATCGACTACGGGGTGATGGAGAAGGCGCGGGAGATCGCCGTCGTCCCGGGCGACTTCGGCTGGTCCGACGTGGGGAGCTTCGCTGCGCTCCCGGAAGTCCGGCCAGCAGACGGCGACGGGAACGTGGTGGTGGGGAAGGGCGCGGTCCTGGTGGACTCGGCGGGCTGCGTGGTGGTGGGGTCGGGGCGCCCGCTGGGAGTGGTGGGCCTGCGAGACATGGTGGTGGTGGACGCGGGGGACGCGGTGCTGGTGGTTCCCCGGGACCGGAGCCAGGACGTCCGGGCGGTGGTGCAGTCGCTCAAGGCCCGAGGCCTGGGCAAGTTCGAGTGAGGCGAGGCGAGAGGATGAACGCGCACATTTTCCGCGAGTACGACATCCGCGGTCTGGTCGACCAGGATCTGACCGAGGAGGTGGTGGAGCTGCTGGGCAAGGGCCTGGGCACGGTCGTCCGGCGCAAGGGCGGGCAGAGCATCGTGGTGGGCCGCGACTGCCGCGAGTCCAGCACCCGGTTCCGCGAGCGGCTGGTCGCGGGAATCACCTCCACCGGTCTCGATGTGCTCGACGTGGGCGTGGTGCCGACGCCGCTGACCTACTTCGCCGCCAACACTTTGCCGGTGGACGGGCTGGCGATGATCACCGGCAGCCACAACCCGCCCGAGTACAACGGGTTCAAGGTCGGCCATGGGAAGACCACGCTGCATGGGCACGAGATCCAGGCGCTCCGGCAGCTGATCGAGGCCCGCGACTTCGAGGTGGAGCGCCCCGGCCGCGCCACCCCGTTCGACATCGTCACCCCCTACGACCACTTCGTCCGGCAGACCATCCGCGTGGGCCGGAAGGGGATGCGCATCGTCATCGACGCGGGGAACGGCACCGGCGGCGAGGTCGCCGTGCCGCTGTTCCGGAGCATGGGCTTCGACGTGGTGCCGCTGTTCTGCGAGATGGACGCCCGGTTCCCCAACCACCACCCGGACCCGACGGTGCTGGACAACCTCCAGGATCTGATCGCCGCGGTGAAGACGGAGAAGGCCGAGGTGGGCATCGCCTACGACGGCGACGCCGACCGCATCGGCGTCATCGACGACCAGGGCAAGGTCCTCTGGGGCGACCAGCTGATGATCCTCTTCTCCCGCTCGGTGCTGGCCGAGGTCCCGGGCGCGGCCATCGTCGGCGAGGTGAAGTGCTCGTCCACGCTCTACGACGACATCGCCGCCCGCGGCGGCACCCCGGTGATGTGGAAGGCGGGCCACAGCCTGATCAAGGCCAAGATGAAGGAGACCCACGCCCAGCTCGCCGGCGAGATGAGCGGCCACATCTTCTTCAAGCACCGTTACTTCGGCTTCGACGACGCGGTGTACAGCTCGGCGCGACTGCTGGAGATTCTCACCCACGAGACGCGCCGGCTGTCCGCGCTGCTGGCGGACGTGCCCCGCACCTTCGCCAGCCCGGAGATCCGCTTCGACGTCCCGGAGGAGAAGAAGTTCGCCATGGTCCGGCGGGCGACCGAGGTGCTGCGCGCTGCCGGGCACTCCATCGTCGACGTGGACGGCGTGCGGGTCACGTTCACCGACGGCTGGGGGCTCATCCGGGCCAGCAACACCCAGCCGCTGCTCGTCCTGCGCTTCGAGGCGAAGACCGAAGGGCGTCTCCGGGAAATCCAGTCGCTCATCGAGAACACGGTGCGTCAGGTCCAGCGCGAGGTCGGGGCCTGAACCCTGGGCGGAAAGCGAGCGGGCGGATCTCCGCCCTGCGCTAGACTTCGAGCAATGGCAGACGCCTCGCCGGCCCTGGTGGGCATCATCATGGGGAGCTCGTCGGACTGGTCCACCCTCGCCCCGGCGGCCGAGGTGCTGGCCGAGCTGGCCATCCCCTTCGAGACCCGGGTGGTGAGCGCGCACCGGACCCCCGACTGGATGTTCGAGTACGCGTCGACCGCCGAGGCTCGCGGGCTTCGGGCGATCATCGCCGGCGCGGGTGGTGCAGCCCACCTTCCGGGGATGGTGGCGGCCAAGACGCTGGTCCCGGTGCTGGGCGTGCCCGTTCCAGCCACCGTGCTCCAGGGCGTGGACGCGCTCCTGTCCATCGTCCAGATGCCCAAGGGCGTCCCGGTGGGCACGCTGGCCATCGGAAAGCCCGGGGCGGCGAACGCAGCGCTGCTCGCCGCGGAGATCGTCGGCCTGGAGAAGCCCGAGGTGCGCGAGCGGCTCCGGGCCTGGCGCGAGGCACGCACCCGCGAGGCGCTGGAGAGCACGGTCCCGTGAGCATCATCCTCCCCGGGGCGACCATCGGCATCCTCGGTGGGGGCCAGCTCGGCCGGATGACGGCCATGGCCGCGCGCTCGCTGGGGTACCACCTGGCCGCGCTCGACCCGGACCCGTCGTGCGCCGCGCGCTTCCTGGTGGAGACCTGCGTCACCGCCGGGTTCGACGACGTGGAAGCGGCGAGGGAGCTGGCTCACCGGTGCAACGTGGCGACGGTGGAGATCGAGAAGATCTCCATCGAGGTCATGCGGGCGGTCCAGGAGATCATCCCCATGCGCCCCGGGCCGGACGTGCTCCAGGTGGTCCAGGACCGCGCGCGGCAGAAGGACTGGCTCGCCGAGCGCGGCTTCCCGGTGGGCCCGTACCGCAAGGCGGCCACGGAGGACGAGCTCCGCCAGGCGGCGCAGACCTTGGGCGGACGCTGCTACGTGAAGGCGACCCGGGGCGGGTACGACGGCCGAGGCCAGGACATCCTCACCGGGCCGGAGGACTCCGCCCGCGTCTGGGAGCTCCTCGGGGGCGTGCCGGTGGTGGTGGAGAAGGGGCTCGAGCTCGAGTCCGAGCTCAGCGTGCTGGTGGCCCGGCGCCCCTCGGGTGACGCGCGCACCTACGCGCCGGCGCTGAACCACCACATCAAGGGAATCCTCGAGTGGAGCGTACTCCCGGGTCCGCTGCCGCACGCGGTGGCGAACCAGGCCGAGTCGATCGCCCGCGACATCGCCGCGGCGCTGGGCGTGGAGGGGCTGCTGGTGGCCGAGTTCTTCCTCACCCGGGCCGGGGAGCTCTACCTCAACGAGCTGGCGCCCCGGCCGCACAACACCTTCCACACCACCGAGGTGGCCTGCGCCACCAGCCAGTTCGAGCAGCACACGCGCTCGGTCTGTGACTTGCCGCTCGGGTCGACCGAGCTCATTCGCCCGGCGGCCATCGTGAACCTGCTCGGCGACCTCTGGACGGGGGACGCTCCGCCGCCGTTCGACCGGGCGCTGGAGATTCCCGGGGTGCAGGTCCACCTCTACGGGAAGCGGGTGGCGCGGCCGGGCCGGAAGATGGGCCACCTCTCGGCCATCGGGGCGACCCCCGAGGAGGCGCTCCAGAAGGTCCAGGAAGCCCGGGCCCGGCTGAACCGGCCGCCGAGGTGAGCGCCGGCGCTCACCTCCGGCGGGCGGCTGCGCATCTTCCGGCCGTGCAACGGTCGCCAGCTGACTCCGCGGTCCTCGCTGCCCTCGCGATGGCCGTCGTCCTCGGACCAACGTCGACGACGCCGCCCAGTCGCTACCCGGCGAGAAGGTCCCGGACGAAGGCCATCGCCCGCTCGTGGCAGAGCAGAGGATCGGCGAGGGCCTGCGTGGTCCGGAGCAGCCAGGGGTCCGTCGGAGCGCTCGCCTCGAGCTGCTCGGCCCAGGAGATGAGCG
Source organism: Myxococcaceae bacterium (assembly GCA_035543115.1). GTDB lineage: Bacteria > Myxococcota > Myxococcia > Myxococcales > Myxococcaceae > RPRB01. The sequence goes on from DATKKF010000063.1 coordinate 22,142, forward strand.
ACTCGAGCGAGACGACCCCGTCGCGGTAGCCGGTCAGCATCCGGCGCGCGGTGTCGAGTGCAGCGCCTGCCGCCGACGCGCTCGGGTGTTCCACCGACATGGTCAGGTCAGGGTGTACGGCACGACCGAGGTCTCCGTCGAGGGCTCGATGACCGAGGCGCCGGTCCGGCCAGTCCTCCAGCGAGTGAGGCTCTATCCGGACTCGCCGTCGACGTTCATCGCGGGCCCGTCGGGCGCTCCGCACAGACTCGCGCGTGGGAAGGGACGGCCGGTGACGCGCCGGCGGTACTCCGCCGGAGTGCAGCCCACCTCCCGCCGGAAGGCCCGGCAGAAGGCGGAGACGTTCGCGTGGCCGAGGTCCCGAGCGATGTCCGCGAGCCTTGGCGACTCGCCCTCCAGCATCGGGAACGCGCGATGAAGACGAAGCTGCCGAAGCAGCGTGGAAGCCACTTCCAGGCACAAACCGGTCGGCCAGGCCGGTGGGGGGGGCCGCAGACGCAGGCCGTCGCGTCCGTGCCATCGCCACGTTGCACTTCGATAACCCGCGGAAGCGGTCAACCGAGCCGCTACACTCCGCCCGCCCGCGGAGGCCACCCCATGCATCGGAGAACTTCAGCCGACTTCGACCAGGAGCTGCTCGATCTCTTCGACAGGTACGTGCACGGCGACATCGATCGCCGTGGCTTCCTTGAGCGGGCGACCAAGTTCGCCGTCGGAGGAGCGAGCGCGGCGATGCTCCTCGAGGCGCTCAACCCGCGCTTCGCCCAGGCCCAGCAGATCCCCGGGGACGACAAGCGCCTCAAGGCGAGCATGGTCGACTACCCGTCCCCCCAGGGCCAGGGGAAGATGCGGGGCTATCTGGTGCGCCCGGCCGACGAGCCCGGCAAGCTCCCGGGGGTCCTCATCGTCCACGAGAACCGCGGGTTGAATCCGCACATCGAGGACATCGCCCGCCGGATTGCCCTCGAGCATTTCATGGCCTTTGCGCCCGACGCGCTGGCACCGCTCGGCGGCTACCCGGGCGACGAGGACAAGGCCCGCGAGATGTTCGCCAAGCTCGACCAGGGGAAGGTTCGCGAGGATTTCGTCGCCGCTGCCGGCTACCTCAAGAGTCGCCCGGACTGCACCGGCAAGATCGGCGTGGTCGGCTTCTGCTGGGGAGGCGGAATCGCCAACATTCTGGCGACCCGACTGCCCGATCTGGCGGCGGCCGTCCCCTTCTACGGCGCCCAGCCGACGGCCGATGACGTCGCCCGCATCAAGGCGCCGCTCCTCATTCACTACGCCGAGCACGACGAGCGGATCAATGCCGGCGCCGCTGCGTACGAGGCCGCGCTCGAGGCGAACCACGTGAAGTACCAGATGTTCAGCTATCCCGGGACCCAGCACGGGTTCAACAACGACACCACACCGCGCTTCGACAAGGCCGCGGCCCAGCTCGCGTGGCAGCGGACGATCGACTTCCTCAGGAAGAACCTCGGCTGAGGCGGCGCGTCTCGAGGCCTCTCTGCCGATCGCCCGCGCACCAGTACACTCCGAGGCTCCTGCATGCGCACCCTGCTTCTCGAGCTCAGGTCCCGGCTGGACGACCTCACCGACGGTCTCCGCCACGTCACCGTCCGCCGGATGTTCGGCTGCGACGCCTTCCTCGCCGGCGGCGCCATCTTCGCCATGGTCTGGCGCGAGGGCCGCATCGGGCTCCGGCTCCCGGACGACCAGCTCCCCGAGCTCCGCGCGCTCCCCGGCGCGGACCCGTGGCGTCATCGCGACATGGTGGTCCGCCAGTGGGTGCTGGTCCCCGAGTCGTTCCATGACGACCCGGATGGGCTCGCTCCCTGGGTCCGCAAGGCGCACGCCGCCGCCCTCGCCCGCGGTCCGGCATCGGCGAAGAGGCCGCCTCGCGCCGCCGTGGTGCGGCGCAGCAAGCGCGAGGCTGGCGCGCCGCGCAAGCCGGGCCGGCGGCGACGTCAGTCCAGCAGGAAGGTGTAGCGGTAGGTGATCTGCGCCGCGACCGGCTGGCCCTTGCGCAGGGCCGGACGGAAGCGGATGCGCTCCACCGCCTTCGCCGCCGCCTGGTCCAGGCCGCCGCCGGGCCCGGAGAGGACCTTCACCGTGCGGACGCGCCCGCCCTCGTCCACCAGCACCGACAGCACCACCGTGCCCTCGATGCCGCGGCTCCGCGCATCCTCGGGGTAGGGAATCCGGACCTCGCCGATGACCGTGGGCTGGCTGTCCAGCTCGTAGAGCGGCACCGGCGAGGGCTTCACGCTCGACGGCTCCGCTGCCTTGTCCGCCGGCTTCCCGGCCAGGGTGTTCCCCACCGGCGCGTCGAAGCTGCCCGCGGTGGTGGTCGAGCGCAGGGTGAGCCCCACCACCACCGGCGGCGGCTCGGACGGCTTCGTCTCCGGCGGGGTGTCGTTCGGTGGAGGCTGGACCAGGAGGCGCGGGTCCAGCTTCGGCTTGAAGAGCTTGCGGATCTCCTTGGGGATGGGTCGCGGCGGCTCCGGCTTGGCCTGTGGCGCCGGCGCCGGCGGCCGCTCCACCTCCACCACCACCAGCTCGGTCACCCGCCTCTGCGGCGCCGGTGGGGCCGGAGCCACCGACAGCCAGAGCAGCACTCCGGCGTGGACCGCGACCGAGACGCCGACGAAGGCCCAGAGCAGCCAGGCGCGCGGTGACGCCTCGGGCGCCGGAAGGACCGCCTCGCTCACGGCCGCGGGGACGCCGCCTGCGCGTCCTTCTCGATGTTCAGGGCGAACCTGGCGATGCCCTCGCCCTTCACCACGTCGATGAGGTGCATCACCCGCCCGTAGGGAAGCGACTGGTCGGCGCTGATGATCGCGCGGGTGTCGGGGTCGTGCTTCACGCCCTCGGCAACCCTGGTCCGCAGCCCCGCCTCGTCGGTCTGTGTGCCGTCGACGAACAGCGTGCCGTTCCGGTCCATCACCACGTTCACCAGCCCCTGCACGGTGGTGCCGGCGTTGGCCGCCCGCGGGAGGTCCACCTCCACCGTCTCGCGGACGATGAAGTTCGCCGTCACCATGAAGATGATCAGCAGCACCAGGACGATGTCGACCAGCGGGGTGACGTTGATCCCGGTGATCTCCTCGTCCTCGTCGTGGCTGAAGGACGCCGCCACGCCGCTAGCCCTCGACCACGCCCCGGACCGGCCGGGTCGTCGCGCCGGCGTCGGTCCGCGGATTCCGAGCCGCGGCCACCAGCGCATGGGCCAGCGCCGTGGCCCGGCTCACCCGGTTCTTCAGCGCGCGGGTGAAGAGGTTGTACGCCACCACTGCGGGGATGGCGACCGCCAGGCCCACCGCGGTGGCCACCAGGGCCTCGGAGATGCCGGTCATCACCGTCTGCTGGATGGCCGAGCCGCGGATGGCCACCGCCCCGAGGTCGTTGAAGGCCTTGATGATGCCGAGCACCGTGCCGAAGAGGCCCACGAACGGCGCGTTGCTCCCCAGCGTGCCGAGGAACGACAGGAAGCGCTCGTAGCGCGGCCGCTCCGCCGCCATGGCCGCGGCCATCACCTCCTCCACCACCGCCGGCCCATGGGGGAGCGCGGCGAGCCCCTGCTGCAGCACCCGCGCCTCGAGCGCCTGCTGGCCCTCGAGCAGCGGCCGGAGCGCGTCGACTTCCCCGCGCGAGAGGCGCTGGGCGATCTCCTCGCCCCGCTGCAGCCGCCGGCCGCGAAAGAACATCGCCCGCTCGAGCATCAGCGCCAGCGAGGCCACGGAGAGGCCCACCAGCAGCCAGAGCACCCACTCGGCGGAGGAGAGGGTCACCCGGAGCAGTTTGCCGGTGAGCCAGCCGACGTCGGCCAGCGCGAGAACGGTGAAGGTCATGCGAGAACGGTGAAGGTCATGGTGGGGCTGCCGCGGTCATCGTCATCAGAGCCCAGGAGAGGTTCGAGGCGCCAGGGCAACGCACCGGCGGACCCCGTTCATCCCCGGGACGGCTAGTAGTCACGCGTCCAGACGATGTCGGCCGCGCCGGACTTCGCGTCACCGTACGTCGCCTCGAAGCTCCAGCGGGGGAGGAACTGGTACTCCAGCCGGAAGGAATTGGTGTTCTCGTAACGGTTGGGATCTGCGCCCGCCCTGGCCGCGTATCCCAGGTAGAGCTCGTCGGTGAGGTACTTCCCGGCCTCCACGCTCGCGCCGTGGAGCGTTCCCTCCTCACCCCCCTCGATGGAGAGCACGTCGAGGCCGACCTTGTCGCTCACGGCGCTCTTCAGCTGCGACGCCGCGAGCGAGCCGAGCACCGACACCGCCTGCGTCGAGCCGATCTCCGAGCCACCGCTCCCGCGCTTCAGCGTGGTCCGCCCGGTGGCGAGGAGGGTGTAGATCTCCGACTCGGTCAGCGGAGGCTCGCTCGACGGGACCAGCTGGATCTCCCCGGCCTGTCCCTGCACGTGCATCGACACCTTCACCCCCGCCTTCGCGTTGTTGTAGATGGCCGTGACGTTGAGGCCCGGCTCGGTCGCCGGGCCGCTGAAGCGCACCACGCCGTTCTGCTGCATGTCGAAGCGGCGTCCCAGCACGTCGAGGCGTCCGCGGAGGATCCGCACCTCGCCGAAGAGCTCCGTCTCCTCGCCGAGCTCGATGCGGAAGTCCTGGCTCAGGCCCACCTCGACGTTGAGGTCCGGGGACTTCACCCAGAGGTTCCTGGGGGCGTCGAGCACCATGACGATCTCGGTGGGCTTGCTCTGCGGCTCGAGCTCCGCGCCGCTCAGCACGGCCTCCGCCGTCGCATCCCTTGCCAGGAGCACCCGGGCTCGCTTCGGGTCCAGCGGCTTGCCGGCCTTGAGCAGGAGGATGTCATCCGGTCGGCTGAGCGGCTGGAGGTCACGCCGCGACTGGGTCGGCAGCTCCACGTGAGCCTCGGGGATGTGCACCTTGTTCAGCTCGATGGTCCCCCGCCGCGCCGTGCCGTCCAGGTTGGTCCGGAGGCTCACCGTCGCCACGAGCTGATCGTCGGTGAAGACCGGGAAGTCGTTGGCCTCGCCGTTGGCCTTCAGGATCCACTGCTGCCCGTTCCGCGTCCCGAGGGCGGTGAGCTTCAGCACGCCCGACTCGGTGCGCGCCTCCAGGTCGTCCAGGGAGATGCTTTCGTTGCTCGCGTTGAGTAGGAGATGGACTCGCTGGTACTCGCCGTAACCAGCGAGCCCGATGGTCCCGTCCTTCCACTCCACCCGCCCCTGCCCCTGCGGGCTGCCCACGGTGCCACCGGCCCGGGCGTCCACGTCCAGGGTGCCGGCCACCTTCCGCAAGGTGGTGGTGAACCCGGTGAGGAACGCCAGGTCGAACCTCTGCGCCACCACCGTGGCCTGGATCGGCGCCGTGGCGGGCTTCAGCCCGCGGCGGAGCGCCGGGTACGAGAGGTCCAGGTCCGCCGTGGCGTCCACGTTCAGCGAGCCGCCGTTGATCGACGCCAGCGCCGCGCGCAGCCGGCTCCGGGCCTGCTGGTAGTCGAGCTTCACCTCCGCTTTGCCCAGCGGCGTCTCGCCGCCCGCCCCGAGCTGCGCGGTCACCGCCTCGGCCACCAGCGTCGGCGCCTGGAGCGAGCCGCGGCCCTGCACCGTGGCCTCCAGCGTCCCGCGGAGCCGGCGGGCGAGGCGACCCTCACCCACCACGATGGGCAGGCGCGAGAGCTCCAGCGGGCCGAACTTCCCGTCCAGCCGCACCGGGACCTGGTCGAAGGTCCTTTGGGCCTGGAGGTCCGCCGTCGAGACGCCCACGTCGAGCTTCACGCTGGCCAGCGCGCCGTGGGCGTCGTGCGCCTCCAGCACCACCGCGATGGTCTTCTGCGCCTTCACCTCCAGGGTGAGGTCGGTGGGGTCCATCGGCGGCGTCAGGAGCTGCTGGGCCCGCAGCTTCAGCTCTCCGGTGGGCGCGCTCACCGTGCCGTCGAGGGTGGCGGTGAGCGAGACCGCGCCCGACACGTCGCGGGGGAGCAGCCCGGCGTCGCGCAGCGGCTTGAGCTGGAGCCCGTTGATGCGCGCCCGGACCTGCAGCTCGGCCGTCCGGAGCGTGTCGGCCGGATGCGCCTCCGAGACCAGCCGGGCCAGCGTCCGGCCGACGGAGGCCTGGACGTCGACCGTCCCCTGGAGCGCGGTGCCCTTCGCAGAGACCGAGAGGTTCCCCCGCTCGGGGCCGTCCACCGCCAGCGTGAGGTCGGTCGGCGGCAGCTGCCGGTAGCGGAGGCCATGGGTGCGGGCAGCGGCCTGCAACACCGGGGCGTCGGCGTGGCCCGAGAGATCGAGCTGCAGCTCGGCGGTGCCGTTCACCTCGGCGCGGTCGTCATTGCACCCCCAGGCGATGAGCTTCGTCCGCACCGCGGTGCAGACCACCTGGGCCACGTCGAAGGCAGGCATCGCGATGCGTGCCCGCACCGGCTCGTGCTTGCGCCGGAGCAGCGCGTCCACCGGCACGTCCACGTCCGCCGTCAGCTCGGTCCCCAGCCCGCGCGCCACGAGCTGCGCCTTCGCCCGTCGGGAGACCCATGAGCCGTTCCCCTTGAGGAAGAGGTGCTGCACCTTGCCCGCGGTGACGTCGGCCGCGTCGACCGTGGCCTCCAGCGATGGGTCGGCGAGGCTCCCCCGCGCGTGCACCTCGAGCGTCACCCGGCCGGCGAGCGGGACGTTGGGCGGCAGCAGCGCCCGGGGCAGCTTCCCCAGGTCGAGGGCCTCGAGCCCCACCGTCGCGTCCACCCGGTTGCCACGCTTCCAGCCCCCGAGGCGGATGGCCTGCTCCTCCGAGACCAGCCGCATCGGCTCGAGCTCGAGGTCGTTCGCCGCGAAGCGCAGATGGGCGGACTCCTCCATCGACCATGCCGCCTCGGGGTAGCGGATGGTGAGCGTCTCCATCTCGATGCCCCGGCGGTCCTCGTCCATCGTCCCGCCGAGGTGCACCTCGAGCGGCAGGAATCCGCCGGTGCCGGCGTGGAGGTCGAGCGCGCGCCCCCGGGTCAGGAGGGTGAACGACACCGGCTTCAGCGTGCGGTCGCCGAGCCGGAGCTCCTCCGCGCCGACCTGCGCGTTGGCGTCCAGCGGCCGGTCGATGTCCGGGACGGTCGCCGACACCACGAGCGCGCGCACGCGGATGTCGTTGACCCGCAGCGAGGGGAAGTTGCCTTCCGCGCTCACCCCGGGATGGCGGAGCGGTCCCGTCCCCTCGACGTGCAGCGTGCCGGACCCGGCGAGCGGCGGGAGGCGCGATGCCGCGAGGCTACCGAACGTCTTCCCGAGCAAGGCGAGGTCCATCGCCTCGGCGTCGAACGACGCCTTGATCTCGCGGGTCGTCCCCCGCCCGCTGCCCTGCAGGCGAAGGCCGGGGAGCATCGCCCGGAGCTCGCGCAGCTCGAACTTGCCGTGGTCCGCCGTGGCGTGCAGCTCGACCGGGCCGACCGCGGCCTTGCGGACCTCGCTCGGCGGCACCGAGAGGTCCACCGCGCCGGTGAGCGTGTCCAGGCTCCTGCCGCCGCCCCGCACGTCCGCGGTGAGTGCCAGGTCGCTCGACGGACCGTCGGCGAGCAGCTGGGCAAGGTTGAGGTGGCGCAGCTCGAGGTGCCCCTTCTCGACGGTGGCCGCGTGCACGTCGCCCCGCGCCTGGAGCACGAGCTCGGCGGTGCCGGCGCGGCCCCGGAGGTCGGCCCGCGCGACGTCGCCGTCGAGCCCGCCCTCGCCGGAGAGCTCGACGGCCACCTTGAGCGTCCAGGACGCGGTGAGCGCGCGTCCGACGGCCGGCGGCACGATCAGCCGGTCCAGCCGGGCCTGTGCCGTCTTGCCCTGCTTGCTGCCCGAGGCCCGAAGGACCAGTCCCGCGAGCCCGAGGTCCACCGAGGCCTCGAGCGCCTTGCCGTCGCCCTTGCCGCGGACGGCGAGCTGCAGCGGTCCGTCGACCAGACCCGAGACTCCGGCCCGGCCGTCGAGCTGGCCCTCGAAGGCGCCCGTCGGGCCGGCGTAGCGACCGGCGCCGCGCAGCCCGAGCCCGGTGAGCGCCACCGCCCCGGCCTCCTCGCCCTTGCCCTGGACCACCCGGACGGCGCCTCGCTCGAGCGAGAAGTCGTCCACGATGAAGGTGAAGGGGAGCGGACCGGATGACGGCCCGGGCGGGTTCGGGTTCCGGGCGGCGATGGCCCGGGTGAGGTTCAGGCCGTCGTCGTCGATGACCAGCCACACCTCCGGGTGCTCGATGCGGACCGATGTCAGATGCACCATCCTCCCGAGCAGCGCGAGCGGCGCGGCGCGGACCTCGACCAGGTCCAGGTGGGCGACCCGCTCGCCCTCGGGCGTCTCCAGCGTGACGTCGCGGAGGACGATGTGCCACCCGTGGATCTCCACCGAGCCCGCGCCGAGCTTGCCGGCGATCGCCTCGTTGGCAGCCTCGAGCCCGAGGGCGAGAACCCGCGCGCTCCCGGACTCGGTCTGCACGTAGACCAGCGCCCCGGCGACGGCGAGCACGACCAGCACGAGCAGGCCCATCACGCCGCGGAGCACCCAGCGCAGGCGGAGGCGCCGCAGACGGGGGGTGCCCGGTGCGCCGGGCTCCGGGGCGGCTCCGGTCGGCTCCCCGGGAATCCTGGGCTGCTCCGTCACCTCAGTACGCCTCGCCGATGGAGATGGTCAGGGCACAACGCCCTTCCGGATAACCGCCGTAGCTGGTGCTTCCGGTCCCCAGCCCGAAGCACTCGGATCCACCCGGTGCATACACCGGATGGGTCGGGTCGGTGATGATGGGCAGGGGTCCGCCGTGGTTCAACCGGTAGGCGAAGTCGACCCGGATGGGCCCGACGATGGTGTTGTAGCGGAGGCCGAAGCCCACCGCGTACTGCATCATCGGCCCCACGTCGCGGAAGTCGAACGCCCCGACGCTCACGAAGCCGGCGTCGAGGAACACCGCCACGGTGAGCTGGCCGAACAGCTTGTAGCGGAGCTCGATCGAGCTGTCCCAGATGCCGTCGCCGCCCACCGGGACGTAGGTGCCGTTCAGCTGGGGAGTGCCGATGTTGCCGACCAGGGGGCTCGTCGGGGTCGCGTTGTTGTTGGCCACGGGGTACATCGGCGACAGCCGGCGGCTCCCGAAGCCGCGGTGGAACGTGCCGCCGCCGGAGAAGAAGCGCGAGGTGATGGGGCTGGTCTCCTTCGAGAGCAGCGTCCCGATGCGGAGCTTGCCCGCGAGCGTGAACGGCCCCCAGGACTTGTAGGCCCGGATGTCGGGGAAGAGCCGGACGTACGTGTAGTCTCCCCCGAGCCAGCTGCCGCCCTGCTGGATCCCGAGCGAGAGGAACCAGCCGTTCCGCGGCTCGAGCTTGTCATCCCGCTTGTCCCACTCGATGGTGAGCTCGAGGAACGACAGGAACACGTAGCAGACCGGGTTGTCGGGGCTCAGGTTGCAGCCGTAGGCCAGCTGGGGCGCGCTGCCGGTGAGCCCGTTGGTGACCCCGGCGATCCGGTCCACCTCCAGGTTGTACGAGGGGTAGATGCGGAAGCTGCTGTGCGGCTGCCAGACGATGCCGGTCTTCCCGCGCACGCCGATGAAGCCGTACGCCTGCTCGAGGTTCTTGTAGAAGTCCACCGAGCTCAGCCACTTGAAGTCACGCCCCGGGAACCGGGGCTGCTCGAACTCGGCGTAGAAATCGAAGATGGGGGCTTGCTGGTCGATGTTCCACAGCGCGGGGAGGAACGCCCAGCCCACCTTCCCGCGCAGCGTCAGCTTGCGAAGGTCACCGAGGAAGTTCCGGTCGGTGTACTCGGCGATGAGACGGTACTCCTGCCGCACCGGGTCCACCCCGATGCCGCCGCCGTAGCGGATGGTGTGGAACGGGGCCTCGCGGACGTCGACCACCACCGGGATGACCCCGTTCACCCTGTCCGGAGTGCCGGTGGTCACCTTCACCGCGCCGAAGACGCCCATCTGGAAGACGCGGCGCTGCGCCTCCTCGAGCGCCTTGTCACTGAACCAAGCGCCCTTCCAGATGGACCCTTGGGCCTGGTCGATGATGTAGCGGACCTGGACCGAGGGCCTGGGGCCGGTGGCGACGAAGACGTTCCCGAACTTGTAGCGGACCCCCGGCACGCACACCAGGCGGATGCGGGCGGTCTGATCATTGGTCTCGACGAAGACCTCGCCCCGGACCTCGGCCTCGGCATACCCGAGCGCCCGGAGGGCGCTGGTCACCTCGCGCTTCACGCCCGCCCACTGGTCTTCCTTCAGCACCTCGCCCACCTTCACCGGGACGCTCCGCCGGACCCGCTGCTGGAAGTCGGGTGGCAGCTCGTCCAGGCCCTCGACATCGATCTGGCCGATCTTGGTGGGGTTGCCCTCGTTGACCTGGACGGTGAGCGCGACGCCGTCGCCCTCGTGCCTCACGTCCTCGTTCACCACCTGTGCCTGGTAGAAGCCCTGCGCCTGGTAGTACCGCTCGATGCGCCGGAGGTCCGCCTGCCAGGCGATCGGGTCGAAGTACGGGGTGGCGGTGAACGGCCACCACGATGGGCCGGTGGTGAGGATGTGCTCCTCGATGTCCCCGGATGAGACCTGCTTGGTTCCCTCGATCTTCAGCGAGCGGATGGGTGGCTCGTCCGGCTTCTGCTTCCCGGCGCACGCACAGAGCGCCAGCGCGAGCAGCGCCCCGAGCCGCTGGCACTGCCCCCGGCTCATGCCCCGGTGAGGCGGCCCGCGGCGTGGGTGAGCGTGCGAAGCCGCGCCGCCGCCTCCCGGATGTCCTCCTGGCCCGCGAGCTCCTCCACCGGCGACGAGATGCGGTACGCCCAGTTGGCGTCGCCGACCGAGCCGGGAAGGTTGATGCGCTCGGTCTCGCCGAGCACGTCCTGCCAGGGGAGCACGCACAGCCGCGAGGCCGCGTGCTCGGCGGTGGACAGCAGCCGGGTGTGCACCTCGCGCGTGAACTGGGCCGGGGGTGGCCGGAGCCCCTCGAACTCCGGCCAGGCCTCGGCGGCGGCGGCGCGCTCCTGGTCCTCGAGCGCCTCCCACCACTCGCGCATCGTTTCGGTGTCGTGGGTTCCGGTGGTGACCAGCGAGACCTCGGGAAACCGGTGCGGATTCCGGTAGACCCGGTCGTCCTTCTCCCAGCGCAGCACGCGGTAGCCGGGGATCTGCAGCTCGGCGAGGACCTTCCTCACGAACGGCGGGATGACGCCCAGGTCCTCGGCCACGATGCCGCTTCCCTCCGACAGGAGCCGGAAGATGCGCTCGCCGAGCCGCCGCTGCGTGGGCTCGTCGGCGGGGAGGAACCGGCCCCTGGGGGTGCGCTCGTCGCGGATGTACTGCCGGAAGTAGCCCACCGCGTGGTCCACCCGGCGCAGGTCGTAGTCCGCCGCGGCGTGGAGCGCCCGGAGCCGCAGCCAGCCCCAGTCGTCCTTCTCCATCGCCTCGAAGTCGAAGTAGGGAAGGCCCCAGTCCTGCCCGGTGTCCGAGAACTCGTCCGGAGGGACCCCGAGCCGCGCGTCCCGGCGGAGGTAGCGGGGATTGGCCCAGGTGTCGGCGCTGTCCTGGCCGATGATGAACGGCTCGTCCCCGGCCAGGAGCACCCCCTGCGCGCCTGCGGACGCCCGGACGGCGTTCCACTGCTCCTGGGCCACGAACTGGAGCCAGGCGTGGAAGCGGACCCGGTTGGCGAGCCGGTCGGCGGCGGAGGCGAGCGCCTGGGGCTGCCGCTCGCGGATTCCCCGCGGCCACTCCCACCAGGGGCGCTGCTCCTGGTCCTCGGACATCGCGGCGTAGAGCGCGTAGCTGTCCAGCCACACCGCGCTCTGCTTGCGGTACGCGTCGAACCGGCCACCCGGGTCGGTGCCGCGCTCCTCGAAGCGCCGGAACGCCGTCCAGAGGGCGTTCCACTTCACCCGGATCACCGAGGGGTACTTGACCCGGTGCGCCGCCCGGGCCTCCTCGAGCAGCCAGCGCTCCTCGTCATTCAGGGTCGACAGGCCCCCCGCCTCCCGGTACTCGGGGAGAGACTCGAGATGGATGAACAGCGGATTCAGGCCGAAGGCGCTCCGGGTGGCGTAGGGGCTCACGTCCCCCCGGGCGGTGGGGAGCAGCGGCAGGACCATCCACAGCCGCTGCCCGGCGCCCCTGAGGAACCGCAGCCACTGCTCGGCAGCCCCGAAGTCACCGATCCCGAAATCGTCTCGGCTCCGGAGCGAGAACACGGGGAGCAGGACGCCCGAGACACGACCGGTGTCGAACATGGTCGCCCGAATCTGCACCCCACGCACCTCGACGCAATCGCCCCCGCGCTGCAGAGCAGGGCGTGCCCTGGACAGTGAACATACCCGGCCCTCCCGGAAGTCCGCTCCCTCATTCCTTCTACGAGCGTCCGGCTCGCGTGGTGGCGCGCGCGCTGCTCGGCAAGCTGCTGGTCCATGAGGGGCGTGCCGGCCGAATCGTGGAGACCGAGGCGTACGTGGGCGCGCACGACCTGGCGTGCCATGCCGCCCGCGGGCGCACTGTCCGCACCCAGATTCTCTGGGGCCCTCCGGGCCGGGCCTACGTGTACTTCATCTACGGGATGCACTGGTGCTTCAACGCGGTGACGGGGCGCGAGGGGCGCCCGGCGGCGGTGCTGGTCCGGGGGCTCGAGCCGGTGGAGGGCCTCGACGGTCCGGTGCGTCTCGACGGACCGGGCCGTCTCTGCCGCGCGCTGCGCATCACTGGAGCGGAGAACGGAGCGGACCTCGTCGCCTCCGGGCTGCGCATCCTCGATGCCCCGGCGGTGCGTGCCGGGGACGTGGCGCGGGGGCCCCGCATCGGGGTCGACTACGCCGAGGAGTGGGCCGAGCGGCCGTTGCGGTTCTGGGTCCGCGGCAGCCGGGGGGTGAGTCGCGGGCGTCCCTCACGCCGTCGAGGTCAGCCGGGCTCCGGACGATGACGCCAGCCTCCTGGCCCGTGACTCGGCTGCCCACCTGCCGGTCGTCGCCCGAGCACCTGGACGTGGGCTGGCAGGCCGGCGCTGGAGTAGACCCACGGCGCACCCAGCCCCGGAGCCACCCCGTGCGCCTTTGTTCCCGCCTGGTCCCCGCCCTCTGCGCCCTCGCGCTCCTCGGCTGCGAGCGGAGGCAGGCCCCTGCGCCCGCGAGCGAGAAGCCGTCCCCCACCACGGCGCAGCCTTCGACCGGTCCGCTCCTCGTGGGCCTGGTCGGCGCGCTCACCGGTCCAGAGGCGCACTTCGGGCTCGAGACGCAGAACGGGGTCCAGCTGGCGGTCGAGGAGGCCAACGCCGCCGGGGGCGTCCAGGGGCGGATGCTGGCGCTCCGCTCGTACGACTCGCAATCCCGGCCCGAGGAGGCCGCCAGCGCAATGACCCGGCTGGTCACCCAGGACCGGGCGCTCTTCGTGGTGGGCGAGAACCAGAGCAGCAACAGCCTGGCCATGGCTCCGGCGGCGGCGAAGGGCGAGGTCCCGATGATCGCGCCGTCGTCCACCAACCCGCGAGTCACGTCCGAGGGGGGCCCGTACGTCTTCCGGGTGTGCTTCACCGACACCTTTCAGGGACAGCTCCTCGCCCGCTTCGCCCGCGAGACGCTCAAGGCCGAGCGGGTGGCGATGCTGGTGGATGAGAAGAGCGACTACGCGGTCGGCCTGGCCAAGGTGTTCGCCGCGCGGTTCGGCGCGCTCGGAGGAAAGATCGTCTCCGAGGAGGCGTACAGCAAGGGCGACACCGACTTCCGGGGTCAGCTCACCCGGGCCAAGGCCGCCCGCCCCGAGGTGCTCTTCATTCCCGGCTACTACAGCGACGTGGGGCCGCTGGCGCGCCAGGCCCGCGAGCTCGGCATGCGGACCACGCTGCTCGGCGGCGATGGGTGGGACTCGGGCGAGCGGCTGGGCCAGCTCGGCGGTGCCGCGGTGGAGGGCGCGCTCTACTCGACGCACTTCGCCCCGGACAACCCCGGCGGCCGGGTGCAGGAGTTCCTTGCCCGGTACAAGGTGCGCTTCGGGCACGTCCCCGACGCGCTGGGGGCGCTGGGCTACGACGCCGCGCGGGTGGGCATCGACGCGCTCCGCCGCTCGAACGGCGTGGGCGGGCCGGCATTGCGCGAGCAGATCGCCCGCACGCGCGACTTCGCCGGCATCACCGGGCGCATCACCCTCGGGCCAGATCGCGACGCGGTGAAGCCCGCGGTCATCGTGAAGCTGGTGAAGGGAGAGCCCACCTTCGCCGCCGAGGTGGCGCCCTAGCCTCGGCCCGGTCTCGACAAGCCTGCACCCGTCCGAACGGCCGCTTGACCTCCGCGCGCCGCCCTGACAGACGTGGGACTCCCCCATGACGGACACCACCGTCCAGGACGACCGGACACTCCTGGCCCGCGCGCAGGGCGGGGACATGTCCGCCTTCGAGACGCTGGTGGACCGGAACGAGGACAAGGTCTACGGCCTGGCGCTGCGCATGACTCGCAGCGAGGCCGATGCGGCGGAGATCACCCAGGACACCTTCCTCTCCGCCTACCAGCACCTGGCCGAGTTCCGCGGCGAGGCCGCCTTCGGCAGCTGGGTGCACCGCATCGCCGCCAACAACGCGCTGATGCGGCTGCGCCGGCAGCGAGTCCTGGACATCGTCAGCGACGAGCTCGCCAGCCCCGAGTTCACCGAGCGGGGCAGCCTGGCCGAGGTCCCGGACTCGGACTGGAGCAAGCGCGCGGACGACAAGATCCTCGACGAGGAGCTCGGCCGGGCCATCCGGGCAGCCACCGACGCCCTCCCGGAGGGGTACCGGGAGGTGTTCCTCCTCAAGGACGTGGAGGGGCTCTCCTACGAGGAGATCTCCGAGATGGTGGGCATTTCCGTACCCGCGGTGAAGAGTCGACTCCACAGAGCCCGGCTGGCGCTCCGTGAGGCGATCGACGCGTTCTACAAAGAAGTGTGAAACCGGGGCCCGTCCCGAGCATCATTGGGAGGCTGACCTGCCAGTCACCCATGTTCAACTGCAAGGATTCCATCGACTCGCTGCTGCCGTTCCTCGACGGTGAGATGTCGCCCGAGGAGGAGGAACACCTCCGGGCCCACCTGAACGGCTGCCCTCCGTGCGTGGAGTTCGTTCGCAGCTACCGCGCCACCTCGGGGCTGTGCCGCAAGGCGCTGGTGAAGTCGATGCCGCCCGAGGTCGCGGGCAGGCTGAGGGCGTTCCTCCGCAGCAAGCTCGAGACGAAGTGAACCTCCGCGGGATGGAGCTCGCGGACCTGTTCCGCGCGCTCGCTCCGCTCGGTCCGTCCCCCCTCGCGGTGAGGAAGCTCTTCGCCCGGGTGCACGCCCACGGCGCCGAGAGGTTGGAGGAGCTGCGCGGCACCGAGCAGGTGCCGCGCGCCGTTCGGGACGCGGTGCTGGCCCGTGCCGAGCTGCCGTCGCTCGCCGTGGTCGAGCGGCGCCGGGCGAAGGACGGCTTCGTCAAGTACCTCTTCGAGTCCCCGCTCGGGGGACGGGTGGAGGCGGTGCGCATCCCGCTCTTCGACACCAAGTACGTGGTCTGCGTCTCGAGCCAGGTGGGCTGCGCGCTGGCCTGCGACTTCTGCGCGACCGGACGGATGGGCTTCCGGCGAAATCTCCTGACCTGGGAGATCCTCGAGCAGGTCCGGCTGATCCGGGCCGAGGCCGACCGGCGGCTGTCGGGCGTCGTCTTCATGGGGATGGGCGAGCCCTTGCTCAACCCCACCGAGGTGCTCCGGGCGGCGCGCATCCTCGCCCACCCCGCGGGGTACGCCATCTCGGGCAAGGCCATCACCCTGTCCACCGCCGGATGCGTCCCGGCCATCGACCGCTACGTGCGTGAGGGCCACCCGTACCGCCTGGCGTTCAGCGTGACCTCGGCCATTCCCGAGAAGCGGGCCCGGCTCATGCCGGTGGAACGCACGCACCCCCTCCCCGAGCTGGTCCGGGCCATCGGCGATTACGCGCGCACGCGGCGCGAGCGGGCCATGGTAGCCTACGTCTGCATTCGCGGTGTCAACATGGGCGGGGAGGACGCCGAGGCGCTGCGCGACGCCTTCGCCGGGGTGCCCATCAAGCTCGACCTGATCGAGGTCACCGATCCCACCGGGAGGTACCAGCCGCCGGATGACCGGGAGCTCGCGAAGTTCCGGGAGAGGCTGCAGATTCTCGGCGCCCCCGTGGTCCGGCGGTACTCCGGAGGAAAGGACATCGGGGCCGCCTGCGGCACCCTCGAGGCCTCCTCGTACGGGGGGACAGTGATTCCCGCGCCGGCTCGCCTTCCCCGGGTCCGGGACCCCGGGTAAAAGACGACCCTGTACCTCGGAATGACACCGGGCCTGGTTTTCTACACTTCCAACTTTCCAGGGCGAGTGGCAGAGTCGCGCGCCCAACACAGCCATTCTTCGTCGGTCCTAGCCGACCCAGGGGCCATCGATGTCGCAGCAGCGCAAGGCCGTGCGTGCCGCGCCCCAAACCGGGAATTCCCGCCCCCATCCCGAACAGTGGACGCCGCGCTCCTCCTCTCGCCCGCTTCCTGAACGCACCGCTCCGGCCATCACCCGAGAAGCGCCGTGGTTCGCGTTCAACGCCTCGACCGTTCCTCTGAACCCGGACGGTCCGCCGTTCGGCCCCAATCGTTTCCTGCTCGGCGCGAACGTGCCGTGGGTGCACTACGGCGTCGACATCGGCACCTCCCCCTGGCGGCCCGAGGGCGGCCTGCACGCGCACGGCGAGGACGCGGCGCTCCTCCGCCAGGTGTTCGAGCGGCTTCGCGCCGACGGCGTGCACACCGCACGCTTCTTCGTTCTCGCCGACGGTCGAGCCGGCATCCGCTTTGCCCAGGATGGGACGCCGGAGGCGCTCGACGGCTCGGTGTTCGCCGACCTCGACGTGGTGCTCGAGGCGGCTCGGACTGCGGGCATCGGCCTGGTGCTGGTGCTGTTGGACACGGGCTG
Organism: Myxococcaceae bacterium; assembly: GCA_035543115.1. Classification (GTDB taxonomy): domain Bacteria; phylum Myxococcota; class Myxococcia; order Myxococcales; family Myxococcaceae; genus RPRB01. The sequence continues at coordinate 39,048 of DATKKF010000063.1, forward strand.
GTTCGCACCGGCGAGCACCATCGACGGTCAGCCGGCGCGCGGTCATGCCGACGCTGTCCGTGACCCGGTCAAGCGCAGCGCGCTGCTCGAGTGCGTGCTCCGCCCCATCCTCATGCGCTGCGCCGACCATCCGGCCATCGTGGCCTGGGAGGTCCTGAGCGGCGCTGACGTGTGCGTCGCCGGCCTTGGCCCGGCGGTGCCCGAGCGGCGCGGGGTGGCGGCCGCGCTCCGCCGCTGGCTGGGGCTGGGCTCCAGCCCTGCCGAGGTCCCCTCGCCGGTCACCTTCGAGGAGATGCGGGCCTTCCTCTGCGACGCGGTGACGCTGGTCCGGCGGCACACCCGGGCGCTGGCCACGGTGGCCGTCTCCCGCTGGAGCAGTCTGGCGCTGGTGCGCGGGGTGGGGCTCGACGTGTACAGCGTGGGCTGGCCCGCGGACGAGGCCGAGCTGCGGCGGGCGGTGTCGGACCTGCGACTCGACCGGCCGCTGCTCCTGAACTCGTTCCCCGGCAACCACCCCCGGCGGAGCATCAAGACGATGCTCGACACCGCGCGCTGCGCCGGTTACGGCGGCGCGTTCGTCTGGTCGGTGCTCAGGCACGACATCGCCTCGGGCTACGACGGCCAGGTGTCCCAGTGGGCCCGGAACCACGCCGGGCAGCTGAACCGGCGCGACGTCGTCGTCCCGGCCCCGGAATCCCCGCCCGAGCCGCGCGAGCAGAGCGCCGAGGCTCCCGCGAGCCCGCCGATCGCGCTGCAGCGCTGAGCATCGACGCGCGGCGCCGCTGCGCTAGGCCTCGGCGCTGTCCAGCCACAGCTCGTCGAAGCGGACCTGGGGCGGCGTGGAGTGCAGCCGGAGGCCCTGCACCCGGGCGCTCGCCGCGGCGTAGATGCGCTCGTGGTACAGCGGGATGACCGGACACTCCTGGGTGACGATGCGCTCGGCCGATCGGTAGAGCGACATCCGAAGCTCGGGATCGATGCTCACCCGCGCCTCGGTGGTCAGCCGGTCCAGCTCGGCGCTCCGGAAGCCCAGCCCGAACACCGTCTGCGCACCCGAGTGCAGGAGGAAGTGGAGGAAGTTGTCCGCGTCCGGGTAGTCGGCGATCCACCCCGCCCGGAACGCCGGGAGCCGCCCCTCGCGCGCGCGCTGCCAGAACTCGGTGGGGTCGATCTCGGTGTGCGAGAGCTCGACCAGGCCTGCGTCGAGGAGCGGCCGGAACAGCACCGCGTCCTCGGCCTCGGTGTTGCGGCCCGGGGGGTAGGCCAGCTCGAGCCGGAGTCGTCCGATGCCCGAGTCGCGCAGCAGCTGACGGGCCAGCGCGACGTTGGTCCTGGGCGGCGGCGGGAGCTCGCCGGTGAGCAGCGAGGGCGGGGTCAGGGTCGAGGCCACCCGGGCGCCCGGGTGGAACCGCTCCACCATCCCGGCCACGTCGAGCCCGGCCCGGATGCCGACCCGCACTCGCGCGTCGTCGAACGGCGGGGTGTGCACCTGGAAGCCGATGAACCAGCACGAAGGCTGGCTCCCGGCGATGACCTGCTGCGGATCCACCCCCGCGTCGCGCACGTGCTCGGCGTAGAGGCCCGAGACCACGTCGAGCTCGCCCGCGCGGAGCCGCTCCAGCGCGGTCTTGCGGTCCGGATGGAACACGAACTCCAGCCGGTCCACGAAGGGGCGCTCCGCCCGGAAGTACGCCGGGTGCCGCTCGAGCAGCACGCCGCTCGCGGCGACGGTCACCGGGCGGTAGGGGCCGGCACCGAGGAACTTTCCGCCCGGGCCCATTCGCGTCACCAGCGTCGCCGGCAAGGTGACCAGGTGGAGGAAGAATGCCTTCGGCTCGTCGAGGCGGATCTCCAGCGTGGTGTCGTCGAGCACCTCGAAGCCGGAGACCTCCCCTGTGCGGCCGGCGAGGTAGTCGCGCGCGCCCTCGACCTCCTTGAAGATCCACTGGTCCGGCGAGTCCACCTTCGGGTCGAGCAGCCGCTCGAAGTGCCGCTTCACGTCGGAGGCCCGGAGCGGCACGCCGTCGTGGAAGGTCAGCCCCGGACGGAGGAAGAAGCGGTAGCTGCGGGCCCCGGGCGCCGCCTCCCAGCGCTCGGCGAGCTCGGGGACCATCACCCCGTCCTCCTGGCGCAGCAGGCCCGCGTACATGCTCGCGCCGATCTCCACCATCTGGTTGTCGAGGGTGAAGAGCGGGTCCAGTCCGCGGGTGGACTCGAACATCGCCGACTGGTGGATGCCCACCTTGAGCGTCCCGCCGCGCCGCGGCTCGGGGAGCCGGAAGCGGAAGACCTCGGCCTGGAGGCTGGCCGCCTCCCGCGAGAGCTGCTCGACGCTCCGGCTCAGCCCGTCGCCGATCCGGAGCACCGTCTGGGCGTCGCTGCGCACCTGCGCCACGTCCTCGGAGATGGCGGCGTCGCCCCGGGTGAGCACCGCGTGCGCGGCGCGAATCTCCTGCAGCGCGTCGGTGAGCCGGCGGACCGCGTCGCTCAGCGCCCGGCCGGTGCGGGCCTGGCCCTCGGCCTTGGCCGAAGCCCCCTGCGCCAGCCGGGCCATCTCCTGGGTCTGGCGGACCAGCTCGCGCCCGGCCTCGGCCTGCTCCACCGAGGCGCGGGTGAGCTCGACGATCCGGTTGGCGACCCGGGTGGAGGCCTGCACCACGTGCGAGCCCTGCGCCTCGAGCCGCACCGTCTCGGCCACGGTGGCCTCGACCGCGGCGAACGTCCGCTGGGTGGTGGCGCGGATCTCCTTGAGCGCCGAGGCCGCCCGGTCGCCGAGCGCCACGCCGGCCGTGGCGCGCTCGCGGCCCTCCTGCACGTGGAGCACGGCGGCGTCCACCTGGCCGCGCGTCTGCCGGACGATGGCGGCGATCTCCCGGGTGCTCCGCGCGGTGCGCTCGGCGAGCGAGCGGATCTCCTCCGCCACCACCCCGAAGGCCAGGCCCTGCTCGCCGGCCTGGGCGGCGATGATCGCCGCGTTCAGCGACAGGAGGTTGGTCTGATCGGCCACCTCCTGGATGACGTCGACGATGCGGCCGATCTCCTGGCTGCGGTGCCCGAGCGCCTCGACGATCTCCGCCGCGCGGCGGATTGACTCCTCCACCCGGTACATGCCCTGCACCGAATCGTTCACCAGGGCCTCGCCGCGCTCGGCGGTGCTGGTCACCACCCGCGCCAGGTCGCCGGTCTCGCCGGCGCGCCGGCGCACCGCGTCGATGCCCTCCTCCACCGAGGTGACGAACGCCGCGGCCTCGCTGGCAAAGCGGGCCAGCACGTCGCCGCTGCTGGCCACCGCCGACAGACCTTCGCTCATGATCTGCACGCGCTCGGTGGTACGGAGCGAGAACCCGTCCAGGGTCCCCAGCGCCGAGGCGACCTGCTCGATGCGCGCGGTCATCTCCGCCAGTGCCGCGGTGGTCTCCTCGGCGAACGCCGCCACCTGCATCAGCCGCTCGCCCGCAACCTGGAGCGAGCTGCCCATCCCCTGCACCGAGCCGAGCGAGCGGTCCACCGCCGCGCCCTGCCGGCGTGCCGCCTCGAGCAGCGCCTGCGACTGCTCGCCCACGCCCTTGCCGGTGCGCTGGATGTTCGCCGTCACCCGCTGCACCTGGAACAGCGCCCGCCGGAGCGAGAGGATCAGCCGCCGCACGTCCTCCTGGCTCTCGCCGGCGGAGACCTGGGTGGCGAGGTTGCCGCTTGCCAGCTGGGCGATGATCCGCGCCCGGGCCTGCTGCCGCGAGCGGGCCCAGCGGAGCCAGGTGAGCCAGCCCCCCACGGTGAAGCCGAGGACGTTGATCGCCAGCACCACCGGGTAGAGCACCGGCCGGAGGTGGCCGGCGTCCAGCACGTCGAGCAGTGCTGCGCTGACCAGCCCGGAGGCGATCCCGCCCAGCAACCCGAAGACGAAGAGAAAGCGCTTGCCGCCCATCCGACTGGAGAACCACAGCCTAACAGCTGGCGCCGGGCCCGCCCCTTCGAGGGCCGATGTGGCACGCCCGAGGCGAACGTCAGAGCCGGTGCGCCTATGCACCTTCGAACGGGATGAGCGAGACCTTCACCCCGCTGGTCAGCCCGAGCAGCTCCTTGGTCTCGCCCGGCAGATAGACGACCTGGTCGTCGATGCGCACCTGGCTCCGCACCGCCCGGAAGCGGTTCCGCCCGGACTCGCGCTCCACGCCCACCAGCATGTCCTCCGCCGCCTCCAGCGCCAGGTCCTCCGGCGCCACCCGGGCCGTCCGGAACCTCCGGATCAGCGTCACCTCCGAGGTCTTCGCCTCGAAGTGCGGGCCACCGTCGAACGGGTCCACCCGCTCGACGTAGCGGAAGCCGATCCGCTCCAGCATCCGCTGCACCCCTTGCGTCTGCGGGCCGACCTGCCCGAGCACCTTCTGCGCCCGCTCGGGGAAGAGGGTCACGTAGATGTCCGACGAGGGGAACAGCTCCTTGATGAACTCCTTGTTCTGCCGGGACAGGAGATCGGCCTCGGAGTAGGTGAGCCCGGTGAACTTCTTGCCCACCTGCTCCCAGAGCAGGCTGCGGCCGTCGGGCATCAGGGGAGGCATCAGCTCGGCAAGCACGCGGTCGCGGAAGTTGGGCCGATGCATCGCGAGGTAGAGGAAGCGCAGGTAGCTGAGCTGCTTGCCGGGCTTGTCCGGCCCGCTCCGGTGCAGCGGGTCGACCACCAGGCCGCCGATCTCCGTGGGCCCCTCGTAGTTGTAGGCGATGGAGAGCACCTTGTGGCGAAAGTGCCGGTCGATGCTCGCCGAGTAGTGCTCGCGCTCGCTGACCTCGTAGTAGATGTGCGGCGCGTCGTAGGTCCCGTGCTGGGCGATGACCATGCTGGTGCCGATGACGGCGCCGGTGCGCGGCTCCTCGAGGACGAAGAGGTACTCGCGCTCGAACGGGTCCTTCAGCTTCCCGGCAAAGCTCCGGATCGACACGTCGATCAGCTTCTCCAGCGTCTCCTCGTCGTTGGGGAGGTTGACGGTGTTGAGCACCGCCGCGAGGCGCTTGAGCTGGGGCAGATCGCCCTTCTGGACGTCGCGGAGCAGGAGCATCGGGGGAGCTTTCCTGTACCACAGCCCGTGGAGGCCGCCGCCAGCCAGCCTCGTCCCGTGTCGGCTGACGCCCCGAGGGGACCGCCTCGCTCCGCTGGGCTAGTCTCACTGCCCGGATCTCCCGGGGGAGCACCATGGCGAACATCGGTCGGGTGTGCGTGGTCGGAGCCGGGCCGGCGGGACTCTCGCTGGCGCGGGCCCTCCTTGCCCACGCTGTGCCGTTCGACATGTACGAGCGCCACCGGGACGTGGGCGGCCTCTGGGACCAGTCGAACCCCGGGTCACCGGTCTACGACTCGGCGCACTTCATCTCCTCGAAGACCCAGTCGCACTTCCACGACTTCCCGATGCCGGAGCACTACCCGGACTACCCCTCCCACGCGCAAGTCCTGGCGTACGTCCGCGCATTCGCGGATGCGTACGGACTTCGGGAGCACATCCGGTTCGGCACCGGAGTGACCTCCGCGGTCCCCGAGGGTGCGGGCTGGCGGGTGACGCTGTCCACCGGCGACGTTCGCTCGTATGCCTCGCTGGTCTGCGCCAGCGGCACCAACTGGCACCCGACGATGCCCGGCTACCCTGGCGTCTTCGCCGGCGAGATGCGCCACACCCAGACCTACCGCTCGCCGGAGGAGCTCCGCGGGAAGCGGGTGCTGATCATCGGCGCCGGCAACTCCGGGGCCGACATTGCCTGTGACGCCGCGCGGACCGCGGCCAGCGCCTTCCTCAGCGTGCGCCGGGGCTACCACTTCATCCCCAAGCACATCTTCGGAAAGCCGGCGGACGTCTTTGCCGCCGAGTCTCCCAAGATGCCGATGTGGCTCGAGCAGCGCGTGTTCGGAGCGCTGCTGCGGTTGCTGAATGGTGACCTCCGGCGGCTGGGGCTGCCCCGGCCTGACCACCGCATCTTCGAGACCCACCCCATCCTCAACACCCAGGTGCTGCACTACCTCGCCCACGGTGACCTGAAGGCGATGCCCGACGTCGAGCGCTTCGCCGGCCGGACGGTGCACTTCACGGACGGGGCGACCGAGGAGATCGATCTGGTGCTGTGCGCCACCGGCTACGCGTGGAGCATCCCCTACGTCCCTCCCGAGGTATTCGGGTGGAAGGGACAGCGACCGCAACTCTACATGGCCCTGTTCAGCCGCGAGAACCCGCGGCTCTACGTCATGGGCTACCTGGAGACGAACGGCGGCGCCTACCGGTTCTTCGACGACATGGCGGATCTCCTCGCCCGGGCCATCGTCGCGCGGAGCGAGGGCGGACCGGCGGGCCAGGCGGTGGACACGCTCGTCGGTACCGATCAGCCAGATCTGACCGGGGGCATCCGCTTCGTCGCCACCGAGCGCCACGCGACGTACGTCGACGGGAATGCCTACCGGAGGCACCTCAGACGGGTGCGCCGGCGGCTCGGCTGGCCGGAGCTGAGCCCCGGCTGCTACGGCCGGCTCCGGGCAGGCGGGCGAGCCGAGGCCGCCGCCTGAGCGCCCACGATCCGGGGCGTGTGAAGGCGACTGTACCGGTCCCGGCTGGCCGGTGGTGATGGACTCTCCCCGCCATGCCCGCTCTCCCGCTGCTCCTCGTCGATGCGTTCACCGACCGGCCGTTCTCCGGGAACGCCTGCTCCGTCGTCCTCGATGCCTCGGGCCTGTCCGGCGAGCTGATGCAGGCCATCGCCCGGGAGATGAACCAGAGCGAGACTGCGTTCGTGCTGGGCGGCAACGGCTCACGCTTCGACGTCCGGTACTACACTCCCGGCGAGGAGATCCCGCTTGCGGGTCACCCCACCATCGCGACCACCGCGGCGCTCGCCGATGCCGGGCGGCTGGTGCCGACGGGTCCGCGGACGGAGGTGACCTTCGTCCTCCGCGACGGTCCCATCTCCATCGCCTACGAGAAGCCGGCGTCCGGCCCGGCGCGGGTGGTGATGACCCAGCGCCGCCCCGAGTTCCGGCAGACGCTCGACCGGGCAGCAACCGCGGGCATCCTCGGGCTCGGGTCGGCGGACCTCCGGACGGACGCGCCGGTGCAGGTGGTCAGCACCGGAACTCCCCAGCTCATGGTCCCCGTGGGGTCGCTGGACGCGCTCCGGCGCGCGCGTCTGGACGTGCCGCGCTACGTGGCGCTGCGCGCGAAGGAGGCATTCTTCAGCGTGCACCTGTTCGTGCTAGAGGGCGCGACGCCGCGCGGCCAGACCTTCGCCCGGCACTTCGGGGTGCCGCCGGATCACACCGAGGATCCGGTCACCGGCTCGGCGACGGGCGGGATGGGCGCATACCTGTTCCACCACCAGCTCGTCCGCGAGCACGACTTCGTCGCCGAGCAGGGGCACTGGATGGGCCGGCCGGGGACGGTGGACGTGCACGTCGAGGGAACGCCCGAGGACGTCTGCTCGGTGTCGATCTGCGGGACCGCGGTCGTCGTCGCCCGGGGAACTCTCGACATCCCACGCTGAAATACCGAAGGCTGAACTTCCATCCGCGATGAATCGCAACCTCGATCACCTCGTCCTCGCCGCCGAAGCGCTCGAAGCGGGCTCTCCTCCCGTCGAGAGGGTGCTCGGCGTCCGGCTGGCCGCTGGCGGACAGCACGCGCGGATGGGCACGCACAACCGCCTGCTCCGGCTGGGGGAGCGCGCCTACCTCGAGGTGATTGCCATCGACCCCGAGGGCTCGCCGCCCCCCCATCGGCGATGGTTCGGACTCGACGATCCAGGCACCCGGACCCGCCTCGACGATGGCCCCCAGCTCGTTCACTGGGTCGCCGCAGTGGAGACGACCGAGCTCCCCGAGCTCCCGTTTGACGTGGGCCGGTGGGAGCAGTTCCAGCGCGGCGATCTCTCCTGGCAGCTCACCGTCCGCAGCGACGGCGCGCTGCCCGGAGACGGCGTCGTGCCGAGCCTCATCTGCTGGGGTGGTGCCGCCCATCCCGCGGCGCGGCTGCCTGACGCCGGCGTCACGCTCCAGCACCTGGAGCTGGAGCATCCCCGGGCGACGGATGTCCAGCGGCAGCTGGATTTGCTGGGGCTTCCCTACCGGTGCTCGGCGAGCGGGGTGCCGCGGATCACCGTTCATCTGCGCACGCCGGCTGGAACGAGGACTCTCCACAGCACCGGGCCGATCCGGTGACCACGCCGGGCCTGCTCGGAGCGCTGACCTTCGAGCCGCTCGGTCCCGAGCACGCAACGGCACTCTTTCCGGTGCTCGGCGACGCGCGCGTCTGGGTGCACCTCCAGGGGACCGACGGCGCAACCGAGGAGCAGATGCGCGCCGCCTACCTGCGGCGGGCCGCCGGGACGGGGCGACCCGACGAGCGGTGGGTCAACCACGCCGTTCGGCTCGCGGGCGGCCCCTACCTCGGTCGCATCGAGGCCACCGTGTACGCCGATGGCTGGGCGGAGATCGCCTACGTCTTCGGCCTCGCACACCGTGGACGGGGCCACGCGCGTGCGGCGGTGCGCTGGCTCCTCGAGCACGTCGGTGTCGGCGAGGTCTGGGCGGCCACCACCCCGGGCAACCTCCGCTCGCGCCGCCTCCTCACCGCGCTGGGGTTCCGCGAGGTGCCGCAGTCACGTCCGCTCGCGTCGTGGGACCCGGGGGATCTCGCCTACAGGTGGGACCGGCGGCCCTGACCCGCGCATCTTTCCTGAGTGCCGCCAGTCTGGCAGGGTGGCCGGCCATCATGGCCCGTCTGAAGGCAGTCCTGATCGGCGGTACCGGCTACGGGGGCGCGGAGATTCTCCGTCGGCTGCTCTTCCACCCCCATGTCGAGGTCGCGCGGGTGACCGCCGCCGACAACATCGGCAAGAAGGTCGGCGAGGTGCACTTCAGCCTCGGCGGGCTGACGGATCTCACCTTCCAGGAGATGGCGCCCGAGCAGGCGGTCGCCGGGATGGACGTCGCGTTCCTGGCCATGCCGCACAAGACGACCGCCAGGGTCGTCCAGGCCATCCTCGGCTCAGGCGTGCGCATCGTCGATCTCTCGGGCGACTTCCGGCTCCGCGATCCGGGGGCGTACGAGAAGTACTATGGCGTCGCGCATCCCTCGCCCAGGTCGCTCGCCGACGGCGTCTTCACCTATGGCCTGCCCGAGGTGAACCGCGCCGCCATCGCCAAGGCTCGGTACATCGCCTCGCCGGGCTGCTTCGCGACCACCATCGCGCTCGGGCTCCTGCCGCTGGCGCGCGCGGGAATGCTGACCGGCCCGGTGCACACGGTCGCTGCGACCGGGAGCTCGGGCTCGGGGGCGAATCCACAGCTCACCACGCACCACCCGCTGCGGGCGGCGAACCTCCGGACGTACAAGCCGCTGGACCACCAGCACATCCCGGAGATCCTCCAGACGCTCCAGGGCGCCGGCGGACGCGAGCTGGCGCTCGAGTTCGTCCCGGTCTCGGCGCCGCTCCCGCGCGGCATCTTCGCCACCAGCTTCGTCCACCTGCCGGCCTCGACCACCGTGGAGCAGCTGAACGAGGCCTGGGCCCGATGCTACGCCGGTGAGCCCTTCGTCCGGGTGGTCCAGGGACGGCAGCCCGAGGTCGTCGCGGTCTCGGGCGGCAACTACGTCGAGGTCGGCTTCGCCCTCGGCGCGCCGACCGGGTCGACCCGGCGGGTAGTCTGCTTCGGCGCGCTGGACAACCTGGTGAAGGGTGGGGCGGGCCAGGCGGTCCAGGCGTTCAACGTGATGATGGGTTACGACGAGACGCTCACCCTGAAGGAGCCGGGGCTCTGGCCGTGACCGCGCTCTCGGACTTCGCCGGACGGTGGTTCGTGGTGAAGGTGGGCGGCGAGCTGGCTGCCGATCGTGCCCGTCTGGCGGCGAGCGTCGGAACGGCCGTCGGCGAGTTCCTCGGTGCCGGCATCCGGGTCTGTGTCGTCCACGGCGGAGGGCCACAGGCCACCGAGCTGGGCCGACGTCTCGGCCTCGAGCCGACCATCGTCGGCGGCCGGCGGGTCACCGACCCGGAGACGCTCGAGGTGATGAAGATGGCCCTCGCCGGCCAGGTCTCGGTCGAGGTGGCGGCGGCGATGCGCCTGGCGGAGGTTCCGGCGCTGTGTACCACTGGCGTCTCGGCGGGACTGATCGACGCCGTCCGCCGTCCTCCGACGGTCATCACCGGCGCGGGACCGGATCCGGTGGACCTGGGGCTGGTCGGCGACATCGTCGCAGTGGACACCGCGGCGCTCGAGCGGCTCTCGACGCTCGGCTTCGTCCCGGTGCTCGGGTCGCTCGGCGGAGACTCCGGCGGCAACGTGTTCAACATCAACGCCGACACGGTGGCGGCCCGGGTCGCGGCGCGCCTCCGCGCGGCGAAGCTCTTCCTGGTCTCGAACGTCCCGGGCGTGCTCCGCGACAAGAACGACCCGTCGACGCGCATGCCGAAGCTGACCGCGGCGGAAGCCCGCGAGCAGATGGCCTCCGGGGTCATCTCCGGGGGGATGATCCCCAAGGTGGAGGAGTCGCTCGGGATGCTGGAGGAGGGCATCGAGGCGATCCACATCGTGGGAATCGATCCCCCGACTTCCATACTCGACGAGGCCCGCGAGCCCGGGAGCCGCGGTACCGCCTTCGTTCGCTGAGCTGCCCTTCAGTTCCGCTCGAGGACCTTGAGCGCCCCGGCGATCTCGTCCTGCCCGCAGCCGTGCGGCACCCGCTTCTTCCGCGCCTTCTGCAGCGCACCCACCGCCTGCGGGCGCCCCAGCTCCCCGAGACGGCGGGCGGCGACGATGCGCGCCGCGCAATCCGTCCCGTCCAGCCAGCTGCCGTAGACCGCCACCAGGTCCAGCGTCTCCGTGCGGTGCTGCCGCTCGAGGTAACGCAGCGCGCCCCAGGCTGCGTCGGTCGTGCCCGACTCGGCGATGGCCCGGAGCACCGCGGTGGAGCGACCGGCGTCGAGGCCGTCCAGGAAGTCCTTCCGGGGGCCCTCGCCACCCTCGCGCTCCAGGTCCTCCGCGACGCCTGCGAGCGTGCGCCGGTCGAGCACCGAGCTCGCCCCCCGCGAGGCGAGAAGGACCTTCAGCTCCGCCGGATGCTCACGCACCGCATGGAGCGCTGCGGCCCGGAGACCCGCCACCTCGCTCGCCGGAGTCCCGCTCTTCTCCAGCCGGTCCAGGGTGGCGAGCGCCTCGCGCGCCTTGCCCGCGTCGAGCTGCGCCGCCGCCTCCTCGAGTCCGGAGTGCCCTCCGCGCGCCACCAGGAAGGCGATGATCGCCACCAGCGCCCCGAGGCCGATCAGCACCGGCATGCGCCACCTCGGTGCCCCCAGCGTCGAGGACAGGGTGTCCGCCACCCGCGGCGGTGGAGGCACCGGCGTCACCGAGCCGGTGGGCAGCTCGAGCAGTGGTCCCTCGGATGGTGCCGGTGCCGAGGCCTGCGGCCGGCGAGCGAAGATGACCTCCGAGACGCTGGAGATGGCGCGGGGGAGGAGGGGCCCCATCCGGCCCGCCGCCTTCGGGGGTGCCTCCAGCGCCCGCACCAGCTCCTCCGCGGTTTGGAACCGGGCCCGCGGCTCCTTCGCCAGGCATCGCATCACGATGGCCGAGAGGTCCGGGTCCTCGGCCATCGCCGGCGCGAAGTCCACCAGCGGCGTCGGCGGCGTGCCGATGTGCTGGAGCAGGTAGTCGCGGGCATTCGGGCCGTTGAACGGAAGCGAGCCCGAGAGCATCCGGTAGGAGAGCACCCCGAGCGAGTAGATGTCGCTCCGTGCATCCAGCGGATGCCCCATGGCCTGCTCCGGCGAGAGGTACTCGGGGGTCCCGAGCACCACTCCCACCGCGCTCAGCCCCTTCGCGTCCGGGTCCGGCTGGAGCAGCTTGGCGATGCCGAAGTCCAGCAGCCGGGCCTGCTCGCCCCGTGGCCCCGGTGTGAGCACCACGTTCTCCGGCTTGAGGTCGCGGTGGATGATGCCCTTGTCGTGGATGGCGGCCAGGCCCTCGGCCAGCTGGAGCATCACCCGGCGGCCGCGCTCGGGCGTGAGCGCCCCGTTGCCGAGCGTCTGGAGAAGCGTCTCACCCTCGGCGAACTCCATCACCAGGCACGTCGCATCGTGCGACTGGCCGAAGTCGATGACCCGCACCACCGCCGGGTGCTCCACGCTCGAGAGCAGGCGCGCCTCGCGGCGAAACCGCTCGCTCATCCCCGGCTGCTGGCCCACCTCGCGGCGAAGCACCTTGAGCGCGACGCGCCGTCCCAGGCTGACCTGCTCGGCCAGGTAGACCTCGCCCATGCCGCCACCTCCGAGGTGGCCCAGCACACGGAAGCGTTCGCCCAGGACGAGTGAGTTCGGCTCGAGCACGGCCGGGCGGGGAGGTTAGCAGCCAGCCGGTCCGTGCTTCACTGTCGTTCGCGTGCCTACCCAGCGGCCGATCGACCGGAAGCGCCCCTTTCTTGGGGTGCCTGGGGCTGGGTGGTACCGTCGCCGACTGCACCTTTCATGGCCTCCGAGGACACGTCCGGAGGCTCGGCCCCGCCCGCGCCAGAGGGTCGGGTTGCCGGGCCCGAGCTGCGACTGCTGGACCGGCGCGCATTCGTCGGATTCCCGCCGGTCGAGCTGCGTCCTGGCATCACCGTCGTCGACTTCGGGCTGCAGATTCCCGACGTCAGCTTCCCCTTCGACGTCGGCTCGGGCGTCCAGAAGTACCAGCGCCGGAAGCTCCAGTTCGGCTTCCTCGAGGTGGCGGTCGACGCCGAGCTGATCCGCCGGAGCGTCCAGGAGACCACCGGGCCCTTGCTCGACGCCTCGGACGTCGCGCTCAACTTCCGCCAGGGGTGGCTCGAGGGCGAGGCCCGCCTCAAGGGCCCGTCGCCCGCGGGGACCACGTTCAAGGTCGCCTTCGACGCCGACGGGGAGCGACTCGCCGTCTACCTCTACGACGTCCGGATGTACGGGTACTCCCCGGTGCCGGCCCCCACCGTTCCCCTGGTGCTTTCACGGGCGGTGCAGGGGGCCGCCGCGCTGCCCGACGTCGAGCTGCGCGGCGCCAATGGGTTCTCGGCGCGGGTCCTGCCGCAGCTGGTCACCCTCGCCGCCGTCTCGCGTGGCTTCCGCATGCCCTCGCTCGACGGGGCACGTCTGGCCGGGGTGGAGGTCTCGCCGCTGGGGCTGCGGCTGCGCTTCGCCGCCGGGGCGCTGCCGCCGCCGGCGCTCCTCGACGAGGAGCTGCTCCTCACCCTCGAGGGCGCACGCGCGTTCGCCGAGGCCGAGGCGCTGGTCGCCGCCGGAAAGCTGCGCGAGGCCCGCGAGGCGTACCTCCGGGGAGCCGGGGCCGAGGAGGCGCACCCCTTCGCGCTGGAGCGGCTGCTCGCGCTGCTCGTCGCCGACCCCGCAGCGCACGAGTACGCGCTGGACGTCGTCGAGACGCTCGCCCGCCGTCGCCCCGGCAGCGCCGCGCCGCTCTGGGCCGAGGCCATCGTCCGCGAGCGCCGCGGCGAGCCCGCCCGCAGCGCCGAGCGGTGGCTGGCGCTGGTGGAGCTGGCCAGGAAGCGCGGCGACGAGGCGTCGGCGTTCAGTGCCGCGCAGGCCGCAGCCCACGTCGCCGAGGGACAGGCGCCGCAGATGGCGGTGAAGGCGCTGCACGCGGTCCTCGGCATCCGCCCGGACCACCTGCCCGCCCTGCGCGCGCTGGCCCGCGCCGCGGATCAGGCGCAGGACCGCGCCGGGGCGCTCCGCGCCTACCGACGGCTCTCCGCGCTGGCCCGCGACCCCCTCGAGTCGGCCGAGGCGCACGTGCAGCTCGCGCGGCTCTCGGCGCTGAGCGAGGACGACGTGGCCGGGGCACGGCTGCACTGCGAGGCCGCGCTCAGGCTCGCGCCGGACCTCCCGCCGGCGCTGGAGCTGCTCGGCGAGCTGTGCGCGCGGGCCGGGGAGCCGCTGCGTGCGCTCAAGGCCTTCGACCGGCTCCGGGACGTGGCGCTCGGGCGGCACGATCTCGGGCTGGTGGGCCGGGCCAACCTCCGCGCCGGCGAGGTCTGGGAGTCGGGCCTCGGGCAGCTGGACAACGCGCTCCTCCGCTACCGCGAGGCGGTCTCGCTCCTGCCCGGCGACGTGGTGGCGCTGGTTGCCCAGGCCCGGGCTGCCGAGGGGCTCGGCCGGGTCGCCGAGGCAGTCACCGGGTACCAGCAGGCCGTCGAGCTCGCCGGTCCCTCGCCGGGCAACGCCGGCGTCCGCGGTGCCGCCCACGCCGCGCACCATGCCCTCGCCGCGCTGGCGACCTCGCGGTTCGGCGATCAGGTCCAGGCGCGCGAGCACTGGGAGGCCGCGCTCGCCCTCGTCCCGGACGACGCGAGGGCGCTCGAGGCGCTGGTCCCTGCCTGGCGCGCGGCGGGAGATCCTGCCGCGCTCGCCCACGCGCTCGAGCGTGCGGCGCCCACCGTGCCCGACCCCATCCGTCGTGCCGCGTTCCTCGCCGAGGCGGGCGAGCTGCAGCGCACCCGGCTCGCGGCGCCCGAGAAGGCCGAGGCGCTGCTCACCCGGGCCGTGGACGCCGATCCGAAGAACCGCGCCGCACTCGAGGGGCTGGTCGCCATCGGCGAGTCCCGGCGCGACGGTCCGTTGCTGGTCCGCTGCCTGTCGACCCTGTCCGAGCTGGCCCGGGACGGCGCCGACCGGGCGAAGTTCCTCCGCCGGCTCGCCGTTGCTGCCAAGGACCTCGCCTCGGACCTCGAGGTCGCTGCGCGCGCTCTGTCCGAGGTGCTGAGGCTCGAGCCCGAGGACCTCCTGGCCTGGGGCGAGCTCTGTGCGCTCCAGCGCCGCCGCGCGGACATGCCCGGTCTCGCCGCGGCGCTTGCCTCCCGCGCCCGGGTGGCCGAGACGCAGGCCGATCCACGGCTGGCCGCAGCCTGTCTCCGCGAGCTGGCGCAGGTGGAGGAGGCCCGGCTCGGCCGCTTCGGCGAGGCGCTGGTCGCGCTGGAGAAGGCGGCCCGGCTCGACCCGCGCCCCGAGGTGCTCCTGGAGCTCGCCGACCTGTCGCTCCGCTGCGAGCGGCCCGAGCACGCCCGCCGCGCGCTGGAGGACGTGCTGGTCACGCTCCCCCGCACCGGCTCGCCGGAGAAGCTCGCCGAGGTGCGGGCGAGGCTCGGACAGGCGTGCGAGATGACCGGCGACCTGGCCGCGGCCGCCGCCCACTACGCCGAGGCGCTGCCCTACCGCCGCGGAGACGACGCGCTCGCCGCCCGGCTCGAGGGGCTCTACGAGAAGCTCGGCCGCTCCAAGGAGCTGGCCGAGGTCTGGGCGCTGCGGGCCCGCCAGCTGCTCGCCGAGGGCCGCACCGAGGCGGCCGCGCCGCTGCTCTTCAAGGGTGCCCGGGCGCTGCTCGACTCCGGCCAGCGCGACGCCGCGCACCGGCAGCTCTACGCCGCGCTCGAGGTCTCGCCCCGAGGGCTGCTCGCCGGGCAGATCCTCGAGGCCCTCGCCGAGCTGGAGCTCTCCTCCGGCAACCGGCCCGAGGCCGCCACCTTGCTCGCGCACCAGGCCGCGCTGGTCGCCGATCCCCTCGCCGCGGCCCGGCTCTTCCTCCGCGCCGCCGAGCTGGCCAGGGGCGAGGCGCGCGAGGGTGGGCTCCTCGAGGACGGGCTCCGGCTCGACCCGGCGCTCGCCCCGGCGCGCATCCGCCGCGCCGAGCTGCTCGCCGCGCGGGAGCCCCGCCGTGCGCTCGAGGACCTGGAGGTGGCGCTGTCGCTCGCCCGCGCCGATCCGGCCGTCGTCCCGCCCGCCGAGCGCAAGCGGCTGGAGCGCATGGCCGCCGAGAGCGCGGTTCGCGCCGGGGACGCCGAGGCCGCCCGCCGGCACCTGGCGGCGTACGCCGACGCCGCGCCCGACGACATCGACGCGCTTCTCCAGCTCGCCGGTCTGCACCGGAGCGCCGGCGCGGTCGAGGCGCTGGCGGCGCTCCTCTCCGGGCTCTGGCCGCGGCTGTCCGGCGAACAGGCCCGGGCGGTGTGCAAGGAGCTGGTGGAGCTGTCGCTCGAGCTGCACCGGCCGAGCGAGGCCCTGGACGCGCTCCGGCGGCTGGTCGAGCTGTCGCCCGACGACGCGTGGGCGCTGGAGACGCTGGTCTCGTTGCTGCCGCCGGCGGTGCCGGGAAGCGACACCGAGGCGCTGGCGCTCCGGACCCGGCTGGTCGACCTCACCTCCGGCGCGGCCCGCGCCCACCACCGGGTGGAGCGGGCCCGGCTCCTGCGCGCCCGCGGCGACCGCGCCGCCGCGCGCGAGGAGCTCACCCGCGCCGCCGGCGAATCGGCCGAGCCCGCGCTCCTCTGGCGCGAGGTGGCGCTGCTCGCCCAGGCGTCCGACGACGCTCCGGGCGAGCTCGAGGCGTGGCAGCGGGCGCTGGAGCGCGATGGGTCGGTGGCTGGCGAGGCCGCGCCACGGCTACTCGCCCTTGGCCGCGCGCTTCAAGACAGCCGGCCGGAACTGGCCGAGGCGGCGCTCCGCGAGGCGACGCAGCGCGGCGCCCCCGTCGAGGCGGTGGAGGCCTGGCGGGCGCTCTCGCGCCTGGAGCGCAGCCGCGGCCAGATGGATGCGGCGTCCGAGGCGTTGCTCCAGGCCGCCGAGCTCGCCCCCGAGGCGCTCCGCGCCAATGTGCTGCTCGAGCGGGCCGAGTTCGCCGAGGAGCGCGGGGACTCGGCTGGCGCGGCGGACAGCTACCGGAGGGTGTTGAAGCTCTCGCCGCGGCACCCGCGGGCGCTGCCGCGGCTCCGCGCGCTGCTCGAGCACGCGTCGGACTGGCCCTCGGTCGCCGAGCTGCTCGAGCTCGAGGCCGAGCGCGCCCCGCGTGGGCGAGCGGCGGCGCTCTTCTCCGAGCTCGGGACGCTGCTCGACGAGCGGCTGGGACGCGGCGAGCTGGCGGAGGCGGCCTTCCGGCGGGCCGTCCAGCTCGACGCCGACGCGCCGAAGCCGCTGGAGCAGCTGGTGGTGCTCCAGCTGCGCCGCGGCGCCTGGACCGAGGCGTCGGCGTTCCTGGGTCGGCTCCCGGCGCTGCTCCCGGCCGAGCGGGCCGCGGCCCTTCTCCGGCACTCGGCCCAGCTCGCCGCAGGCGCGCTCGACGGTGCCGCCGCGCTCGCGCTCCGCCGCCAGGCGCACGCCCTGGTTCCCGCGACCGGCGACGAGCTGGCCGAGCTCGCGCTCTCGCTCTACGCCGGCGGCTCGCGCGCCGAGGCGCTCCCGCTGCTCGCCGCGGTCGTCGCCGGCCTCGACCAGGGCAGCCATCCGGCCCGCGAGGCGGAGGTGCTCCTCGCGCATGCCGACCTGCTCGTCGAGGCGGGGGAGCTCCCACAGGCGGAGGCCATCCTGCGGCGGCTCGCCGGGCGGCCCGACGCCCCGGCCGCCGCGGTGGAGCGCCTGGCCGAGCTACGGGGGCGCACCGATCCACGCGAGGCCATCGAGCTGCTCGCCGCGCACCAGCTGCGGCAGCCTCCCTCGGAGGAGGCGGGGCGTGCGCTCCTGAAGCTCGCCGAGCGCGCCCGCGCCGAGCTGGCCGATCCCGAGCTGACGGAGCGGCTGCTCCTCGGGGCCGCCGCCGCGCTCCCCGATCCCCTGCCTGCGCACCAGGCCCGCGCCGCGCTGCACCGCGAGACGGGGCGCACCGCCGCGCTCCTCTCCGCCCTCCAGGCCACCGCCACCGCCGCGCTGCGGAACGAAGACGTCGCGCTCGCCTCGCGGACGCTGGAGGAGGTGGCGGAGGTCGCCTCCCGGTCGGACCGGGCGGACGAGGCGCTCGACGCCCTGGCCCGGCTCCGTGCCACGCTCGAGGGCGCCGGTCGGAAGACGGACGCGGCCGCGGTCGAGCGTCGGCGGGCGGCGCTCTTCCTCGAGGTGCGTGGCGACGCCACGGCGGCCACCGCGGCCCTCGCCCGTGCCTTCGAGCTCGCTCCGGACGTCGAGACCACCATCTGGCTCGCCGACCTCGCGGCACGGCGCGGCGACACCAGGGCGAGGGCAGCCTGGCTGCAGCGCAGCGTCCCCTTCCTGCCCGGCGCCGAGGCACGGGCAACCGCCCTGGTCCAGATTGCCGAGCTGCACGCCGGTCCGCTCGGTGACGAGACCGAGGCCGAGTCGCTGGTGCGCGACGCGCTGGCCGAGGTGCCAGGACACCCCGCCGCGGAGGCCCTGCTGGTGCAGCTGCTCGAGCGGTCCGGGCGGGGTGCCGACCTCGCGGCCTACTACGTCGCCGCCGCCCGGAGCCGGACCGAGGGTCCGGCGCGGGCGCATCTGCTCCGCCGGGCCGCCGGCCTGTACCGCGACCTGGGCAAGGCCGAGCAGGCGCTGGACGCGCTCTCGGCCGCGCACGGCTTCGCGCCGGCGGACACCTCCATCACCGCCGAGCTTGCCGAGCTGCTGGTCTCCCGCGGGCAGGACGCGGATGCGGCGCCCTTCGACGCGCTCCTCCTCCAGGCCGATCCGTTTCATCCCGCCTACGAGCGTCACGCCGCGCGGCTGCAGGCTGCTGGCGACAGCGTCGCGCTCGGTCGACTGGAGGCGGCGCGGGCCGAGCGTCAGCTGGGCGCGGAGGCGGCCCGGAGCTGGCTGCGCGCCGCCGGTGCCCTGCGCGCCGGAGGACGCGAGGACGATGCGCGCGCCGCCGAGGATCGCGCCTTCGACCAGGCGCCCGAGCTGGACGCTGCCTTCGCCGCCCGGCGCGCCCGGGTGGAGGGCGACGTGCGCGCGCAGGCCGAGCTCCTGGCGCAGCGCGCCCGGGCCGTTCCCACCGAGGCGCCCGCCCTGCTGGCCGAGCGCGCCGAGCTGCTGACCCGGGCCGGCGAGGCGCTGCTCGCCGCCGAGGCCTGGGATGAGCTGCTCCAGCTCCGGCCCGACGAGGTGAAGGCGCTGCTCGCCCGTGGTGACCTGGCCGCCGCCGCGGGGGGTCCCACCGCCGCGCAGCCCTATGACCGCCGGGCGCTTCAGCTGGCCCCTGACCTGCCTACACCGCAGCGCACCCGGCTCCAGCTGCGCCTGGGGAACGCGGCGCTGTCGGCCGGCGCGCTGCATGACGCCGCCGATGCGCTCGAGGCCGTGGTGGCCGCCGACCCCGACGGGGAGCGCGGCCGGGACGCGCTCTCGCTGCTCGCCGAGGTGCACGGCCGGCGGCAGGACGCGCCCGGGCTGTTCCGCACCTCGGTCCGGCTCGCCCGGTCCGCCCGGCCCGAGGAGGCCGAGGCGCTCTACCGTCGGGCCGCGGCGCTGGTGGAGGACCCGGTCGAGGCGCTCGAGGCGCTGCTCCCGCTGGCCGAGCTGCGGCCGGCGGAGTCCTCCGTCGTCGACCGTGCCGTGGCCGGCCTGCGCGCCGTCTCGCGCCATGAGGATCTCATGTCGCTCCTCGAGCGCGCCGCCCAGGCCTCGGGTGGCCCCCGCGCCGCCGACCTCCTGGTGCAGGCGGCCCAGGTGGCGACGGACGTCTTCCAGGACGAGGCCCGGGCGCTCTCGCTGGTCGAGCGGGCCCACCAGGCGGATCCAGGCAACCTCGCCGCCCTCCGGGGGCTCGCCCGGAGCTACCGCCAGCGTGGCGACGCCGAGCCGCTGCTGCCCGTGCTCCGCGGCCTGGTCGCCGCGACACCGCCGGGCGACGAGTCGGCGCAGCTGAAGCTCGAGCTGGCGGGGATGCTCCTCCAGCGCGGCGAGACCGACGAGGCCCGCGGCTTGCTCGAGCCGCTCGCCGCCGGCGGGCGCTCGGGCCCGGGCTACTCCGAGGCGCTCGAGCTGCTGGTCCCCCTGCTCCAGGGTGCCGACGACGCCCTCGCTCGCTCCACGGTGCTCGCTGCCCGCGCCGAGATGGCGCAGGGGGCCGAGCGGGCCCACCTCCTCTATGAGGCCGCCCGCGCCGCGCAGCAGGCCGGTGACGAGGCCCGCGCGGCCCGACTGGCCCGGGCCTCGGTCGCCACCGAGGCCAGCCGGGATGCGCTGCTGTTCCTGGCCAGCTTGATGCGGGAGGCGAGCGAGCTGGCCAAGGCGGCGGCCTCGCTCACCCAGGCGGCGCAGCTCGCCTCACCTGACGACCGCCCGAAGCTGCTTCTCGAGGCCGCCGATGCCTGGGAGGGCGCAGGGGATCCCGCCGAGGCGCAGGAGCTGCTCGAGCGCGTGGCGCGCCTCCACCCCCGGACGCTCGGACCCGGGGCCTGGGCCGCGCGCTTCCTCCGGCTCGGCGCCCGTGCCCAGGCCGTGGAGCACGGGTACGAGCCGCTCCTCGCCCAGGGCGCCTTCGCGCAGGCGCTGGAGATCGCCGAGGCGCTCGAGGATTCCCCGCGCATCCGCCAGAGCCTCTGGGGACTCGCCCAGACGCCGTCCGGCGCCGAGTCGCTGCGCCGGCTGTGCAAGCTGCTCCTGAAAGACGGCACCGGGCTCGAGCGCCAGGCCTGCGCCGAGCTGGCCGAGTCGCGGAGGGCGATGGACCTGGCCGTCGCCCTCCACCGCGCCATCCTCCTCTCGCCCGCGGCCGAGGCCACCGGCGAGGAGCGCCTCCGCGCCTTCCAGCGGCTTCAGGCCGTCGGTGAGCTGGAGGGGACGCTGCTCGAGGTGCTGGAGCGGGTCGACGCCAGCACCTCCCCGACGCTGGTGGAGGCGCTGCTCCAGCACCTCCGCGGGCGCCGCGGCGCCGAGCGCGAGCGCGGGCTCCGTCTGCTCGCCGCGCGCGTGCCGTCCCGCGCCGCCGAGCTCTGGCAGGCGCTGTTCGAGCAGGCGCGCGACGACAACCGACTCGAGGACGCAGCGTCGGCGCTCTCGGCCTGGGTGGATGCCACGCCGGACCCGGTGCAGCGGGCGGGCCTCCGTGTCCAGGCCGGAGATCTCGCGCTCGCCATCGGCTGGACGGATGCGGCGCGGGCCGCCTGGGCGCAGGCGATGGCGGAGGATCCCACCTCGGTGGCCGCGGCGAGCAAGCTGCTCGCGCTCACCTCGGCCGACGAGTCGCCGGCGGAGTTCGCGGACCTTGCCGAGCGGCTGGGCTCGCTGATGGGACCCGAGGCCCTCGCCGGGCGACAGGACGAGCTGGTGCACGCCTACGTCCGGCTGGGCCGGGCCGCCGATGCGTTGGGCGTGCTCTCGCAGCTCCCGCCGACCGAGGAGCGGGTACGCCAGCGTGCCGAGCTGGCCGAGTCGCTCGGGCGTTCGCACGAGGCGCTGGTTCTCCGCGAGCAGCTGGCCCGCACCCCCGAGGAACGGGAGGTGCTGGCCCTGACCGCTCTGCGCGCTGGCCGCCACGACGACGTCCTGCGCATCCTCCGGCCCATCGCGTCGCTGGAGGCGCTGTCGCCGGAGTCGCGGCGGGAATTCGCCGCTGCCCTGGCCGGGAGCGAGGCCGGCGCCCCGCTGGCGGTGCAGCTCTGGGCGCTGCTCCTGGCCGAGCACCCGGTGGACGCCGAGGGCTGGGCGCTGCACGCCGAGGCGCTGCGGCGCTCCGGCCATTTCGAGGCCGCCGCCCGCTCCACGGCGTTCGGGAACCTCTTCGCCGGCGAGGAGACCGTGGCCTCCCTGGTACCGCTGTCCCCGGTTGCGCGGGGACCGGTCCGGACCTCGATCACCCTTCCCGGTGGCGTGCTCGAGGTGACTCCGGAGGAGATGCCGAACCTGCGCGCGGTGCTCGACGAGTCGCTCGCCGCGCTCGGCGCGCCGGGGGTGCGCATCTGGCTCGACCCCGCGGGCGCCTCGGAGGCCTGGATGGCCAGCGGCGGCGACCTGGTGCTCGGCGCCGGAGCGCTCTCGGTCTTTGGACCCCAGGAGGTCACCTTCCTCGTGGCGCTGGCTCTGGCGCTCGGGGACGAGGGGCAGGGGCTCGCCCGGCCGGGTGAGGTGAGCGGGCTGCCGGGCGCCGCGGCGGAGGCGTTCGCAGCGGTTCCCTCGCCGGTGGCCGCGGCGCGGGTGCTCCTCTGGCTCGATCCCGTCGCCCGCGGCGCCGACCTGGACACCGTGGACCCGGCGGCGGTGTTGACCGGGAGCGCGGCGCTCGCCGCGGTGGTCCAGCGCGCGCTCCGGCTCGTGTAAGGTCCCGGGCCGTCCGTGGTCCGTCCTGCGTCGCTGCTCCCCTTCGCCCTGCTCGGCCCGTTCTTGCTCGGCTGCAAGGCCGAGGTGCCTGTCCCGGGCAAGGAGCGGGTGGGGACCTACCTGCTGCAGTCGGTGGGTGACCCGCTCTCCAACGACTGCGCTCCGGCCATCTTCGACGCCGGTGTGGACGGCGGGGCGATGGGCGGGGCCTTCGTCGACGCAGGGGTCATTCTCTCCGTCACCTACAACCAGACCACCACCCCGGACGGGGGGACGCGGCTCCCGGACGGCGGCCCGGTCATTCCGTACGATGCCGGCTACCTGACCTTCGTCGAGGGCTCGGGCTCGGAGTACGGGGTCATCGTCGGCCAGGTCATCGACGTCTCGGCCATCGCGTCGCGAGTCTTCTCGGCCTGCAACTGCACCAGCCTCGAGCCGCCGGACATCCTGGTGCAGGAGCGCAACGTCATCGCCCTGCTGAGCGACTCGCAGGCCCGTGCGCTCGGCTCGCTCGGCACCTGCGCGCCCCCGTCGGTGGTGCTCGACGGTGGCATCCCTCCGGTGGACGGTGGAAGCACCGGTCCGAGGGACCCCAACGGGGTGTGGAGCGTGCCGCTGGTCTGCGGGGTGACCGAGGAGCAGGTGCAGGTGCTGAATCACCGCGATGGTGGGTGCAGCCTGGAGTGCCAGTCCTGCACCATCCGCTTCGCGGTCCAGGGGAGGACGCTGCAGGAATGAGCGCGCTGCGTGCCGTGGTGCTGCTCTCGGGTGGCCTGGACTCGGCGACCTGTCTGGCCATCGCCCGGAGCGAGGGCTTCCTCTGCAGCTGCCTGCTGGTCGACTACGGGCAGCGCCACCGGGTGGAGCTCGAGCGCGCCCGGGCGGTGGCCCGGGCGCAGGGGGTGAAGGACGTGCGCGTGGTCCAGGTGGACCTCCGGGCCATCGGGGGCTCGGCGCTCACCGCGGACATCGCCGTTCCGAAGGACCGCGCGGAGACCGAGCGTTGCACCGGTGTCCCGGTGACGTACGTGCCGGCGCGCAACACGCTCTTCCTCGCGCTGGCGCTGGGTATGGCGGAGACGCTGGACGCGACGGACCTCTTCATCGGGGTGAACGCGGTGGATTACTCGGGCTACCCGGACTGCCGGCCCGAGTTCATCCGCGCCTTCGAGGCGCTGGCGAACCTCGCGACCCGAGCCGGAGTGGAGGGGGCGCGGTTCCGGGTGCACGCCCCGCTCTCCGGGATGCGGAAGGCGGAGATCATCCAGACCGGCACGCGGCTCGGCGTGGACTACGCGCTGACGCACAGCTGCTACGATCCGGACCCGGCGGGGAGGGCGTGCGGGCGCTGCGACAGCTGCCTCATCCGCCGCGAGGGCTTCCGGGCGGCTGGCGTTCCGGATCCGACGGCGTACGCGACGTGACGCCTGGTCTTCTCACCGCCCTCGCGGTGCTCACCATCGCCGGGTGGGACGCGGGGACCCCGGGCGGACTGGTCGAGGCGAGCGCGCGGGTGCCGGGGCTGGTGGTCGAGCTCCGGTACGCGACCGAGGACAACTTCCTGGGGCGGGCGGTGTACCCCGAGGGGGCGCGCTGCCTGCTCCTGCCCGGGGTGGTGGAACGGCTGGGGCGGGCGGCGCGGACACTCGAGGCCCACGGTTTCGGGCTCAAGGCCTGGGACTGCTACCGGCCGTTGCACGTGCAGTGGGCGATGTGGAAGCTCGTCCCGCGGAAGGGCTACGTCGCGGACCCGCACACCGGCAGCAACCACAACCGGGGCGCGGCGGTGGACGTGACTCTGGTGACCCTCGACGGTGCGGCGGTGGAGATGCCCACCCCCTTCGACACCTTCGGGCCCTCTGCGCACCACGGCAGCACCGCCGGGACGGCCGAGGCGCGGGCGAACCGCGAGACGCTGCGGCAGGCGATGGTGGACGCGGGTTTCCGCGCCAACCGGATGGAGTGGTGGCACTACGACGCCCCCGAGGCCCGGGGCGCGCCGGTGCTGGACGTGCCCCTCGATCGATGACCGGAATGGCATTCCGCTAGGCTCGCCGGCCTGGTGCTCGCGTTCCTCCGCTCCCACCCGCTGACGGTGGCCGTCCACCTGCTGGGCATCCTGCTGGCGTGGCGGGTGCTGGTCACTCGCCGGAGTCCGCAGAGCCTCATGGCCTGGTTCCTGGGTCTCCTGGTCCTTCCCTGGGCGGCGGTCCCGCTCTTCATGCTCTTCGGCGCGCGGAAGCTGCCGCGAAAGGTGCGGGGAAAGCACAGGCCGCTCTTACCGCCCGGTGGGCACGCGGTGCTTCCGGACGCGCATCCTGCGGCCGACGTGCCGCGGGTGCTCCGGACGGAGGGGGTTCCCGGGGTGCGCACCGGGAACGCCTTCGAGCTCCTGGGTACCGGCGAGCGGGCCTACGACGCTCTCCACGCGGAGATTGCCCGGGCCACGAGGAGCATCGACCTCACCATCTTCATCCTCGGTGACGACGAGGTCGGCTGGAGCGTGGTGCACACGCTGGCCGAGCGCGCCCGGGCCGGGGTGCGGGTGCGATTGCTGATCGATGCGGTGGGCTCACGGCTCATCCGGCGCCGCGCGGCGGAGGCGCTCCGGGGCGCGGGAGGTGAGCTCCGGGTCTTCATGCCGCTGCTCCACGCACCGCTGAAGGGACGCACCAACCTCCGGAGCCACCGGAAGATCGCCGTCTTCGATGGGCGACGGGTCTTCATGGGCGGAATGAACGTGAAACTCGAGTACATGGGGCCCACGCCCCGCCCCGGGCGGTGGAAGGATCTGGCCTGCCTGCTGGAAGGGCCGGTGGCGAGCGACGCCGAGCAGCTGTTCGCCGCCGACTGGGCGTTCGCCGGTGGAGAGGAGACGCCGCCCCCAACCGAGCTGCCGCCACTGGCGGGCCAGGCGGTGGTGCAGCTCGTGCCCAGCGGCCCGGAGATGAAGACCGACACCTTCTACGACGTGCTGCTCACTGCGCTCTACTCGGCACGGAGCCACGTGGCCTGCGTGACGCCGTACTACGTCCCGGACGACGTGGTGCAGCACGCCTTCGTGCTCTGCGCCCGGCGGGGGGTGCGGACCGAGCTGGTGATGCCGGCGCGGTCGAACCATGCGCTCGCCGACAACGCACGCCGTGGCCTGGTGGCCGAGCTGTCCGAGGCCGGCGCGGTGCTCCACTGGTACGACCGGATGGTGCACGGAAAGGCGATGGTGGTCGACGACACCGTGGCCTACCTCGGCTCGCCGAACCTCGACATGCGGAGCTTCTTCCTCAACTACGAGGACGCGCTGCTCCTGTACTCCCCGCCGGAGATCACTGCGGTGCGCGGGTGGATCACCGCCCTGCGCGATCAGTGCTCGACGACGCAGGGCCCGCCGAGCCGGCGCTGGTGGCTCATCGAGGACTTCGCCCGGCTGATGGCCCCGGAGCTCTGAGCAGCGTCCCTCCCCCTCGCTGGACCGACGCGGCGAACCCGACACCTCGGGGCTGCGCAACGCCGGGCCCGGTGAGGGTCTCTGGCTCATTCAACTCGAGCTGAGATTTCATGAACCTCCCCGACGTGTGCAGACCCGCAACGATCCCCTGGCTCGTCCCTTTGGCCCTGCTCCTCACCGCGGCGTGCGGCACCTCGTCCACACCTGGCCCGGGTATCGACCCGCCGTCGATCCAGGACTTCCGTGCTGAGCCGACCACCGCCGCGGTCGGCGAGCGCGCGCAGCTGATCGCCGTCTTCAGCGGAACGAGTGCCGAGATCGAGGGCCTCGGACCGGTGCAGAGCGGGCAACCGGTGCAGACCGGGGTGCTGTCCGGGAGCACGGCGTTCAGCTTGAAGGTGCGGCGAGGCGGTCGGGAGGCCGTGTCGCAGCTGACGGTTGCCGTGCACTACCGTGACCGGTTCCGGGCGCTCGACCCCTCGCCGGTGGCGAGAACGGGGCACGTGGCGATGGTCCTCCCCGACGGGAGCGCGCTGCTGATGGGCGGCATTTCCTCCGAGGCGATCAACACGCCGGAGTCCGACACCACCCAGCGCTTCGACGTGGCCACCGAGGCCCTGAGCAACGGCCCGGAGCTCGCCCTCACCGCGAGCGCGTTCGACCGGGGCTTCACCGTGCCAGTCGCGTTGCAGGGTGGGGCGTTCCTTCTGGTCGGAGGCGGGGTCAACAGCGGCGTTGGCATCGGAACTCACCCCGGCGCTCTGACCCAGCGGTTCGACCCGGCGCTGCAGCAGTTCAAGCGCGTCGGCGATCTTCGAGTCTTGCGCTCCGGCGATGCGACGGCCACCCTGCTTGCCGATGGGCGCGTGCTGATGACCGGCGGGGGGTTTCCCGGAGCTCGCGCGAGCGAGACCTTCGACCCGGCCACCGGGACGTGGACCCGGGGCGAGGACATGGTGGTGGGCAGGCGCCTTCACACCGCGACCTTGCTCGTCGACGGCCGGGTGCTCATCGCCGGGGGAACCATCTGCTGCACCAGCACTGGTGAGGAGTACAGCGCCTCAGCCGAGCTGTACGACCCGAGCACCGGAAAGTTCGAGATCACCGACCACCTCACCCTCCGCCGGAGCCTTCATCGGGCGACCCTCCTTCGCGATGGCCGGGTGCTGATCAGTGGCGGCCTCGGCCGAGCGGATCCAGCGGACGGAGACAGCGCCCTGGCCGCCTCGGAGGTGTACGACCCCGTGACCGGCAAGTTCTCCGCCCTCGGCACGCTCCAGATCGCTCGCTTCGATCACTCCGCGACCCTGCTCACCGACGGGAGGGTGCTGGTGACGGGTGGCGCGCGGAGCGTCGACGAGTTCAACGTGCCCCTGGCCGAAGCCGAGCTCTTCGATCCGGCCACCGGTCAGTGGACTCCTGGGCCACGACTGGACCCGGCCTGGCGCCACACCACCGCGACCCTGCTGGGGAACGGCAGGGTGCTGCTCTTCGGCGGCGAGGACGCCCAGGGCTTTCCCCGGCCGACGGTGGGCCTCTTCGAGTAACGGCCGGGATGTTGAAGACACTCCGTTGGCCGGGCTGCAACCTGCTCAGGCCCGGTCGGACCCCGCGGCGTCCCTCTCCGCGGCAAGGAGAACCCGCTTCCGTTCCGGGCCCCAGCGGTAGCCCGAGAGGCTGCCGTCGGAGTGCACGACGCGGTGGCAGGGCACCGCGAGCGCCACCGGGTTCGTGGCGCAGGCGCGTGCCACGGCGCGGACCGCCTTCGGATGGCCGACGGACCGCGCCACCTCGGCGTAGCTGGCGGTGCTCCCGCTGGGGATGGTGCGGAGCGCCTGCCACACCTGACGCTGGAAGCCGGTCGCCTCGACGTCGAGGGGCAGCCGCTCGGCCCCGGAACGCTCGCCGAGCGCTGCCGCCGCGGCGCGGAGCCGTGCGTCCGACTCCGGCGAGGCCCGCTCCAGCTCGGCGGCCGGGAACTCGGAGCGGAGCAGCGTCTCCAGGGCCCGGGCGCTCTCGCCGAAGGCCACCCGGCACAGCCCGCGGTCGGTCCGGGCGAGGAGCAGCCCCCCGAGCGGGGTGTCGAGCACCGTCCAGGTGATGCGCTGTCCTGCGCCGCCTTTCCCATACTGGGCCGGGCTCATGCCCATCTGCTTGCGGGCCGCCGCGTACGCCCGTCCCGCCGAGCCATAGCCTGCCTCGAGCCATGCCTCGGTCACCGGCCGGCCTGCGCGCAGCCCGGCCTTCCAGCGCTCGAGCCGCGCGGCGGCGACGAACTCCTTGGGCGACACCCCGGTGTGCTTCTTGAACGTCTTCTGGAGGTGCGCCGGGCTGATGCCCGTCACCCGGGCGAGCGCGTCCAGTCCGGGAGGGGCCTCCAGGTCGGCGACCAGGAGAGACTTCACCTTCTCCACCAGCAGCTCGGCGGGGCGCTGCGCGAGCTCCGGCCGGCAGCGCTTGCAGGCGCGATAGCCCTGGCGCTCGGCGGTGGCCGCGTCGGGGAGGAAGCGCACGTTCTTTCGGAGCGGCCGGCGGGCCGGGCAAGTGGGGCGGCAATAGATGCAGGTGGTCTCGACCGCGACGACGAACGCGCCGTCCGCGCCGGGGTCGCGCCGGATGAAGGCCTCCCAGCGGCCGTCCTCGGGGTCGTCGTGAAGCATGTCCAGAGAATGCAGGTCCATTCGAGTCCTCGCACGTCGTTGATGGCCTGAGGAGTAGCTCCGGGCCGGCCTTGCCCGCGTGCCGGCTCCTGCGCTGGATGTGCGGTCGGAACGGAAGGGAGTTGACGCTGTCCACATCGGTCGTCAACCTTGCGTCAAGTAGGCACTGTCAACACTCGAGGAGGCGCATCGAGGGGCGGTAACGAGGTGTCTGGCACCGAGGGCCCGCACCGAGGGCCCGGGCACCGAGGGGCCGCATCGAGCGCGGAGGGTTCAGCCGAAGAACACCCGCGCCACGTCGAAGTACTCGGCGGGCACCCGCTTCAGCGTCCGAGTGGCGTCGGCGAGGGCGACGCTGGTGACCTCGTTGCCGCGCAGAGCAGCCATCCGTCCGAACTCGCCACGGGCCACCATGTCACAGGCGTGCACCCCGAAGCGGGAGGCCAGCACGCGGTCGTGCGCCGTGGGTGAGCCCCCCCGCTGGATGTGGCCCAGCACCGAGACCCGCGTCTCGAAGCCGGTGCGGCGCTCGATCTCGGAGGCGACGAACTGGCCCACGCCCCCGAGGCGGACCCGGCCCGCCTCGTCGAGCGCCCCCGAGGTCACCACGTGCTCGGGTTCGTCGGGGCTGGCGCGGATCTTTGTCCCCTCGGCGACCACCACGATGCTGAAGCTCGTCCCCCCTGCGTAGCGGCGCTTCAGCTGATCGGCCACCGCCGCCAGGTCGGCCGGCTCCTCGGGAACGAGGATGACGTCGGCCCCGCCGGCGATGCCTGCGTGGGTGGCGATCCAGCCCACGTGCCGGCCCATCACCTCCACCACGATGACCCGCTTGTGCGACTCGGCCGTGCTGTGCAGCCGGTCGATGGCCTCGGTGGCGATCGACACCGCGGTGTCGAAGCCGAAGGTGTAGTCCGTGCCGTTGAGGTCGTTGTCGATGGTCTTCGGGATGCCGACCACCTTGAGCCCGTGCTCGTGCAGCCGGGCCGCCGCGGACAGCGTCCCCTCGCCGCCGATGGCCACCACCGCGTGGATCCGGTGCTTGGCGGCGTTGGACATCACCTTCTCCAGGCCGCCCTCCAGGGTGAAGGGATTCACCCGGCTGGTGCCGAGGATGGTGCCGCCACGGTGGAGGATGCCCGCGGTGTTCTCGCGGGTCAGCGCGAAGACCCGGTCCTCGATGAGACCCTTCCATCCGTCCCGCAGCCCCAGGACCTCGAACTGGTGGTTCTGGGCCCGGCGGACCACGGCCCGGATGACGGCATTGAGACCGGGGCAGTCGCCTCCACCGGTCAGAACGGCGATTCGCATGGAGGTAGCCTACCGCGCGGAGGCGGACCTCGGTTCCGCCAGCCCCGGCACTGCCAGCCGGGGCGCATCTGCTGCCAGGGCCGCCGCGGCGAGGAGCACCGCCGCCAGCCAGACCGCGTCCGCGAGGACCAGGTGCACGAGCTGCATCCAGATCGGTGCGAGCAGCGCGAGATTGACCATCCCCGCGGTCAGCTGCAGCAGCACCAGCGATGCGAGCGCGATGGCGGAACGGCGCACCCGAGGCCCGGGCCGGAGGAGACTCGAGACCGCCGCCGTGCCCAGGAGCAGCGTCCCGACCGCGACCGCCAGCAGTGGATGGAGCACCCGGAGGCGGAGCAGCACGTGGGCGCCGCCGGCGA
>DATKKF010000064.1:0-16848 GCA_035543115.1 Myxococcaceae bacterium
CAGACACCTCGTTACCGACACCTCGTCACCGGAACCGGATACCCACCCCCACCCGTGCCACCCTTGCCGGAGGCGGCCGTCACGGTCCGCGGAGCCTTCGAGAACGGGTACCCTCCCAGGACACGACGACCCGCGGCGCCAGGTGCTGTCCGCCGCGGGTCGAGGGGTGGTTCCGAGCTAACCGGCTGACTCAGGTTCCGACGGCGACCTCGACGTTGTTGCAGCCGTTCCAGGTGAACTTCCAGCCGGCCTTGATCGAGACGTGCTGGCCGTTGCTCGCCGTCCCCTCGAGCGCGCGCGCGACCACCAGCGAGCCTCCAGACACGCAATGGTTGGTCGCATCGACCTGGAGATCCGCGTTCCACCCCGAGGTCGCCGCGATCTCCACGTGCTCCCCGTTCCCGTCGGCCTTCACCGCGAGCTGGCTCAGCCCGTTCCCGGTCACGGTGGTGGCAGTCCAGGCGAGCTGGCCCGTCCAGTGGAACTCGCCGCTGCCGGAGGCTCCCTGCGCGCTCCCCGAGAACGTGGCCTTGATGTCCCAGGTGATCGAGCTCGTGGCCACGGAGATGGACCCGTTCAGCGTCCAGCTGAACCCGTCCCCGCTATATGAGCAGCCGCTGTACGAATAGCTGCTCCCCGACTTGGTGACGCAGCTGCTGTTGCCCAGGCTCAGCCCTGCCCCTCGGACCGCCCGGGCCGCTGCCTCCGAGCTGGGAACCGGCAGGCTCTTCAGCGCAGCCTCCCCGGAAGGAGCGGCCATCAGCGCGCTCGGAAGATTCCCCCCCAGCTCGTCGGCCAGCGCCGGAGCTGCGGTGGGGTCCGCGGTCTGGCCGTTCGCCCCGGAGGCGTTGCTCAATCCGCTCTCCCCCGCGCTCGCCGCGTTGCTCTGCTCGGCGCTGAGGTTGGCCGTCGGCGCACCGTAGGTCAGGTTCGGGAGCGGCGGCGGCGTGGGCAGCCCGTTGCCGCAGCCAACGAGTGCACCGGCGATCCCGGTCAGGAACAGAAGACGCTTCATCGTGCAGATCCCCTTTGTCGTCCGTTGATTCTCTGGACGCGACGCAAGGGAGTGTAGAGAACGCGAATCGGATCGGTACAGGCGAGTGCTCAGCGACCCTCGGCGCGGACGGGGGCGGCCCTGCCACTCAGGGCGCACGGCGCGGTCCCCTTCCCACCTCGGCGGCGGTGTCAGGCCACGGCGCAGGCCGCGAGATCGCGCAGCACCTTCTTCGCCTCGCCCAGCAGCGCCGCCGCCTGGTCCGGCCCATCCCGCCGCGCGACCAGCTTGAGGTCCGGCGTCAGCCGGTACACGCCCTTGCTCTTCTGCACCATGGCCGCGAGCTTTGCCCCGTCGAGCAGCGCGTCCTGCCCCAGCGTCACCACCAGCCGGCCGGCACCGCTCTCCATCGCCCGCAGCCGCAGCTCGCGCATCTCCTGTTTCAAGAGCATCAGCTCGCTGAGCGCGTCCACCTCGTCCGGCAGCTCGCCGAAGCGGTCCACCAGCTCGGCGCGGAGGTCGCTCACCTCGTCCGCCGACCCGGCGCTGCTGAACCGCTTGTAGAGCACCAGCCGCTGGTGGACGTCCGGCACGTAGTCGTCCGGGATCAGTGCGGGGATGGGCAAGGTCACCTCGGGCTCGATCTCCACCCGCGGCGGCTCGCCCCGCATCTCCGCCACCGCTTCCTCGAGCAGCTGGGTGTACAGATCGAACCCGATCTCGGCGATGGTCCCCGACTGGTCGTGCCCCAGCAGGTTGCCCGCGCCGCGGATCTCCAGATCGTGCGAGGCGATGCTGAAGCCCGCACCGAGCTCGGTGAACGCCTGCAGCACCTCGAGCCGCCGCTGCGCATCGCGGGTCACCGCCCGGCGCGCCGGAACGAGGAGGTACGCGTAGGCCCGCTCCTTGGCCCGACCCACCCGTCCGCGGAGCTGGTACAGCTGCGATAGCCCGAAGGTGTCCGCGCGGTTCACCACCATCGTGTTCGCCGACGCGATGTCGATGCCGCTCTCGATGATGGTCGTGGACAGGAGCACCTGAAACTTGCGGTCCACGAAGTCGGCCATCGCCTTCTCCAGCTGCCCCTCGCCCATCTGCCCGTGGGCGATGCCGATCGTCGCCTCGGGAACGAGCTCCTTCAGGAACCGCTCCATCGAGTGAATCGATTGCACGCGGTTGTGCACGAAGAACACCTGCCCCCCGCGCTGGAGCTCCCGGACGATCGCCTCGCGGATGGTCGGCGGATCGAACTTGGTCACGAACGTCCGGATGGCCCGCCTGTCCTGCGGCGGCGTGGCGATGATGCTCATGTCCCTGAGCCCGGACATGCTCATGTGGAGCGTGCGGGGAATCGGCGTCGCGGTCAGGGTGAGCACGTCCACCTGGGTCCGCAGCTGCTTGATGCGCTCCTTGTGCTTCACCCCGAAGCGCTGCTCCTCGTCGACCACCAGGAGCCCCAGGTCCTTGAACCCCACCTCGGCACCGAGCAGCCGGTGCGTCCCGATGAGGATGTCGACCTTGCCTTCCCGGGCGCGCTTCAGCGCCTCGCGCACCTCGGCCGGCTTCCGCATCGACGAGACGACCTCGACGCTCACCGGGTAGTCCGCGAACCGCTTCCGGAAGGTGTGGAAGTGCTGCTGGGCGAGCACCGTGGTCGGCACCAGCACCGCCACCTGCTTCCGGTCCAGCGTGGCCTTGAAGGCGGCCCGCATCGCCACCTCGGTCTTGCCGTACCCCACGTCGCCACAGACCAGCCGGTCCATCGGCTCGGGCTTCTGCATGTCGGCCAGGACGTCCTCGATGGCCTTGGCCTGGTCGGGCGTCTCGTCGAACTCGAAGTCCGCCTCGAACTGACGGAAGTAGCGGTCGGGCTCGCTGAAGGCGAAGCCCGGGTGTGCGTGCCGCGCGGCGTACAGCCGGAGCAGCTCGGCGGCCATCTTCAGCAGGGCTTCCTTCACCCGCTGCTTGGTCCTGAGCCACCCCGTGCCGCCCAGCTTGTCCAGCGCGACCTTGGTCGGGTCGCCCCCGGTGAACTTCTGGATGAGCCGCATCCGGCTCACCGGCAGGTAGATCTTGTCCCGTCCGGCGTACTCCAGGACCAGGAAGTCCCCGGGGATCCCCTGCACCTGCATCTTGGTCAGCCCGGCGTAGCGGCCGATGCCGAAGTCGGTGTGGACGATGAGGTCGCCTTCCTTCAGCTCGCGGAAGGCCGCGCCGAAGGGCTGGTCCGCCCGCCGCCCCTTCACCCGCCGGTGAGCCCGGGCGCCGAAGATCTCCTCGTCGCTCAGGACCGCGAGCCCGCCGGCGGTGTCCACGAAACCGTGGCTCACCTCACCGGTGAAGAGGTGCGCCCAGATGCTCGGGTCGCGCAGCGCCGCCGAGTCCGCGAACGGCTCGCCGTGCACCCGCACCATCACGTTCCGGTCGAGGAGCAGCCGCTTGACCCGATCGACCTGGCCGGCCGAGCCGCAGGCGATGGCGGTGGTGACGCGCATCTCGCGCCAGCGCTCCAACCGCTGCACCAGCGGGGTCAGCGCGCCCTCCTCGCCGTGATGCGAGAGGATCGCCTGCCGTAGGTCCGAGGTCGTGCCAAGAGAAAACGCCACCGGCGCGCCGCTCGCCGAGAGCGACAGGCCGCCGCCCTCGAGCACCGGGTACCGGGCGATGCCGGCGAGCAGCTCGTCGTCCGAGGCGAAGTGCTGCTCGGGCGGGAGCGCCAGGTCCTTGCGGGTGGTGGCCTCGGCCCAGACCTGATCAATCTCGCTCCGGAGCTCCTCGGCGGCGCGCCCCACGCCGAGCGGGTCATCGACGTAGACCAGCGGCTCCCGGGCCCAGTGGGGCAGGTAGTCGAGCACCGTGGCGAGCCCGCCCCGGAAGAACCCCGGGAGCAGCGCCTCCATCCCGTACGAGGGGATGCCCTCGCGGATGCGGTCCAGCGTCTCGCGGAGCCGGCTGGTGGGGATGTCGATGCGCTCGGCGGCGGCGCGGGCTGCAGCCTCGGCCGCCCCCCGGGTCTCCTCGGTGAAGAGCACCTCGCGCGCGGGGATGAGCGTGGCTTCCTTCAGCAGCTCGGCGGTGCGCTGGGTCGCCGGGTCGAAGAGCCGTAGCGACTCGACGGTGTCCCCGAACAGCTCGATGCGCAGTGGCCGGCCGTAGAGCGGACAGAAGACGTCGATGATCCCGCCGCGGGCGGAGAAGGTGCCCAGGTCCTCGACCAGCGGCGACGACTGGTACCCCATGTTTGCCAGCCGGCGGAGGAACGCGTCGCGGTCGAGGTCCTGGCCCACGCCGACCATCTCGCTCAGCGTGTCGAGCACCTCGGGCGGGAGCACCCGCTTGTGGAGCGCGCGCCAGCTGAGCACCAGCGCCGGGAAGCGCGTCCCCTGACGGAGGTGGAAGAGCGCCCCGAGCCGCTCGGCGACCACCGTGGCATCCGGCGTCAGCTCGTCCCAGGGGAGCACCTCGTCGCCCGGGAGCTGGAGCACGTTGGGCTCGACCAGAGAGCCCGGCCCGCCGAGGAAGAACGCCAGGTCCGCCGCCAGCTGCTCGGCCGAGTCCTCGTCCGCGGTGATGCAGACCAGCGGGCCCCGCAGCTCGCGCGAGAGCCGGGCCAGCACGTGCCCCCGCGCCGCGCCCTGCAGCCCGGTGGTGCGCACCCGGGTCCCGGGCTGGAGCTGCGCGCGCACCTGTCCCAGCGGATCGGCCGCGTGGGGCACCACCTCGGACGTGGGCTCGGACAGCGAGGCGTGAGGCTCGGACATCGAGGGACGGGAGGCTTTAAGACCCTGAGCTTCCTCGGTCAACCGGTCCTCGACGCACCCGACCGGGAGTCGGGCGGAGGCCGGTAAGACGTGGTGCAAGAGCGGTGGTCGAAGCGGTGCCAGACGCCTCGTTACGGAGACACCTCGTGACGGACATCTCGGTACGGGGTCGAAGCGGTGCCAGACACCTCGTTACAGACACCTCGTTTCACCTGCCGGGAAGCCCGGGTGACGCGATCCGAGGAATCTCCGCTGCAGCCGCCGTCCACGCAGGCGTCACGCCTCGACCATCCGCTCGCGGATGAACTCTGCCACCTCCGCCTTTCCCGCCTCGCCCCGGGCGGTCCGCAGCACGAGTTCCGCGAGCTCGTCGGGGTCCGCCTCCAGCCACAGCCCGTTGAGACCGAGAAAGGCGATCGCCGCCGCGAGGCCGACCCGCTTGTTGCCGTCGAGGAACGGGTGATTCCCGGCGAGGTGGAACAGGTAGGCGGCCGCCATCTCCGGAAGGCTCGGATGGAGGTACAGGCGGCCGAACGTGGCGCGCGGCATGGCGAGCGCCGACTCGAGCAATCCGAGGTCACGGAGGCCTGGCCGGCCGCCATAGCGCGCGATCTGATCGGCGTGGAGGGCCAGGACCTCGTCCAGCGTGAGGAAGATCGGCTTGAATCGCCTCACTCGGCGAGGCGGCGGAAGGTTCCCCCGTACCTGGCATGGGCGCGTTCCATCACCTTGCGCAACGTCTCGGTCCGCCTGGCCGAGCGGACCGGTGAGATGACGATGACCTCGCCGTCGGTCGAGACTTCCAGCGGCGTGGTGGCGCGGATTCCGGTGGCCTCGAGCAGGCCCCGGTCGAAGATCAGAGCGAGGCTGTTCCCGGTGCGAGTGAGCTTCTTCCTCATGGTTCGTACAGGATAGCAGTCTTGTACGGACCGGGCCGAGCTCTGGGGGGACCCCGAACGGTTCCCGCCCCTCTCAGGCCTGGAGCGTCGACCGGTCCGTTGGCTCTTCCTCCGCGAGGATCCAGGCGGGCAGGGCAGGCAGCTTGCCGCGGCTCTCGACCAGGTGGACCAGGGCCTGCACCTCCGGACGAGGTCGCACGGCGACCATCGCCGGGTCCGCCCGGAGCAGGGGCAGGTCGCCCCAGGAGGCGGCCACAGCCTCCCGGAGCGCCTGGACAGCGTCGTCCACGCGTCCGGCCACCGCGTGGGTCCGGGCGAGATCGTACCGTGCCTCCGCGTCGCATCCGCCTGGCTGCCAGCTGAACGCGCCCTCGCGTCGAGCGTAGCGGTCCAGCGCCCGAGCGAGCTCGGCGTCGGCCTCGCCCGTGCGTCCGAGCAGGTACTGACACCGCGCGAGGCCCAGCCGCGCACGCACGAGGTGCCAGCCCGTCCCGGCCCGCTCCCGGCGCGCCTCGCAGAGGGCGGCCTGGAAGCGGTGGTGTCCCAGCGCCTCGTCCAGCGCGCCCCGGGCCTCGAGAAGGCGGGCGAGCTCTCCCTGTGCGTGGGCCACCGAGTTGACCGCGTAGGCGTGGTCCTCCGCCTCGTAGTGGGTGATCGCCTCCCGCAGAACCTCCTCGGCAGGTCCCGGCTCGCCGCCCCGGGCCATCACCACGCCCAGGATGGAGAGCGAGCCCACGAAGCGGAGCACGTCGGGACCCTGCGCCCGTTCGCGTGTCCAGGCCAGCTCGGCAAGACGACGGGCCGGCCCGTGTTCGCCGGCCAGGCGGCAGATCTCCGCGGCGGCCAGGCGCGCGAAGACCGCCCGAGGAAGGAGCTCGGCGGAGCGCAGCTCGGCGGCCAGCGCGGGCGCGAGGCACTCCCACCGGTGGCGCTCCACCGCGAGCAGGAGGCGGGACGCCCCGACGATGTGGTGCGCCATCCCGTTCTCCGGCTCGAGAGTGGTCGAGCGCACGGCGGCCGCCTCGGCCTCCTCCAGCCGGCCCCGGCGCATGTACGCGTAACCCAGGTTCCAGTGCACCTCGCCCAGCTCGGGAGCGAGCTCCCGGGCGCGCTCGAGCTGCCGGATCGACTCGTCGAGGTCCTCGAGCCGGTTGTTGGTGGCAAAACGCAGGGACAGCAACTTCCCAAGACCCATCCGCGCCAGGGCGTGCCCGGCGTCCACTGCGAGCGCCCCCTCGTACTCTCTCTTCGCCTCCGCGAACCCCGCCGGTCCGAACCGGTGCAGGGCCTGCTCCGCGGCGGCGAAGTGAGCATGGGCCGAGCGCTCCGAGGGCGTGGTCTCGGTGAACGACGGCCCGGCCGCCGGCGACTGGAGCCGCGCGAGCTCGCCCACCCGGGCGGCGATCGCGTCCTGGATCAGGAAGACGTCCTGCACGGTCCCGTCGTGCCGCGACTCGTGCACCCGGCCACTCACCGAATCCGCCACACGGAGCGCGACGCGCAGCGACGGCCCGGACGATTGCACCGTCCCCCACACCACCCAGCGCGCGCCGGCGGCCCGGGCGAGCGAGAGCAGCTCGGCGTCCGAGGTCCGCGGCCCCAGTCCCGCCCCGAGCTTGCTCGAGACCTCCCGCGGCAGCACCCGCCCGCCCGAGGTCTGGGCCAGCTCGGCCCGGAGCGGGTCCAGGAACCCCGCGGCGATCGAGATCGCCTCCGGGTCCGTCGAGAGCGGGGCGAACTCGAGCACCAGCAGTCGTTCCTGGCTCGGCGGCCGCCGGTGGCTGGGGAGCGCACCCTCGCCGCGCAGCGCCTCGGCGAACGCATTCGCACCGGGGAAGCGGTCCGCCGGGTCCTTCGAGAGCGCCCGGAGGACGATGGCTTCCAGCTCCTCGGGGACGTCGGCGGCGCGAAGGCGCGGGGGCTGCGGTGGCTCATGAAGGTGCTTGAAGAGCACGTCGACGGGCGTCGGGGCGTCGAACGGAACTTCGCCCACCAGGAGCTCGTAGAGCATCACCCCGAGCGCGTAGACGTCCGAGCGCGGATCCACGCCTTGCGTTCCGCCGGCCTGCTCGGGGCTCATGTACCGCGGCGTCCCCACCACCATCCCGGTGGCGGTGTGCAGCCCGTCCGGCTCGGTGGCCAGCACCTTGGAGATGCCGAAGTCGGCGACCAGCGCCCGGCCGCCGTCGAGCAGCACGTTCTCCGGCTTGACGTCTCGGTGGACGATGCCGAAGCCGTGCGCATGGGCCAGCCCGTCGGCGATCTGGGTGGCCAGGTCCACCGCCTCGGCGATCGGGAGGCGCCGCTCGCGCTGGAGCCGGCCGCGGACCGATTCGCCGGCGACGAACGGAGTCGTGTACCAGAACCATGAGCCCGAGCTCCCCGAGTCGTGCAGGGTGAGGATGTTCGGATGGTTCAGGCGCGCGAGGAGCCGCACCTCGCGGGCGAACCACTCCGCGGAGACCCCGGCGGACAGCTGCGGGTCGAGCACCTTGAGCGCGACGTACCGCCCGAGGCGCCGGTCCTCGGCCAGGTACACGGTGGCGGTCCCACCCCGGCCCACGCCGCGGACGACCGTGTACCGGTCCGCGAGCGCCTCCACGAGCGATGCCGGTGCGTCCACCCCATGCGCCTCCGGGTAAACGAAGACGAGAGCACGTGTCGACCCCTGGTCACAAGTGAGGCTCCCGCAGGCCTGCTCAGGCCGCGCGGGCGCCCGTCGCCGCGCGGGTGGTCGTCAGCCGGGCTCGTGCGAACTCCTCGAGGGAGGTCAGGCGACCGAACCGTGCGACTGCCGGGGCCGGGTCGATCTGCTGGTCCTCGGTGTCCATCCACAGCGCGGCGGACATCATCCTGGCGGGGACCGAAGCCACCGGCCGGAGGAGAACTGAGAGGGTACGGAGCATCGCCCGCGGGACGTGCCGGATCCGCGGCCGGAGGCCCGACAGGCGGGCGAAGAGCGCCACCACCTCGAGGTGGGTGAACGCCTCGGGGCCCCCGAGCGCCACCCGCTCCACACCCGGGGTGGGCCCGGCGCGGGCGAGGGCCACGGCCGCCCGGGCCACGTCCTCGCTGGCCACGAAGGGCACCGGATTCCGTCCGCGGCCGAACACCTGGACTGGCTTGCCCGCGAGCAGCGGATCTCCGAGCAGCGCGGCCCAGATCTCCATGAAGGCCGACGGCTGGAGCAGCGCCACGGACATGCCGCTCGCCGCCAGCAGGGCCTCGGTGGCGGCCTTGGCGCGGAAGAAGTCGGTGGGGTGATCGGGCCGGGCCCCGCGGGCGGAGACGAAGACGAACCGGCGGACACCCTGGCGGCGGGCCGCGTCCACCAGCGCCGCGTTGCCCCGGACGTCCACCCGCTGGAGGTCGTTGTCGCCCTTGCCCACGATGGCGTTGGCGGTGGTCGCCACGGTCTCCACCCCGGCGAGCGCGGGCCCCAGCGTCTCCGGGCGCCCCAGGTCGGCGACGACCGGCTCGGCACCCAGCGTCACCGCCTGCTCCAGCCGGACCGGATCGCGGGAAACCGCGCGGACTGGCTCGTTGAGCTCCCGGAGGATCCGGACGATGCGCCGCCCCAGGTCTCCCGTCGCGCCGAAGACGGCGATCATCGGATCCCCCCTCCGCAGTGAAACGCCGTCGATCCCTCGCATGGTGGGCGTCCCCACGTCCAGCGACGCCCCCGCTGTGCCGAGCCGGCCCGACCTCCCTCCGCGCCGCGGCGGCTCCGGGAGGACCGGTCGGCACCCCGTGGCTGGCGTGCCTCCCTGGAGCTTCCGACTTGCCCCGTGTTTCTGCGGTGTTCGCTCTCGGGACATGCCGTCCCGGGACCGGCCGGCCGCTGGAGCGAGGTGCGGATCGAGGTGCCCGGATCGAGGTGCCAGACACCTCGTTACCCGGATCGAGGTGCCAGACACCTCGTTACCGGACGCGGAGCTACCGGACGAGGTGCCAGACACCTCGTTACCGGCTCCTCGTCGACCCTGCGCTTCCCGGCCCGGCTCCCTGGCACGCCTGTTGAACTACCCCCATCCCATGACCGTCCTGCTCCAGGACCTCCGGGATGCCTTCCGGCACCTCCGGACCCGGCCCGGGTTCACCGCCGTGGTCGTCCTCACCCTCTCGATGGGCATCGGCCTCAACGCGGCCGTCTTCACCGCCGTCGACGCCGCCCTGCTCCGCAGCCTCCCCTACGCCGAGCCCGAGCGCCTCGTGCACCTGTTCCAGACCAACGGCAACCAGGACATCGCCCGGTTCGAGCTCGCCTGGCCCACCGTCCGGGAGCTCCAGGCGGACCACTCCCTCTTCACCGGGGTCGCCGGCTACAACCGGTTCCCCGCCACCTGGCAGAACGGCTCCGAGCGCTCGCAGCTCAAGGCGCTCCGGGTCACCGCGAGCTTCTTCGACGTCCTCGGCGTCCGTCCGCAGCTGGGCCGCACCTTCCGCCCCGGCGAGGACGAGGACGGCGGGCCCCGCGCAGTCATGCTCGGCGACGCCTTCTGGCGGACGCAGATGGGCGGGGACACCGGGGTGCTCGGCCGCACGCTGGTGCTGGACGACCAGCCGTACACCATCGTCGGCGTCCTGCCGCCGAGCTTCCCCTTCGCCCCGGGTGCGGACGCCCGCATCTACCTCGCCATGCAGGCCAAGGGCGATCTCCTCCGCCGCAGCCTCAACTGGGTGAACACCATCGCCCGCCTCCGCGACGGCATCACCCTTGAGCAGGCGCGGCACGGCGCACGGGCCTTCTCCGCCTCGCTCCGCGAGCAGTTCCCCGACGCATTCCCGGGCGTGAGCATGGAGGTCGTCCCCCTGCGCGAGGTGCTCGTGGGAAAGGTCGAGCCGGTGCTGGTGCTCCTCTTCGCCTGCGTCAGCCTGGTGCTCCTGGTGGCCTGCGCCAACGTCGCCAACCTCCTCCTCGCCCGTGCCCGCAGTCGCGAGCGGGAGCTGGCCGTGCGCGCGGCCCTGGGCGCTGGCCGGCGCCGGCTGGTCCGCCAGCTGCTGACCGAGAGCCTCGTGCTGGCGACGCTGGGGGGCGTCCTCGGTCTTCTCGCCGCCCGGCTCAGCCTCCCGCTGCTGCTCGCCGGCATCCCCGTCCGCGAGCGAGCCACGATGCCGTTCCTCGAGCACCTCGACGTGGACACCCGCGTGCTCCTCTACGGCGGCGGGCTGATCGTCCTCACCACCTTGCTCTTCGGCCTCCTCCCGGCGTTGCGTGCCTCCCGCCTCAACCTCCACGATGCGCTGAAGGACGGCTCCGGCTCGTCGGCGCTGGCAGGCTCCGGCCGTCACGGGCTACAGGGGGCGCTGGTCGCCGTCGAGGTGGCGCTCGCGGTGATGCTGCTCGGATCGGCCGGCCTGATGGGAAAGAGCCTGCTCCGCGTGCTCTCCACCGACCCCGGCTACCGTCCGGAGGGGGCGCTGGGGGCCACGGTGTTCCTCCCCGCGGCCCGGCTCGAGCACGAGGAGGCGGCAGTGAACCTCCAGGAGGCGATCCGGACCGCGGTGGCCAGCATCCCCGGCGTCACCGCCGTGACCCGGGTGAGCATCCTCCCGGGCACGGGGAACGGGAACACGCTCCGCTTCGTCCGCGAGGACCGCCCGAGGCCGACGGGGGCCCCGCCCGAGGTCGCCTTCCGCGAGGTGGGCCCGGACTTCTTCCACGTGCTCGGCGTGCCGCTGCTCGGCGGCCGGGGCTTCGGGCCGGAGGACACCCACGGCTCGCTCCCGGTGGTGATCGTCAACCGCACGCTCCAGCGCCGGTACTTCCCCGGGGAGGACGCGGTCGGCAAGCGCATCCGGCCGACGTACTCGCCCGCCGCTCCGGTGCTCACCATCGTGGGCGTGGTGGGGGACCAGACGTTCGGGGCGCTCGACGAGGCGCCGCCGGCGCTCCTGTACATCCCCGACTCGCAATCGCCCGACAACCCCTTCTCCCTCGTGCTCCGCACCGCGCGCCCGGGAGTGGAGGGTGAGGTCCGGCGTGCCATCCTGGCCGCGGCGCCAGATGCGGCGGTGCTGCCGGTGCGCTCGCTCAGCGAGGTTCTGGCGGACGCTCCATCGATGTTCCTCCGCCGTTACCCGGTGTTCCTGCTCGGCGTCTTTGCCGCCTTCGCGCTCGTCCTGGCGGGCGTGGGCATCTTCGGCGTCGTCTCCTACGGCGTGGTCGAGCGCACCCGCGAGTTCGGCGTCCGGATGGCCGTGGGGGCGGGTCGGCGGGACATCGTGCGCCTCGTGCTCCGGCGCAACCTGCCACCGGTGCTCGCCGGCGCCGCGGCGGGGGTGCTCGGCTCGGTGGCGCTGGCCGTGGTCTTCCGCGGGCTCCTGTTCGGCGTCACGGCGTCGGACCCGGGGGTGCTCGCCGGGGTGGTGGTCTTGCTCGGCGCGGTGGCTCTGGCGAGCGCGCTCTTCCCTGCACTCCGGGCGACGCGGGTCGATCCCGCCACGGCGTTGCGCTCGACCTGAGCCCGTTGGACGACCCCCGCTGCCGCCGTCGCACCGCCCAGGGCAACGGGCCGAGCAGCTCGGGCCCACGGTGCGTCCCCGCCGACCGTGCTGCAACCGCGCTGGCCGCAGCCGATGTCGGCCCGGGTTCCGCCCACCGGTGGCTGGGCGTGGACCGAGCCGTCCACCGGGACATGCAGCGCTTCTTGCTGGTCCGGTCAGTCGGCCCGGGGGCAGCGGTCGGGCTCAGCGGCCATGCTTCAGGAAGTGCTCGATGTGGATCGCGTCGAGCACCGAGTCGAGTGAGCCGGCGTCGGTCGGCGAGGGGCCAGCGCCGCTGGTCTCTGGTCCGGCCCCCGCGGGCGCAGGCTCCACGCGCACGCGGCCGGTCAGTCCGGTGACGGCGGCGATCGCCAGGATCGCCAGCGTGAGCAAGGCGATGAGCCCGGCTGACCGGCTCACCGTGACTTCTCTGCGCTGCGCGCGTCGTAGACCACGCGCCCGGCGACGATGGTCATCAGAACCTTCCGTTGCACGATGTACTCGGGTGTGTCGAGCGGTCCGTCGAAGACCGTGAGGTCGGCGGCCTGTCCGGCCTCGAGCTCGCCCCGCCAGCCCTCCTCGAAGGCAGCGTACGCCGCTCCAACCGTGAACGCTCGAAGTGCCTCCTCGACCGTGAGCCTCTGGTCGGGGAGCCAGCCGCCGGGAGGCTGACCGTGGAGGTCAGTCCGGGTCACCGCGGCGAAGAGGCCGAGCCGGGGGTCGCTCAGCTCGACCGGGAAGTCGCTCCCGAAGGCGAGGTGGACCCCTGCGTCCAGGAATCGGCGCCAGGCGTAGGCGCCCGCGAGCCGGGAGCGGCCGAGCCGCTTCTCGGCCCACGGCATGTCGCTGGTGGCGTGAGTCGGCTGCATCGAGGCGATGACGCCGAGCTGAGCGAACCGCGGGATGTCGGCGAGGTCGACGATCTGCGCATGCTCGATCCGGAACCGGGCCGCAGGGGTGACGCCGGCCCGCGCGTAGGCCTCGAGCACATCGTGATTCGCGGCATCGCCGATGGCGTGAGCGGAGACCTGGAACCCAGCGGCCAGTGCGCG
Organism: Myxococcaceae bacterium; assembly: GCA_035543115.1. Taxonomy (GTDB): domain Bacteria; phylum Myxococcota; class Myxococcia; order Myxococcales; family Myxococcaceae; genus RPRB01. The sequence continues at coordinate 13,193 of DATKKF010000064.1, forward strand.
GCGGGAGATGGCCTCGACATCCTTGATCTGGGTCAGCACCAGCCCGGTGTTGTGCGGGTCGTCGGAGTAGGGCGCCTCGAGGTGAGCTCCCCGCGAGCCGAGCGCTCCGTCCGCGTAGAGCTTGATGGATCGCAGGGTGAAGAGGTCGTCCGGACTGGCAAGCAGAGGACCTCGCCGAAATGCCTCCTCGAGGGTGTCCGGGTCAGACGTCCAGTGTGCGTAGACGCGCATCTTGAGCCGGCCCGATCGGGCGAGGCGCAGGTAGATGTCCGCGACGAATGGAGAGATCCCCATCTCGTGGGTCGAGGTGAGCCCTTGCGAGAGAAGGAGGTCCTGGGCCCGGAGGATCGCCTGTTCGATCTCCAGCTCGGAGGGAGGCGGGATGACGTCGGCGACGAGGTCCTCGGCCCTGTCCACCAGCACCCCCGTGGGTTCACCCTTCGCGTCCCGGAGGATCTTCCCGCCCGGAGGATCCGGTGTGTCGCGCGTGATGCTGGCCCGTCGCAGCGCCTCGGAGTTGGCCCATCCGGCGTGTCCGTCGACGCGGCGGACGAAGACCGGGGTGGTCGGCGCGACGGCATCCAGGGGCGCGCGGGTGGGGAACTGCTGGTCCGGGTAGAGGTTCTGGTCCCAGCCGCGGCCCTGGAGCCAGCCGCCCGGAGCGAGCTTGGGGAGAGCGGCCTGGACCCGGGCCGCGCAGTCCTCGGCGGAACGGCAGCCGCGAAGGTCCACCTTGCCCAGTGACAGCCCGAGCCCGACGACGTGCCCGTGCGCGTCCGTCAGACCGGCGACGACGACGGAGCTCGTCGGTGCGCTGGATCGCTCGATCCGCTCGATGCGGGAGCCGGCGATCGAGATGGCCACCAGATCGCCCTGGGCGGTCCTGGCGACCAGCGGGATGGGCCGGGGCACGTCGGACTGAGCTGAGGGCACCGAGGCACAGCCTCCGAGGAGAAGGACGGTCGCGAGACGCAAGGGTGCGCAGCTTGCGCGGAAGGGTGGCCGTGCCTCAAGCGGGCTGCGTCGGTCGTTCTTCCTGGACCTCGGCCCGGAATTGCCCGACCTTGCCGATCGGCATGGACCTGCGAGGGCGGGGCAGCGTGCAGGTGGCGGTGGTCGCGGCGCTCGCCGCGGGTCTGGTGGCCGGCCTGGGCGCGTTCACCTTCCGCTACGCCGAGGGGCTCTCGTACTTCAGTGCCGACCCCCGGGCCTGCGTGAACTGCCACATCATGCGGGACGAGTACGCGTCCTGGCAGCACTCGCCCCACCACTCCGCGGCCACCTGCGTGCAGTGCCACCTGCCGCACGCCTTCGTGCCCAAGTGGTGGGCCAAGGCGGTGAACGGCTGGAACCACAGCCGGGCCTTCACCCTGCAAGATTTCCCGGAGCCCATCCGCATCGGGCCCCGGAACGCGCGCATTCTCCAGGACAACTGTCTCTCCTGTCACGGAGATCTCGTGTCGGAGCTGGTGCACGGGAGCACCACGGACCAGGACGCGGTGCTCTGCGTCCATTGCCACCGCGGCGTCGGGCACGGCGCGCGGAACTAGGGGACTCTCCATGGAACCGACTGCTCCGAGGAAGCGCTGGCCGATGCTGGTGGGAGTGGCGCTCCTGGCCGCGGTGGCCGCAGCAGGCATCACCGCGCTGCTGGTGAACATCATCCAGCGGAAGACCGAGGCCAAGCAGACGTTCGTCAGGCTGGTCGAGGTGGACGAGAACACGGTCGACCCCAAGGTCTGGGGGACGAACTGGCCGCGGGAGTACGACAGCTACTTGAAGACGGTGGAGCCGAGCCGGACGAACTTCGGCGGGGGGGATGCGAGCCCGGCGGAGAAGGCGGACCGGTTCCCGTGGTTGACGCGGATCTTCGCCGGGTACGCCTTCAGCCTGGACTACCGGGACCGGCGCGGGCACGCGTACATGCTCCTGGACCAGGAGAAGACGCGGCGGGTGACGGAGAAGCAGCAGCCCGGGGCGTGCCTCCACTGCCACGCGAGCATCATCCCGGCGTACCGCTATGTCGGGAAGGGCGACGTGATGAAGGGCTTCGAGGACGTGTGCGCCATGAAGTACCAGGATGCGCTCGCCCTCAAGGACGCGAGCGGGAAGCCGCTGGTGGACCACCCGGTGAGCTGCGTGGACTGCCACGACCCGAAGACGATGCAGTTGCGAGTGACGCGGCCGGCGTTCCTGGTGGGGATCAAGGTGCTCAAGGAGCACCAGGGGGTGAAGGACTACGACGTGAATCGCGACGCAAGCCGGCAGGAGATGCGGAGCTACGTCTGTGGCCAGTGCCACGTCGAGTACTACTTCCGTGGGGACCGGAAGACGGTCACGTACCCGTGGAAGAACGGGACGAAGGCGGATGAAATCGAGGCGTACTACGACGACGGGACGAACTTCGCGGACGGAAAGCCGTTCAAGGACTGGGTGCACGCCGAGTCGGGCGCGCCGGTGCTGAAGGCGCAGCATCCGGAGTTCGAGCTGTGGAACCAGGGCATCCACGGCCGGAGCGGGGTGGCGTGCGCGGACTGCCACATGCCCTACGTGCGCGAGGGGGCGCTGAAGGTGAGCGACCACTGGGTTCGGAGCCCGCTGTTGAACGTGAGCCGGGCCTGTCAGACGTGCCATCCGTATGCGGAGAGTGAGATCCAGGCGCGGGTCTCGCAGATCCAGGGGCGGAACTACGACCTGTTGCAGAGGGCCGGTGGGGCGATTGCGGAGATGCTGGACGCGCTGAAGGCGGCGAAGGCAGCGGGGGCGACGGATGCGCAGCTGGGACCCGCGCGGGCGCTCCAGCGGAAGGCCCAGTGGCGGCTGGACTTCGTGGCCGCGGAGAACAGCATGGGGTTCCACGCTCCACAGGAGGCCGCGCGGCTCCTGGGTGAGGCGGTGGATTACGGGCGGCAGGCGCAGATCTCGGTGGAGAAGCTGCGGCTCGGAGAGGTGAAGCCCGCCGCGGCGAAGAGCGGCCCGCAGTAGCGCTCGGGGGCATCGGCGGACTGCCTTGCTGGAGGCACCTTCAGTCAGGATCAGTGAACTGAAGGGCTCGGTCGTGGCCTTGGGCAATGGCGACGCTCGTCGCCGCCTCAGTCTAGAGTTCTCCTCCTCCGGCGCTGACTCGACACGCGCTGGGGGGAACGCGATGGATACCGGCCCCGACGACCCCTACTCGACGTTCCTGAGCAAGATTTGGCGGGAGCTCCAGATGCTTCCAGTAAAGCTGGCGGAGAGCGTGGAACCATTCTGGCCGACGGAATTCGGGGAGCTTTCCCACTACGTTCGCTCGTACACAATGCTCTCTCACGCTCGCCTTCGCGGGCTCTACCGCGCGGTGCGCCACGTCACGGAGCAGAGGATCCCGGGGGACATCGTCGAGTGCGGGACCTCCGAGGGCGGCAGTGCGTTGCTCATGGCGATGACTCTGAAGCGGTACGGTGTCGGCCGCCATCTCTGGGCCTTCGACACGTTTCTCGGAATGCCACCGCCCTCAGAGAAGGACCCCGCGGAGGCGTGGGACTACGTCGGGACCCTCGGTCATGACCTCGACCACGTGCGATCGATCTTCCACCGGTGGGGTATCCGGGAGGGCTTCACCCTCGTGCCCGGGCTCTTCCAGGAGACACTCCCAAGAGCTCGGATCGAGCGGATCG
>DATKKF010000065.1:0-24906 GCA_035543115.1 Myxococcaceae bacterium
CGAGATGATGCACCCGACGTCGGCGGAAGCGACGGTGGTGCGCAACTACGTCGACTGGATTTTGGGCCTGCCTTGGTACGACAAGAGCGAGGAGAACTTCGACCTCAAAGAGGCGGAGCGGATCCTCGACGAGGACCACTACGGTCTGAAGAAGATCAAAGAGCGCATCGTCGAGTACCTCGCGGTGCAGGCGCTCACGAAGAAGCTTCGCGGGCCGGTTCTTTGTTTGGTGGGGCCGCCCGGCGTCGGCAAGACGAGCCTGGCGAAGAGCATCGCGCGGGCCACCGGTCGAAAGTTCGTGCGCGTATCCCTCGGCGGCGTGCGCGACGAGGCCGAGATTCGCGGCCACCGGCGCACCTACATCGGCGCGATGCCCGGAAAGCTGATCCAGAGCCTGAAGAAGGCCGGGAGCAACAACCCGGTCTTCCTCCTCGACGAGGTCGACAAGATGTCCACCGACTTCCGCGGCGACCCGTCGAGCGCGCTGCTGGAGGTCCTCGACCCGGAGCAGAACAACACCTTCAACGACCACTACCTCGACTGCGACTACGACCTGTCGAAGGTGATGTTCATCTGCACCGCCAACACCATGCACAACATCCCGGGGCCCCTCCAGGACCGCATGGAGGTCATCCGGATCGCCGGCTACACCGAGATGGAGAAGCTGAGCATCGCCCGTCGCTACCTCATCCCCAAGGAGAAGGAAGCCAACGGCCTGGCCGACGTGGACGTGACCCTGAGCCGCGAGGCCATCCGGATCATCATCCACCGCTACACCCGCGAGTCCGGCGTCCGCTCGCTGGAGCGGGAGATCGCCGCGGTGTTTCGCAAGGTCGCCCGCGACGTGTTGAAGAACGGCAAGCGCCCGGTCCGGGTGAACCGGAAGATGACCAAGAAGTACCTGGGCGTGGCCCGGTACCGCTTCGGCGAGGTCGAACGCGAGGACCAGGTGGGGATCGTCACCGGGCTGGCCTGGACCGAGATGGGCGGCGAGCTGCTCACCACCGAGGCCACGGTGATGCCAGGGAAGGGCAAGCTGATCATCACCGGCAAGCTGGGCGAGGTGATGCAGGAGTCCGCCCAGGCGGCCATGTCCTACGTCCGCAGCCGCGCCGACCGCTTCGGCATCGACCGGCGCTTTGCCGAGACCTGTGACATCCACATCCACCTGCCCGAGGGAGCCATCCCCAAGGACGGGCCGTCGGCCGGGGTGACCATGGCCACGGCGCTGGTGTCGGCGCTCTCCAAGATCCCCGTCCGCCGCGACGTGGCGATGACCGGGGAGATCACCCTCCGCGGGCGGGTGTTGCCCATCGGCGGCCTCAAGGAGAAGACCCTCGCCGCGCACCGGGCGGGGATGAAGACCGTCCTCATCCCCAGGGAGAACCGGAAGGACCTCCGGGACATCCCGAAGAAGATCCGCGACCAGCTGCGCATCGTCCCGGTGGAGTACGTGGACGATGTGCTCCGCGAGGCGCTCCTGCTGGAGAAGCCGGAGGAGTTCTTCCGCAAGCCGGTGTCCGAGGCCGAACAGGTTCCGAGCGCGCCGCCGGCGTCGGCCTGATCGAGCCAGCACCAGAGCTGGCACTAGGCGCAGTCGAAGAGGATCTTCCCCACGTTCTTCCGCTCGTGCATCCGCCGGTGCGCTGCCGCGCCCTCGGCCAGGGGGAACACCTGGTCGATGTGCGAGCGCACCTTCCCCTCCCGCCACAGGCGCATCAGCGCGTCGAGCGTCGCGCGCAGCGTCGACGCCTCGCCCCAGAGGTGACCGACGTTGACCCCGGACACGGAGATGTTCTTCGACATCAGCTCGAGCGCGTTCCACCGCTTCATCGTGGCGAGGCCAGTGGCGACCTTGAGGAGATTCCGGGACTCGCCCGACGCCGCGTTCGCCCATCCGAAGCAGATGAGCTGACCCACCGGGGCGAGCACACGGGTGTTCCGCGTCCACTCGGGCCCACCCAGCGCGTCCAGGACCAGGTCCACCCCCCGTCCGCCGGTCAGACGCTTCACCTCCTCGACGTAGTCCTGGGTGCGGTAGTCGATCGGATGGTCCACCCCGGCCTCACGGAGCACGCCGTGCTTGCTGGCCGAGGCGCTGCCGAAGATGGTCACTCCACCGACCGCCCGGGCGAGCGCGATGGCGGCGAGGCCGACGCCGCCCGCGGCCATGTGCACCAGGAGCGCCATCCCGGGCTTCAGATTCGCCACGCGGTGCAGCATGTGGTGCGCAGTGAGCCAGTTGACGGGGAACGCCGCCGCCTGGTCGAGGTCCATCGTCTCGGGCAGCGGGATCACATAGCGGCCGTCCGCCAGCGCGTGCGTCGCCTGGCCGCCGAAGTGGGTCATGGCCAGGACCCGGGTGCCGACCGGTGGGGCGCTCACCCCCTCGCCGAGCGATGCGACCGTGCCGCTCACCTCGTACCCCATGACCATCGGGGGCTTCGGTGCGTCGGGGTAGAGCCCGACCCGCGCGCTCACGTCCGCGAAGTTCAGGCCCGCCCGGGCAACCCGGATGCACACCTGTCCAGGGCCCGGCACCGGGTCCTTTGCCTCCCGGATGGCGAGCACCTCCGGCGGACCGTAGCGGGTGATGGTCAGTGCGCGCATGACAGGCGCTCCTAGCACACGCCAGGGGCACGCCCGAGTTGGTAAGGTCCCCGAGCGTGGAGACGCTCGCTCCGGGATTCCTCATCGCCATGCCCCAGCTCGGAGACCCGAATTTCCACCGGACGGTGGTCTTCGTCTTCCAGCACGGGCCGGAGGGCGCGCGGGGCCTGGTCCTGAACCGCCCGGGGCCCTTCACCCTCCGCGAGGTCGCCGACGGCCAGTCGCTCCCGGTCGCTCCCCGCCTGGCCCCCCAGAAGATCTTCGTCGGGGGCCCGGTGGAGCCCCAGCGAGGCTTCGTCCTCCACGACCGGACGGCCGTGGACGAGAAGCAGCCGCTCTCCGACGGGCTCTTCCTCTCCGAGACGGTGGACGCGCTCGAGGCGCTTCTCGCCGACTCGGAGGGCAACCTGCGCTTCTACCTGGGGTACAGCGGCTGGGGGCCCGGCCAGCTCGAGCGCGAGCTCGCCGCCGGCGCCTGGCTGTTCACCGAGGTCGCCCCGGCGGCCGTCCTCGGCGGCTCGCCCCAGACCCTGTGGGACGACACCCTGCGCTCGCTCGGCGTCGACCCTGCCATGCTCCAGCCCGGAGGAGGGATGAACTGATGCTGGATCCCGCGCTGCTCGAGTCGCGCATCAAGGCCTCGCTGCCCGACGCCCAGGTCACCATCCGGGACCTCACCGGCACGGGCGACCACTTCGAGGCCCGGGTCGTCTCCCCGGACTTCGAGGGCAAGTCCATGGTGGACCAGCATGCCGCCGTCTATGCCCCCCTCCAGGACCTCCTGGACTCGGGCGAGCTGCACGCGCTTGCGTTAAGGACCTACTCCCCCGAGCAATGGAAGAAGTTCGGGGCCACGAGGACCTGAACCAATGACTCCCGATCTCAAGGCGCGGTTCGACCGGGAGACCCGGTCGCATCCGGTCGTCATCTACATGAAGGGCAACCCGCTCTTCCCCCGCTGCGGCTTCAGCGCCGCCGCGGTGCAGATCCTCCAGACCTACGGCCCGGTGCACGGCGTCGACGTGCTCGCCGACCCCGAGGTGCGTGACGGCATCAAGGAGTACACGCGCTGGCCCACCATTCCCCAGGTGTTCATCCACGGGAAGTTCGTCGGCGGCTCGGACATCGTCCGCGAGCTCGAGGAGCGGGGCGAGCTGAAGGCGCTCATCGACGCCCGGCCCTCGGCGACCTGAGCCGTGAGCGAGGACGAGAAGCAGCCCCCTGCACCCGCGGGACGTCCGACGGCCCCCCTGCCCCAGGCGGAGGCTGGAGGAGCAGCGCAGGAGCGCGGCGCGCCCGGGCTCACCGGCGCGGGTGCGGGGCGCGATGAGGCTCAGCGGCGCATCGTCGAGGCGCGGATGAAGCTCCGGGCCCGCTTCTTCGACCGGATGAAGGCCACCCCGGCCGCCGCCGACGGCAAGCCGCTGGGGAGCGGGCCGCCCAACCGGCACGGGATGCCCCAGGTGCCCATCGGGCAGCACGTGACCGACGGCTGGCCGGTCCTGGACCTCGGCACCAAGCCCGACGTCCCCATCGACCGCTGGACGCTCCGCGTGGACGGCGCCGTCGAGGAGCCGCTCACCCTCCGCTGGGAGGATTTCCTCGCCCTGCCTCAGGTCACCGAGGTGAGCGACTTCCACTGCGTCACCACCTGGTCGAAGCTCGACGTGGAGTGGAAGGGGGTGGCGTTCGCCACCGTGGCCGCGCTGGCCCGCCCGCTCCCGAGCGCGACGCACGTGCTGCTCCACGGCCACGACGGCTACACCACCAACCTCCCGCTGGAGGAGGCGCTCAAGGACGACGTGCTGCTGGTGCACACCGCCGAGGGCCGGCCGCTCCCGCGCGAGCACGGGGGACCGGTGCGGATGATCACGCCGCAGCTCTACGCCTGGAAGGGTTCCAAGTGGATCCAGCGCATCGAGTTCCTCACCCATGACCGACCCGGCTTCTGGGAGACCCGCGGCTACAGCAACACCGCTCACCCCTGGCGGGACGACCGCTACTCCTGAGCTGGCCGCCGTCTCCGCCGAGCCCGCGGCCACGGGGTGGCGCGGGCGGCTCTCCACCTTCCGAGTCCGCCACGCCCGGGAGGAGTCGATCGCCTTCTTCGTCGGAGGGTTCCTCTTCGACGCGGTGATGGTGGGCCGCATCGACGAGACGCCCATGCTGCTCCAGCAGGCGGCGTACCTGCTGGTCACCGGGGTCCTGCTCGGGGCGATGCTGCGCTTCGAGCTGCTGCACCTCGAGCCTCCCGCCTGGCTGCGGCGGCCGTGGCGCTACGTCGAGCACGCGATGCACTTCATGCTCGGCACGCTGCTCAACGCCTTCATCCTCTTCTACGTGAAGAGCGGCTCGGGGGTGACCGCCGCGCTGTTCCTGGCCCTCATCTCGCTGCTCCTGCTGGTCAATGAGCACCCCCGCTTCCACCGGCTCGGACCGGTGGCGCTCTTCGGGCTCTACTCCTTCGCCCTCACCAGCTACCTCGCCTACCTGCTCCCGGTGCTCGCCGGGCACCTCCGCACCTGGATGTTCTTCGCCGCGTCGGCTCTGTCGCTCGGGCCCATCCTCCTGCTCGCACGCCTGATGGCCCGGTGGGGTGAGGACGGACGGCGCGCCTTCCGCCAGGGGGTGGGACCGGCCATCGGCGTCCAGGCGCTCCTCCTGGTGCTCTTCATCCTGCACCTCGTCCCACCGGTGCCGCTCTCGGTCCGCTCGCTCGGGGTGTGGCACCGGGCGGAGCGCGAGGGCGCCGAGTTCAAGCTGAGCCGGCTCCCCCGATCCCGCTGGGCAGACCCCTGGCGAAAGGACGAACCGGTGTTCCTCGCTCGCCCCGGCGACCGGGTCTTCGTCTTCACCCGGATCTTCGCCCCCCACAACTTTCGCGATCAGGTACGCGTGCGCTGGGCGAAGTGGGAGCGCGGGGCCTGGGCCGAGAGCGACGCCATCCCCCTTCGCATCGTCGGCGGCCGCGAGGAGGGCTTCGGCGGCTACGCCTACAAGCAGAACTGGTCACCCGGCGACTGGCGCGTGGCCATCGAGACCGAGGACGGCCGGGAGATCGGGCGAACCCGGTTCGAGCTCCGTCTCGATCCCGAGACGGGCGAGCGCGTCTTCGACGTCCTCCAGAACTGAGAACCCGAGTGGGTTCCCCGGCGGTGCGTGGCCTCAGTCCTCTTCCGCTCGGGCGTGCGAGGGCAGGTTGGGGTGGCGCAGGAGCAGCATCTTCACCTGGGGCTGGTTCCGCACCACTGTCTGCTTGAGCAGATGCGCCAGCACCGAGGGAGGCGTCCCCGCCCAGCGCGCCAGGTTCTGCACCAGGAGCAGCGAGGTGACCGTCCGGTGGCAGAAGATGGCGGCGCTCTTCTGGTCCATCGCCAGGCCGACCAGCTGGGCCAGGATGCGCCCCTCGGTCCGGAAGAGGGTGTCCACCTTCTCCTCCGACAGCCCCGAGCTCCAGCGGGCCCGGAACGCCTCGCGGCTGGCGATTTTGTTCTTCTCCGGCATCTCGCGGCCCACGCTGAGCTGGAAGAGGTCGATGAGCCGGCGCTGGTGGAAGATGCGCTGGAGAAGCGCGGGCGGGGTCTGCACGTTCCGGAGCAGCATCCGCTGCACCTCGGCGTCGCGCAGGAAGGCCTCCTTCTTGGTCAACGCGCCGAGCCCCGTGGGGTGAGGGTGGTGCGCCGCGAGCAGCCGTGCGTGCACCAGCCCGAAGCGCGGGTTCTCCACCAGCGCCCGCGCCACGTTGGGCAGCGGGTCGAAGCACAGCGCCTGCAGCTCCGGGTCACCCAGCTGCCCGGCGAGGCGGGTCCGCGAGTCCGCCGGGAACTGGGACAGGCGCTCCTCGAAGAGCCGCCTGAGCGCCAGGCGCTGCGCTTCAGGCTCGGGGGCGGACGACTCGTCGGAGGCCATCGCTGCTTGGGTCTGGAGTCTCCCCCAGCCCGAGGCTGCCGTGCACGGAGACCACCCGCCCCTACACCCTCCGCGCGACGCCCTGGGCGCCCGGCGCTCGTCGACGGGGCCGGGGGCTACCTGCGTCCGCGGACGTTCTGGGTGAGACGGAGGACGTCGGCGAGCACGCCCGCGGCGGTGACGTCGCCGCCCGCGCCCGCCCCGCGGACGATGAGCGGGTAGTCCTGGTAGCGGGCGGTGGTGAAGGCGACCAGCGCCTCGGCCCCCCGCAGCGGGACGGCTGGGTGTCCGGCCTCGACCGCCACCGGGCCGACCCGGACCTTCCGCCCCTCGGCGCCGGGGACGATCTGCACCAGGTAGCGCAGCGTCCGGCCCGCGGCGAGGTACCGCTGCACCCGGGTGCCAAACGCCTCGTCGTCGGCGACCAGCTGGCGGAGGAAGCGCTCCGGATCGTCCTCGGCGAGGAACGCCGCGTCGACGAACGGCTCGACGGACACGTCCTCCAGCTCGAGCTGCAGCCCGAGCTCGCGGGCGAGGATGAGCGCCTTCCGCGCGACGTCGAGGCCGGAGAGGTCGTCTCGCGGGTGTGGCTCGGTGTAGCCGCGATCGCGCGCGGCGCGCACCGCGACCGAGAGCGGAACCCCCGCCATCACCTCCTGGCAGAGGAATCCCAGCGTTCCGGAGAGGCTGCCGTCGATGCGCTCGACCACGTCTCCGGTGGCGACCAGGTTCTTCAGCGTCTCGATGACCGGCAGACCCGCTCCGACCGTGGTCTCGTAGTGCCAGGCCCGGAAGTGGCGGCGGGCCACCTCGAACACCTCCGCGCGACGGTCGAGCGGCAGGGCCAGCGGCTTCTTGTTCGCCGCGACCACGTGGATGCCGCGCCGGAATGCCTCGACGTACAGCCGCTCCATCCCCTCCTCGGCGGTGCAGTCCACCAGCACCGGCAGCTGGAGCCGCGAGAGCCGGTCCAGGAGCTCGGACAGGTCCGGCGGGGACCCGGCCGGGCCGCTGGTGCGCGGCGGGAGCTCGGAGGGCAAGAGGCCTCGGGGGTTCACGTGCGCCCCGTGCCGGTCCACGACGCCGAACAGGCGCGCGTCGACGCCCTGGCGGGACCGCAAGGCGTCGCGTGTGGCCTCCAGCTGGGCGAGAAGCCGGCCGCCCACCGTGCCGCGGCCGAGCAGGAGGACGTTCACCTCGGTCTGTGCGAGGTTGAAGGCGGCGTGCACCGTGCGCACCGCCTCCGCGGTGTCGGCGGCGTCCACCACGCATCCGATGCTCCGCGAGCTCGCGCCCTGGGCGATGGCCCGCACGTTGATGCCCACGTTCCCCAGCGCCCCGAAGAAGCGGCCGGCGACGTTGGGCCACTGTCCCATCGCCTCGGCCACCAGGCTCACCAGCGACACGGGAGTCCGCCCCGGGGGCAGCTCCACCTCGCCCCGGAGGAGCTGGCCGGCCAGCGCCGCCTCGAGCACCGCGCGCGCTCGCGCTGCCGCCTTCCGGTCCACCACCACCGCCAGGCTCTGGCCGTGGCCCGACTGGGTCACCATCCACACCCGGATCTGCGCCTCCTCGAGCGCCGAGAGCGCCTGCACCGCGAGCGACGTCTCGGGCGCCCTCCGGCGTGACTCCACCGCCAGGAGCGCAAGGTGCTCGAGGCTGGTGACACAGGTGGGCCGGTGAGGGTCGGGATTCCCCTGCGCGTCGATGACCGTGCCCTCGCCCGCGTCCACCGTGCTCCGGATCCGCAGCCGGCCGCCGCTCTGCTCGAGGGGAAGCACCGTCCGCCGGTGGAACATCCGCAACCCGAAGTGCGCCAGCTCCTGCGCCTCGTGCCAGGTGAGGCGCGGCACCGGGTAGGCCTCCTCCACCAGGTCCGGGTCGGCGGTCATCACCCCCCCCACGTCGGTCCAGATGGTCACCTCGGTCGCCCCCAGCAGGGCGGCCAGGGTGGTGGCGGCGTAGTCCGAGCCGTTCCGGCCCAGCGTGGTGGTGGAGCCGTCCTTCCTCCGCCCGATGAAGCCGGTCACGACGGGAAGGTGCCCTTCCCACTCCCCCCGCCGGTCCAGGACCGGTCGGAGGCTCGCCTTCAGGTCCACCGTGGCATCGCCGTGCCGGTCGTCGGTGAGGAAGATGTCCCGCGCGTCCACCGCCAGCCCGGGCAATCCGCTGGAGCGGAGCGCCGCGGCGACGAGCGGCGACGACAGCCGCTCGCCCACCGAGAGGAGCACGTCGAGCGGAGCGGGGGCGAGCGTCCCCGCCCGCCGCAGGCTCGAGAGCGCCGCAGCCCCGTCGGCGACGGTCTCCGCCCAGGGGGCCTCCAGAGCGCCGAGCGCCTCGGGCCCGAGCACCTCGGCGCCCCGGGTGCGGACCAGGTCGAGCGCGCGCTGGAGACCCGCGCTCGCCCGCACCTCGTCTCCCTCCGCCGCGGCCCCGGCCGCATCGAGCAGCCACTCGGTCGTGTCGCCGAGGGCGCTCACCACCAGGGCCAGCGGCCGCTCCGCCTCGGCGACCCGGCGGATCACCAGCGGCAGCCGCCCGGAGCTCCCCAGCGAGGAGCCGCCGAACTTGTAGACCTGCCACGGGCTCATGGTGTGCTCCCGAGGGCCAGGCGGACCAGCGGGTCCAGCGCCTCCCACTCGATGAGGAAGGCGTCGTGGCCGTGCGGGCTGCGCACGGTGGCCCGTCGCGCCTCGGCGCCGTGGGCGGTGAGCCAGTCGGCCAGGACGTCCACCTGCGCCGGGGTGAAGAGCTGGTCGGTGTCGATGTCCACGCAGAGCGCCCGGGCGCCCAGAGGGCCGGCCGGCGTCCCCGGGGGCGGCGCGTCGAGGTCGTGGGTGTCCATCGCCTCGAGCTGGAGCAGGTAGGCCCGCGCGTCGAACCGGCGGCGCAGCTTCTTGCCCTGGTGCTCCAGGTAGCTCTGGACGGGCAAGGTCCAGGGAGTCTCGGGCGGCCGTCCGGCCGTCCGGTGCTGGCGAGCGTCGAGCGACGGCTCGGCGCGGTAGGTCAGCATCGCCACCTGCCGGGCGAGCTCGAGCCCACGGCCCACGTCCGATGGCCAGCCCGGGTCGAGCCGGAGGATCTGCCGGGCGACGTGGTTCCAGCCGGTCACCCAGGCGCTGGAGGCGCTCGAGGTGCCGATGGGGAGGATCCGGTCCACTGCCCCCGGACGGAGCACCGGGAGGCACAGGGCGAGCATCCCGCCCAGCGACGCGCCGGTGGTCAGCCGGAGCCGCTCGACGCCCAGCACGTCCAAGAGAGACCAGAGCGCCCTGCCCTGGTCCCACGGCGTGAGCCGGGTGACGCCCTCGGGCCACCCCGGGTCGAGCGGCCCCGAGCTCCCGTAGCAGCTGCCGAGGTTGTTGGCGCAGAGGATGCGCACGGCCGCCGGGTCGAGCGGCCGCCCGGGACCGATCAGCGGTGCCCACCAGCCGTCGGGACCGGCGGCACGCGCGTCCCCGGTGAGCGCGTGGATGACGAGCACCGTCGGGATGGAGGGGTCCAACCTTGCGCCGGTACCCGCCCGCAGCGGCGCGGAGCGCACCACCGGCCCCGCGCTCTCCGCGGTGACCTGCGTTCCCAGGCGCTCCAGGACGGGAATGTCCGTCTCCGGCCCCCACCACTGCACCCGCGCGTGGTGGGGATCCACCGTGGCCCCGCCGAGCAGGGCCAGCGGTGGGAGCCGCAGGTCGAAGAGCCGCGGGGACGCCGCGGCGCTGGGGCGGGCACCGGCCATCGCGGTCACCGTCGGGTGCCGAGCGCCTGGTCCAGGTCGGCGAGGATGTCGTCCGGGTGCTCGAGGCCGACCGAGAGCCGCACCAGGTCCTCGGTGACGCCGGTGGCCTGCTGCTCCTCCGGGTTGAGCTGCTGGTGCGTGGTGGACGCCGGGTGGATGATCAGCGAGCGCACGTCACCGATGTTGGCGAGCAGGCTGAACAGCTTCACCCGGTTGATGAGCGCCTTGCCCTCGGCGAGGCCGCCCTTCACGCCGAACGAGACGAGCCCGCCGAACCCGCCGTCGAGGTACTTCTTGGCCAGCGGATACGCCGGGTCCTCCTCGAGGCCGGGGTAGCGCACCCAGGTGACCCGGGAGTCCTTCTTCAGCCAGCGGGCGACCTTGAGCGCGTTCTCCGAGTGCCGGCGGACCCGGAGGTGCAGCGTCTCCAGCCCGTTGATGAAGGCGTGGGCGTTGAAGGGGCTCAGGGAGGGCCCGAGATCCCGGAGCAGCTCGACGCGGGCCTTGAGGATGAAGGAGATGGCCCCGAACGTCTCCCAGAGCTTCAGCCCGTGGTAGCCGGGGTTCGGGTCGGTGAACTCGGGGAACCTTCCATTGTTCCAGGGGAAGTTGCCCGCGTCGACGATGAGCCCGCCGATCGCCTGTCCGTGCCCGCCGATGTACTTGGTGGCGGAGTGGACGACGATGTTCGCGCCGTGCTCGATGGGACGGAGCAGCACCGGCGTGGTGGCGGTGTTGTCCACGATGAAGGGGATGCCTGCCTCCTTGGCGATCTTCCCCAGCTCGTCGAGGTGGATGACGTCCAGCCGTGGGTTGCCCAGCGTCTCGGCGTAGAGCGCCCGGGTCTTGGGGCCGATGGCTGCGCGGAGGGCCGCGAAGTCGGAGGCCTCGACGAACTTCGTCCGGATGCCGAGCCGGGGCAGGGTGACCTTGAAGAGGTTGTAGGTGCCGCCGTAGAGGCTCGAGGTGCTGACCAGCTCGTCGCCCGACTTGAGGATCGTGAGCAGGGCCAGCGTCTCGGCCGCCTGCCCCGAGGCCACTGCCAGCGCTGCCACGCCGCCCTCGAGCGCGGCGATGCGCTGCTCGAGGACGTCGTTGGTGGGGTTCATGATCCGGGTGTAGATGTTCCCGAACTCCTGCAGCGCGAAGAGCCGGGCGGCGTGGTCGGCGTCTTTGAAGCGGTAGCTGGTGGTCTGGTAGATGGGCACCGCCCGCGACCCGGTGGTGGGGTCGGGGCTGTAGCCGGCGTGGAGGGCCACGGTCTCCGGCTTGTAGTTGGGCTTCGGTTCCTCGCTCACTTGTCTGCTCCTTCTGTGGTGGGTGCTGCCTGGGGGACTGCTCGGGGCCGCTCCGGGCCCGGGCCGACCCGGCGGTCACTCGACGGAAGAAGAAGGAAGCGTCAGCGAGTCTTTGTTGCAGGACTCAGGGACACAGGCTTCGACCCCGGGGAGGAGACCACCGTCTCCTGTCGGCCCCGGGCGTGCGCCCCTGATCGGTCGGGAGAGGAGGTCGGTCAACAACACCGACGACAACACTCCCCGGCGACGGAACGCCCGCCCGGGCCATGCATGTGCATGGGCCGCGCGGTAATTCGACGCATCTGGGGAGCGAACTTCCTCACGGGCGGGAACGGTAAGTGCGTCCGCCGCACGGTGTCAAGCGCGGCTCCGCTTGCCCCGCGATTTCCACACCTTCGCCATCCACCCCTCGACCTCGGAGGCCTCGCTGGGGATGTCGGAGGAGAGGTTCCGCATGCCCCGGGCGGTGACCAGGACGTCGTCCTCGATGCGGACGCCGATGCCCCGGTAGCGGGCGGGCACCGTCAGGTCGTCGGTCTGGAAGTAGAGCCCGGGCTCCACGGTGAGCACCATCCCCGGCTCGAGCTTCCCGAACTTGTAGGTCTCGGCGCGTGCCCGGGCGCAGTCGTGCACGTCGAGCCCGAGCATGTGACTGACGTTGTGGAGCGAGTAGCGCTTGTAGAACTGGTTCTGGTCGGCGAGCGCCTCGGCGGCGTCGTCGAGGATGCCGAGCCGCTCGAGCCCCTCGGCGAGCACCTTCATCGCCGCGCGGTTGGGATCGAGGAAGTCCTTGCCCGGCCTCACCTGAGCGAACGCCGCCGCCTGTGCCGCGTGGACCAGCTCGTAGATCTCCCGCTGCTCGGGGCTGAACCGGCCGGACACGGGAAGAGTCCGGGTGATGTCCGCGGTGTACAGGGTGTGCGCCTCGACACCGGCGTCGAGCAGGAGCAAGGTGCCGGGGCGCAGCTCCCCCTCGTTCTTCACCCAGTGCAGGATGCAGGCGTGCTCGCCGGCGGCGGCGATGGTGCTGTACCCGACGTCGTTCCCCTCCACCCGGGCCCGGAGGTTGAAGATGCCCTCCACCTCGCGCTCGTGCCGGGCGGTGCGGAGCCCGGCGATGACGTCCTCGAAGCCGCGCCTGGTCGAGGCGATGGCCGCCGAGAGCTCGCGGACCTCCTGGGGGTCCTTGAGGAGACGCATCTCGGAGAGCGCCGCGGCCAGCTCCTTGTCCCGCGGCGTGTCCTCGAGCGCGCCGTCCACCGCCGGGCTCATCCCCCGGAGCACCCGGACCGCCCTCGTGGCCGGAACCTTGAGGGCGGCCAGCGCGCCGCCCAGCTCGGACAGCGCCCGCGCCTCGTGCACGTCGAAGCGGGCCTGGCTCTGCGGCACGCCCAGGCGCGGGCCGACCCACAGCTCGCCCTTGATGCGGTCGGTGAAGAACGTCGAGTCGGTCTTGCCGGGATTCGGCTCGACGAAGAGCACGTCCCGGTGCCCGCCGCCCTGCTCGGGGAGCATCATCAGCACGCAGTCCGGCTCGAGGTTCCCGGTCAGGTAGTAGAAGTCCGTGCCCGGGCGGAAGCGGTAGTAGGTGTCGTTGGCCCGCACCTTCTCGTGCCCGGTGGGGACGACCAGCGTCTCGCCCGGGAAGAGCTTCGACAGCGCGCGACGGCGAGCGGCGAAGGCGGCGGCGTTCCGCAGCTTCGGCGGCATCCGGACGCTGGCGGGCTTCCAGTCCCGCACCATGAAGTCGAGCAGTGCCGGTGGTGGCGCGATGTCGTGGGGCGCGGGCTTCGTCTGGGGCCCGGAGGTCACCGGCCCCGCGGCGTGGGAGCGTGCAGCGTCGGTGGGGGTGGTGGGCGGGTGGGCCATGGCGAGCGAGCCTCCGGTGAGGGCCCGCGGACGCTACCGCCGCGGGGTGTCGAGGTACAGGCAGTCCGCCGCTCAGCGCCGTCCAGCGGCCCACCCCAGCGCAAAGGGGACCACGGTCTCGGTGCGGAGCGTCCGGGACCCGAAGCCGAGCGGGCGAAACCCACGCCCCTCGAGCAAGGTGCGCTCGTACGGCACCCAGCCTCCCTCGGGGCCAATGGCCAAGGCGAGGCGTCCGCCGGTCGGCGGGCTCCGGGGTCCGTCGTCTCCAGGGTGGAGGAGCCAGCGCTCGCCGGGGCCGAGCAGCGCGTCCATCCGGTCCTCCACGAAGGGGCGGAAGCGAGTCTCGAGCACCACCTCCGGGAGCACTGTGTCCTGCGCCTGCTCGAGGCCGTCGAGCAGGTGCTTCCGGATCCGCCCGGGCGTCAGCACCGGCGAGGCGAGGTAGCTCTTCTCCACCCGCGCCGCGGCGAGCAGCACCAGCCGGTCCACGCCCATCGAAGCAGTGGCGGCGAGGATGCGGCGGAGCGCCTTCGGCCGCGGGACGGCGAGCACCAGATCCACTCCCGGCCGGGCCGGAGGCGGGTGGTCGAGCGCGCAGCGGAGCACGGCCTCCTCGGCCTCGAGCGAGAGGACCTCGGCGCTGCCGACGTTCCCGCCCAGGACGCCCGCGCGTACCGTCCGTCCGGGCGCCACGCCGAGCACCTCGCGCAGATGGCGCAGGCGCTCGCCGCCGAGTCGCGCCGTTCCGTCGGCGGACAGCTCGTCGGGCAGGAGCAGGAGGAGGTTCATGAGGGCATACTCCGGCGCCGTGCCGCCCACGCCGGGAGCTTCATCTGAGCACAGCCGGCCGGCGCCGTGAGGCGCGGGGCGGAGCCACCACGGGTGTTCGAGCGCCTCGCCGCGGACTACCGCGCGCGGCCTCCCTACCCGGAGGCGCTCGTCGCGCGGCTCTCGGCGCTCGCCGGCGAGGGGCGGCGGGTGGTCGACCTCGGCGCCGGCACCGGCCTCCTCGCAGCCCCGCTGGCGCGGCGCGGACACCCGGTCCTCGCCGTCGAGCCCGCGCGCGCCATGCTCGCGGTCTGCGCGGAGGCCTGCGCAGGGCTCGCCGTCACGCCGGTACGGGCCCCGGCCGAATCGACCGGCCTCGGAGCGGTGGAGGCCGGCCTGCTGCTCCTGGCCGACGCCGTCCACTGGGTCCGTCCGGACGCTGCCGGAACCGAGGCGCGGCGGCTGCTGGCGATGGACGGCGTGGCGGCAGTGGTGGCTCCCGAGCCGATGGACACCCCGTTCATGCGCGGGCTCCGCGCGCTGCTGGTCTCGGCCAACGCGAAGGCGCGGAGCCTCCCCGCCGATGCGCGGGTGCGGCAGTTCCTGGCGCTCGCCGCGGGTCCGGGCCGCCCCGACGAGGAGCGCTGGGAGCAGCGGGTGCCGCTCGGCCCCGAGGCGCTCCGCAGCGTGGTGCGGTCGCTCTCCTACGGCGGCCCGGCGCTCGGGCCCGCAGCGACGGAGCGGCTGCTGGAGGCGGTGGAGGCGCTCGGCGCGCGCGAGGGCCCGGAGTGGGCGAGGGTGGTCCGGCTGGTCTGGCTCAGGCGCGGGCGGCGTTCACGCCGGACTCGAACGCGTCCACCTCGGCCGTGATCGGGGCCGCCGGACCACCGAGGCCGGGGTCGTCGAACGGGGCCCGCCCGAGCTGGTGCGTGCCCAGCGCGGGGAACAGCGGCGCCAGCAGGTAGTTCCGGAGGCAGAACCACCAGAAGCTCCGCTCGTTGAGGCGGGGGTCGATGAGCGGGGCGAGCCGGGCGTGCAGCGCGGGCAGGGTGCTCCAGTGCGCGCCGGCCATCTCGTGGTGCGCCGAGTGGAGCCCGTTGTTGAAGAGCAGGAAGTTCAGCACTGGCGAGACGAAGCTCCGCGAGTGGTCGTGCTCGCTCCAGGGGTCGGTGTGCACGTGCTGGATGTAGTTGAAGAGCATGATGGTCCACAGCGCGAAGACCGCCGGGATGAGGAACATCAGCCCCCAGACGATGAACCCGGTCCGCCAGCCGTGCAGGGCGATGGCCAGCGAGAGCAGAGCCAGGTGCGTCCCCACGAAGAGCAGGTACTGCCCCATGATGGTCCGGTACAGCTGCGGGTTCTTCTCCTTGGCCTTCTGGATGTAGTCGCGGATGGGCTCGGACTGGTACCAGCTGGAGACGAAGAAGTAGGTCGCCGCCACCACCGCGTTGTGCTTGTTGGTGAAACGCCAGGTGATGGTCGCGTCACCCGCCTTGTTCACGAACTTGTGGTGGTTCAGGTTGTGCGTCGGAACCCAGGCGAAGGTGGGGTAGCCGTAGAAGATGCTCAACCAGTTGCCGAAGGCGGCGTTGAGCTTGCGGCCGCGGAAGGTCGGCGTGTGGTTGTGGTTGTGGGCGATGACTCCCGCCGACAGCGCCAGGTAGCAGCTCAGCGGACAGAGCCAGATTCCGAGCTCGGGTCGAACGTACGGCGCGAGCGCGACGATCGGCATGGCCAAGGCCCAGGCCAGCGTGCGCCGGTCAGATGAATACCGAAGGTACATATCTTCCAGTGTTTCATGACCGGCCGTTTCCGGCCAGGTGAGAATTTCTTACAGGATCCCGTCGGTCAGCGAGCAGGCGCCGCCTGCGCCTGCAACTGAGCCGGGAAGCGGCCGGCCGCGGCGAGCAGGTCCAGCTGGGCCTGTCGCTGGTTGTCCTCGGCGATGTTGGCGAGCGTCTCCGCGTCGCGGGCCCGCCGCTGCGCGTCGATGAGCTCGAGGTTGGTGCTCGCGCCCGCCCGGTAGGCCACGTCGGCCAGGCGCATCGCGTCGTTCGCCAGCCGGGCCGAGTTCCGCGAGCGCTCCACCGCCGCGCTGGTGCGCTCGACGTTGTCCAGGGCGCTCCGGACGTCCGAGCTGGCCTGGCGCGACGCCGACTCGAGCTGGATACGGGCCTGCGCGAGCTGGGCCTCACGCTGGTGGGTGCGGCCGTAGCGCGCGCCGCCGTCGAAGATGTACCAGGTGAAGAGCGCCTGGGCCTGCCACCCGGTCTCGGGCGTGGTGAGCGACGATGGCTTCTGGAAGAAGGGCTGGCCGACGATGGTGATGTCGGGCAGGTACTCGGTCCAGCTCATGTTCAGCGACCGGTCGGCGGCGCGCTCCTGCTGCTGGAAGAGCAGGACGTCGGCGCGGCCCGCGGCCTCTTCCAGGGCCTGCTCGAGCGTCGGCGGCACCGGGATGTCCGGGATCTCCGCCACGTCCACCGGCTCGTTCTCTCCGAGGAGGATGCCGAGCGCCTCCTGGCTCCGGTAGAGGTTGGCGTAGCTGGTCTGGAGGATGGCCTCGTTGGACTCGAGATCCTCCCCGGCGCGCGCCCAGTCGATCCGGTTCCCGATGCCCCCGCGCAGCCGTGCATCCGCGTACTGGAGGTGGGCGAGCGAGTTGTCCCGGGCCTGGCGGTTGACCTCTACCTGCCGCTTCTGGGCGAAGATGGTGAGGTAAGCGCGGGCGGTGGTGATGGCCACCGTGCGCTGCACGTCGCGCGCCGAGGCCCGCGAGGTGTCCAGCTGATCCGCGGCCCGCGTCCAGTTGGACCAGGCCTGCGGGGCGATGATGGGGATGGACAGCACGCCGTTGACGTTGACCGAGTCCTTGCTCGCCACCACCACGTTCTCGGTCCCGCCATCCGAGCCGCTGGTCTGGAACGTCCGGTCCTTGTTCAGCCGGGTGTAGGTCGCGTTGACGCTGAGGGTGGGGAGCGAGGCGGCCCGGATCTCCTCCATGATGCCGCCCACCCGCCGGATGTCCTCCACCGCCACCCGTGCGCTGGGGTTGCGCTCGATGGCCTCGGCCACGGCCTCCCGGAAGCTGATCTGCCGGGCCACCGGCCGGACCGCGTCCGGGGAGGTGGAGGTCGCCGAGCGCGCGCCGGCGTCCACGCTGAGCAGCGGCGTGGAGGAGGGCTGCTGGCCCGTGGCCGAGGCGGTCATCAGCAGCGCGAGCGCGAGGACTCCGCGGGCACGATGTGGATTCCGGGATGTGCTCACCTGTTCCGACTCCTGGGGGTGTCGTGGGGGTGAAACGGCGGCGCAGCCGTATAGCGCCCCGCCGCGTCATTCGCCTGCCGAAGTGGGCGACCGCTGGCGGAATTCCCGGGTCGCGGTCCCCAGACGCTGGACATGCCCCGGGAGGGGACGCTACGAGCGTGACGGCCCGGATGCGCCCTTCCTCCCGCCCAGAGCACGAGGCAGATCGCGCCACGGCGGACCTGGTCCGGCTCGTGGGGCAGACCCGCCGCCGGCTCTGGATCGCCGCAGCCCGGGTGCTGGCCGCGCGGGGCGAGTCGGTGGTGGCCTGGACGCTGGTGAACCGTCTGGCCGAGCTGGGCCCGCTGACCCAGCGCGAGCTCGCCGACGCCTCGGCACAGCATCCGGCCGGCGTGTCGCGGCAGCTGGACGAGCTGGAGCGCAAGGGGCTCACCACCCGGGGCACCGATCCCGCGGACCGCCGCCGCCGGCGGGTGGAGCTGACCGGCGCGGGGCTCCGCTGGTTCCGTCAGATGCGGCCGCTGGTCGATCAGGCCACGGCGCCGGTCCTGGCGGTGCTGCGCCCCACCGAGCGGCGGGCCCTGACGAGGCTCCTCCGCCGCGTGGTGTCCCAGCCCGAGACCCTCGGGGCTCCTCGAGCGCGCGGCGGAATGCCCAGAGCGCGAGCGCTCCCGCGGCGAAGCCGAGCCAGCGCCTCGCCCGCCTGAGGCGCACCTCGAGCCCCGTCGGCGAAGGGCCGCGGACCAACTCGGGCTGCCCGCCCTGGAAGCCGCCGGTGCGGTGCGAGTCGCCGTGCGCGCCTGGCCGGAAAAGGCTAGGGAGCCACCCCGGTCCCGGCTACCCTCGGGCCGCCCCGCCGTCCGGAGGCCGACCATGAGCAGCCGTGCCCCGCTGACCAACCTGTCCACGCTCCCGCTGGACCGGGTGACCACCACCTTCGAGCTCCCGGGCCACCGGGTGCTCCGGAACCTGGGCGTGGTGCGGGGCATCGTGGTTCGCTCCCGCAACATCGTTGGCACCTTCGTCGCCGGGCTGCAGACCCTGTTCGGCGGGAACATCACCCTCTGGACCGAGATGTGCGAGCAGGCGCGGCGCGAGGCCTTCGAGCTGATGGCCCTGCACGCGCGGCAGATCGGCGCCAACGCGGTCATCGGCGCGCGCTACGACGCGACCGAGATCTCGGCAGGAGTGACCGAGGTGCTCTGCTACGGCACCGCGGTGGTGGTCGAGCCGGTCTGAAGAGGCCGACCGGCCGCTAGCGTAGCCGCTCCCAGTTCCACGCCCCGGCCGCCGCCACCAGCACCGAGGGCAGGAGGGAGCAGAGCGCCCACGCGCCCACCACCGGGGCCAGCGCGAGCGCCTGGACCACCGCCAGGCCGAGAAACCCGAACAGGCCCACCCGTCGCCCGCGCCAGAGGAGCACCAGGCAGGCGATCTGCAGCAGTGCGACCGCGGCGCCCACCGGGATGATCCAGGGCGTGGCGGCGAACCGCTGCCGGTTCTCGCGCGAGAAGGCGAAGGAGAACGCCTGGAGATCGGCCAGCCCGGCGAAGGCGCAGGCCACCGTCAGGAAGATGGACACCGGGCGCTTCGCCCCCGGAGCTCCCTCCGGCGGCGAGGGTTCGGTCACTTCGGCCCCGTGGTCTTGGCCTCGGTCAGGCTCCGGTGGACGACGGCGGTGAAGATGTCGGGGGCGAT
The DNA here is from genome assembly GCA_035543115.1 of Myxococcaceae bacterium. Lineage (GTDB taxonomy): Bacteria > Myxococcota > Myxococcia > Myxococcales > Myxococcaceae > RPRB01. The sequence goes on from DATKKF010000065.1 coordinate 19,159, forward strand.
GAAGCCCTTGCCCCAGGTCGCGTCCCACTGCGCCGTCGGCTTGGCCGCGATGACCTGGTCCAGCGTCCTGCCCTGGGCGATCAAGGCCTTCACCCGATCGCGGATCCCGGCGAGCATGTCGCGGTAGGCCCGGAGCTCGGTCTTCGTCCCGAGCGGGCCGTGGCCGGGGATGAGCCTGGTCCGGTCGTCGATGGTGGGGAGCACCTGGTCGGCCGCGGCGATGATCCCGTCGATGGAGCCGCCGCTGTCCACGTCGATGAAGGGATACATCCCGTTGAAGAAGGTGTCCCCCATGTGGACCACGTTCGCCTTCCGGAAGCGGATGATCGAGTCTCCATCGGTGTGGGCCCGGGCGAGGTGGATGACCTCCAGCTCGTCGCCGTTCAGGTAGAGGTTGATCCCGCTGGCGTAGGTCACCAGGGGCCAGGCCTCGGGTGGCTTGGCCGGGGTCCGCTCCTTGGTCTGTGGGTGGATGCGCTCCATGCCCAGGCGCCTCCGGACGTTCTCCTGCGCCAGGATGACCGCCCCGGCCTCGCCCAGCTTGGCGTTGCTGCCGGTGTGGTCTGCGTGGAAGTGGGTGTTGACCACGAAGCGAATCGGTCCGTCGGCGAGCGTCTTCACCGCCGCGCGGATCTTCGGCAGGAGCGGCTCGAACTGGTCGTCGATGAGGAAGATTCCGTCCTTCCCGGTGGTCACCCCGATGTTCCCGCCCTGGCCCACCAGCATCGACACGCCGCCGGCGACGGGGACCACCTTCACCTCGACCTTGGACCAGTCGGGATCCTCGGCCATCGCCACGCTGCCGAGCACCATCGAGACCGCGAGCAGGTCGCGCTTCATCGGAGATCACCTCCCCCAGCAGAAAGGCCCTGCTCCTTAGCCCAGGAGCGGGGGCGACCGGGAGCCACGGTGCAGCGGGCAGTGGAGCAGACGACGTCGACGTGGCCGGTCGGGTCCCGGGTGGGGCAGACTCCGGCCCGCCGCGGCTGCACCAGGGCGGCAGGAGGCGGACGATGCGACTCTCCGGACGGGTGATGCTGGTGACGGGTGGCGGCGGAGGCCTGGGGCGGGCGATGGCCGAGGGCTTTGCCCGCGAGGGAGCCGCGGTGGCGCTGGCCGATGTGAACCTCGACGGCGCCCGGTCAGTGGCCAAGGGCATCGAGCAGCGGGGCGGCCGCGCCCTGGCGCTCCTCATGGACGTGGCCTCCGAGGAGCAGGTGGAGAAGGGCCTGGCGGACACCGTGCGCGCCCTGGGTCGGCTCGACGTGGCGGTGAGCAACGCCGGCGTTCAGCACATCGCCCCCATCACCGAGTTCGCGCTGGCCGACTGGCGGCGGGTCCTCGCCATCCACCTCGACGGTGGGTTCCTCCTCACCCGCGCGGCGATGCGCCACTGGCAGTCGTCCGGGAAAGGTGGGCTCCTCCTCTACATGGGCAGCGTCCACAGCGTGGAGGCCTCGCCGCTCAAGTCCGCCTACGTCGCCGCCAAGCACGGGCTGCTCGGCCTGGCCCGGGCCGCGGCCAAGGAGGGGGCGAAGATCGGCGTCCGCACCAACGTCATCTGCCCGGGCTTCGTCCGGACCCCGCTGGTGGAGAAGCAGATCCCCGAGCAGGCGAAGACCCTGGGGATCAGCGAGGACGAGGTGGTGAAGAAAGTGATGCTCGGGAACACCGTGGACGGCGAGTTCACCACCCTGGAGGACATCGCCCAGCTGGCCATCGACCTCGCCGCGTTCCCCAGCGCCGCGCTGACCGGGCAGCTGATGGTCGCCAGCCACGGCTGGCACATGCACTGAGGAACTGGCTCAGCGCGGCTGCGGGCTCTCGGGGGACTCCTCGGGAGGGGCGAAGGTGAAGATCGCCTTGGCGATCCACTTCTCGGGCCCGGTTCCGTACCCCACGCCGAAGTTGAGCGCGAACCAGCCCCAGGCAGAGTCGATCACCGCGAACACCCGGTGGGTCTGCTGGTCCCAGGGCAGGAAGTTCCCGAACTGACCAAAGGCCGAGTAGGTCTCGAACCCCACCGCCCAGCTTCTGCTCACCTCGAAGCTCACCTTGGTCGCGGGCTCGAAGTCCGGCTTCCACGCATCGGGGCCAGCGAAGGTCCAGCCGATGATGGGGTTGACCGAGAAGTACCACCGGCCCCAGCGCGCGTCGACGATCGGCCGGATCTCGCCGCTCCAGCCGGCGGCCTCGTAGCGCTTGGAGACCCGTGCCAGCTCGAAGTTGAGGGCGAAGCGGAACGCGCCCACCGGCTCGGGCCACCGGAACTTGGTCCGGAGCTTTACCCCGCCCGAGTCCCAGCCTCCGTCCGGGCGGAGCACGGTCTGGAGGTAGAGCCCGAGCTCCCACCAGGTGGTGAGCCCGAGGTGCGGCTCGAAGGTGAGGTGGGTGAGGTGCTCGGTGGGGACCTCGCCCTCCGGCGACGGCTCGGTCGTCCCCTGGAAGAAGTGGTTGAGGTGGATCTCCAGCCCGGCCTCGAGCGGGCCGGCGGTGACGGCGTCGTAGACCTGGATCTCGAACGCGTCCTGGGCCGCGGCGTGACCGGAGGCGAGGAGCGCGGTGACGAGGAGGAGTGAGCGGAATCCGCGGGCGCAGGTCACGGGAGCGAGGAGCCTACCCCGGGACCGAAGCCGGGCCAGGCCGATCGGGGTCAGCGCTCCCCCCTCAGCCGGCGGCGCTCAGGCCGGCGAGCACCCGGTGGACGAGCTGGATGGAGATGCTCCCCTCGCCCACCGCCGAGGCGACGCGCTTGACGTTTCCCGAGCGCACGTCGCCCACCGCGAAGATGCCGGGCCGGGAGGTCTCGAGCAGCAGCGGGGGACGGGAGAGTGGCCATCCGCCGCTGGCCAGCTCCTCGGCACCGAGGTCCTGGCCCGTCTTCACGAAGCCCTTGTCGTCCAGCACCACGCAGCCGCCAAGCCATCCGGTGCTCGGGTCGGCTCCCATCATGCAGAACACGTGGCCCACCGGACGCTCCTCGGTCTCACCGGTGGCGTTGTTCCGCCAGTGCACCGCTCCCAGCGCGCCGTCGCCCAGGAGTCCCACGATCTCCGTCCGGGTGCGCAGGGTGATGGCCGGGCTCTCCTCGATCCGCCGGATGAGGTAGCGAGACATCGTCTCCGCCAGACCCCCCGAGCGCACCAGCATGTGCACGTGGCGGGCGATGCCCGACAGGTACACCGCGGCCTGTCCGGCGGAGTTGCCGCCGCCGATGACCACCACCTCCTCGCCCTCGCAGAGCTGCGCCTCCACGTAGGTGGCCCCGTAGTAGACGCCCGCGTTCTCGAACTTGGCGAGGTTCGGCACCTCCAGCTTCCGGTAGCGCGCCCCGCTGGCGATGACCACCGTGCGGGCCCGCACCCGGCTGCCGTCGTCCAGCTCGAGCACGTACGGGCGGCCGCCGCACTCGACGCTGCGCGCCGTCCGGGCGATTGCCACGTCCGCGCCGAACTTCTGTGCCTGGGCGAACGCCCGCCCGGCCAGCGCCTGCCCGGAGATCCCGGTGGGGAAGCCGAGGTAGTTCTCGATCTTCGAGCTCGAGCCGGCCTGCCCGCCGGGAGCGTTCGCCTCGAGCACCAGCACGTCCAGCCCCTCGCTCGCCGCGTACACCGCCGCCGAGAGCCCGGCCGGGCCCGCGCCCACCACCACCACGTCGCGGACCTTCTCGGTCTGGATGGAGGCGTTGAACCCCAGGCACTCCGCCACCTCGGCATTGGTCGGGGCCTTGAGGACCCGGGTTCCGCGGCAGATCAGGACCGGGATGTCTCTGGGCTGGAGCTGGAATTGCTCGAGGATCGCCCTCCCGCCCTCGTCCCGATCCACGTCCAGGTAGGCGTGGGGATGGCCGTTGCGAGTGAGGAACTCCTCGATCCGCAGCGTTCCCGCGTCGTGACGCGAGCCGACGAGGACCACGTCCCCCAGGTGGTTGCTGATCAGCGCCACCCGCCGGAGGATGAAGGCCCGCATCAACAGCTCGCTCAGCTCGGCGTCGGTCACCACCAGCTGCCGGAGGCCGGCAGGCGTGACGTCGGCCACCTCGCCGTCGCCGTACATCCTTGCGGTCGCCAGCGCCCGCCGGCCCGAGAGCATGGTGGTCTCCCCGCTGAACTCCCCGGCCTGATGACGGACGATGAGCCGTTCCCCCGCCCCGTCGGGCTGGACGATGTCCAGAGCGCCCTCGAGCACGACGTAGAAGTGCACCCCCTCGTCGCCCTGCTGGAACAGGACCTCGCCGGCCCGGACCCGACGCCTCGTGCCGTACTGCGCCACCCGCTGGAGCTGGGCCTCGCTCAGCCGGGGGAACATCTGCGCGCCTCGCTCCACCTGGATGGGCGTCTCGACCATGGGCCGTGTGTTCACCCGGCGACCCGCCAGGCGCAAGCCAAACTGCCCACGGTCCCTAGCCGGCGGTGACCGGCACCTGGGCGGGGTGAGTCCCCGGCTCCGGTCGGCGGCGCGAGAAGCGGTCCATCAGGAGGTAGATGACCGGCGTGGTGTAGAGCGTGAGCAGCTGGCTCAGGAGCAGCCCGCCCACCACGCTGATTCCCAGCGGCTTGCGCAGCTCCGAGCCCAGGCCCGAGCCCAGCGCCAGGGGCAGCGCCCCGAAGAGCGCCGCCAGGGTGGTCATGAGGATGGGGCGGAGGCGCAGCTCGGAGGCCTTGAGGATGGCGTCGCGCGTGGACAGCCCTTCGCTCCGCTCGGCCTCCACCGCGAAGTCCACCATCATGATTGCGTTCTTCTTCACGATGCCGATGAGGAGGATGATCCCGATCAGCGCCACGATGCTCAGGTCGGTCCCGGTGAGCATCAGCGCCAGCAGCGCCCCGACCCCGGCGGTGGGCAAGGTGGAGAGGATGGTCACCGGATGGACGTAGCTCTCGTAGAGCACGCCCAGGACGATGTAGACCGCCAGCAGCGCCAGGAGGATCAGCATCGGCTGGCTGGACAGCGATTGCTGGAACGCCTGCGCCGTCCCGGTGAAGCCGCCCTGGACGCTGGCGGGCAGGCGGATCTCCTGCTCGGCCACCTCGATCGCCTTCACCGCGTCGCTCAGTGACTTCCCGGGCAAGAGGTTGAAGGACAGGGTCACCGAGGGGAACTGGCCCTGGTGGTTGATGGAGGTCGGGAGGTTGCCCCGGGTGACGGTGGTCAGCGCCGAGAGGGGGACCAGGCCCCCCGAGCTGGAGCGGAGGTAGAGCTTCCCGAGCGTCTCCTCGTCCTCGAGGTATGCCGGGGTCACCTCCATCACCACCCGGTACTGGTTGGCCTGCCCGTAGGTGACCGAGACCTGCCGCTGGCCGAACGCGTCGTAGAGCGCGCTGTCCACGTCGCGGACGCTCACCCCCAGGCGGGCGGCGCTGTCACGGTCGATGGAGAGCTGCAGCGCGAGGCCGGCCGACTGCTGGTCGGTGGCGACGTCGGTGAGCTCGGGCAGCAGCTTCAACCGCTCGAAGACCCGGGGGGCCCAGGTGTTCAGCTCGGTGAGGTCTTGATCCTGGATGGTGTACTGGTACTGAGTCCGGGCCAGCCGGCCCCCCACCCGGACGTCCTGCGCGGCCTGCATGAAGAGGTTGATGCCCACCAGCTTGGAGAGCTTGGGGCGGAGCCGGGCGATGATCTGATCGGCGGTGACCCGGCGGGGGGGCCGCGGCTTGAGGGTGATGAAGAGCGAGCCGGTGTTCGCCCCGCCGCCGCCCGGCCCTCCGCCAATGAACGACACCACGCTGGAGATGTCCGGGTCCTGAC